>CAXNKG010000006.1:0-99202 GCA_964202965.1 Vicinamibacterales bacterium
CCGGGCCGACGTGCCAGGCGGCAGAGTGCGCCGGGCGACTGTGTGGATCGCAATCCAAACCACCGAAAGGGGGGATAAGGCATGGCAAAGAAGGCTAAGGGCGGAAAGAAGAAGGCGGCGAAGAAGAGATAGTCGCTACCGCCATACAAGAGAGGGGGTGTGCCGGTGCGCGCCCCCTTTTTTTATTTTTATGCGAACTCGGAACCCGGAACCAGGAACACCCCGCCTTTACTGACTCGGGGTTACTCCGTCCCAGATCTGCACCCGCCTGACGACGTCTCCCTGCACCAGCCGGTCGACGACGTCCATCCCGGCCACCACATGCCCGAAAACGGTGTACCGCCCGTCGAGGTGCGGCTGCGGCGAGTGCGTGATGAAGAACTGACTCCCACCGGTATCTTCCCAGTCGAGCGCCATGCCCACGGTGCCGCGCAGGTACGGCCGCATGTTGATCTCGTCCCGGATGGTGTAGCCGGGACCGCCTTCCCCGTCCCCGCGAGGGTCTCCATCCTGGACGACGAAGTCCGGCACGATGCGGTGGATCGCGATGCCGTCGAAGAACCCCCGGCGCGCGAGGGCACTGAAGTTCGCGACGGTGAGCGGCGCGTCGAGAATCGCCAGCTCCAGTTCAATCGTGCCCCGGTCGGTCTCGATAAAGACGTGGGGGGAGAACGCGGGCGTGATGAGCGATTCCAGCTCGGCGTCGCTGACCTCGCGGCCCGCAGGCGCCGGCCGGATGGTGGCCTCGACGCTCTCGCCGCCCGGGCGCTGCCTGAAGATCGAGGCGGCCCGCTGACGGATCGCCCAGTCACGGTCCCTCAGCCCCTCTTCCAGCAGCGGCTGCGCCGCTGCCGGATTCAGCGCGGTCAGCGCGTTGAGGATGGCCCCCCTCGCCACGTACGTGCTGTCTCCCGCCGCCGCGCGATACGCCTCGACGAGTGCCGGCGCGGCGGCGGCTGATTTCAGCTGCGCCAGTGCGCTGGCCGCCGCGGCCCGCACCGCAAAGTCGTCGGTCCTGAGCCGCTCGAGGAGGAGTGTTTCCACCTCTGGTGCGCCGGAAGCCACGAGCGCCGAGAGCACGGCCGGAATCACGCGGTGGTCCTTCTCGCCAAGGAAACCCATCAGTCCCGGCACGCCACGTCGATCGGACAGCGAACCGAGCGCCGTCGCCTGCGCCGCCCGCACGGCCGGATCGCGATCGGGATCGAGCCCAGACAGGGCCGCAAGAAAGGTATCGGGATCGGCACGGGCGAGACTGCGCATCGCCAGGCCCCGCATCATCGGCAGCGGGTCGGTGACCAGATCGAGCAGCAGGTCGAGACTCTCCTGGGTGGCCACTGGCGAGAGCGCGGTCATCGCCTCCACGCGGAGGGTCGGGTCAACCCGCGCGTCGGCCACGATGCCGGTCAGTACCGGCTCCGAAAGCGTGTCGCCGAGCGCGGCCAGCGCCCGCATTGCCTGTATGACCACCGCTGGAGGAGCGGTGCGGCGGTCGACGATCTGGCGCAACGGCGCCGCAGCGGCCGTGGCTTTCAGCGCGCCGAGTCCCTGCGCCGCGAAGGCGGCTGTGTAGCGGCCGGGCGTACTGAGCAGCGTCACGAGGGCCGGCACCGCCCGTGGATCTCCCCCGCGTCGCAGCGCGTAGGCGATCGGCCACCAGGCGGAGACCGGCTGCCCGTTCGCTTCGAGGACGGCGGCCGCCAGCGGCTCGTAGGACCCGAGCCGGACGAGAGCGTAGAGCCCGAGGCGAATGGCCTCAACCGGTGGCGCGAGCGGGAACGACAGGTCGTCAGGTGGGAGCGACGCCAGCGCGCCGGCCCTGATGTGCACCTGGACCATCTGGCCGACGGCGGCCGCATCGGACCGGTCCGCAAGCATCCCCAGCGCTTCAGCGGCGCGACCCTGGACCGAGGGGTCGCCATCGGTAAGTGCGGCGAGGAGAGCCGCCCTCGCGGCGGCGTCACCGATCAGGCCAAGCGCAAATGCCGCCATGGCCCGCACGTCGGGCTCGGGATCGCTGGCGAGCAGCGGGGTCAGGGGACCGACGGCCTCTCGAAGTCCCACGCGGCCCGCCGCAAGCGCCGCGCGCCGGCGCACGCGCGCTTCGCCGTCAGCCAGAAGCCGGATCACATCCGACGGCGGCGGCGGCGCCACGACGGCGGGCTGCGTGCGCGTGGCGGGAACAAGCACGACCGGCGGCGCCGGATTCGGATCGCGGAGGATGCGCTGATCTTCCAGCCGGAGCATCCACCGCATCTTGTCCTCCCAGGTGACGGGAGGCGGCTCAGGTGGAGGCGGGGGGAGGGTCGCGCAGGCTGCGCTGCCCGCGACAAGGCACAAGGCCCAGGTCACAAGGCCCAGGTCACAACCACACCAGCGTCTCTTCTTTGTGACTTCTGACTTGTGACTTGTGACTTGTGACTTGCCCATGCAGGGCCGGATGATAGCATGCACTCACTGGCGTTCCTGGCTCGCGCTGCATGTCATTTCAATACATCGCCGTCGAAGGTCCGATAGGCGTCGGCAAGACGTCGCTCGCCGAACGGCTCGCCACGCGCCTCGATGCCGCGCTCGTCCTCGAGGAAACCGACAATCCCTTCCTGGCGGATTTTTATGCCGACCGCGCGGGCGCCGCGCTGCAGGCCCAGCTCTTCTATCTCCTGAGCCGTCATCGGCAGCAACTCACGCTGCGGCAGGGCGATCTCTTCGCGCAGGCGACGATCTCGGACTACGTTTTTGATCGCGACAAGATTTTTGCCTACCTGAACCTTGACGACAACGAACTGTTCATCTACCAGCGCCTGTACGACCTGCTCGTGCGCGACGTGCCGCTGCCCGATCTCGTGGTGTACCTGCAGGCGCCGACCGACGTCCTGGTCCGGCGTCTGCGCGATCGGTCGAAGGAACTGGAGTCGCCGGAGCCGATCCCGCAGTCCGACTACATCCGGGAGCTGAACGAGGCGTATCAGCACTTCTTCTTCCACTACTCCGCGACGCCCCTGCTCGTGGTCGAGACGTCGCAGGTCGATCTGTCGACGAGCGACGCCGCGGTCGACGACCTGCTGCGGCAGATCCGCACCATGAACCGGGGGACGCGCTACTACGTGCCACGTACGTAAGTCAAAGGTCAAAAGGCAAAGGTCAAAAGTACCTTTGACTTTTGATTTTTGACTTTTGACTTTTGACCTGCCGTAATTCCCCCCATGGCGTGGTTCAAGAAGACGCGCAAGCCGATGGCGTCGGCGACCGCCGGGCGGCCAAGCCGGGTGCCCGAGGGCCTGTGGGTCAAGTGTCCTGACTGCGGGCAGCCTCTCTACAACAAGGATCTCGAAGAGAACCTGAGCGTCTGTCCGAAGTGCGCCCACCACTTCCGGCTTGGCGCGGCCGAGCGGCTCCTCATGCTGCTCGATGACGGCCGCTGGACGGAGCATGATGCCGATCTGGCCGCCACGGATCCGTTGTCCTTCACCGATACGAAGGCGTATCGGGACCGGCTCGCCTCGACGCAGCGCGCGACGGGGATGACCGACGCCATCATCGTGGCGACGGGCCGGCTTGACGGGCTCGACGTCGTGGTGGCGGCCATGGAGTACGGCTTCATCGGCGGCAGCATGGGGGTCGTCATGGGCGAGAAGATCACGCGCGCGGCCGAGATGGCGCTCCAGCGCCGGCAGCCCCTGCTCGTGGTCTCCTGTTCCGGAGGGGCGCGCATGATGGAAGGCGTCCTGTCGCTGATGCAGATGGCGAAGATCTCGGCGGCGCTCGCCAGACTCGACCGCGCCGGCGTTCCGTTCATTTCCGTGCTGACCGACCCGACGACGGGCGGCGTCACCGCCAGCTTTGCGATGCTGGGCGACCTGAACATCGCGGAGCCGAAGGCACTCATCGGCTTCGCCGGCCCGCGCGTCATCGAGCAGACCATCCGCCAGAAGCTTCCACCCGGCTTCCAGCGCAGCGAGTTCCTCCTCGACCATGGCATGCTCGACCTGATCGTCGACCGCCGCGAGATGAAGCCCACGCTGTCGCGCGTGCTGCGGTTCATGCGGGCGGAACCCGTCCCGTCCGCCGGGCCACACGAGGCGGCGCCGGTGGATACGGACCGGCCGGACTGACGTGTTCGACCGGCTCTTCGCGCTCGAGACGTTCGGCATCAAGCTGGGTCTCGAGAACATTTCCCGCCTCTGCGCCGCGCTGGGACATCCCGAGCGGTCCTTCATCAGCCTGCACGTCGCCGGCACGAACGGCAAGGGATCGGTCACCGCCATGGCCCATGCCGGGCTGGTGGCGGCGGGGCTCCGCGCGGCGCGCTTCACGTCGCCGCACCTGGTGGATCTCACCGAACGATTCGTGATCGGCACAGACCCGGTCGACGCTCGTCTCCTCGACACCGTCGCCACCGACGTGCTCGACTGCGCGGACGGATTGATCCGATCCGGCGACCTTCAGGTGCACCCGACCTTCTTCGAAGCGACGACCGCTATCGCCTTCGAACTGTTCCGCCGCGCGAACGTCGAGGCCGCTGTCATCGAAGTGGGCCTCGGGGGACGGTGTGACTCGACGAATGTGGTGCCGGCGGCCGCCGGCGCCATTACGTCGATCGCCCTCGATCACCAGGAACTGCTCGGCGACTCTCTCGCGGCCATCGCCTTCGAGAAGGCCGGCATCATCAAACCGGGCATGGCCGTCGTCACCGGGGCGCTGCCGCCCGAGGCGCGCACGGTGATTGCGGGCGTGGCCGCCGGCCTCGGCGCGCGCGTCACCGATGCGCTCGCGGGCACCCGGCTCGACAGCACCGTCCACGACGGCCGCGCCACGATCACGGTCGAGACCCCGGTGGACCGATACGGCCCGCTGACACTCGCGCTGCGGGGCGATCACCAGGTGGGCAACGCGCTGATCGCGATGAGGCTCCTCGAATGCGCGCGGGCGGCTGGTCTTGCCATTCCCAGAGCCGCCATCGAGCGCGGCGTCACCGACGTTGACTGGCCGGGACGGCTCGAACAGCTCGACGTGGGGGGCGGCGCGCGCGTGCTGCTCGATGCGGCGCACAACGAGGAGGGCGCGCGCGCGCTGGCGTCCTACCTCGAGCGCTGGCATCCCGAGCGGCCCGCGCTGGTACTCGGTGTCATGCGCGACAAGGACGTCTCGGCCATCGTCGAGTCCCTTCTTCCGGCCGTCTCGTCGGTGATCACGACCGCCGCGAACAGTCCGCGCGCGGTTCCCGCGCACGAGCTGGCCGCGCGCGTGGCGGCCGCCGGCGCCGCGCAGGTCGAAGCGGAGCCCGATCCGATTGCCGCGGTCGAACAGGCGCTGTCGATGAGTCAGACCGTCTGCGTGGCAGGCTCCGTTTTTCTCGTGGGCGCCGTCCGCGGCAGTCTCAGACGGCGTGCTATCCTGCGGTAATCCCTGAACTTCCTGATGTTTTTGCGTGTCTGTCTCTGTTTGTGCATGTGTGCGCTGGCTCTCCCCGCCAGCGCACAGATTCCCCTGCCCGGGGCACCGGGCGCGGTGCAGGATCCCTTCTTCGGCACGTGCACGAGGACGACCCAGTGGCAGTTCGAGCGCGTGTCATCGACGCACCTGCGGCTGACCGGCCAGGTGCAGGTCGAATGTCCGCAGATGAGCTTCTTCGCGGACGCGATCGATATCTATACGGAACCGGAGCTTCGTCTGGTGGCGAGCGGGAACGTGGTCTTCGCCAATCCCGAAGGCCGTATTGCCGCTGAGAGCGTCGAGTTCAATATCGCGAAGGGCACCGGAACGTTTCACGTCGCTTCTGGCATTCTCGCACTCGGCGACCAAGTGGACCGGGCCGAATTCGGCGGGCAGGAACCCGAGGTGTACTTCTACGGCGACACCATCGAGAAGCTGGAGCAACGCAAGTACCGGCTCACCCGTGGCGGCTTCACGACCTGCGTCCAGCCCACGCCCCGATGGGAAATCACGAGCGGCTCGGTGATGCTGACGCTCGGCGAGTACGCGATAGCCCGGAACACCGTGCTGCGGGTCAAGGGCGTCCCGCTGATGTATCTTCCGCTCCTCTACTACCCCATCAAGGAAGAGGCACGCGCCACCGGGTTTCTTCTCCCGACATACGGCGCATCGACGCTGCGGGGCCAGACGATCAGCAACGCGTTCTTCTGGGCGATCGGCGACAGCCAGGACGCGACGGTGTTTCATGACTGGTTCACCAAGGTCGGCCAGGGCGCAGGCGCGGAATATCGGTACGTGGCCGGCCAGGGCTCGTACGGCAATCTGAAGTTCTACCGCCTTGAGCAGCGGCAGGCGGAGTTCCGGATCGGCGGCCGCATCGCGCGGCTTCCCGCGCAATCGTCGTATCAGTTCAATGGCGCCGGCACCCACATGATTGGCCAGTCGATCCGTCTGCACCAGCGGATCGACTACAGCACGAGCATCCTCACGCAACAGCTGTATCAGCAGAGCCTCTACCAGGCCTCGAACGCGACGCGGACGATCGAGGGCGGCATAGCGGGCACGTGGGGCGGGCTCACGGCGAGCGCGCTCTTCCAGCGCACGGAAACGTTTACCGGCGTCGACACCTCGCAGCTGTACGGCAGTACGCCGCGCGTGACTGCGGCGCTGGCGCCCAGGCGCGTGCTCGGACTTCCTGTCTACGCGTCGATCAACAACGAGTTCAGCCACCTGCCGTTCCGCCAGATGAGCGGCGGAAAGATCACGAGCGACAAGAGCCTGGAGCGGCTCGACGTGTCTCCCAGCGTCCGTGCGGCGTTGTCGCGCCTGACCTTTCTGACCCTGAACACGAGTGCGTCGTACCGGACGACGTACTACTCCAGGAGCGCCGACGGGCAAGGCCGAATCATCGAGGAGCCGCTGGTGCGCAGGTACCTGACTCTGCGCTCGGATGTCATCGGACCGGTCTTCTCGAAGATCTGGGACACGCCCGGGAGCGGCTACAGCGAGCGCATGAAGCATCTGATCGAACCGACCTATGCGTTCGAGTACGTGCCCGCCATCGGCAATGCCAACCAGGTCCTGACCCTGTCGGATGCGAGCGACCTCATCTACGGCGATACCGCCCGCTTCACGTATGGCGTGAACAACCGGGTGCTGTACCGCACGCGTACCGCGGATGGGACGGGCTCGACCGTACAGATGCTGAGTGTCGGCATCCAGCAGACGTACTACCTGACACCGCGATCGAGCCTGAACGACACGCAATACGTCAGCACCCAGTTCCGCCCACGGTCGGTCGATCTGTCGGACGTCGCCCTGACCGTGAAGCTGACGCCCTCGGCGGCGCTCGATTCGACGACGCGGCTGGAGTACGACGTCCAGGGCGAAGGCCTGCACGTGATGTCGACGAGCGGAACGACGCGCATCGGCGCGAGTTCGTCGACGGTCAATTACAGCCGGTACCGCAGGCGGCCGACGGTGACTCCCGAGAGCTCGCTGTCGTGGTCGTCGGCGCTGTCATTCCTCAACAACCGGGCACGAGGCGGCTACTCGTTGACGTGGGACATCGGGCGGGCGGGCATCATGAATCAGAGCGTCGGATTTGCCTACCTGGCGCAGTGCTGCGGCATTCAGGCGGAGTTCCAGAAGTTCAAGTACCCGCAGGCGCGCGCGGATTTTCCTATTCCGTCCGACCGACGGTTCAACGTATCGTTTGTACTCGCGGGTGTCGGCACGTTCTCCAACTTCCTCGGCGCGTTCGGCGGCCTGATGGGCGCTCAATAGTATGAAGGGACTGATTCTCAGCGGCGGTAAGGGGACGCGTCTCCGCCCGCTGACCTACACGAGCGCCAAGCAGCTCGTCCCGGTAGCCAACAAGCCGGTGCTCTTCTACGGCATCGAAGCGATCGCGGCGGCGGGAATCCGCGAGATCGGCATTGTCGTCGGCGACACCCATGCCGAAATCCGGGCGGCGGTGGGCGACGGCTCACGGTGGGGCGTCACGATCGTCTACATCGAGCAGGACGCGCCGCGCGGCCTCGCGCACGCCGTCAAGATCAGCCAGCCGTTCATCGGGGCCGACCCCTTCGTGATGTACCTCGGCGACAACCTGCTCAGCAAGGGCATCTCGCAGTTCGTGGACGAATTCGCCCGCGAGCGCCCGGCCGCCCAGATTCTGCTGACCCGGGTCCCCGATCCGCAGATGTTCGGCGTCGCCGAACTGAAGAACGGGCAGGTCGTCCGCCTCGTCGAGAAGCCGAAGGAGCCGATCGGCGATCTCGCGCTCGTCGGCGTCTACATGTTCGGTCCTGAGATCTTTGAATCGGTGAACCGCATCAAGCCGAGCTTCCGCAACGAGCTCGAAATCACCGACGCGATTCAGGATTTGATCGATCGCGGCCTCGCCGTCCGCCCCCATATCGTCGAAGGGTGGTGGAAAGACACCGGCAAGCTCGAGGACATGCTCGAAGCGAACCGCCTGGTACTCGACCTGCAGGAGCGCCGGATCGAGGGAACCGTGGACGCCGAGAGCCGGATCGAGGGCAAGGTCGTCATCGAGGCCGGCGCGGTCGTGGAGCGATCGATCATCCGCGGCCCCGCGATCATCGGCAGCCGCGCGCGGATCATCCAGGCGTACGTGGGACCATTCACGTCGATCGGCAACGACGTCGAGATCCAGGACTCTGAAATCGAGCACAGCATCGTACTGGAAGGGTCCTGCGTCCGCGATCTGGCCAACCGCGTCATCGACAGCCTGATCGGCAAGAACGTGCGCATCTACCGGATGCCGGTCAAACCGAGCGCCTTCCGGTTCATGCTGGGCGACAACTCCGAAGTGGGAATCCGCTGGTAATGGTTGAGGTCCTTGTGACCGGCGGCGCCGGCTTCATCGGCAGCAACTTTGTCCGCCACGCGCTCCGCGCCCATGACGACTGGCACGTCACCACCCTCGACAAGCTGACCTACGCGGGGCGCCGCGAGAACCTGCACGACGTCATCGATCACCCCCGGCACACCTTCGTCCACGACGACATCAGGAATGCCGCCGTCAGTGCGCCGCTCGTCGAGCAGGCCGAGATCGTCGTCCACTTTGCCGCGGAGACCCACGTCGATCGCTCCATCCAGTCGGCCGGGGAATTCATCAGGACCGATGTCGAAGGGACGTTCGTGCTGCTCGAGGCGGCGCGTCGTGCGACACGGCTCCGCCGCTTCATCCAGATCTCGACCGACGAGGTCTACGGGAGCGTGCCGTCCGGCGCCAGCCGCGAAACGGACGAATTGAAGCCCCGCAATCCGTACGCGGCCAGCAAGGCCGGCGCGGACCGATTGGCCTACAGCTACTGGGCCACGTACAACGTGCCGGTCATCATCACGCGGGCATCGAACAATTACGGCCCCTATCAGTTCCCTGAAAAGGTCATCCCGCTCTTCGTGACCAACGCGATCGAGGACATGCCGGTCCCCCTCTACGGCGACGGAAAGAACGTCCGCGACTGGCTGCACGTGGATGATCACTGCAGCGCGCTGGACCTGCTGATCGCGACAGGCGCGAGCGGCGAGGTGTACAACGTCGGTGGCGGGAACGAAGTGATGAACATCGACCTGACGGGTCGCATCCTGTCGGCGCTGGGCAAGCCCTCGACGCTCATCAAGCCGGTCGCGGACCGGCCTGGACACGACCGGCGCTACGCCCTCGATACGACGAAGCTGCGGGGCATCGGCTGGTCGCCACGCGTGCCGTTCGAACGCGGTCTCCGCGACACGATCGAGTGGTATCGCACGAATGACTGGTGGTGGCGGCCGATCAAGGAAGCCGATCCGGCGTTCCGATCCTATTACGAAGCCCAGTACGGAAAGCGCTGACCTGCCGTGAGCAGCCCCGTCCTGGTGACTGGCGGCGCGGGATTCGCCGGCAGTCACCTGATCGAACATCTGTCCGGCGCCGGGAGAGGCGCTGTCCCGATCGTCGCCTGGACCCGCTCCAATCCTCCCGACGCCGTCGCCGCGCTGGCCACCTGGATTCGCGTCGATCTCCTCGACCGGGATCACGTGCGCCGTGAGATCGCCCGGCTGCGCCCGGAGCGCATCTTTCACTGCGCCGGCGCGCCGCACGTCGGAGCCTCGTTTCACAACAGCGCCGAACCGCTGCGAAGCAACGCGCTCGCCACCCATTACCTGCTGGATGCGGCCAGGCGGGCGGGCGTCGTGTGCCGCATCCTGATTACGGGGTCCGCCACGGTGTACGCCCCGTCGTCGTCGCCGCTCCGCGAAGACGACGACGTGCGGCCGACCAGTCCGTATGGACTGAGCAAACTCGCCCAGGAACAGGTGAGCCTGGATGTCCTGGACGGCGACGGACTCGACGTGATCGTGACGCGGTCGTTCAACCACACCGGGCCGCGGCAGCAGGCGTCGTTCGCGGCACCAGCCTTTGCGCGGCAAATCGCGCTGATCGAACGCGGCGCCATCGAGCCGGTCATCCGCGTCGGAAACGTCGGCACCATCCGCGACCTGACGGACGTCCGCGACACCGTCCGTGCCTACGCGTTGCTGATGGACGGCGGGAGACCCGGCACCGTCTACAACGTCGCCTCGGGCATCGGCCAATCGATTCGTGGGCTTCTCGATGCGCTCGTCAGCCGATCGACGGTGCTGGTCGAGATTGTCGTGGATGCCGACCGCCTGCGGCCGCAGGACATCCCGGTACTGGTGGGCGATCCGTCCCGCCTGCGCAGCGCTACCGGATGGGCGCCCGCGATCTCGTTCGACCGCATGATTGACGATCTCCTCGCGTACTGGCGCGGCCAACCCCTCTGACCCGTAAGGCCGAGGTGCCTGAGCGGCCCGTGGCTCCTATAATGGTTGGCATGACGCGTGCGATCTGGGCTGCCGCCGTCTCTGCCGTGGTGGCATCGGCGGCTCTGGCGCAGACGCCTCAGCCATTTCCGCGTCCGGGCTCTGCACCGGCGACACCCGCGGCGCCCGCCGCGCAGCCTGCGCCGCAGGCACCAGCAGTCTCAGCGCCGGTCGATCCGTCGGTGCCTACCGAGGCCACCCTGGGAGTACCTGTCTATCCAACCGCCCAGTTCATCGCCTCGTACGATGCCGGGCGGGCGCAGCGCTACTACCTCTTTGGCGCAAGCGTACCGTTTGCGGATCTCGTGGCGTATTACCGGACGGTCCTGAAGGAGCGCGGCGACCAGGTGTTCACACAGCCGCCGACGCATATGTTCGAGGTGGGGCGCTTCCGGGAGGAGACAATGGCGTTTCCCCCCGGAGTGACGGTCAAGGACTGGACGTGGGGAGGATCCGCGGGCTATCCCAACCCGCGGCCCGGAGCCAAGCCGGAACGGTTCGCGACGATCATCATGATCGTGCCGCCGGTTCCGGGCGTGCGCTAAATTTAGTTCGTCGCCGGCGCGGCCTGTACACCGACGACCGCGTTCACCAGCGTCCCGACCCCTTCATACATACAGACCGATCGGTCTCCATGCTTCAAGTAGACGGGAGGCGTGCGCGCTGAGCCGACGCCCGCCGGAGTACCCGTCCCGATCACGTCGCCTGGGCGCAGGGTCATGATGTTGCTCGCGAATGCGGTCAGCTCGAACACGTCGTGAATCATCAGCGATGTGTTGTCGTCCTGCATCTGCTGGCCGTTGAGCGTGAACGTGACGCGCAGGTTCTTCGGGTCCTTGATGAATTCCTTGGGGACGATGAAGGGTCCAAGCGGCGCGAACGTGTCGTGCGACTTGCCGATCAGCCAGTCGCTGCCGCCCATGCGGGTATCGCCGCGTCCGCCGCGATCCGACACGTCGTTCTGGAGCGTGTAGCCGAAGATCACGTCCGCGGCCTTCCCCGCCGGGACGTATCGCGCCTGCCGGCCGATGACGACCCCGAGCTCGCACTCCCAGTCGATCTCGGTCCGGCCGCGCGGAATGCGGATGGATTCGCCGTCCGCGATGACGGCCGACGGCGCCTTGAGAAACAGATAGGGGTTCCAGCGCGTGTCGCTGGCCTGCCGATCCCACACCCCGGGAGCGCTCCGGGTGCCGGGCGGCGCACTGCCCTGTGGCGGTCCCTGCGGCGCGACGCCGCTGCCGGCTCTCGCGGCCATCTCTTCACCGTGTTCCCGGTAATTCACCGCGGCATTGAGGATCGTGCCCGGCATCACCGGGGCGAGCGTCCGCAGCTGCGACAGGTCATGCACGTATGAGGGGCGCGCGAGGCCATTGAGGTTGTCGAGCATCTGGGCGAGATAGCGTGCCCGTTCGCGAAGCCCGGTGTCGTAGCGGGCGATGACATCGCGCATGTCGCGCGGCGACGCGACGCGCGGCGGCTGCTCGCGGCTGGGATAGAGCGCATCGACTCTCGCAACGTCCTCGTTCGCGATCGCGAAATCGATGACCACCGCGTCCCGCAGCACGATGCCGACAAACGTCCGGCCCTGATGGTCGAACGTGCCGAACTTATAGACGCGAACGTTGGCGCCCCCCTGGGCGGTCGCCAGTGCGCCGCCGGCGGCGCACGCCATCACGAGCCCGAGCACCAGACGCTTCATACGCTCTCCTTGACGTAGATTTCGCCTTCGCGGCGGAATTCGGTCGATTTCTGCTTCATGCCGGCACGCACCGCGTCGACATCGGTCAGCTTGTTCGCCGCGGCGTAATCGCGAACCTGCTGGGTCAGCTCCATCGAACAGAACTTCGGCCCGCACATCGAACAGAAGTGGGCCACCTTGGCGCCGTCGGCAGGCAGCGTTTCGTCGTGATACGCCCGCGCCGTCATCGGATCCATCGCCAGGTTGAACTGGTCTTCCCAGCGGAACTGGAACCGCGCCTTCGACAGGGCGTCGTCCCATGCCTGCGCCCGCGGGTGGCCCTTCGCCAGATCCGCGGCGTGGGCGGCGATCTTATACGCGATCACACCCGCCTTGACGTCATCCCGGTTCGGGAGCCCGAGGTGCTCCTTCGGCGTGACGTAGCAGAGCATGGCCGTCCCGTACCAGCCGATCATCGCCGCCCCGATGGCCGACGTGATGTGGTCGTAGCCGGGAGCGACGTCGGTCGTCAGCGGCCCGAGAGTGTAGAACGGCGCTTCCTCGCACCATTCGAGCTGCTTCTCCATGTTCTCTTTGATCAGATGCATCGGGACGTGGCCAGGGCCCTCGTTCATCACCTGGACGTCGTACCCCCAGGCGATCTTCGTCAACTCGCCCTGCGTCTGCAGCTCGGCGAACTGCGCCTCGTCATTCGCGTCGGCAATCGAGCCTGGGCGCAATCCGTCGCCCAGCGAGAACGAGACGTCGTACGCGCGCATGATCTCGCAGATCTCGCGGAAGTGCGTGTAGAGGAAGTTCTCCTGGTGATGCGCCAGGCACCACTTCGCGAGAATCGACCCTCCACGGGAGACAATGCCGGTCAATCGCCGGGCCGTCATCGGGACGAACCGCAGCAGCACGCCGGCATGCACGGTGAAATAATCCACACCCTGCTCGCACTGCTCGAGAAGCGTGTCGCGATAGACCTCCCAGGTGAGATCCTCCGGGCTCCCGCCGACCTTCTCGAGCGCCTGGTAGATGGGAACGGTCCCGATCGGCACCGCCGAATTGCGGACGATCCATTCGCGCGTCTCGTGAATGTTCTTCCCCGTCGACAGGTCCATCACAGTGTCGGCGCCCCACAGCGTGGCCCACTGGAGCTTCTCGACCTCGTCTTCGACCGACGATTTCACGGCGGAGTTGCCGATGTTCGCGTTGATCTTCACCAGGAAGTTGCGGCCGATGATCATCGGCTCCAGTTCGAGATGATTGATGTTCGCCGGAATGATCGCCCGGCCGCGTGCCACCTCGGTGCGCACGAATTCCGCGGGGAGCCCCTCGCGCACCGCGATGAACTCCATCTCGGGCGTGATCTCTCCACGGCGCGCGTAATGGAGCTGGGTCCCGATGACACCGGCGCGGCGACGGGCCTCGATCCACGGTTCGCGTAATCGTGGAAGTCCCAGGCGGACATCGTGCCCCTGCGGACCGCTGGTGTCGTAGAGCCGGATCGACGGCTCGCCGCCGCTGAGCGAGACCTCGCGCATCGGCACCTGAAGCGTCGCCTGGGCTCCTGCCGGCGTCAGCGCCACCGGGCGCGGCTCGTACACCTTGCGTGACCCTGGAAATGCAGTTGTGAAATCAATCATGGATGTCTCAGGCGGGATCTACTGGGCCAGTAGGTCGCCGCGCTCCCTCCGCCGGTTTCAACCGGTTCAGGTTCCAAGGGTGTCTCTCAATCCCGGCGGGATACCCCTGGCGGCCGGTGACGATTATACTCGCCACATGAGGACCGCGATCCGGCTGGGCGCTCTCGTGCTCGGAGGGTGGCTCATCGCGGATAGCTCGGCCATCGGCCAGACGCCGGCCCCCGCGCCGGCACCACAGCCTGTCCCAAAGCCGGCGGTCCAGGCGCCCGCGAAACCAGCTCCCGCGCCAGCACCGGCACCCGCACCGGCCGCTCCCCCGCCGGCTCAGGCGCCCGCGGCGCGCCGCCCCCCGGCGCCGACTGCCCGTGCCGGAATGGCGATGACCGTGACCGACCCTCACGGCACCGTGATCCCCGACGTGCGCGTCGACGTCCTCGGCATGTCGGATCGCTCTGGCAGCACGAACGCGCTGGGACAGGTCAACTTCACCGCGATGCAGGCCGGCGCCTATCGCGTTCGCTTCAGCGGCGAGACGGTGATCACCTTCGAACGCGAAGTCGTGGTCCGTGCCGGCCAGGTCGCCGACATGGATGTGACGCTGAACGCGGCTCCACCGCCGCCACCACCGCCGCCGCCACCACCGCCACCGCCGCCACCACCGCCGCCGGCGGCTCCCGCCGTCGGCCCGCCCGGAAAACCCCTGGCGCTTTCGGTCGTCGATGTGATTGAAAAGGAATACGTCGGCAACCAGCCGCGCCGCGAAACCCTCTTGTCCTGCAGCGGCAACACGCGCACGACGCTGGTCCAGTTGAATCAGGATCAGGCCGAGCGGCTCTACGACACCGCCGACGCCACCTACTACGTGGTCGGCGGTGAAGGCGCGTTGCGGATCGACGGGCGCGACATACAGTTTCCCACCACCGGCTTCGTGTCCGTTCCGCGCGGCACGGTGCACGCGCTTCTTCGTCGCGGCAGGCGTCCGCTGATCCTGATCGCGACATTGAGCGGCACACCCTGCGAAGAGACCCGCTGACTCGCGTCATGCGCCATGAATCCTGACGGTCATCGCAATCCCGGCGCCGCCGCCGCCCTCAGCGTCGTCATTCCCGGCGTCGGACAGATCTACAACGGGGACTTTCTGCGGGGGATCTTCTGGCTGATCATCACGCCGGGCTTCTGGATTGGATCGGGTGGACTCCTCGGGTGGGTCTGCCACCTGATTGCGGCCTACACGGCCCACCGCCGCGCCCGCGACAAGAACCTCGGCCTGGCGTAGCCACGACCATCCAAACCCGACGCCACCCCTTACCGGCGCCTCCGGTTCAGGCATGACGACCGTTCGCGGCCATTCTCCTCCACCGATCTTCGACACGTGGCTCCAGGCGCTCGAGGAGCGTCATCTCGCGAACCTCCGCCCTCCCGAGGTAACGCGGGCGCTGCGGGCGCTGTCCTCCGCCTACGTTGAACGGCGCCGTGACGGGGGACTGCAGAAGGCGCTCGACGGCGCCGGCAAGCGGGCCGCGTTCGCGCTGTTCTACGGGCCGCTGCACTTCATCACGACGTACTCGATCGTCCAGGCCCTCGGGGCCGGCGCCGTCGGATCGAGCGCAGGCGCGCAGCGGATCCTGGATCTCGGATGCGGCACGGGTGCCGCCGGGGCGGCCTGGGCGCTGGCGGTGGAACGTGCCGCGGTCACCGGACTGGATCGCCACCCCTGGGCGGTCGCCGAGGCGCGGTGGACCTATGGCACGCTCGGGCTTCACGGCAGCGCGCGGCGAGACGATCTGACGCGCATGCCAGCCGCCGGCGCGGGCGACGCAGTACTCGCCGCGTTCCTGCTGAACGAACTAGCCGATGCGGCAAGGGTCACGCTGTTACACCGGCTGCTCGATGGCGCTCGCCGTGGCGCACGGGTGCTCATCATCGAGCCGATCTCCCTGCGTGTATCGCCCTGGTGGCGCGCCGCCGCCGCCGACGTCGAGGCCGCAGGCGGGCGAGCCGATGAGTGGCGGTTCAGCGTCGATCTCCCCGAGCGGGTGCGGCTGCTCGACAAGGCGGCTGGCCTCGACCATCGCGAGCTGACCGCCCGGTCGCTCTACTGCCCGGGTTCCGGCAACCGCTAGCTACCGGAGCAGCTGACGCGCAACGGCGCGGTTGCCGTCGTTCAGGGCCGGTGGAACACCGAGGACGTCCGCGAGGAGGTTGTAGATGTGAATGTTCTGGAACGCGGGAACGGTTGCCGCCGATTTGAAGGCAGGGCCCGCCGCAACGAAGAGGCCCCGCATCGACATGAGTGCGGGATCGTACCCGTGGTTGCCGCGTTCGCCCGGGATCGTGCCGGAGAGGATCTGGTTCATCGTCGCGCGCCGCAGCACCTGCCAGCCTTCATCAGCCACCCCGACAATGGGCGGGATGCGCGGGTGATCGCGGAAGTGCCACTCTTCGGGCGTCGTCTTCGGTCGGAACACGCGCAGTCGCGGATGCGCGCGTACGAGCGACGCGTACACCGCCTCGTCTTTCCCGGCTGCTGCAACAATGCCAAGCGTGGGGTTGATGTCGACGACATCGACATCACCGGCGGCGACGTAATCGTCGAGCACGACCACACGAGTGCGATCGACGGCGGCCATGCCGTGGTCGGACAGGACGATCACATTGACGTCGGTGGCGATGCCCCGCTGCTCGAGGCCGCGAAACAAGCGCCCGAGATAGCCATCGACGCGTTCGATCGCATCCTGCACCTCACGCGAGTCAGGGCCGTAGTCATGGCCAGCGGAGTCGACGTCCGAGAAGTAGAGATTGATCAGCGCGGGACGATCGCCGGGCGGCAGATCGAGCCATTGCAGGACCTGATCGACGCGCTGCTCCGGCGGAAAGCCGGCGTCATAGGGTTTCCAGTAGCGAGGAAGGATTCCGCCGATCGGCGCTTCTGATCCCGGCCAGAACATCGCGGCCGCCGTGCGTCCGTTCCGCTGCGCCGTGACCCAGATCGGCTCGCCTCCCCACCACATCGGGTCGCGCACCTCCGCGACATTGGTGCGGACGAAGGTTCTCCCGGTCGCGGGATCGCGGACGGTATTCGCCACCATGCCGTGGTGTCCGGGGTAGAGGCCCGTCACAATCGTGTAGTGGTTCGGGAACGTCTTGGTCGGAAAACTTGGAATCAGGTTCTCGGCGCGCACGCCGCGCCGCATGAGCGCACGCAGATTCGGCGTTGGCACTTTGGAGTCGTAATCCCATCGCCATCCGTCGATTGATATGACGATGAGCGGTGAGGGCTGCTGAGCGGATGGCGTGACGCCACGCGCCGCGCAGGCGGAGAGGGCGAGAACGGCGAACGCAAGCGCGAGCCGACGCATCCGGTCAGTGTATATTCCTCGGCGAGATTGTCACCAGTTAACCGCGGGGACGCGTGGTCCGCGTGATCGCCGACAACCTGTCGAGCGCAAAGACGCAAGCGATGCGCTCTATGCTCTCAAACAGAAAGGGGGAAAAGTCGGAGGATCTGCCTAGCCGGCGGGTGTGAACGCGTGTCGGGGCAGCCATTCCGCTAATAAATTACGCAATTGGTCTTCGGCTCCGACGAATGCTGCTTTGGCGGATCTGAATTGGCACTCTTTTTACCCTGTGATACATTTCCGCATTCACGTTCGTGCGTGCCCGTTACACCTTTGCTTACAGGGCTTTACCTCGAGTTGGGAATAGCAACGTCTGGAGGCGATGTAAGGACATTCACGGAAAGGACACTATCAATGAACACGAAGCAGCTTCGTATCGCGGTGGCGATCCTTGGTTCGATTGCGGTAGCACTGCCTGCGTTCGCACACCATTCGCTCACCGCCGTGTACGACCCGACAAAGCCAGTCATTGTCAAAGGGAAGCTCACCAGAGTCAATTGGGCCAATCCGCATATTTTCGTGTATCTCGACGTTCCAAATCAGGGCGGCCAGGTGGAACAGTGGTCCTTTGAGAGTGGTCCACCGGTCGCATTGACGCGCGCCGGCGTGAAGAGGTCGGACTTCATCGTTGGAGACGTCGTTACCATCACGGCGTGGGCGGCCAAGGACGGCTCGAATCTCGGTCGTCTGAATCAGATCAAGTACTCGGACGGCCACGTGTTTGTGTACAAGATCGGGACCGAATAGATACCGTCAAGATACATGCGTCGGCGTTCAACGCGGTTGCTAGTTCCGAAACGGGAGAAAGGACTACCTAGAATGAAGTCTCACAATAGCTTCTGGAGCATGCCGGCGCTATCGGTTGTCGGAGTGTCGTTGCTGGCATTTGTCGTGATGTCGGCCCCCGAGCCCGCTGCTGCACAGGCGCGAGCCGTTGGGAAGGAACCTTGCATCGGGTGCTCAGCGGACGGCAAGACCACGCCAAAGACAGCTGACGGGAAAGTGGACTTTAACGGGTTCTGGAATACACCCGCCGGCAATTCCTCCCGTCAGTTCGAGAGACATGACGACGGTTCGATCCTGTATGAATTCGCCGCGAATTTCGACGAGGTGACCGAGGTCTGCATCGACGATACCTGCCAGAACGCCAACCAGCCGCCGTACAAGGCGGAGATCATGCCCAGGATCCGGGAGATCGGCCAGACGCAGTATCTGGGAACGACCCCGCTCGACCCGAACATGCTCTGCAAGCCGAACGGCATTCCGCGCAACGGGTACAACGGCATGCAGGTGATTCAGACGCCGCAGGTCATGGCCATGCTGTTCGAGGGCGCGCCGAGCTCCTTCTACAGAATCGTGTACCTGGATGGACGCCCGATGCCGGAAGACTACGATCCGAGTCACTGGGGATTCTCCAGCGGCCGATGGGACGGCGATACGCTCGTCATCACAACGACCGGTTTCAACGAGGATACCTGGCTTGGCAGCAGCGATCATGGCCGCGCAAAATACACGTCCATTCACAGCGAGAAGATGAAAGTGACTGAACGCATGAAGCGTCAGGGAAATAACCTGACGGTCGACATCACCGTGGAAGATCCCGTGATGTTCACCAAACCCTGGGTGCTCCCGACCCGCAAGGTTCAGATGTCCAGTCCTGGCGACTACGTTCGCGAAGCCTTCTGCTCCGTCGAGAATACGACTCAGGCCAACATTGTCACGCCGAGCGAGAAGGACAAGGGCCAGCTCCTGCAGGGAACGCAGGAGAACCGCTTAGGGCAGTAGGCTGCTGTTAGGCGGCAACAGCAGGAGGAAGGTACACATGAGGAAAACCGCGATTCATCTTACGGTTGCTTGCCTGCTTGCGCTGTGCTTTGCCCCGGAGGCATTCGGCCAGAAGGTAGAGCAGCAGGCCAACTTCACCGGAAACTGGCAAGTCACGGTGCGAATGCGTGGGAAGACCGTCACAGAGCAATGGACCCTTAAGCAGACCGGCGACAAGATCACCGGCACAATCAAGGGTGCGAACGGAGAATTGCCGGTGACTGGCGAGGTGAACGTGATGGTTCTCCGTGCCACGTACACAGTCGGCGATATTCCGCATCGAGTGGGTGCAACGCTTTACGAAAATGAAATGGACGGCTCAGTGGTGCTCGAGGTCGCGGACCGTGCCAAGCAGCAGCAGTATTTGTGGTCTGCTAAACGGTCCGGATCCTAGGCTCCCAACAGGGGTCTCTCTCCCTGTTGAACTTCAGCGGCGGCTCGCGGTTGACTTCGCGAGCCGCCGCTTTTTTATGTGCTGCCTCAGTTGCCGGTAGGCACTTGTGTTCCCGAGAACAATCCGGGCGGAACTCGGCGGTAGCCGATCATTTCGCGGTAAATGAACAGCCCCTGGTCCAGATTCAGTTCGGTTCCCGCCGTGTATTGCAGGCGCAGATTGCGGTCGCGATTAATCTCCGCCTCATTCAGCCAAGGCTTCAAATCGGTCGTACGGCCCGCATAGGTCGCGAGCAGCTCCCTGGCCGACGGGTAGCCGACGTCGGCCAGTGACTTCGCCAGCGCACGAAAGTCCTCACGGCCCAGACGCCGCGTCGCATCGTCGGTATCGACGCGGGAAGCGCCGTCTCCTCCCATCAGCACGACATCCTGTCCAAAGCCATCCTTGTAGGTGCTCCACAGCGTGGCGTTCTGGAACACGCTCGCGAACGTCGCCACTTCGCTCTTCACCGTCCGCGGCCCCGTGTCGTACAACGGGACCCACTGGGACACGATGCCTCCCGGCTTGAGATGGCGGCGCACCAGATCAAAATATTCCTGCGTGTACAGCGCCGCAGAGCCTTTCACCCACGGATGAATGGGATCGGACGTGATGATGTCGAACTGTTCGTCGGTGGTGAGGATGAAGTGTCGTGCGTCGTCGTACACCACCTCGACTCGCGGATCGTGCAGGACACGATTGTTCTCCTGCTCGAAGAACCTGGAGATCACCTGCGGGATCAACGGTTCAATCTCGCAGATGACGATCCGTTCCACATCCGGATGCAGAACGAATGTCCCGGCAGTCACGCCGGAGCCAAACCCGACAATCAACACGGATTTGGGAGAGGGATGGAACACGAGCGGGATGGTGCCAAGCATCCGCTGCAGCTGCATGTCTTTGACGGAACTGGAGGCCTCGACTTTTCCGCTGACGTGGAAATTTCGAGCGCCATCTGCGCCCAGAGAAACCGCGACCGACGCATTTAGCCCGTCGTTTTGGAACAGGATGTTTGGAGGAACATGCGCCCCGGTCTTCGAATCGACCAGTCCAAGGCGCAATGGCAGCAATCGCCCGTACGCCGTCAATTCGGGGGGCACCGGCGATACGCCGACGATCAGCAAGATCGCTATGACGCCGGCTCCCGCGAATCGAAGCATCCTCCGCGGCAACGGCATGGAGACGAGCAGAACCAGCGCTGCGAGCGCCGAAAGACCGATCAGTGCCTGCTGCGCCTGTTGGATTCCGAACCACTGGATGAACACGAGACTGAACGCCAGGGCTCCGACGATCGCGCCGCCCGTATTCGCGGCGTAGACACGCGCCACGAGCACGCCGGGGTTTGTGCTGCCCGGCGCGGCACTTGCGATCGCGAGCGGAAAGCTTGCTCCCCAGAGCACCGCTGCCGGGAGGAGAGCCAGCGCGCAACGAACAACGTCGACCTGTAACGAGATCCAGCGGCTCGTCGACAGGGCGGGATAAATGGGCCAGTAGGGCAGCGATTGGCTGAGCATGTATGCCGCCCACGCAATCGCTGCCATGACCAGAAGCTGGCAGACCGCGAGCGCCACGGCCGGCTGATGGATCCGGCGCAACGCGACCGCGCCCGCATGCGCGCCGATTCCGAGGCCGGCGAGGAACACCGCCAGAATCAGAGAGAAGCTGTACGCAGTCCCGCCCAGCATCAGCGACAGCACGCGTGTCCAGACCACTTCACCGCCAAGCGCGCACATCCCCGACAGCGCGATCGCGATGTACACGGCAGATGGTCTTGCGGCAGGTGAAGCGGCAACGTCGACCTCTGGCTCATCGACGCTCGGTACATCCACGAGCCCCGCCGTCGCCCAGGCAATCACCCCCACGAGCCCATTGATCGCGGCGGCGACATACGTCGCGGTTGCCATATCGAACTCCGGGAGCAGGTAGAAGCCCGCCAGCAACGAACCGAACACGGCTCCGATGATGTTGCCGGTGTAAAAAAGACCGAGCCACGACACGCCATCCCGCGTCGTTCTGAACGCGCGGGCAACTGTCGGGAGCGTCGCGCCCATGAGCAAGGTGGGAGGCAACAGGAGCAGGCCACATACGCCGCCCCGCAGCAAGAGTCCCGTGAAGCCGGGACCCCCATACGCCACGTACAGACCGCCCGCGTACGGCAAAGCCAGGAGCACCAGTACGCCGATGATTCCAATGCCGAGTTCCAGCACTGCATAGGCGCGCATAGGGTGGTGCCGCGTCGAAACGAGGCGCGGTCCAAGCAGGCTGCCCAGACACAGGCCGCCCATAAAGGTTGCCAGCAGCACCGCCATCGAAATCGCCGATGAACCCGTCAGCAGGCCCAGCATCTGAAACCAGATGACCTCGTAGACAAGGGCAGAGCATCCGCTGCCACAAAACAGCAGGGCGACCAGGGCGAGAGGCCATCGTGACGCCGCAAGAGGCTGTCGCGGAGCCGCAGAGTGCCCGGCGGGGGGGGAATACTGACGACGCTTAACCGTCATGGCATGTGATTGAAGGAGTGAAAATGCAACGCCGCCACCGATCGTTCGATCGGTCGGGGCGTCTTCGACGGGGCCGAACCGGCGCGGTAGATCCGCACCGATATGTGTGCCTAGAACACGTACTTAACGGCGAACTGCATGATGCGCGGATCTCTCGCTGACCTGATGCGTCCGAAATCAGGACTCGTGAGAATCGCGGTGGGGGGGTTGAAGTTCGACGTGTTGAACAGGTTGAATGCCTCTGCTCGCAACTCAAACTCGTGCGTGTCCGAGAAGGGGCTGAATTTGCGGCTCAACGCCACGTCAACCGTCCAGAAACCGGGCCCCCTGAGGCTGTTCCGCTTCGTGTCCCCCAACGTCCCAACCCCAGGGAGTCCGAACGCGGCGGTGTTAAACCACCGCTCCGACGTGGGATTCGACACCTTAGGATCGCCAACCTGAATCGGGCGCTGATTGGAGACCCCGCTCAACTGACGGTCCTGCCCGATCGTGACGTTAAACGGCGAGCCGCTCTGCGCTCTGAACAGTGTCGAGAGTTGCCACCCCCCCGCGACCGCATTCAGCAGCCCGGACTGGAACTCCGGAGCGCTGATGACACCACTGAGATTCACGGTATGGCGGATATCCGTAGAGCAGGGGCCAAGGTCGCGTTCGGAATTGCCGTATTCGGTATACACGCCGCCCTGCGACTGAATCTGCCGCGCATCATCGGTGTTGATACAGTCGCCCCACGTGTAGTTCGACATCATGCTGTAATCGTTGCTGAAGCGCTTCACAAGACTCGCGGTAAAGCCGTGGTAGCGCCCCCATCCGCTGTCGTCCAATTGCGTGATCGGCCCGATCAACGCGCCTTCTACCGGATTGATCAGACTGAGCCTGCGCCGCTGCTGGAGGTTGCCCAGCGTCGCCGTCGGGCCTGTGAAGATCCCCGGGTTGGAGTTGACCGTCGACCAGATGTTATGCGTTCTGTTGCCGAGGTAGCTCACCGTCAACGACACGTCTGCCGCCATCTCGCGCTGATAGCTCAGGTTCCACTGCTGCACATAGAGCTGCTTGGCGTGGTCTTTTTCGATGGCATACCCGCCCGCCTGCGGGAACTGAATATTCCGCGACAACTCGAGGGGGAACGGATTTCCTCCAGCGAAGGTCGCGTACGGATCCCGCAGTCTGACTCCCTGTTGAACGATCAACGCGCCCCACGGCGGGTTGCTGTGAACGAAGGTGTGGTCAAACAGCGGCTGCGAGTCCACGAAGAGGCCGTATGCGGCGCGGATTACCTCGCGTCCTTCCCCGCGCGGATCAAAGACGACTCCGAACCGCGGACTGAAGACCTTCAGGTTGCCATGGGTCATCGACCGTCCATACGGATACCCCTCGTCGCCAGGAAAGGTGAAACCGGCTGGAGCATTGACGTAGACGCCGCTCTTTCGGCCCTGTGCGAACGCCGATTCGTCGAACCTCGCGGAATGGTTATCGATGTTGTACATCGGGATGTTGGGCTCCCAGCGGACACCATAGTTCAACGTCAGCTGCGAACTGGCTCTCCACACGTCCTGGACGTAGAGCCCCAGGTAATGCTTGCGGTCGTTCATAACCCCATCGCCGCCCTGGCTGATCGTGTTGATCTCCCCCAACAGGAAGTCCGCAAGCGCGAGTCCGGTACGCTGCCCGTTGAAGTTGATCTGGCCATTGGAGAACTGGGAGTTTCGCGTCTCCTCAATCTGGAACAGATACATGCCGCCAACCGAGAAACTGTGGTTTCCGCGGATGATGTCCAGATCGTCGTTCACGCCGTAGACCCAGTAGTTGTAAAAGGCGTTGTTCGTCGAGCCGCTGCCGATGTTGAACGCGCCGGTGACGCCCAGATTCGTAAAGCTGCCGGCAAACGGGGTGCAGTAGATGTTGGCGCCGAAATCCTTTGGACAGAAGAACGGCACCGCAAAGCGGTCATTGCGGGGAGTCAAATAGGACGCCCGCAACGAATTCACGACGTTCGAACTGAAGACGTGCGTGTCGCCCAGCACCAGCGATTCGCCCGAGTTTCTCACCCCGATACTGGTGGTCGTCAGCGCGTTCCCTTCGTAGAAATTCGGCGCGTCGTAAACGGCATAGAAATAGCGCCCGAAGATCGAATGGTTGTCGGTCATCTGGTAGTCGACTTTCGCCAGATATTGCTTGTCCGTGGAAGGCGTCGGGAAGCCATACCGGAACCGTCCGCAGGCATCGATCGTGGAACCGGCCGGCAGATGCTTCGCAAATCCCAGCGCCGCCGGATCGAAGCTGGCCGGATCGATCGTGTTATTCCTAAAGGTATAGGGTCTTCCCGCTGGCGCAGCGAGATTACGCTGCACGCCGGCGTTGCACGCAGGGGAAGCCGCCCCTGTGAAGTCTCCCGCGAGCATGGCCGGCGTCGGAATGAAGGCCTGGAGTTCGCTCGGGTCGGAACGTACAATCGTGCCCTGATACCCGCCGAAGAAGAACAACCTGTTCGTGATGATCGGACCGCCGATGGTTCCGCCGAACTGATTCCGCTTGAGCGAATCGCGCCGCAGCGCGAAATGATTCCGGGCGTTGAACGCAGCGTTGCGAACGAACTCGAAGGCGCTGCCGTGAAAAACGTTGGTTCCGGCCTTCGTAATCAGATTCACCACCGCATTGGCGTGCTGACCGAAACGCGCGGGAACCGCCCCCGTCTCTACCTTGAATTCCTGCAATGCATCGGGAAATGGAACCGGGAGATTGAGGTTGTTGCCGGGATCGTTGTGGCTGCCGCCGTCCATCGCATAGTACGTCCCACCCGGCGAGCCGCCCGCGATTGAAATGGCCCGAACAGGGTATTGCCTGTTCGACACAAAATTGCCTCCCTGGTAGCTGTCCGTTGCGGCGCCAGAGAGCATGACCAGTTCGGTGACGTTGCGGCCGTTCAGCGGCAACGCGAGCACGCTTTCGTTGGTGATCACCTGACCAACGCCCGTACTCCGTGTTTCGACCATCGCCGCGTCCGCGCGGACCTCAACCTGCTCGGATAACGAGCCTACCTCAAGAGAAATATTGATGGTGGGGTTAGAGCCCACCTGCAAAATGATGCCGCTCTGGACGAACGTGCGGAAGCCGTCCAGCGTGGCTTCGAGCCGGTACGGCCCCACCGGCAAATTGGAGAGCGTATAGAAGCCGCCCTCATCCGTGACGGTGTTGCGGGTGAGGCCGGTGTCGGTCTGCGTGGTGATGACAGTAACGCCTGGCAGCACCCCTCCGCTCGAATCCCTGACGACTCCCCCCAACGTAACGTTTTGCGCAAAGGCCCCTTCGGCCATTGCCAGGAGAAGCACGACCGCCCAAACAGATGCTTTCATCATCCCTCCTCACCTCAGACCCGGACTCGTGTAAGTCCAGGTCTGTGCTGCCGACAGGTTTCTTACGTCCGAGGCGCGAAGTGGTCGTAGCGTTCGGCGAGTTTGTTGTCCCTGATGACCCAAACCACAACATGGAAGTTGTCTCGCGGGGGCGGCGGTCCTCCGGGCTGCTGAATCGTGTGCAGGCCATACTCGACGACAACGGGACCCCTGACCCATGTCTCCGAGTACTCATACTTGAGAATTCTCATGCCCGAACGGCCCGGTTCCACGGTCTTGAACCAGCCTTGATACCACTCAATGACCGCATTCAGTCCGAGGAATTTGTCGCCGTTCACCCGTCCCCAGATCATGTTCGGAGCGCAGAACTCTTTCAGCTTCTGAAGCCGGTCGAGAGGCTGCGTGTGGTCCGTCACGATCCTGTCGTACATGTGAACCAGTTCCAGATTCGCCTTTTCTGTTGCCGACAGTTGAGGTGTGCCGGTCTGAGCCGAAGCCAGCCCTGCAAGCGCAATCCCCATGGCGCCAGCTCCGCCCGCCACGAGAAAGTTCCGACGGGCAGCAGTGTTGTCGTCTCGCATATCCCCTCCAGATTCAAACTTCAGCTCTCAGTGGGTGACGGCCCTAAGGGCTTTCAACTAAACGAGATCGCGTGGACCACGGTCGGTTGAGCCGTGTCAACTCGCCGCGCAGGCCTGGTCAGCATACGCGCCGGGCCGTCCGCGCCGAGCGATTCGCCGTATCTCGCGCCGCGCTAGGGTGCCACACAAGTCATCTCGTTACAATTCCGATTTTTGCCAACCCAGTGGAGTCGTCACGCGACAGGATTCTTAGCTAAGGACTGTTCGTAAACGGGACCCAGGTCAGCTGGACTACGGCTGGCGGCTATGCAATCCGCGACTTCGCTCGTTCGGAAACCAAAAGAAAAGGTGACACTGTTCGCACGTAACGTTCAGCCGGTCAGTCGACATCAGCAGGGCCTCGGGATTTCTGGCTTCTATGGCCTTGAGTGATGACAGAACGGCGTCGTGCATATCGCGGGTAAACCTGTCCCACTCCGCCTGGCTCGTTTCGACGAGCGCCTGTATCTCCTGCGGCTCCGGGTACAGTTCGGGATCTCGCGTTCTCTCGCCGGGCATGGCGATAGGCCTGCCACGATCCAAAAGCAGGTCGGTTGATCCCCGCAGCATCGTCGCGTGATTTTCCAGGTGTTGCCACTCTTCATCTGTCTGCGGAAATTTTCGTTGAATCCCGCTTTTGTCTGACGTTGTAGCGACGGCCTGAAAAATGGTGTCGGACGACGGACCAATGATTCCGTTCATCACTTGACGGAGGGTGACGGGTGTCGTCAACTCAGACTGGCTGGCGCACGCGGCGAAAAACAAGACGAAGGCCGGCGGCAGCAAGACGGATTTGCCCACCCTACGTGCGAATCGTCACGGGTTGCCTGCGGATAACGATCTCGCCCTGGTCGCTCTTGACCGCAATGGCGTGAACGCCCGGAGTCCCGCCGTTGAAGCGTAAGGGCAGTTCGACGGATGGGCCGATCCACTTTTTCATTTCGGCCTCCGTGCCTCCAAGTTCGATCCACGCCACACCGTCGGGAGCCGCACTCCCAGGCATCGACACGACGCGCTGTCCGCTCGGATGAGTCGTGATGTCGGGAAAAAAGAACCAGTTCGGCATTCCTCTTGCCCACGACTCAGCAATAGACGGGGTTTGCGCCGCGACGATGCGAGTGCCATCCGTTCTCATTCTTCCGCTGTTGGGATTCATCCACACCCGGGTGCACTGGCGCGCGGCAATGTCCTCGAGTTCATCCATGCAATCCACTCGCAATCCAAGGCCGCGAAAATGCTCGCCTGCAGCGACCGCATCGTAGAACCGTCGCAGCCCCGGCCGTCTCGGATCATCAACTGCGGCCACATCGATGATTCCTTCGACTTGGAGATACGCGCCGCCACCAAGTGGAAAAATCTTGCTGGCGAGTCCGGATTCCGTCCATCCGCCGTCATAAAACCCAAGACGGGTTTCCTCGCGCAAACGGTAGGCGGCTTCGTACAGATTCCGTGCTGCGATTGAGACGTGACCAATATGAATCACTGAAACCTCCTAGTACCCCCCGACCCAGAAGTCTTCGTCAGGATACTCAGCAGGTTCGTCTACAGTCGCCGAACCTTCCGCAGGAGCTGTTTCACCCAGCAGCGAGTACGCCAGTACTCCGCCGGCAGCCTGCGCGGTGCTGGTGAGGAATTCGCGGCGGTTCATCTCATTCATAGATTGCTCCTAAACCGCGTCTGCCGACGAGTTGCGTTTGACGACGATTTCCCCCTTGTCGGTCCTCACCGCAAAACTGTACATGCCAGGTTTCCCGGCGTTGTACTTGAAGGGCAGGTGCGCGATCGAAAATCCGATTGCCTTGCTCACTTCGGCTTCGGACGCGCCCATTTCGATCCATGCGACACCCAAGGGTCGGATCAGACCGGGGAACGGCTCCACGGGTTGACCGCTTGGATGCGCCATCTTGTCGAAGAAATGGTTCAAGCCGGGTGTGCCTCTCGGAAGCGGTTTGGTCTGGGTAATGCTCGCGGTGTGCACGCGTTGCCCATTTACTTGCAGCCTGCCGCCGACAGGAACATTTCCGCTGGGACGGTTATCCGTGGTTGTCTCGCCTCGTATTTTGGCGATTTCTTCCATGTCTTCCATCGTTTCCGTCTCGAGAAAGATATTTCCGAAACGATCGCCGTCCTTGAGATTCTGGAAGGCTCGCTTCGCGGCCTCCGCTGTGGTGGGTTCGAGCGCCGCGAAGGGATCGACGCTGCCGGTCATTTGAATATAGGCCCCGGCTCCGAGAGGGAAGATTTTGGTCGCGGTCGTACCGAGATAACCGCCATCGTAAAAGCCGAGACCCGTTTCCGAGCGGAGCCGAAACGCGGCCTCATAGACGTTGCGAGTCTGAAGGATGATGTGACTGATTCTTACGTTGCGAGGATTTAACATCGTCTCTCCGTTATTCCGGGACCGCGGCCAGCGTGTTTTCCTTCTTGCGGAAGTTATGGCGCGTTCAGCGTCATGACTTTGCCGTCTGGAAACGTCAACGAACGGAAGTTCCCGCCGGCACGGCCGTTTTTCAGCGGATGAACAACGATTGTTACCTTGTCACCAAATTTCAAGGTTTCCGGCGCCCATCCTGCGCGGCGCAATGAATTGACACCGCCGCCACCCATCTCGACCGACCAGTCGATGGGTCCAGTCTCGTACGTCACCGTCAGTTCGATAAAGGAGTGGGGGCTGATCCACTTGAAGCTCTTCACCGTGCCCACGATCGTCACTTCTTTGGTGTTGTCGAACATGGCCATCGAGTGATGTGCGTAGGCAACCGGCACTGCGGTCACCACTACTGTCACGAACGCTAGCAACGAGCGCTTCATACTGATTCCTTTCACACGGTCTGTGTTAACAACGATCACTTCACTGGCACCAGAGGCAGTTGCTCGCCTTCGGGACTGAGCAGTTGGTTTCCACCCCCCGATTCATCGGGCTTATTCGCGTTCACCACGCAATGCTGCGGATCCCGCGAGAGGTTGATGTCCATGCTGACGCGTCGAAAGCGGCGCTTGACTGTCCACGGCTCGGTGAAGACTTTCGGATCCGTAATCGTGTAGACCGCCTCCAAAATGTCCGGCCACACGCGACGGTAGCGCGTCACGATGTGCTGTTGATCGGAGTTCAGAAGCCCTATCTCGAGATCGCGGTCGGCAACAAAGCCGACCTGATCGATGACGAGCCACTCGCCTTCCCAGCGCGCAATACCATGCCCTAATTCGGTCGGTTTCACGTTTGGCGGATGACCGCGGCCATCCATGTAAATGTGGGTATACAGAACGCCATTCCCTCCCGGAATCGAGACGTTCATCGCATCAGGCGTGAACATGAAGTGGTTCCAGATTGACGTCGTGGGCGGATGCGCCAGGAAACACCAGCCGACCGCTTGCGCCGGATTATTGCCCGCAAGGATCATGCTTCGAATTTCTCTGAAGACACGCCCAGCGTTCGGCGTCAGCTTCGGCGTATTGGGGGTCGGATTCGGGCGATTCGGATCCGTATAGTCTTCAGCCTGCGGAGCGCGGCTGTTGTATTTCCTGACGTCCAGGTTGCCGCTATCGATGTCCGCCCACACACCCTCGAACTGCCAGTTCAGGTACTCCAGCGCGATGTATGGATCGGTCGGATCGTACGCAATGTCATGCCCGGGGTCGTATCCGCGGACGGACGGAAGATCATTGACACGATTCTGCGGCTGCCTTTGACCCTGAGCGTTTACCGCGCGACTCGTCGCAATCACGGCAATGATGATCATGACTGCAGCGAGGAGCCGTGCTCGTTTCATCTTGTTCGGCATATACATGAATCCTCCCGTGAATCTCAGTGGCATTGCCTGTCCACAATCTCGATACCCATTCGACGGTCGTAAACCTTCCTTACGGTCCACGGCCGGGTGAGCGCCACGGGATCGGTTATCGTCAGTTCAAGCTCAAGGGTGTTGGGGCCGGTCTGCCGCCAGCGTTCAATCGCCGACATCTTGTCGCTGTGCGGTACGCCAATCTCCAGCACATCCCCGGACTCGCCCTCGTATTCCGGCGCAACGTAATTCGTGTCGATGGTAAGAACCTCGCCATCCCAAGACGCGAACGCCCAGCCCATGCCGTCATGAATCGTGTTTCCCGGGAAGCGGAACTTTCCTTTGAATCCTTCATTGGAAACGCCGGCCTTGATCAGGCGCGAAATACCGCCGGCGCCGTTCCAGACCTGGAAGATCTTTGTCGGCGCGAACTCCCATCGCATGGGATTGGGCTGAATCAGTGCCAGCGAATAACCGTAAAGAGGACACACGACGGTGAACGGTTTCAGCGGCACGAAATTCGGATCATCATTGAAAGACGCACCCATCGTCATCAGGTACTGCACAAACTGTCCGGTATCCACGGCAGCTCGATCCTTCTGGCCCACCTCCCGCAAGGCCGCAGCCTTCGCCTGATACTCCGGCGTCAGCGGTGCGGCATCCGGAACCGCGCGGCCAGACAGGTAGTCATCGACGCTCGTGTAGCTGGAGAAGAAGTTCGGGGTTCTCACAACCCACATGCCGCGCGCCCAGTCTTCCTGCAGAGCCAGAGCACGCCTGCGCATGGCTTTTCGTTCCGCGTCGGGTATCTCCCACTCTCGGCGCGCCTTGTCGACCTCTGCTTGAGTTTGCGCAACGGCGTCCGTTACCGGAGACAGCACCAGAACGAGAGCGATCGCCGATGCACGCCCCACGTGAGCGATGAAGCAACGCGTTAGAATCCGCAAGATTCCTCCTAAAACATGTTTCTCGTGTCACCGGAGCCAACATTCACGCTGCGCGGCCTGCTCAGGTGCTTGCCGAATCGCTACCTTATGCCACACGAAGGGCGTTGCCGACAATCGGATTCTCCGAACACTTCCTGAGGGCCCCGGCAGAAATTGATTGCAAGATTAGAGGCCACGCTCGTCGGGCGGGGTGACACCCGCCCTGGTATGCCAGGCAGCTGACGCAACGGAGTACAGTCACCGCCGGACCCTGAGCCCCAGTGCCACTGATGACGGGGGACATCGCCTGTATTCGCGGGTAGTATTACTCCGCCAGTTCCTCGTGGGCTGAACCGACTGCGCGCCGAATATGGGTCAGAGGTTTTCTACATGACATCAGGACAGGCGAGCGTAACAAACGCCACGGTGACGCGACCGAGTAATCAGCGGCTGATCACAGCGAGTCTCGTGGGCACCACCCTCGAGTGGTATGACTTCACGATCTACAACACCTTAGCCGCACTGATTTTCAATCGTCTCTTCTTCCCATCGTTCGATCCGCTCGCGGGAACCGTCCTGGCGTTCTCCACCTATGCGGTGGGCTATATCTCGCGGCCGCTCGGAGGCGTGATATTCGGCCACCTGGGCGACAAGCTGGGACGCCGATACGTGCTGGTCAGCACGTTGATATGTATGGGGCTTATTTCGACGCTCATGGGTCTCCTTCCGACATACGAGTCAATCGGTGCCTGGAGCGCCATTCTTCTTGTCACGCTGCGGTTCATACAGGGCGCAGCGCTGGGAGGAGAGTGGGCCGGCGCGGTGTTGATTGCCGTTGAGCACGGTGACCAGAAGACACGCGGCCGCAGCGCGTCCTGGGCTCAGTGCGGGCCCGCATTGGGCATTTTGCTCGGCACAGGCTTTCTGCTGCTGATCACCTATCTGTCCTCGCCGGAGCAGTTCGTCGCATGGGTCTGGCGTATACCGTTTCTTCTCAGCGTGATCCTGGTTGCCTTCGGATTGTGGGTCCGCCGTGGGATCGACGAAACGCCGGTATTCCGCAATCTGGAAGAGAGCGGCAGCAAGGCCAAGGCCCCAATCGGCGAAGTCGTACGATTCCACTGGCGCCGGATGCTTCTTGCCGCCGGAGTCCGAGTCGGATCGGACGTGGTGTATACGCTGGCGCTTGTGTTTCCGCTGACGTACGTCACCACGGTGCTGAATCTCCCGCGCACGCTGGCGTTGACCGCGATCATGATTGCCACCGTGTTCAACGCGGTGGCGATTCCGCTTTGCGGATCCCTGTCGGATCGCTTCGGACGTCGTCCGGTGTACGCCACCGGAGCGATACTTTCGATCCCGTGGGCGTTCGCCTTCTTCAGCATGGCCGATAGCGGGAGGCCCGTGCTCATCATCCTGGCAACGGTGCTGGGCGCTCTGTTCCATGCGTCCATGTATGGGCCTCAGGGCGCATTCATCGTGGAACAGTTTCCGAGCCGAGTTCGTTATGCGGGCGCGTCTGTCTCGTACAACATGGCCGGGATCGTTGGCGCTGGTATCGCGCCGCTCGTCTTCGTGAGCCTGTTTCGGGCCTACGGGACGACGACCGCCGTGTCGCTCTATGTCGTCGCGTCGATCTGTGTCACCCTCGTCGCTCTCTCGCTCGCACGGGAAACAGCCAAGTTCTCCATGGAGGAGTAGCGCGTGTTGACTGCTCGTCTGTCGTACGGATCGCTCGCGCTCCACTGCTGACCGCCAGGCGTATGCCGCTCCACATCCGCATTCTGATTGGGCTTGCGATAGGCGCCGGCGCGGGGGTCACCGCGAATGCCTTTCTCGGACCAGATCACCCTGCGGTGGTCTGGACGATACACAACTTCACAGAGCCCGTGGGCGCGCTGTTTCTCCGTCTGTTGTTGATGATTGTCGTCCCCCTGATCTTTTCGGCGTTAGTCGTCGGCGTGGCAGGGGTCGGGGACGTACGCAAGCTGGGACGAGTCGGCATCAAGTGCCTGATCTACACCGTTGTGTTCTCGGCAATTGCCGCGCTCATCGGACTGACCATGGCGAACACGCTGCGCCCCGGCGATCGCATGGATCCCGCGACTGCTGCTGCGCTACGCGAACGATACGGCACAGAGGCGGCGCAGCGCGTGCAAGCCGCGCAACCGGCGGTGAGCGAATCGCCGCTGACCCAGGTGGTACGCACGCTGGTCCCTGCCAATCCCGTCTCGGCGGTGGCATCAGAGACTCCCAACCTGCTCCACCTGATGTTTTTCGCCGCATTCCTCGGCGTGGCAATCACCATGATCCCGAGCGGCGCTTCTGAGCCCCTGCTGCGTGTGTTGCAGGGATTGTTCGAGGCGAGCGCGAAGGTGGTGGACATCATCATGCTCGCGGCGCCGTTTGCCGTTGCGTGCCTGTTGTTCAACAACACAGCCCGCTTCGGATTGGACCTGCTGGGCGCGCTGGTGTGGTATATCGCCGCGGTGCTGCTGGGCCTTGCCGTGCACTTCTTTGGGGTGTATTCGCTGTCTGTCTATTTTCTGTCGCGGCTCTCTCCGCTGGAGTTCTTTCGCCGGGTCCGAACCGCCGCGCTCACGGCGTTCTCAACATCGTCCTCCAACGCCACCCTGCCCACGACCCTGCGCGTCTCCGAAGAGAATCTGGGCGTTCCGCGCGAGATCAACAGCTTCGTTCTCACCGTCGGCGCCACCATGAACCAGAACGGCACCGCGCTGTATGAGGGAGTCACGGTGCTGTTTTTGGCGCAGTTATCCGGATTGGACCTCTCGCTGGGAGCGCAGCTAATGGTGATCTATCTGGCGATTCTTGGCGGTATCGGCAGCGCGGGAATTCCCTCGGGTTCCATTCCATTCATCATCGCGATCCTCGGTCAGTTCGGCATCAATCCCGCACTGATTGCCGTCATTCTGGGAGTCGACCGCATCCTCGACATGGCGCGCACGACCCTGAACGTGGTCGGGGACATCACGGCGGCGACCTATGTCGCGCGCTCGGAAGGGTATTCGTTACTGGGGTCCCTGCCGCCCCGGCGGCGGGCTGCGAGCAGCTAGCTTGGCTTGCCGTACCCTCCGGCCGTGGGGGTCTGGATGATGATCGCCTCGCCGGCATCGAGCACGGTGGCGTCGGCGCCTTGCAGCCGCTCCATGGAGCCGTCGTGGCGGCGCACCCGGTTCTCGCCGATCTGACCGTTCGCGCCGCCGGCAAGGCCGAACGGCGGCACCCGGCGATGGCCGGACAGGATGGTGCACTCCATCCGTTCGAGGAACCGGATGGTGCGCCGGACCCCGTCGCCGGCGCTCCACCGCCCGCGCCCGCCCGAGCCTGTGCGAATGTGGAAATCCTCCAGCACTACGGGATAGCGGAACTCCAGCACCTCCGGATCGGTGAGGCGCGTGTTGGTCATGTGTGTGTGCACGGCGTCGGTGCCGTCGAAGCCGGGACCGGCGGGTGAGCCGGAGCAGATCGTCTCGTAATACTGGTACTTGGCGTTGCCGAAGTTGAGGTTGTTCATCGTCCCCTGCGCGGCCGCCATGGCGTTGAGCGCGCCGAATAGCGAATCGGTCACCGCCTGCGAGGTCTCGACATTGCCGGCCACCACGGCTGCGGGATACTCGGGCGAGAGCATCGACTTCTCGGGAATGATGATCGTGATCGGCCGCAGACAGCCCCCGTTCATCGGGATGTCGTCGTCGACCATCACCCGGAAGACGTAGAGCACGGCGGCCCGCGCCACCGGTTCCGGCGCGTTGAAGTTGGTGGGCTGTTGCGGCGAGGTGCCGGTGAAGTCGACCGTCGCCTCGCGCTTTTCCTTGTCGACCGTGATCCTTACCCTGATCACGGTGCCCTGGTCCATTTCGTAGGCGAATTCGGAATCGTGCAGCCGGTCGATGACGCGGCGCACGCTTTCCGCCGCATTGTCCTGGACGTGCTGCATGTAGGCCTGCACCACCGGCAGCGTGAACATCGCCACCATCCTGCGCAGTTCCTGAACGCCTTTTTCGTTGGCGGCGATCTGCGCCTTGATGTCGTTGACGTTCTGCAGCGGATTGCGTGCGGGATACGTGGCGCCGGTGAGCAGATCATCGAGCGCCTTGCCCTGAAATCGGCCGCGATCGACCAGCTTGAAGCTGTCGATGTAGACGCCTTCTTCCTCGATGTTGGTCGCAAGGGGAGACATCGAACCGGGCGAGATGCCGCCGACATCCGCGTGATGGCCGCGTGAGGCGACCCAGAATAGTATTCGAGACTTCGGATGCTCACCCACTGTCTCCACAGACGGATCGGGCGAGACAGACATCGACGAGAGATCGAACACTGGTGTACACACCGTGATGTCCGGCAGATGCGTACCGCCGTTGTACGGCGCGTTGATGGCGTAGACGTCGCCGGGGAGAATCCTGCCGGCATTGTCACGGATGACGCTCTCGACCGCGCGATCCATGGAGCCGAGATGCACTGGCATGTGCGGAGCATTGGCCACCAGCGTCCCGTCGTCAGCGAACACCGCACATGAAAAATCCAGCCGCTCCTTGATGTTCACCGAGTAGGCGGTGTTTTGCAGCGTCACGCCCATCTGCTCGGCAATCGACATGAACAGGTTGTTGAACACCTCCAGCATCACCGGGTCGGCGTCCGTGCCCACCGCGTAACGACGCGGTCGCGGCACGATCCGCTCCAGAACGAGATGATTCTTCGCGGTGAGATTGGCGCGCCAGCCGGACTCGACCACGATTGTCTGATGCACCTCGATCACGATGGCGGGACCGTCGATCGCATGGCCTGGCTTGAGGCGCTCGCGCAGGAACACACCGGCGTCATGCCAGCCGCCGTTCGAGTAGAACCGTGTGCGACGGGCCGGAGGAGGCAGGGGCTCCGACGTCAGCGCATGCACCGGCTCGGTGAACGTACGGCCGCCACCGATGGCCTCCACGGAGACAGCCTCGACCATCAGGGGCTTGTCCTCGTCGATGAAGCCGAAACGGGATTGATGCGCGGTTTCGAAGGCGGATTTCATTGCGGCGAGGTCGCCCGCGTTGATGCCCAGCGGCGTATCCGTGCCCGCGTAGCGGATGTGAGCCTGCACGTGCACCGTGACATCCTCCGCCGGCACACCTTGCCCAATCACCTCCTTGCGCGCGGCGTCGCCAAGCCGTTCACCGACATCCGCAATCGAAGCGAGCACGGCATCCCCGAACGGCTCTTCGATCGACTGTTGGCGGGTGGCGCGGATGGCGGACAGTCCCATGCCGTAGGCGGAGAGCAGCGACGAGAACGGGTGCATCAGCACCTTGGTCATGCCGAGCGCGTCTGCGACGAGGCACGCGTGCTGGCCGCTGGCCCCACCGAAGCAGTTGAGCGCATAGCGCGTCACGTCGTAGCCTCGCTGTACCGAAATCTTCTTGACGGCATTGGCCATGTTCTCGACGGCGATGCGGACGAAGCCGTCGGCCACCTGTTCGGCGCTGCGCCCGTCGCCGACCTCACGCCCCAAGGAAGCAAACCGCTCGCGCACGACTGCATCGTCGAGTGGCTGGTCCTGCGCCGGCCCGAAGATCTTCGGGAAGAAATCGGGGATGAGCTTGCCGAGCATCACGTTGGCGTCGGTCACCGCGAGCGGACCGCCTCGCCGATAGCACGCGGGACCGGGATTGGCGCCGGCAGAATCCGGGCCGACGCGGAACCGCGCGCTATCGAAGTGCAGGATCGAGCCTCCGCCGGCTGCCACCGTGTGGATCAGCATCATCGGGGCGCGCATACGCACGCCGGCGACCTCGGTCTCGAACGCGCGCTCGAATTCGCCCTCGAAGTGGGACACGTCCGTTGACGTGCCTCCCATGTCGAAGCCGATCAGCCGGTCGAACCCGGCCTCCTGGCCGGTCTCGACCATGCCGACCACGCCGCCCGCCGGTCCTGAAAGGATCGCGTCCTTGCCCTGAAACAGTTCCGCCGCCGTGAGCCCTCCGGAAGACATCATGAACATGAGGCGGGTCCGTCTCTCCGCAGTCGGGGAGAGGTGATCATTGCCCGCATTCAACTCCCTCCCCACATGACTTACATAGCGACGGATAAGCGGTGACAGATACGCATCCACCACGGTGGTGTCGCCGCGCCCGACCAGCTTGATCAACGGCGACACCTCGTGGCTCACCGAGACCTGGGCAAATCCCATCTCGCGCGTGAGGGCGGCGACGCGCCGCTCATGTTCCGGATAGCGGTAGGCATGCATGAAGACGATCGCGACCGCGGAAATGCCGTCGCGTTGTGCGCGCTCGAGCTCCACGCGCACGCCCGCAAGATCGAGTTCCCGCTCGACCGTGCCGTCGGCGCGGACGCGTTCGTCGACTTCGGCGACGCGCTCATAGAGCATGTCGGGCTTGACGATCTTCTTGGCGAAGATATTCGGCCGCGCCTGGTAGCCGATGCGCAGGGCGTCACGGAATCCCTTGGTGATCACGAGCAGGGTGCGCTCGCCCTTGCGCTCGAGCAGCGCGTTGGTGGCGATGGTCGTGCCCATTTTTACAGCGCCGATGCGCCCCGTCGGAATCGGCTCGCCCGGCTTCATGCCAAGCAGGTCGCGGATGCCCTGCACCGCCGCATCCGAGTACGCCAGCGGATTTTCCGACAGGAGTTTGCGGGCGGCGAGAGCGCCGTCAGGCTTGCGCGCGATCACGTCGGTGAAGGTACCGCCGCGGTCAATCCAGAAATCCCAGGCGCCCGGTTCGGGTGTCACGTCAAGAATTCCATCGATGCTGGTGCAGGTGTGACGGGCCGACCGGCTGCACGGTAGCCAGTGAGCTCGACCGCCGGTCAGGCAGGCTCACAGTGACGCGGCGCTAAGGCTCAATGGACTTTTCAGTCACCATGGCCGCCCATGCCCGAGCGACTCGTTCTGTGAGCAACCACGCCATGGGTTCTGCGGACGGCGGAGGCTCCGCCGCCGAATGGTAGGCGCCTGTTTGGAGATCTCCCAAGAAACCGGTGTTCTCACTAATTTGCTTCAGCAAATCGGATTGTTGCGAGCCTGGATTCTCTTCGCCCAGGCGAAGCCTCAGGGCTTCTTCAAAAAGAACCAATGCCACGTCACGCGATCGGCCGACGACATGAGCGGCCCCGGGCTCCTCAGCGAGTGCCCAAAGCGCACCGGCGCGTCTGTTCAACGCGAACAGTCCCTTGATGGTCGTATTGCGAGAGGGCACAGGTTCCTTCCCGCCGATGAACAGAATGCCGGGGACATTTCGGGCCGCACGCGACGTGAGGGCGGTGTAGTAGATGCCGCCTTTATTAGCGACAAAAGCAATGACGCGTTCCGGTTTCCAGGCGACGAACTCGTAGTTGAACTGGCCGCCAGCGGACATTCCCCATAACAACAAAGGGGCGGTGGCGAGCTCCGGGTGCTGCGACTGCGACGCGAATTGCGTGAGCGCGTCAAGAACAGCTTGTCCGCTGCCCTCGGAGACATTGACGTATTCCTCGAGGAACTTCTGTTCGTGCGGCTTATCGACGATCTGGGCGCCTACAAGCGCCAACCGGTGACGGGAGGCAAAATCACGCCAGACGGAATCGTCAACCTGAGCCCGGGCATCGCCATTCGAACCGGGCATAAGCAGGACGACTGCCCGATAGGTCTTTACCCCGTCCGGTAGCCATAGGCGGAATGCTGCCTTCGCGAAATTTGTTCCTGCGGGTATCTCCCGATCACGGCTCGTGCCTTGTGGCGCTTGCGCCCTCACGGGCCCGAGCATCGGGATTACCGCGGCCAGTGCAACAGCAACAACTGCCACGCGAAAACAATTCACCTTCATTCCTACGATGCGGGTGCCCGTCCGTCAACGACGACGGAGTATGGCACACCAATGTTTCCGTGTTCAATTCAGGTTCTCTGGATCTGTCGTCAGTCGAACACGCTGTCGAAGTGGCTCAGTTCGTCGAAGTTCTTCTCCTGCTGCTTACAGGCCACATGTGCTTCGTCGATGGTCACCGCGACGAAGCGGACCTTCCGGCCGGGGGCGCGGCGTCCGAGGGTGGATATATCTGAGGAGATCACCGTGGCAATCTTCGGATATCCGCCGGTGGTCGGATTGTCCACCATCAGCACGATGGGCTGCCCCGAGCCCGGAACCTGGATGGATCCCGTCACTGCACCGTCAGAAACAATGTTGTAGCCCTTGGAATGCGTGAGTGTCGGCCCTTCAAGACGAAACCCCATCCGGTCCGATTGAAAGGACACCGTGTACTCGGACGACAGGAACGTCTCCACTGCGCCTTCCGTAAAGTAATCGACCTGGGGACCGAGGATGACGCGAATAAGATCGTCCATTCCAAGAGGCAGCGGCCGCCTCATAACAGACTCCGCGCGCCGCTCGACATCATTGAGCGTCAACGGCACCAGGTCCCCCTGTTGAAGTCGCCGGCCCTTAAACCCGCCAACTCCTCCAGGAACGTACGTTGAGGTGCTGCCAAGCACCGGAGGAATTGCAAAGCCCCCTTCGATCGCAAGATATGCGCACACGGAATCGCCCAGAAAGGGGATGTGCAACACGTCGTCACGTATCAGCCGCACGCTCCTGCCGGACGGAACACGCCGCTTTACGTTGTTGTGCTCAATCTCCATGCTGGCACTGCACCCTACAAGTGCGACCCGCAACGATTCGGCCACGACTTTCATGGTCGGACCCAGCATCAGTATTTCGAGGGCTGGGGAGCCGGCGGGACCCCGAACGAGTGCGTTAGCCAAACGGAAGCTGACGCAATCCAGTGGACCGGAAGCGGGGACACCCACATCTCGAAAGCCAATTCGCCCCAGGTCCTGCACAGTGGTCTGAAGACCAGGGTCGAGAACCTCAAGGCCCTGCATCATGCACCGGGGCTTCGAAAGGAACGGAGTAGTTCCCTGTCTCGACGGCTGCACGGATTTCATTGAATTCGACAGCACTGATGCGACAGAACCGCACTTTGTCGCCAGGACTCAGCAAAGACGGCTGGGCGACAGCCGAATCGAACAGGCGGACCGGGCTCGCACCGATCAGATGCCATCCTCCAGGACTCTCTATGGGATAGATCACGCTCAAATTGCCGGAAATCGCGATGGACCCGGCCGGAACCTTCATCCTGGGATCTTTCCGGCGCGGTAAGGCGAGCGAATCAGGAAGGTCGCCCATGTATGGATGTCCGGGTACGAAGCCCATCATGTAGACGTGAAAAGACGTTTCAGAGTGCGCCCGGACAATCTCCTCCGGGCTCTGGCCAGTGCGTTCAGCGACTTCAGGAAGATCGGGGGCGTGGCTCACGTCATAGCATGCCGGGATTCGCCACAATCTTGCTGATCGTGCCTGTCGGGCACCTTGGTCCAGTAACGCCTCGATGCTGGTGATGAGGCTTGCGCTTCCTATCTGGAGTGGATCATACAAAACAAGGAGGGAGCGGAAGGTCGGCACAGTCTCGACAACTCCGGGAATGTTCGACGCCCGTATCGAGGCTCTGAGACGCAGCACGCGATCGCTAAGTGCGTGATCAATGCGATCGCCAAATTCCACGACCAGTGCCCTATCGCCGGAGTGAAGGAATCGAACACTCATTCGTCGCAGGTCAAGAACGTCGTGATAGCGCAAGCATTATACGGAGAAGCGGGTCACAAAGAAGGTTTGCGCGTGGCTGAAGAGGCGTTGTGTGACCGCACCTATGACGATAGCGGCAAGATCATATCTCGCGCATTTTCTGACCCCGGTGCTTAGTCGCGGCCGAAGCGCGAGGCGGTCAAGGTGACATCCGCGGACGCCCACGCCCTTTTGAATCGGGCTTCGATGAGCGACGCCTCGTACGATTTCTCCTGGGCGCGTAGTGCCTGGAGCAGCCCGAAGAGCGCCCATCCGTTCTCGCGGTTGCGGCGCAGATCCTCCCAATAGACAGTTTCGGCCTCGGCGGACCGGCCGGCCTTGAGGAGAACCGCCCCGAGGGCGTGGCGCGGCGGAAAGTGAAACTCCGCCGGCTCGGTGTAGACGAGACTGTCCTCCATCCTGACGGCACGGTCGAGGCGGGCGATCGCTTCGTCGAAATTGCCGCGGGCGGCGGCAATCTCACCAGCGAGCACTTCGGGCGCCGGCGCGAGCGCCGCGTCGGCGGTGTTCGGCGAGAAGAAGGGCTGTTTGGTCGGTTCCGCGAGGAGCGCGCGGAGCGAGGTCAGTTCTGCCTCCGCCCCCTCCACGCGACTGGTCGCCACAAACGACAATCCACGCGCGTAGTGCCAGACCGCCCGCAGCGCGACGTTGAATGACGGCGGCTCCGGCTCCTTGAGCATTTCATCCCAGCGGCCGAATCGGGTCAGCGCGTAGTACGGCACGATGCGGAAGCCCGCGAGCAGCGGGAGTTCACGAAGCGCCTGATCGTCGATTTTGTCCGCCAGCTGCCGCGCCGATGCGATGGCGATGCGGCTCTGGCCCGCGAACGTCGCCGCAAACCACAGGAAGTGAATGTTGTGCGGGTAGTACGCCATCGGGTACAGGCCCTGCGCCCGGCACTGCGTGATGTAGTCCTCGTCGGCGGCAATCGCCAGCTCGTTCGAGCGCATCGCATCGGCGTACCTGCCCACACGCTGATAGATGTGCCCCGGCATGTGGACCATGTGGCCAGCCGCGGGCATGAGCGTCAACAGCGTATCCGCCGCACGTTCGGCCTTTTCCGGCGTCGACGTCGCCTCCATGAGGTGGATGTACATGTGGAGCGCGCCCGGGTGGCGGGGGTTCCTCGCCATCACCTGCTCGGTGAGCGCAACGGCCTCCGCGATGCCTTCGTGCGGCGTGCCATCGCCCTGCCAGTACCCCCACGGACGCAGGTCCATCACGGATTCGACGTAGAGCATCGCGGCGTCAAGGTCCTGCGGGTAGCGCCGGTGAAGGGCACGCATCGCTTCCGAATACATGCGATCCCGCGAGGTCCGATCGGCGGCGTTCCCTGAATAGCGCTGCGCGAGCGCGTCGATGTAGGCCTGCTCGCGGGCGCTCGCCCGCCCCTTCAGAGAGAGCGCCTGCTGCACCAGCTCGCGCGCCTGCGGCTCCTCGTTGGGCTCCATCAGCGCGTTGATATTCGGGCCAAGGACGAGCGCCTGGCCCCAGTACGCCATCGCCAGGCCGGGGTCGAGCCGTGCCGCCTCGCGAAACGCCCGCCGCGCCTCGGCGTGGTTGAATGCGTACGCGAGGTTCAGCCCCTGATTGATGAACCGCTGCGCGTCGCGGGTCCTCGTCGAAACCCGGAACTCGTGGGTGCCGAGATTCTGAAGACGCGGGGCCAGCGGACCGGCCGCCGCTTCCTGCTGGGCGGGCTCGACGTAGTGCACGTGGCCGGGTGCAGGGGTTTGAGCAAACGCCGGTGGCACTGCGGCCGCCAGCGCCGAGGCAAGGACGATGAGCATGCGCACGAGACAATCCTCCTGGACACCTATCGTCGGGATTGTAGCCGCAATAGCCGGCCAGCCCGATCGCCGGCTCAATCGTCGCTACTATGTGGGCAGCCACTGATGCCTGCCTACTCCTGGTACGACCCTGTCGTCCTCGCGTTCGTGATCATCCCCGTCCTGCTCGTCCTCCAGCTCGCGGCCGCCGTCTCGTACGCGTCGCGTCGTCTCGACGAACCGGACGCCGCGCGCCGGAGCGCGGTGATCGGGACGCTGGTCGTCGCGGCGATCTGGATGGCGTTGACGTGGATGGCCGCGGACAGCGGCGTGCTCCTGCAGTGGGAGGCGACGCCGCCCCCCTTCGCCCTGCTGGTGCTGGCGATTGTGGGATTGGCGGCGACGATCGCCTTCACACCGTACGGGACGCGGCTCGTCCTCGGCCTGCCACTCTGGACGCTCATCGCCATCCAGGGATTTCGACTGCCGCTGGAGCTCGCGATGCACGGCATGTACGACCGCGGGATCATGCCGGTGCAGATGAGTTACTCGGGACGCAACTTCGACATCGTCAGCGGGATCACGGCGATGGTGCTGGCGTGGCTGGTGGCCACCGGGCGCGCCGGCCGCCGGCTCGCCCTTGCCTGGAACATCCTCGGGTTGGCGCTCCTCCTGAACATCGTCGGCGTCGCGATTCTGTCCACGCCCCGTTTTCAATTCTTCGGGCCCGACCGCCTGAATGTCTGGGTGATGCATCCTCCGTTCGTCTGGCTTCCGGCGGTGATGGTCCTTGCCGCCCTCGCGGGACATCTCCTGATCTTCCGGGCACTCTCGGGTCACACACCACGATGAAACGAAGCACCGACCGTATCCTGACGACCCACACCGGCAGCCTCGTACGGCCACCCGATCTCCTGGACTTTGCGCGCGCGCGGCAGAAGGGGCAGCCAGTCGATCAGCAGCGCTTCGACGCGACACTCAAGGATGCCGTCGGCGCCGTAGTGGATCGCCAGGTTAAGACCGGCATCGACGTGCCGAACGACGGCGAGTTCGGCAAGTCGACGAGCTGGTCGCTCTACGCGTTGAAGCGGCTGAGCGGCTTCGAGCTACGGGAGGCGAAGGGCGGCAGCGCATTCGCGCGTGGCGCCGACCGTGCCAGGTTCGCCGAGTTCTACGCGGAACTCGAGGGACGCGGCGACGGCAAGGACTGGTCGAACGTCACGGTGCTCGACGCCGTCTGCACGGGCCCGATTGCGTACAACGGTCTCTTCGAGCTGCAGCGCGACATCGACAACCTCAAAGCCGCGACGCGCGCGGCTGGCGCCGACGAAGCGTTCCTGCCGGTGGCTGCTCCGTCGAGCGCCATTCCGGACAGGAAGAACGAGTACTACAAGACTGACGAGGATCTCGTCGTGGCGCTCGCCGAGGCGCTCAGGACCGAGTACCGCTCGATCATCGACGCGGGATTTCTTCTGCAGGTTGACGACGCGCGGGCCGCGGTCACCTACGATCGGATGGTTCCGCCGGGAACCTTTGAGGAGTACTACGCCTGGCTGGCGCGGCACGTGGAGATCCTGAACCACGCGCTCGAAGGGTTGCCCGAGGACCGCATCCGCTACCACGTCTGCTGGGGAAGCTGGCCCGGACCCCACACGACGGATGTCCCGCTCCGGAAGATCGTGGACCTCGTGCTGAAAGTGAACGCGGGCGCGTACCTGATTGAATCAGCCAATCCGCGGCACGAGCACGAATGGCGTGTCTGGCAGGACGTGAAACTGCCGGCGGGCAAGGTGCTCGTTCCCGGCGTCGTCAGCCACGGCACCAATGTCGTGGAGCACCCGGAGCTCGTGGCCGAGCGCCTCGCCCGCTTCGCGTCATGCGTGGGCCGCGAGAACGTGATTGCGGGCACCGACTGCGGCTTTGCGCAGGAAGAGCTGAACCGCCGCGTCCATCCGTCCGTGATGTGGGCGAAGCTCGAGGCACTCGTGGAAGGGGCGAAGCTCGCGAGCCGGCAGCTCTGGCGACGTTAGCTCTGGACCCAGAGCACCGGCTTCCCCGTCCCGTCGTCCGTGCCCTTGATGTACCAGTTCTTGCCCAGCGGATCGTGGTCCATCGTCGTGGCGAAATCGAACGGGGCCTGGAATTCGATGTAGTCAAATCCGGACTCTGACGCGATCAGCTGGTGCCACTCCCCCGCCGGGATCAGGACCAGGCTGCCCGGCCCGATCGGAAGGCTCCCGGTGTCGTGCTGTACTTCTCCGGTCCCCTGCTCAATCAGGTAGAAGTGCTCGGGCGCGATCGCGCTCCCCGGTGACGCGTTGTGCACATGGCGCGGCGAATGCGCGTGCGGCGCATACTGCATACGGCCAAGCTGCAGATCCCACGACCCGGACAGCCCCGTTTCCCTGTTCACCCAGAACGTTCGCTCCCGGAAGCGCTTCTCATCGATCAGCGACCGCAGGCGGGCTTCTTCGAAAAAATAGCCGGCCGGCGACCCAGGCCCGGCGGGCTTTCCCGTGTGCTTGGGCACGGTGACCAGGAGAAGCACGAGCGGACTGCCCGAGGCTCCGACCGTGGCTTCCTCCGATGGTTCCAGATAGACACCGGCGCGCCGCTGCGCCGTGTACTCGGTCGCGCCCCCCGCTCGTGTGTGGGTCACGATGGCGTCATTGCCGTCGAGGATATAGACCACCTGAGTCCTGTCGCTGGGCGCCACGCGGGACGTCTTTCCAGGATCGACGTCCTTGATGGCGACGTGCACGCGCGTTCCGTTCTCGGACGGAACCAGGACGTGTCTCGCGTGCCCTTCCTGGATCGGCGTTTTCGTCGTGCGGCCGACATCAATCACGGCGATCATGTGCCGCTCTCAATCCGGAATAGTTCGTCTGCGGCGGTCAGGACGGTCCATCGCAGCCGCTGCGGATACTGCAGCTCGCGCCCGAGAAAATCGCGGACGATGGCCGCCACCTCCCCCGATCGATGACCGGCCAGCACCGATTCAATCCAGCGCGCGGGGAAGAAGATGTCGCCGGTCCGCTGTACTTCCCTGAGGAGATCGAGGCTCGGACGAACGAACCGCACCGCATGAGCGGCGCGGAGCGGATGATTCAGGTAGGCAAGCGTCTCGGCCGCCCACGGCTCGCGCCGCCGGTTCTCCACGGCGCGCAGGCGTTCGAACGCGGCCTCGCGCACGGCCGGATCGTTCGAGAGCGCCGGCATCACGAACGCAAACCGGGCCTTGCGGTCGGGATTCTGGATCCGGCCGTGCTGCGTCTTCAGGATGTCCGGCCAGCCTGGCACCTCGCGGACCGCCAGTTCCTGCGCCATCGCAATGTCGTCCGTCTCGGCAAACGTCAATCCAGGGATCGTCTCCGTCCGGCGCCACACGGCCTCCAGCCACTGGACCCCGGCGGCCGTCACCGCCACGTCCCGATAGGCGGAGAACCATGCGGCCTTGGCGCTGCTCGTCTTCGCGCCCGTGATGCCGGCGCGCAGGACGGCCTCGATGGCGGCGGCGCGGCGCGTCCGTTCCTCCGGAGGCAGGTGCCGCCAGAACGCCCGCGCGGTGTAGCCCAGCACCCGCTGAACGTTCTGCTCGTCCTGTTCCACCGGCAGCGCCCGTGCGATCGTGTCGAGGAGCGATGCTGCCTGAATGTGCCCCTCCAGCATGTTTTCCCAGAGGGCGGTCCAGCCGCTTCCCCGCGTGAGGGCATCGTCGATCGTCTGGATGTGGCCAAGGAGATAGTCCCGGCTTTGCTCGTCCAGGACGAACAGGCCGTACCCGAGCCCCGCGCCATTTGGCAGCACGAACAGCGGCTCCGGCAGACCCTCCGCGTCGCGCACGCGCGTTGTGCGACCGCTCACGTACGCCCGCACGTCGCGGGTGCGCCCCGGATACCCGAGCGTCACGCGGAGCTGCTGCGGCCAGACCAGTCCGCGGCCCAGGGGGTCGGTGGCCTGCAGCGTCAGACGTGAAATGCGGCCGCGAGCGAGCTGTAGCGCCGATGCGAACTCCGGCCGGCCCCGTTCCTCCACCCACGCGTGGCTCCATTCGGCCAGGTTCTCAGACGTCCTGGCGTCAAGAATGCGAATGAGATCGAGCCATGTGGCGTTGCCGAAGGAGAAGGCCTTCAGGTACTCGCGCAGGCCGTCGCGGAAGCGCGACTCGCCGACAATCATTTCCAGCTGCCGCATGACGATCGGCGCCTTCTGGTAAATGATGGCGCCGTACATCTGGCCCGCGTCCTCGAGATTGGCCAGCTCCTGACGGATGGGATTGGAGCCGGCCGTGCGATCGACCTGATAGGCACCGGGATAATGCGCCAGCAGAAACCGCAGCTGGTGATTCACCTGCGGGAATGCCGGATTCACGATCTTCGCCGCCATGAAATTGGCGAAGACTTCCTTCATCCAGACGTCGTTGAACCACCGCATCGTGACCAGGTCGCCGAACCACATGTGCGACGTCTCGTGCGCGATCACGCTCGCGCGATCGAGCATCTGGTTCTGTGTCGCCGATTCATCGAGCAGAATCGACCCGGCGTTGTACAGGATCGCCCCCGGATGCTCCATGCCGCTGAACTGAAACGCCGGGATGGCGACGATGTCGAACTTGCCGAACGGGTACGGAATCGCGGTGTAGTCTTCCAGCCAGCGGAGCGCCGCCGCATGCAGATCGAAGACCGCGTCGCGGTTTCGCGCGACCTTGGCCGTGTCCGTCTCGCGATGGAACATGCGGAACTGGCGGCCGCCCCGATCGGCCGTTTCCACCATGAACCGTCCGGCGGCGAAGGCGAAGAGATACGTCGAGATGGGCTGCGTCTCGGCAAACCGTACGCGCGTACGGCCCGCCCGCGTCTCGGCTGCCGCCTGAGCGCCGTTCGCCACCGCCTGCCATCCCTCTGGAATGTCGAGGGTGAGCGTGTAGCGCGCCTTCAGATCCGGCTGGTCGAAGCAGGGAAACGCGCGATGGGCGCGCGCCGGAACGAAGAGGGAATACACAAACTCGGGGTCGCGATTCAGCGGATCGTTGCCCGCGACGAAATCGATGGTGATTTCGTTCTCGCCGGCGCGCGTGGCGGCGGCGGGGATCAGGAGGTGGCCGTTCGTGGCGCCGTAGGCAACGGCGGCTCCGGCCACCGTCACGCCGGCGACCTGGTCCGGCGGGGCGGCAAAGTCCAGTTCGACCAGTCGAGGCGCCGCGAGGGCGAATCGCACGATGATTCGGCCTTTGACGGGCTGCGAGGGGTCGGCGGGGATTGTCAGCGTCAGGTCGTAGCGAAGCGATCGGAACGCCCGGGCGCGGTCCCGGGCCAGCGCCTCCGACACGCCCCGTTCCGGGAGCCTAGCGCCAGTCTGGGCCGTGACCATTGCCGCCAGCAACAGCGCGAGCATGCCGTGACGATATCACCGGTGTACTCCACTAAAATGCGCCGAGTGCGTCGACGTCTGCGCGTTCTTCTGCTCGCGGCGGCCGCGACCGGATTTCTTGCCGCCGGCACCCGTGCGCCGCACGGTCAGGAAGCCGCCGGCGTTCGGGGACGCGTCGAGATCGGCATTCCGATCTCTACACGGCGGCCGACGACAGCGTACCCGACGCGTTCGGTCCCCTCGCCCAGGCTGGCGCCGGGGTCCGAGCGGCGCAACGTCGTCGTCTACCTTCGGAACATGCAGCCCCAGCGCGTCGCGCCGATGCGCGTGGCGATCCGGCAGCGCGACGAAGCGTTCACGCCACGCGTCGTCGCCGTGACGGTGGGGTCCGACGTCGAATTCCCGAACGACGACCCGCTCTATCACAACGTGTTCTCGCTCTCGCGGATCAGGACCTTCAACCTGGGCCGTTATCCGCGGGGGGACACCCGCACGGTCCGTTTCGATCGTCCCGGTGTGGTCAAGATCTTCTGCGAGATTCACTCGCATATGAGCGCCACCGTCATGGTGTTCGATCATCCCTGGTTCACCGTCCCGAATGAAGCCGGACAGTTCGAGCTGACGGGCGTGCCCGCCGGGGAGCGGCAGATCACCGCCCGGCACGAGCGGCTTGGCGACACCACGGTGAACGTCCGGGTCGAGTTGGGCCGGACGCTGCAGGCGGATTTCGTCCTGCCTGTCCCCGAACAATGACACGTCCGCACGGCTCGTCGCGCTCGGCGAGCCCTCCCCTGCACCAGCGTCTCGACAGCCAGTTGGTGTGATCGTGCGGATGCGGCTCCGGTGCCCCATCGCGTTCGTCGTCTGGGCACTTCTCACGCCGTGTCACGCCGCGGCGCAGACGGCACGTCCCTCGACGCTGGCGATCGATACCACGGCGGCCACCGACAGCGCCGTCGACGCCAACGGCAACGGCGCCTATGGCATGGCGCTCGACGCGTTCGTCTCGGTCGGCATCGGACGGTTCGAGGTCATCGCGTGGCCAATCGTTCAGCGCCTGCAGTCGGGCCAATGGAACCGCGATATCTGGATCGCCGCGCTGCGATACGAGCGTCCGGGGCCCATAGGCGTTCGCGTCGACGCCGGACTCATTCCGGCGCCGATCGGCCTGGCGAATCTGACGGTGCGCCGTCCGCACTTGAACCCCACGATTTCCTCGCCGTCTTCGCTCTTCTCGCAGCTGCCGCCTCTCGAGCCGGCCCTGAGAGCGCCGCGCGCGAACCTCCTCGGCGGCCTCTATCCGCTGGGCGGCCAGGTCACGGTGTCCGGCGCGCACTGGGATGTGCGAGCAGGCGTGATCGACACATCGCCGCTGCGCCGGAGACGGATTCTGTCGCGTACCAACCCCCCGCGATTCACCAACGTGCTCGTGGGCGGAGGCGTCACGCCATTCGTCGGATTCCGCGTCGGCGCGTCGATGACGCACGGCGGATGGCAGCGCGCGGGCGAGAGTCCCGTCGTCGCCTCGACGCATGACGCGACCGTGGTCACCATCGAATCCGAGTTCTTGTACGCCTATACGAAGGTTGCCGGCGAATGGGTGCGCGACTCCATCGGGACCAGCCTCGGGACGCGGGTGGCGTCGGGGTGGTTCGTGCAGGGCCAGCAGACGCTCGCACCCCGCTGGTTCGTATCGGGACGCGTCGAGCGCATGAGTTCACCATTCGTGCGGGCCGCAGGCGTTCTCGATCAGCAACTGGCGGGGGTGGAGGAAGTCGTTGGATTTCGCGTGACGCCGGAATGGACGCTGCGTCTCGGTCATCGGGCGCGCCGCGTCTTCGGCCGCTCCACGTACGACAATCAGGCCGCCGCCTCCATCGTCTGGTGGCGGCGTTGGTTCTAAGCCGTTACAGGATGCCGGCAGGGAAGAACACCCGCTCGACGAACCAGTAGACGCCGGCCGTAATGACAACGGCCGACCCGGCGATCGCCACGCGGGTACCGGCCGCCTCGCTCCGCCGTCGAACCGTCTCCAGCCCGGTCGCCACAAGCAGCACGACTCCCAGCTGGCCAATCTCGACGCCAAGATTGAACGAAAAGAGCGACCACCCCAGGGCCTGTGCGGGCAGGCCGAACTCGCGCAGCACGTTCGCGAAGCCGAAGCCGTGAATGAGACCGAAGACGAGCGCGGCCCAGGCCCGCAGGTCGCGGCCGCTGCCCCGGACGAGATTGTCCGCCCCGACAAACACGATGCTCAGTGCGATCGCGGGCTCGATCACCCGGGCCGGCGGGATCACGAGACTCAGGGCCGCGAGCGACAGCGTGATGCTGTGGCCAATCGTGAACGCGGTCACGATACGCACGAGCGCCAGCCACGTGCCGCCCAGGAGCAGCAGCCCAATCAGAAAGAGGATGTGGTCCGGTCCTATCAGGATGTGATGGATGCCGGCGGGGGTGAACGTCCGCATCACCGCGAGCACGCCCTGCGTCGACCCGCTGTAGTAGATCTGCTCGCCGCTGCCGGCGTTGAAGATCATCTGCTGCCGGATTTCGCCGTCCTCGTACACGTTGACGAACGTCTGGTGCGCCGGATCGTACGGAAACATGTGCGGGCCGAGGTACAGGGCGCCAGGCGCCGTTCCTGGAATCCGGAAGCGCAGGACGACGCCATGCCGGTCGATGGCGGGTTCCAGGGCCCCCCACTCAATCGCGCCGCCTGTATCGGTCCGGACGCCGAGACGCGGGGCGAGCAGCGCGACGAGCCGGTCGCGGACCTGTGCGATGACGCCAGCGTTCAGCAGCCGATCGGCTGGCGCCACGCCGAGGTCGTGCGCGACGTCCTCAACGTGAAGCACCAGCGCTCCGTCCACGCCGCCCGCGCGAATGATCAGATCGAGAAAACTGAACGGCGCGGGATGCGCGTACGCCGCCCCTTGTCCTGCACAGAGCGAAAGGACCAGCGCGCCGACTCGGACCCAGGTGAGCATGGATCAGGCCCTGCGATAGCGCCATGCGGTCCGGCGGCCGATGGCCATGAGCAGGCGCTGCGGAATCACCCGGGACATCGTGGCAATGAGCCTGTTGACCCGTCCCGTGACGTGCACCGGCGCGCCCGCCATCACGGCCGCAAAGCCTTCCGCTGCCACCGCCGGGGCGTCCATCCACATCCAGCCCGGAAGGTGCCGCACTGTGTCCCGCGTGTCCGCCACGTCGTGGAACTCGCTGAACGTGAACCCCGGACAGAGCGCGGTGACGTGCACGCCCTGCGCGCGAACTTCGTTGGCCAGCGCCTCCGAGAATTTCACGACGAGTGCCTTGGAGGCGGCGTACAGGGTGTGCCCGGCGGGGGCCGGCACCAGGGCCGCCAGGGATGCGACGTTGATGATCCGCCCGTAGCCGCGCGACACCATGCCGGGGAGCAGCCGGTGCGTGAGCTCCGCCGGTGCCACCACCATCACCTGCAGCATGTGGGCATGCCGCGGCCAAGCCGATGCCGTAAACCTGCCGGGAACGCCGTACCCCGCGTTGTTGACCAGCGCGTCGATGACAATTCCACGCCTCGTCAGCTCCGCGCACATCCGTTCGGGCGCTGCACGATCGGCGAGATCGGCGGTGATGATGTGCACGCGCACGCCGAACGCCTTCTCGATTCTGGCCGCGGCGGCCGACAGCCTGTCGGTCCGCCGTGCCGTCAGCACCAGGTCGAATCCGCCGGCTGCGAACACGTCGGCAAAGGCTTCACCGATCCCCGCCGACCCGCCCGTAATCAGCACCGTTCGACGCGTCACGGGATCACTCAACGCGCCGAAGAATGAAGCACTTGAGGTAATAGGTTTCAGGAACGCCGACAAGGACGGGATGGTCGCGTCCCTGCATCCGTTTCTCCACGACCGCCAGCGGCACGTGGCTGTCGACGGACGCCTGGTGGAGCATGTCTTCGAACATCGCTTCGTTGACGTTGTACGAGCAGCTGCAGGTGACGAGATACCCGCCCGGGTTCAGCAGCCGCATCGCGCGGAGGTTGATCTCCTTGTAGCCGGCCAGGGCGTTCGGCACCGACGCCTTGTTTTTCGCGAACGCCGGCGGATCGAGCACGATCGTGTCGTACCGCTCCCCCGCCCGTTCCAGGCGGCGAAGGTCGTCGAACACGTTGGCTTCGCGCGCCTCGATATGCGGGACGCCGTTCCGCCCGGCATTGGCGCGGATGCGGGCGACCGCGTCCGCGGAGACGTCGACCGCCTCGGCCTGCGGACACTGGTGGGCCAGCCGCAGCGCAAACCCGCCGTGATAACTGAAGCAGTCGAGGAGCCGCCCGCGCGCGTACCGGGCAGCCGCTTCACGGTTCTCGCGCTGGTCGAGAAACAAGCCGGTCTTCTGTCCGCGCCTCAGGTCGGCTTCGTACTCCACGGGGCCTTCACGCACGATGACCGACTCCGGGACGTCTCCGTACAGGACTTCAATCTTCTGCTCCAGTCCCTCGAGCGCGCGCACTTTCGGGTCGTTGCGCGCCAGGATGCCCGTCGCACCGGTGAGCTCGACGAGCATGGTGCAGATGTCCGGCAGCAGCCGGTCCATCCCCTGCGAGAGCGCCTGCACCACAAGCCACGTGTCGTAGCGATCGACGATCAGCGACGGCAGCAGGTCGGCCTCCCCATGCACCAGACGGTATGCGGTGGCGTCGAGCGCCAGCGATTCCCGGAACGCGATTGCCTGTTTGAGCCGATTGCGAAGAAGCGAGGGCGTGGGCTCGCCGTCTCCCCGCGTCAGCATGCGGATCGGAATCTGCGATTGGTCGCTGAAGAGCGCGAATCCGATCGTCCGGCTCCGCGGACCGATGACGCGCACGATGGCACCGGCATCCGCCTGTACTTCGACCACGTCCGTGCGATACACCCACGGGTGCCCGCTGCGGACGCGCTGCTCACCACGCGCGGAAATCGTGACCGACGCCATCAACGTGCAGTGTACAATTTCCGTCCTATGGTCAATGCCGCGCTTTCGCCGATGCAGCGCTCCCTTGCCGACTCCGATCCCGACATCGCCAACGCCATTCGCAGCGAGGCGAAGCGCCAGGCCGAAGGGTTGGAACTGATTGCGTCGGAGAATTTCGTCAGCAGCGCCGTGCTCGAAGCCGCTGGTTCGGTGATGACGAACAAGTACGCGGAAGGCTACCCGGGCAAGCGGTACTACGGAGGCTGCGAGTTCGTTGATGTCGCCGAATCGCTGGCCATTTCGCGCGCGAAGACGCTCTTCGGCGCCGATCACGCCAACGTCCAGCCGCACTCCGGCGCCCAGGCGAACATGGCCGTCTACCTGACGCTCCTCAAGCCGGGCGACACCGTGCTCGGGATGAATCTGGCGCACGGCGGCCACCTCACCCATGGCCATCCGCTCAATTTCTCAGGCAAGCTCTACACGATCGTCCCGTACGGCGTCCGCAAAGACGACGAGCGGATTGATTACGAGGAACTGGAGAAGCTGGCGCACGAGCGCAAGCCGAAGATGATCATGGTCGGCGCAAGCGCCTATCCGCGGATCATCGACTTCGAGCGCATTGCGCGGGTGGCCACGGCCGTCGGCTCGCCGATGGTGGTCGACATGGCGCACATTGCGGGCCTGGTCGCCGCCGGCGTCCACCCGAGTCCCGTCCCGCACGCCGACTTCGTGACATCAACGACCCATAAGACGCTTCGCGGTCCGCGCGCCGGCCTCGTGCTGTGCCGCGAAAAATACGCCAGGGATCTGGATCGCGCGGTCTTCCCCGGCATCCAGGGCGGCCCGCTCATGCACATCATTGCGGCCAAGGCGGTCTGCTTCAGGGAAGCGATGGAGCCGGCGTTCGCGGGCTACCAGCGGCAGACCGCGGCCAATGCGAAGCGCCTCGCCGCGTCGATCAGCGGCCACGGCTTCCGCCTGGTCAGCGGCGGCACCGACAACCATCTGATGCTCGTCGACGTCTTCTCGAAGGGTCTCACCGGCAAGATCGCGGAGGCCGCCCTGGGGAAGGCCGGCATTACCGTCAACAAGAACGCCATCCCGTTCGACCAGAACCCGCCGATGGTCGCGAGCGGCATCCGCGTCGGCACGCCCGCCGTGACCACGCGCGGGATGCGGGAAGCGGAGATGGACCAGATCGGGGATCTGATCGCCCGCGTCCTCGGTGCCCCCGAGGACGATCGGACGCTCGCCACCGTCAGGAGTGAGGTCGAGCGGCTGTGCCGCAGGTTCCCGCTGTATCCGGAAAGGCAGTAGTCGCCGCCATCTTTTCCGACACCGGCGGACTGGCCGGTGTCCTGGAAGGATACGAGCCGCGCGACGGCCAGCGGCGGATGGCCGAGGCCGTCGCCGACGTGATCGAGAGCGGCGGAATCCTGCTCGCCGAAGCCGGCACGGGGACGGGAAAGACGCTCGCCTACCTGGCGCCGGCCGTCCTCAGCGGCCGCCGCGTCCTCGTATCCACCGGCACCAAGAACCTCCAGGAGCAGATCTTCTTCAAGGATCTGCCGCTGCTCCAGTCCGCGCTCGGCATCCAGTTCACCGCCACCCTGATGAAGGGGCGCTCGAACTACGCGTGCCTGCAACGCTGGGACGCATACAAGGACGGGGTCGAGGGCAATACGTCGGCCGGCGGGAGGCTCATCGACACCGGCGATCGAATCTTTCTGCCGATCATCGAGCGGTGGCTGGCAAAGACCGAGACGGGCGACCGCGCCGAGCTGCGCGACCTGCCGGAGGACATTCCCATCTGGAAGGACATTGCCGCCGAAGCGGAGTCCTGTCTCGGCGTGGAATGTCCCCAGTACGACACCTGCTTCGTCACGCGGATGCGCCGCCGCGCCGCGGAGTCCGACGTCGTGATCGTCAACCATCACCTGCTCTGTGCCGATGCGTCGGTGCGGCAGAGCGCGTACGGCGAGGTCATCCCGACCTGCTCGACGCTCGTCGTCGACGAGGCGCACCAGCTCGAGGATGTGGCCACCCAGTATTTCGGATACGCGGTCAGTCCCTACCGGGTCGACGACCTGGTGCGCGACGCACAGCGAGTGGTCCACGAAGCCCGTGATCCGGGGGAGCTGACGCGGGCGCTCGGACGGGTGGCCGAGCATTCGCGCATCTTCTTCAGCGGCCTGCAGCTCGACCCATCCCTCAGGACCGGCGGGGGCATCGAAGCGCGGGTCCGCTACACGGCCGAAGCGCTCTCGGAGCATGTCGAGGAAGGTTCGTCGCTCGCGGGGGCGCTCGAGGGCCTGGAGGGCACGCTGGCGCCCGTCGCCTCAAGGGAGTCGTGGGGGCCGCCTTCAGGCGGCTCTGAACAGCCGGCTGAAGCCGGCCTCCACGACGATCAAGAAGCTGTGGCCGCCCTGCAGCGGCGCGCCGGCGAACTCGCACGCGAGCTCCGCTTCCTGCTCCGCGCCGGGGACCCCGACTACGTCTACTACGTCGAAACACGCGGCCGCGGCGTCTTCCTGCGCGCGTCCCCGATCGACGTAGCCCGTATCGTCCAGGAGGCGCTCTTCGATCGCATGCGGGCCACCGTCCTCACGTCGGCGACGCTCGCGGTTGATGGGTCGTTCGACTACGTCAAAGGCCGGCTCGGCGTCAGGAAGGCCGAGGAACTTCGCGTGGCATCGGAATTCGACTACGGGAGCCAGGCACTCCTCTACCTGCCGCGACGGGTTCCCTCGCCCAAGGCGCCCGCATTCGCCGAAGCCGCAGGCCGTGAGGTGATCGAGCTCCTCAGACGTTCACGCGGACGTGCATTCGTCCTGTTCACCAGCTACGGGGTGCTGCGCGTCGTCCAGCCGCTCGTGGAGATGGCGCTCCCGTACCCCGTGCTGGTACAGGGAACGGCCCCGAGGACGGAACTCATCGAGCGGTTCCGCACGACGCCGAACGCCGTGCTCCTGGCGACGTCCAGCTTCTGGCAGGGCGTCGACGTCGTCGGCGACGCGCTCAGCTGCGTCATCATCGACAAACTGCCCTTTGCGTCGCCGAACGACCCGGTGACCGCCGCCCGCATCGAAGCGATCAACGCCGCCGGTGGAGACGCCTTCGCCGACTACCAGGTGCCGCTGGCGATCCTGGCGCTGCAGCAGGGGCTGGGGAGGCTGATTCGCCATCGTACCGACCGCGGGGTGCTGGCGGTGCTCGACCCACGGCTGCGGACCATGGGTTACGGGCGGCGGTTCCTGGCCTCGCTCCCGCCCGCCCCCGTGACATTCGAGCTCGATGCGGTCCAGGCGTTCTTCGTGGTGTAAACTACGGGAAGCATGGTAGTTACACTTTTCCGGAGGAATTTCATGCGGACTTATCTGATCCGCGGAGTGCTCGCGCTCTTCGTGGTGCTCGCGGTTTCGGCTCCTGTAGCGGCGCAAAGCGTCATCAGGGGCAAAGTGATCGACCAGGCGGGCAAGCCGATCGAAGGGGCGACGGTCACCATCGAGGCGACCGAGTCGAACCGCAAGGCCGAGGTCAAGACGAACCGCAACGGCGAGTTCATGCAGATCGGCCTGCCGTCGGGGGGGTACAACGTCACCGCCATCAAGGACAACCTGAAGCAGGTGCTCCAGGCGAAGATTTCCCAGGGCATGCCGGTGGAACTGGCGTTCCAGCTCACTCCGGCCGCCGGGCTGACCCCGGAACAGATCAAGCAGCAGGTGGCGATGCAGGTGCTGGCGAAGGACGCCATCGACGCCATGCGCGCCGGTCGCGACGACGAGGCGATTACCAAGTTCAACGAGATCGTCCTCAAGGTCCCGACCTGCAGCGACTGCTTCTACAACCTGGGCGTCGCCTACTCGAAGAAGACCCAGTACGCCGAAGCCGAGGGTGCGTTCCAGAAGGCCCTCGAGCTGGCGCCGTCGAACGGCGACGCCTACACCGGCCTGGCGAACGTCTACAACGCACAGAAGAAGTTCGACCTCGCGGCGGCGGCCAGCGCCAAGGCTGCGGAGTTCAGCTCCGCCGGTGGCGGAGGCGCGGAGGCGAGCTATAACCAGGGCGTCATCATGTGGAACGCCGGCAAGTACGCCGAAGCCAAGGACCAGTTCGAGGCTGCCACGAAGGCGGATCCAGCCATGGCCATGGCGCACTACCAGCTCGGAATGGCCAACCTCAATCTCGGCCAGATCCCGCAGGCGCGCGCGGCGTTCGAGGGCTACCTGAAGGCGGATCCGAGCGGCCCGAAGGCGGCCGAAGTCCAGACGTTCCTCAAGCAGCTCCCGCAGTGATCTCCGACCGGCTGGCCGAGGTTCGCGAGCGGATTGCCGCCGCGGCCCGGTCAGCCGGCCGTAACCCCTCCGCCGTTCGCCTCATCGCCGTTTCCAAGACATTTCCGCTCGACCTGATCCGCGAGGCCCACGCCGCGGGACAACGCGACTTTGGCGAGAACCGCGTGCAGGAAGCACTGGAGAAAGTCGACGCCTCACCGGACCTGGCGATCGCATGGCACCTCCTTGGGCATCTCCAGACCAATAAGGCTAGACGCGCCGCCGCTGTTTTTCACACCATCCATTCGATCGACAGCCGCGATCTCCTCCAGAAGATCGATGCAGCCGCGGCAGATGCCGGCGCGGCGCCCCAGCTCCTGATTCAGGTCGATCTCGCCGGGGAGGATACGAAACACGGCGTCCCGCCGAAAGACGCGGCGGCCCTGTTCGACGCCGCGTCCGCGCTCCGCGCCGCGCGCGTCGTCGGCGTCATGACCCTGCCGCCCTATCCCGACAATCCAGAGGACTCGAGGCCGTGGTTCCGGCGGCTGCGGGAGCTGCGCGACGAATGGCTGGCCGCCGGAGTTCCGGCGGCCATGCTTCATGAACTGTCGATGGGGATGAGCGGCGACTTCGAGGTCGCCGTTCAGGAAGGCGCGACGATGGTGCGCGTCGGGACGGCGATCTTTGGCTCAAGGCCCAAGGCCCAGGGCTAGAGGCAGAGCGTTCCCTTCCGAGCCTCGAGTCCTGATCCTTACGCCGTCGCCGTATCGAAGCGCGTTTCGACGAACGGCGCCTCGTGTACCTGTGGTGCCTTGCGCTTCGTGGCCACCAGGTACCACTCGCGGGCGGACGCGAGAATCACCACGACCACGACGATCATGAAGAAGAGCGCGAGCGCCGCGTCGAGACGATCGTTGAAGATCATCCGCGCAGCGTCCGGGTTCGTCGAGTTCGCGAGGGATCGCGCGTGCGCCAGGAAGCCGAGCCCCGGAAGCGGGGAAAAGACCTTCTGGTAGCCGGCCGTCAGCGTCGCCACGGCAAGCCATGAAAGCGGCAGGAGGGTCGTCCATGCGTGCTTCAGCTTGCCCATCTTGATGATGATGGTGGTGGCGACGCACAGCGCCACGGCGGCGAGCAACTGGTTCGCGATGCCGAAGAGCGGCCAGAGTGAGTTGATCCCGCCGAGCGGATCGACGACGCCCTGGTACAGGAAGTATCCCCATCCCGCCACGACAAGGGCCGAGGTCAGGATGATGCTGGGGTACCAGGAGTACCGGCCAAGCGGGGCATACACATGGCCGAGGAGCTCCTGCAGCATGAAGCGGCCTACCCGTGTGCCCGCATCGATGGTCGTCAGGATGAACACCGCTTCGAAGAGGATCGCGAAGTGGTACCACAGGGCCAGTCCGGCGCCCGTAAACACCCCGCCAAGAATGCCTGCCATGCCAACCGCGAGGCTTGGCGCACCTCCGGTCCGGGACAGCAGCGTCGCCTCACCCATCTGCTGGGCGAGCACGCTCATCTGGTCGGGACGCAGGACGAAACCCCACTGGGCTACCGCCACCGCCGCGCTCTCGGGGGTGGTGCCGAGGATCGCGGGACCGACGTTCATCGCGAAGTAGACACCAGGGTCGAGCGTCGCGGCCGCGATCATCGCCATCAGGCCGACCAGCGACTCGGTCAGCATCGATCCGTACCCGATCACCCTGCAGTCGCTTTCGCACCGGACCATCTTCGGCGTCGTGCCGCTCGAGATGAGCGCGTGGAAGCCGGACACCGCGCCGCACGCGATCGTGATGAAGGCAAACGGGAAGAGCTTGCCGGCGAACACGGGGCCCGTGCCGTCGATAAACTGCGTGACCGCGGGCATCTGGAGCGGCGGCATCAGCAGGATGATCGCAACGCCCAGCACGAGAATCGTGCCGATCTTCAGGAACGCCGAGAGGTAGTCGCGGGGCGCCAGAAGCAGCCAGACCGGCAGCACCGAGGCGACGAAGCCGTAAATGACGACCGCCCAGGTGAGCTGCGTGCCCGACCAGGTGAACGCCGCCGCCCACGCGGGGTGGTTCGCCACCCACTGCCCGCCGACCAGCGCCACCAGCAGCAGCACCACGCCCATGGTTGTGGCCTCCCATACCTTGCCAGGCCGGATGTTGTTCATCCAGGCGCCCATGAGCAGGGCGATGGGAATCGTGCAGGCGATCGTGAACAGGCCCCAGGGGCTGTCGCGCAGCGCGTTGACCACGACGAGTGCCAGCACCGCCAGCAGGATGATCATGATCGCGAACACGGCGAGCATCGCCGCGATGCCAGCGACCGGATTGACCTCCTCCTTCGCCATCTGGCCGAGCGACTTGCCGTCGCGCCGGACGGAGCAGCAGAGCACGACCATGTCCTGCACCGCGCCGGCGAGGACCACGCCGGCAATCAGCCAGATCGTGCCGGGCAGAAAGCCGAACTGGGCGGCGAGCGTCGGGCCGACGAGGGGGCCGGCGCCGGAAATCGCCGAAAAGTGGTGCCCGGCGGCGACCCATTTGTTCGTGGGATGGAAGTCGCGGCCGTTGTTCAGCCGCTCGGCCGGGGTCGCCCGGCGGTTGTCGAGCCCGAATACGGTGTACGCGAGATAGCGCGAATAGAAGCGGTACGCCACGAGATACGTGCACACACCCGCGACAACCAGCCAGCCCGCGCTGAGGGTCTCACCGCGCGACAGCGCGATAACGCCGAACGCGCCTGCGCCCATCGCCGCAATGGCCACCCACATCACAATCGATAGAACCTTGTTCATGCCCCTGCCCTGAAAATTTTCGCGGTTTGCACGCGCCAGTCTCGGCGATGGGGTGGCCTTCCGTCAAGGATCGTCTATTCTGCCGGTCGGCCATGATGACCGCCGTTCCGGGAGGTGTGGCGCTCGACGTGCGAGTGGTCGCCGCGCGGGCCTAGTGGATCTGGTGAAGCAGGCGGTTCCAGCGGACGCTGGACAGGATGTTCGATCCGGCCTCATCGCCGAACGAGAAGTAGACGAACAGCGCTTTCCCCTTGATGTACTCGCGCGGCAGGAAGCCCCAGTAGCGGCTGTCCTGCGAATTGTCGCGGTTGTCGCCCATCATGAAGTACTGGCCTTCGGGAACCGTCACGGGACCGTAGGTCATCCGCACATCGAAATCGAACGCGCCCTCCTCATCCGAGGGCGTCCAGAGGTACTGGACGTAGGGCTCGTCGAGCATCGTGCCGTTGATGAACACCTTCTTGTTGCGCAGTTCCAGGGTCTCGCCGGGCAGACCGATGGTGCGTTTGATGAAGTCGCGCTCGGGGTCCTCGGGGTACTTGAAGACGATGATGTCGCCGCGCGCGATCGGATCGATCGGCAGCAGCGTGTCCTCGACGGCGGTCGCGGTCGGGGCAAAGACGAACTTGTTCACCAGCAGGTGATCGCCGATGAGCAGGTTGTTCTCCATCGAGCCTGTCGGAATCTTGAACGCCTGCACCACGAACGTGCGGACGAAGAGCGCAAGAATCACGGCGACGCAGATCGACTCGAAATATTCCCGGGCGGTCGATTTCTGATATCCGGTCGCGTTCGTCATCACTTTTGACTTCTGACTTTTGACTTCTGACTTTTGACCTTTGACTTCTGACTTTTGACCTTTGACTTTTGACCTTTGACTTTTGACTTTTGACCTTTGACTTACTCCGATCCTACCTTCAGAACGGCCAGGAATGCTTCCTGCGGAATCTCGACGCGGCCGACCCGCTTCATCCGCTTCTTCCCTTCCTTCTGCTTCTCCAGGAGCTTGCGCTTCCGGGAGATGTCGCCGCCGTAGCACTTGGCGAGCACGTTCTTCCGCAGCGCCTTGACGCTTTCGCGCGCGATGACGCGGGTGCCGATGGTCGCCTGGATCGCGATCTCGAACATCTGGCGCGGGATCAGCTCCCGCATCTTGGCCGCGAGCGCCCGGCCGCGGTCGTACGCGGCGTCACGGTGCACGATGATCGACAGCGCGTCCACCGGATCGCCGTTCACCAGGATGTCCATCTTGACGAGCGGCGATTCCCAGTAGCCGGTCACGTGGTAATCCAGCGACCCGTACCCGCGCGACATCGTCTTCAGCCGGTCGTAGAAGTCCATCACGACTTCGTTGAACGGCAGCTCGTACGTGATGAGCACGCGGTCGGACTTGAGGTATTCGAGCTTCTTCTGGATCCCGCGCTTGTCCTGGCAGAGCTGCAGGATCGGACCGACGTACTCCGACGGCGTCAGGATCATCGCCGTGATGACCGGCTCCTCGAGCTTCGCGATCCGGCCGGCGTCAGGCAGCTTCGAGGGACTGTCGACCTCCCGCACCTCGCCGTCCGTGGTCGTCACCCGATACAGCACCCCGGGTGCCGTCGTGATGAGGTTCATGTTGTATTCGCGCTCGAGCCGCTCCTGGACGATCTCCATGTGGAGGAGCCCCAGGAAACCGCAGCGGAACCCGAATCCAAGCGCCAGGGATGTTTCCGGCTCGTAGAAGAACGACGCGTCGTTGAGGCGAAGCTTCTCGAGCGCCTCACGAAGCTCGGCGTACTCGTGGCTCTCGACCGGGTAGAGCCCGGCGAACACCATCGGCTTGAGCTCCTTGAATCCCGGGAACGGCGCCGGCGTCTGCCGCGCCGTCTCGGTGACGGTGTCGCCAATCTTCGCATCGGCCACCACCTTGATGTTGGCGACGATGAACCCGACTTCGCCGACGCCGAGCTGATCGACCGGCGTGGCTTTCGGCGAGAACACGCCGAGGGCGTCCACCTCGAAGTCCTGCTTGGTGGCCATCAACCGGATCTTGGCCTTGGTCCGCAGCATGCCGTCGAGGACGCGCACCACGATCACGACGCCGCGATACGGGTCGAACCAGGAATCGAAGATCAGCGCCTTGAGCGGCCCGTTCGGATCGCCAACCGGGGGCGGCACGCGCGTGACGATGGCCTCGAGAATCTCGTGAACGCCGGTCCCTTCCTTGGCGCTGGCGAGCATCGCCCCGGAGCTGTCGAGGCCGATGATGTCCTCGATCTGGCGCAGGCATTCCTCGGGCTGCGCGCTCGGCAGGTCGATCTTGTTGATGACGGGAATGATCTCGAGCTCGTTTTCGCTGGCGAGGTAGGCGTTGGCGAGCGTCTGGGCCTCGACGCCCTGCGCGGCGTCCACCAGCAGGAGCGCCCCTTCGCACGCGGCGAGCGATCGCGTGACCTCGTACCCGAAGTCCACGTGCCCGGGCGTATCGATGAGGTTGAGGACGTACTGCTGGCCGTCGTCGGCGGTGTAGTTCAGGCGGACGGGGTGCGCCTTGATGGTGATGCCGCGCTCGCGCTCGAGATCCATCGCGTCGAGGACCTGCGCTTCCATCTCCCGCGCCTGAAGGGCCCCGGTGAGCTCGAGAAAGCGATCGGCCAGTGTCGACTTGCCATGGTCGATGTGCGCGATGATTGAGAAGTTTCGGATATGAGCCTGATCCATGCGGTGATGATCAGGAAATTATACCTGTCGGCTTCAGGCTACGGGCTTTTGGCTTCAGGCCGGGATGCCGACGACATCGTAGACCTTGAGGACTTCGTCGCCATAGTGGTTGATGACCTTGATGGCGATCCTGCCGGTCTCTGGAGGCCCAAAGGGACGACTGACGGTGCTGTAGAGCGTCGCCCACGCGGCCTCGTTGATCTCGGCACGAAGCGCCCGCTTCAACTTCTCATACGGCTCGTCGCCACCGGTGAAATACGCGTGCCGGACAAAGAAACTCTCGCCGTTGTAATTGGTGTCGATAAACCAGCACGCGATGTCATCGGTCGAGTGGCTGCGGATCTGGCCCGTCGTCGGGTCGTAGACGTCGACGCCGCGCACTTCGACCGTCAGATTGCCGTCGATCCCGTCGGTCGCGACCTTGATGTCGGGCTCGCCGAAGACCATGAACAGGTTGCCCGCGCCGGTCTTCTTGAGCAGTTCGTCGCCCATGGAAAGATCGGGGTTCATCCGCGTGACGAGGACGGTCAACTTGCCGTAGCGTTTGGCTTCCTCGGACACGTGCGGGTCGAACGCGAATGCACAGACGACGAGCACGTCGAAGCCGACACCCTGCACGGCCTCCTTGGCGGCCTCCTTCACATGCTGGGCGCCTGCGGTGCCGTGTTCGGGACCGATTGACACAGCGATTCGCCGCGTCGTGCCGTCGGAATCGACGTATTCACCGGCCGCCTGGATCCAGCGCCCGGCGTGCGGCTCGAGCCGCGTGAACACGAGCCGCTCGTTCTTGACCGTGTTCTGGACGCCGGCCTTGCGCAGGTTGTCGAGAATCATCTGCTCGAACTGCACCGCGGTGTCGCGCTGGCCTTCACGCTCGGCCACCGGCCGTTCTTCTTCCACCGCGAGCACACGATGCGGCGAAAGGCTCTCGACCGTGAACGGCCCCGCCACGCGGATCCGCTTCGCGTCTTCGTACGGCTTGTCGAACAGAAACTCCGTATCGGCATGTTTCTGAATCGCCGCGTCGATCTCGTCCCGTGTCATCCCTTCGCGGATGTCAGGGTTATTGGCAATCGATTTGAGCGTGACGTGGGGGACGCGCTTGTACACAAACCCCCTTCCTCGCCGAACTTGAAATGCCGGTTCGGCTCGTCGAAGGGTGAATTGAGGATTGGATTGTCGATGACGACGGGCGCCACGCCGGGAATGTACCTTACCTGCGAAGCAAACCCAACCTTCGTGACCTTCGTGTTCTTTGTGGCTTCAGGTTAGGGATCCGGCTGCCCTCGTTCAGGGCCGCTTCTTGCGGGGCAGCGTACGCGCGCGCGCGGCCACGCGCACCGACGCTCCAGCCCAGGCCGCCAGCTCGTCGTCGTCCTCGATGACGCGAGCCGGCACCTGGTAGTAGGGCATGGTCATGGCCTTGCCGGCGTACGGCTTGAACGCCGTCATGCCCGCGGCTTCGAATTGGCCGCGGTTGCTGTCATCCACCTTCAGGTACAGGGTGTCGGCGGCCAGGATGCCGAAGAACAGGTCACCAGCATAGAGTCCGACGCCGCCGAACATCGCGCGCGCCCGAACCGACTCCACACCCGCCAGTTGTTCGAGAACGAACGCGCGAAACCCCTTCGTGACGCGCATCGACCTGAGCGTGCCCCTGGATGCCGGTGTCCTCCTGCTGGATTCCCTGGTCATCTCTTCCGGGCGCTCGCGCGACAAGGCTATCGCTGTTCGAGCGGAATGAAGCGCTGGGGATAGGCGGGGCCGATGTAGTCGGCGCGCGGACGAATCAGCCGGTTGTTCGCGTACTGCTCGAGGATGTGCGCGGTCCAGCCGGAGATGCGGCTCACCGCAAAGATGGGCGTGTACAGGTCGATCGGAATCCCCATCATGTAGTAGGTCGACGCCGAGTAGAAGTCGACGTTCGGGTTGAGCTTCTTCTCGCTCTTGACGAGCGCCTCGATGCGCTCGGACATGTCGTACCAGGCCGTGCTGCCGGTCCGCTTGCCGAGATCCTTCGACATGCGGCGCAGGTGCGTGGCGCGCGGGTCTTCCGTGCGGTAGACGCGGTGGCCGAAGCCGGCGATTTTCTCCTTCCGCGCGAACTTCGCGCGAACGAAGTCGTCCACACGCTCGGCGGTGGCCGTCTGCCCGAGCTCGAGCAGCATCCGCATGACATCCGCGTTGGCGCCGCCATGCAGCGGCCCTTTGAGCGCGCCAATCGCGGCGACGACGGCTGAATAGATGTCGGTCAGCGTCGCGGCCGCCACGCGCCCGCAGAACGTCGAGGCGTTCAGTTCATGGTCGGCATGAAGCGTCAGCGCGACGTCGAATGCGCGGATGGCGGTCGAGTTCGGGCGCTCGCCGGTGAGCATGTAGAGGAAGTTCGCCGCATGGCCCATGACCGGGTCCGGGTCGATAATGCCCCCGCCCGCCTGCAGGCGTCCCCACGTCGCGACGACCGACGAGATCTGCGCGGTGAGTCTGACCGCCGTCCGGTAGGCGCCCGCCGCCGACATGTCCGCGCCGTTCGGGTCGTAATGCGCCAGCGCCGATGTCAGGGTGCGCAGCGCGTCCATGCCGTCGACCGGCGGGAGCGAGCGCATGAGCCGGGTGACCGGCTCGGGGAGACGCCGGGCAGCCGCGAGCTGCGACTGCAGATCGCCCAGCTCGGCGCGCGTCGGCAGCCGGCGATGCCAGAGCAGATAGCAGACTTCTTCGAAAGTGGCGGATCCGGCGAGGTCGTGGATGTCGTACCCGCAGTACGCGAGCACGCCGCGGTCGCCGTCGAGATAGCAGATGGCGGAGGATGTCGCGACGACGTCCTCCAGCCCTCCCTTTGGTTTTTCCGTTGCTGTCATCCGGTCAGGTCCGGGCCGCGGGCGCGCCGGAGGGCTTGTACACGGCCCCCACGATCGCGCCATAGAGCGTCGCCTCGACAAGCGTGTCGATCACGATGGCCGTCTCGAACGTGCCGCTAATGGGAAACACGACGTACTGCCAGATGACGCCGAACCCGATGATAATCAGCGCAGCGACCACGCCGAACTTGGCGCCCTCGACTATCCCGTTCCCGCCCTCATAACCCTTCGCGTACGCGTAGGCGAACGCAAAGAACCCGAGCAGCATGAACGCAAATCCGATCGGCAGCAGGCCCATGACGTCCGCCTCGGGCCTCATCGGCGGCGTATTGGCGACGGCAAGATCCGCAAACAGCAGGGTATTGACGAAGAACCCGACCCCAATCGAGACCACCCACGCGACGAGGGCAGCGGCGGCAACACGCGCTAGATTCATCGGCGGCTCCCTTTGAGAAGAGACGTGTGAAGAGTGTGGGCCGGATTGTAGCGCTATTCTTCGACCGGCTTGAGGACGAGATCGCTGCCCGCGTACTGCTGCACCACCGAGAGCAGGCCCGCGTAGAGGAACCCGATCTGGAAGAGGACGAGGAACGGCACGGTGCCGTAGATGCCGTTGGCGAGCGCGTAGAAGACGGTCGCGGTGAAATACAGGCCAAGCGCCAGCTCGATGACCGGCTGCCAGACAACGCTCTGGCGGTACTTCTTGCCCATCCAGTCGTCGGCCTGCGCCTCGACTCGGTACTTCGGCGTGCGCACGAACTCGCTTTCCTTCCGGAAGAGCGCTTCGAGAACCGCGCGGGTGTTGTTCACGGTGAGCCCGATACCGATCGATATCAGGAACGGCAGGTACTTGAGTCTCGTCGTCCAGTCGCGATGCAATTCGCGCTGGCACACCATGTAGAAGTTCGCGACCGACGCCGTGGCCGCGAAGAAGAGCGGCACGTCGATGAGCAGCATCTCGTACCAGCCCATGTTGTAGCGGATGACCATCGACGGCGCCATCAGCACCGACAGCACGCACATGAGCAGGTAGTTGAAGTTTGCCGTGAGGTGGAAGAACGCCTCGGTCTTCACGTGGAGCGGCAGGTTCGACCGAAGAATCTTCGGCAGGTTCTTCCGGCATGTCTGGATCGAACCCTTTGCCCACCGATGCTGCTGGGACTTAAAGGCGTTCATCTCGACCGGCACTTCGGCCGGCGACACCAGGTCCTGGACGAACACGAACTCCCAGCCGCGAAGCTGCGCACGGTAGCTCAGGTCGAGATCCTCGGTCAGCGTGTCGTGCTGCCAGCCGCCGGCGTCCGTGATGGCCACGCGGCGCCAGATGCCGGCCGTGCCGTTGAAGTTGAAGAAGCAGCCCGACCGGTTCCGGCCGCCATGCTCCAGCACGAAGTGGCCGTCCAGCAGGATGGCCTGGATCTTCGTGAGCAGCGAGTAGTCCTCGTTGATATGGCCCCAGCGCGCCTGCACCATCGCGATCTTCGGCTCGGTGAAGTAGTCGATCGTGCGGCGGAGAAAATCGACCGGAGGAATGAAGTCGGCGTCGAAGATCGCGACGAACTCGCCGCTCGCGACCTTCAGGCCGGCTTCGAGCGCGCCTGCCTTGTAGCCGGTGCGGTCGGTGCGGTGCAGGAACGTGATGTTGACGCCGTCCGCCGCGTGCCGCCGCACCGCACGCTCAGCGATGCTCGTGGTCTCGTCGGTCGAATCGTCGAGAACCTGGATCTCCATCCGATCGCGCGGGTAGTCGATCTCGCACACCGCCCGGATCAGCCGGTCCGCGACGTACATCTCGTTGAAGATGGGAAGCTGGACCGTTACCTTCGGGAGCGTCTCGAAGGCCGCCACGGGCTTCCGCTGGCGATCCTTGTTCTTCATGTACAGGTAGACCAGGTAATACCGGTGCCACCCGTACACGGCGAGAATCACGAGGACGAAAAAATAGGTCGCGAGCGTGAGTGTTTCGAGAAGGGTCATAAGGGAGGGATACCGGCAGCAGACACAGAGTGTGATTATACTGCCGGTCCCGGGCTATTCCACCCATGACAGACCCCGAATTGCAGGATTTGCTCGAGCGCCTCCAGCAGGGCGATCTCGACCCCGCGGCCGCCGCCGCGAAGATTCTCGCGGCGCTGCGCGCGGCCCCGTTTGTCGACCTCGGGTTTGCCCGCGTCGACACCCACCGTGAGGTGCGCCAGGGCTTCCCCGAAGTCATTCTTGGCCTGGGAAAAACGCCGGCCCAGATCGCCGCCATTGCGGAAAAGATCGTGGCGCGCGGGCAGACGCTCCTCGTCACGCGCGCCACGCCCGATGCCTTCGACGCGGTTCGAGCGGTCGTGCCTGGCGCCGAGTATCATCCCGACGCCCGCGCGATTACCTACGCGCAGGGCCGGGTCGAAGCCGGGCAGGGGACGATCGCCGTCATGTGCGCGGGAACGTCAGATCTCCCGGTTGCCGAGGAAGCCGCCGTCACGGCGGTCGTCATGGGGAACCGCATCGATCGGCTGTACGATGTCGGCGTCGCCGGCATCCATCGCCTGCTGGCGGAGCGCGAGCGGCTCCAGAAGGCGCGCGTCGTGGTCGTCGTCGCCGGCATGGAGGGGGCGCTCCCCAGCGTCGTCGCCGGACTGGTCAAGGTCCCGGTGATCGCCGTCCCGACGAGCGTCGGGTACGGTGCAAGCTTCGGCGGACTCGCGGCGCTGCTCGGCATGTTGAACAGCTGCTCAAACGGCGTGGCGGTGGTGAATATCGACAACGGGTTCGGGGCGGCCTGCATGGCGAGCCTGATCAATCATCCTTAAGCGGAGGCATCGAGATGAAACAACGAGCGTCATATCTTGCGGCGGCGTGCATCGGGCTCATCATCGGGCTTGTCGTGATGAACCAGGTGACGCCCGTCGAAGGACAGCAGCGGGCAACGCCGGGACAGGGCTTTGCCGCGGTCCCCGGCATCAAGGGCGGGCAGGACGTCTTCGGTCCCTACGATCCGGTGCAGAACTGGCCGAAGCCGCCGGCGGAAAGCCGGCCCGAGCTGAAAGGATGGACCTGGTCGCAGGGTACCGACGTATTTCCCGAGAGTCCCGACCGCGTGATCATCGCGCAGAAGGGCTTCCTTCCGGAGCTGCCGTCCGGGCGCGGGCGCGGCACCACCTGGCTGCCCCAGATCGGGCCCAGCATCAAGTTTCCGGTGGGCGGCGGCGTGCCGATTCGCGAAGCGGCCAGCGCCACCCCGAGCCACGGCAGGGCCGCCGCGGACGGCAGCGATGGACGGCCGGGCGTCGACTGGCGCTGGGAACACTTGATCGCCGTCGTCGACCGCAACGGCAGGATGGTCGAGGACTGGTCGCAGTGGGACAAGATCTGGGGACGTCCGCACGACGTTGAGATCAGCCCCTACGATCCGCAGAAGCACGTCTGGATCGTCGACGCGGACAACCACTTCGTCGCCAAGTTCACCAACGACGGCAAGAAACAGGTATTGCTGCTCGGCACGCCCGGCGAGGCCGGCACCGACGACAAGCACTTCAGCCGCCCGACGTTCATGGCGTTCATGGACGCGAATACCTGGTACCTGGCCGACGGCTATGACAACACCCGCGTCATCAAGTACGACATGAACGGGAAGAAGCTCCTCGAGTGGGGGATGAAGGGGACGCAGCCCAACGAGCGGCGCCCCGGCTACTTCAACAGCGTCCACGGCATCGCCGTGAACCCGACGACGCGGCGGGTGTACATCAACGACCGCAACAACGGCCGCATCCAGGTGTTCGACGAGAACGGCAAGTTCCTCGACCAGTGGGATACGGGCCCCCGTCCGCCGATGAACATCCACAGCATCACGATGGGCAGCGACGGCCAGCTCTGGGCCGCCGATCAGGGATCGCACAAGATGGTCGGCTATGACGCCAGGGGCAATTTCCTGTACTCGTGGGGGACGTTCGGCACCTGCCAGGGGTGCATGTGGGGCGTCCACGGGTTTACAACCGACAAGGACGGCAATCTCTACACCGCGGAAGTGAGAACAGGCAGGGTCCAGAAGTACGCGCCGCGCAAGGGCGCGAATCCGGCGTTTCTCGTCGGCAAGCCCTGGCCGGGGGTCTGGTAGGGCTGGGTTCCTGGGGTTCCTGGGGTTCCTGGGGTGCCTGGGGTGCCTGGGGTGCCTGGGGTTCCTAAGGTTCCTTGGGGTTCCTAGGGTGCTGTGATTGCTGCGTACCCGGGGTTCTGGGGTTTCCCGAGCCCCGTGTACCGCAGCCTGTAATAGCGCTGCCCTTCGTTGACCTCTCCGATATAGAGGTTCCCCTTCGAGTCGGGCTGCGACGCGAGGCTGTGCAGGTGGAAAAACTGCCTCGCGTTGTGGCCGCTCTGCCCTCCGAACGCCGATAGCAGCGTCAGTGACGCGCGGTCGAGCGTCATCAGCACCTTGTTGGATCCGTCCGCCACGAAGAGATACCGCTGCTGCGCGTCTCTCGAGAGCGCAAAGTTGTGGACGGTGCCCTCGTTCTGCAGCGTGTCCCGGTTGACGAACACCTCGCGCACGAACGTGCCGTCGAGGCGGAACACCTGGATGCGGTTGTTCGACCGATCGCCGACGTAGACGATGCCGTCATTCGACACGACGACGGCGTGAACCGGGTTGGCGAATGAGGGCTGCGGAGGCCCGACGATCAGCTGCGGGCGGGGCGGGATCGTGGCCGCGTCGTCGGGCGGCTTGCCGTATGCGCCCCAGTGCCGCTTGTACGCGCCGGTCTCAGCATCGAACACGATGACGCGGCGGTTCGTATACCCGTCGGCGACGAAGAGTTCGTTGGTCTTCGGAAAGACCACCATGGCGGCGGCGCCGTGCACGTTCGCGGTGTCGTTGCTCCCCTTCGCCTGGTTGCGCTTGCCGATCTGCAGCAGGAACTTGCCGGCACTGGTGAACTTCAGGATGTGGTTGTCACCCTTGCCATTGCCCGCAATCCAGATGTTGCCCTTGTGGTCCGCATAGACGCCATGCTCGGTCGTGGGCCACTCGTATCCATCGGCCGGTCCGCCGAACGCCTTGACGAAGCGTCCGTTCTGGTCGAACTCGAGAATCGGCGGCGCGGGCGTGCAGCAGCGTGAGGCCGGCGGCGTGAGCGCGGCCGTGCGGATGGTCGGCGTGATGCTGGCCGGCCGATGGGCAATCCACGTGTGATCCTGACCGTCGACGCTGATGCCGCCCACCTGGCCGGTGGTCCACCGGTTGGGCAGATCCTGGAAGAACAGCGGATCCCAGTCGAAGTTCGGCACGCCGCCCGCCTGCGCCTGGGCGCGCTCGAGTGTCATCGACGCGACACCCAGGACGAGCGCCAGGACGCACAACACCGAAAGAAGCTGCTTCATAGGCGGATTATAGGGGCGAAGCTCGGGCGACCATGAGTAGTGAGTAATCTAAAGTTACGGTTTCGAATACTCAATGGTGAAATACCTCACCGTGGCGTGATTTCGTCGAGCGACTCTGAGGTCAGTCACCCGCCGGCAGCGCCGCCAGCCAGTTGAGGACGACGGTGATCGGTGGATTGCCGGTGTCGCCGAGCCGCGAGGCCACGATGAAACGCTGGCCGTCGGGGGTGACGTCGTAGTGGGCGTTGGTACCGAGGCCGCCGCCGGCAACCAGGCTGGTTTCAAACAATGCAACCGGCGCCCCAACCTTCAGGTCCGGGGCTGTCTGGATGGGAACGGACATCAGGCGTCCGTCGAGCGACACGTAGAACAGCTCGCGTCCGTCGCGCCTCCAGCGCGCCTGGTCGCCGCCGGCCGTTGATACGCGGACCTTCTGACCACCCTCTGGAAAGCGCTGGATGTAGAGCTCTGTGGTTGACCCATCTGCCTCGTCCGAGCTGTACGCGATCCATCTGCCGTCAGGCGAAATCTGGCCGTGCACTTCGTTTGCGGTGCTCTGGAGGAAAGGAATCGGCTTTCGGTCACCGAAGAGCGGCAGGACGCCGACGTCGCGGTTGGTGTCGGCGTTGAGCATGGTGAATGCGAGATACCGGCCGTCGGGTGAATAGCTGTTCGGGTTAAATCGTGTGGCCCAAACCTGCTCCTTCGCGCCGCCAGCCGCAGGCCAGCGCACGACGTCAGCGCCGCTTTCCACGACGACGGTCGAGCCGTCGGGCGACCAGACCGGCAATGCATGCACGTCTGCCTCATCGAGCGTCAGGCGCGTCCTGACGCCCCGAGCGAGATCGATCACCCAGACGTCTGTCCGTCCAGCCAGCGGGTCCCTCTGCTGCACCGCGAGGCGGGAGCCGTCGGGCGACAGTTGCGGATTTCGATACGCGCCCGGCTCGCCAATCGAGGACAGCCGTTCTCCTGCGCGGTTGAACCACACGAGCTCGTTGTCCGTCGCCTCGTCGGTCGTACGAAAGGCAATCGCTCCGCTGGTGGCCACACTGAAGCCGCTTTCGGTGGTGTTCCCAATACTGGAGAACAGGGTCCCAACTGCGCCGACTGAAAATGCCCGGCCCGAAAACGCCACGCTGGCCGCATCAAACGGCTGCGCGATCAACTCCGCGCCACGTACGAAGACCAGGTACCCGGGATCCACGTAGCGCGCCCAGCCGGAAGATTTCAGAACGAGCGCACTGTCCGTTGAATCGAGCGACGCGCGGTGAAGCTCCCCCGCAGCCCCGGGCCCTGGTCCGGCGATGTACAGAAAATGACGTCCACCCGGCAGGAACGTGGGGCGGAGATGCCCGGCGCGTCCGGTCACCGTCGTGACCGGGACCGGCTGTCCGCCATCGGCCGACACTCGCTGAATCGGGTCGGTACCCTCGGTGCTGAACACAATCACGCCGTCGGCATTCCAGTCGCCCCAGGTCCTCGCGCCGACCGCGTCGCAAATCGTACGAACGGCTCCGCCCGCCGCATCGATGACTTTAAGTCTGCCGTCGGCGAAGAACCCGATCGCGCTGCTGTCCGGCGACCAGAACGGATTGCGCGCGCCCTCCGTTCCCGTGAGTGGCGACGCGGACACCGCATCCAGCGGCCGCACGTACACCATGGAGGGCATTCCGGGTGCGCTGGCCACGAACGCCAGGCGGCGCCCATCCGGCGAGAGCGCGAAGGCCTGCATGGTCGTGCCATCAGGCGCAGCAATCTGGAACCTGACGACAGCCGGCGCCGGCGCCGGGCGCAATACCCACGCCGCCAACCCGAGGGTCGTCAGGAGGAACAGCACCGCGAGTGCGGCCACCACGCGCTCGCGCGTGCGCCCGCCCGTCACAGGCACATTCCCGCGCGCGGCCTCGCCGCGACCGGAGGCCGACGAATCCGACTGCGTCGACATCCCTTCGAGCGCGAACGCAAGATCCCGCGTCGACTGAAACCGCGCGGCCGGGTTCTTCTCGAGACACCGCGACACGATGCGCTGCAGGCCTGGCGCGATGGGCCGGTCGGTCCCGGCAAGGTCCGGCGGATCCTCCTTGAGGATCGCGCTCATCGTGTCCATCGCCGTGTCGCCGCGGAACGCGCGCCGGCCGGCGAGCATCTCGTAGAGGATGGCGCCAAAGGCAAAGACGTCGGCGCGATGATCGGCCGGCGCGCCGCGCACCTGCTCGGGCGCCATGTACCCGACCGTGCCCATCACCATCCCGGGGCGGGTGTCGGGCCGCCCCACTCCAGGACCTGGGGCACCCGTGGGCAGCAGGCTGGCGCCGGCGAACGCCGAATCCGTCTGCGTCAGCTTCGCGAGGCCGAAGTCCAGAATCTTCACCCGTTCGTCCGAGGTGACGAACAGGTTCTCCGGCTTGAGGTCTCGATGGACGATGCCCTTTTCGTGCGCGGCCGCCAGCCCCTGCGCAATCTGCATCGCGTACTCGACCGCTTTTCGCTGGGGCAGCGCTCCGGCGCTCAACGTGTCGCGCAGCGTGCCGCCGACGAGGAGTTCAGTGACGATGTACGGCGCGTCGCCGGAGGTGCCGATGTCGTGGACGGCAAGGATGTTGGGATGGTTGAGCGCCGCGGCCGCGCGCGCTTCCTGCTCGAATCGCTGCAGGCGCTCCGGATCGGCCGCCCACGCGCCTGGAAGCACCTTTACGGCGACGTCGCGACCAAGTCGTGCATCGCGCGCCCGATAGACTTCGCCCATCCCCCCGGCGCCGAGAAGGCCAATGATTTCGTACGGTCCGAGCCGCATTCCGGGAGTCAGGGACATTCGCGATGATGAAGGAGCCGAATTATAGGGTCAAAGACGCGCACGGTTTACACTGAACTTTCCCCTCCCATGCAGGCCAGCGCCTTACGAACCCTCGAATTCGACCGCATCGTCGCGGTGCTCAGCGGCCTCGCGGTGACGCCGACCGGGCACGAGGCCCTGGCCGCGGTGTCCCCCGCTACCGATCCGGGCGAGGTGGCCAGGCTGCAGCGAGAAACGAATGAAGCCGTCCGGTTTCTCGCCGACCATCCCGGCTTCCCGCTTCGCGCCCCATCCGACCTCGACGCGATCATCGCGGCGCTCGAGCTCGACGGCCGCGCGCTCGAAGCCCCTCGCCTCCTGTCGCTGGCCGACTACCTGGAGTCGATCGAGCAATCACGGACGACGGTGACGCGGCTCGACGGCCAGTTCCCTCTCCTCCGCGCGATCGTCGAGCGCGTCGCGTCCTTTCGCGGCGAGATTGCAGACGTACGGAAGAAGATCGATCCGTCGGGCGATGTCGCGGATGACGCAAGCCCGGCGCTTGCGTCCATCCGCGACCGCCTGCGGAAACAGCGGGCCAGGCTGCGATCAACGCTCGATTCGTTCGTACGAGGGCGCGACACCTCGAAGTATCTGCAGGAGCAGGTGGTCACCGACCGCAACGGCCGCTACGTGCTGATCGTCCGCGCCGAGCACCGCGGCGCGATTCCGGGCATCGTCCATGGGTCGTCCACCAGCGGCGCCAGCCTGTTTCTCGAACCGCTCGAGACCGTCGAGATCAACAACGACATCGTGACGCTGGAGGAGCAGGAGCAGGAGGAAGTCCGCCGGATTCTGCTCGCCCTGACCGATGCGTTTCGCAGCCGGCCTGACGACCTGTCGCGCACGCTCGATGTGGCCACGGCCCTCGACGTCATCCAGGCACGGGGTCGATTCGCGGAATTAGTGGACGGCGTCGAACCGGTCATCGCCACAGACGAGGGATTCGAACTGCGCGGCGCACGGCATCCGCTGCTGATGCGCAGCGTGACCGGGCGGCTCGAGGATGGCGGCGAAGGGATCGACAGTCCCGTGCCCGTTGACATCGTGATGCCGGCAGGCGCGCGCGTGCTGATCGTGGCCGGGCCGAACACCGGCGGCAAGACCGTGGCGCTCAAGACCGCCGGGCTGCTCGCGGCGATGGCGCAGGCCGGGCTGCATATCCCGGCCGACAAGGGCTCCTGCCTTCCGGTGTTCAAGTCGGTCTTCGCGGACATCGGCGACGAACAGTCGATTTCCGCGAGTCTCAGTACCTTCTCGGCACACGTCACCAACGTCGTCGCCATGGACCGCAGGCTCGAGCTGCCGGCGCTCGTGCTGCTGGACGAAGTGGGAGCGGGGACGGATCCGGCGGAAGGCGGCGCGCTCGGAATTGCGGTCATCGATCATTTCCGCCGCCGCGGCGCGCACCTGATCGCCACGACTCATTACGACTCGCTCAAGTCGTACGCGTCCACGACCGAAGGCGTGGCGGGAGCGGCGTTCGGATTCAATCCCGACACGTTTGCGCCGACCTATCGTCTCGTGTACGGATCGCCGGGGCGCAGCCTGGCCATTGAGATCGCGGCACGCCTCGGCATGCCGAAGCCGGTGATTGATGCCGCGCGCGGGAACCTGAGCGAGCCGCAGAAGCAACTGGCCGACCACCTGGCGCGCATCGATGACGACGTCCGGAAACTGGAACTGGAGCGCCAGCAGATGACGCGCGAGCACATCGCTGTGGCCGAGCGCGAGCGGAAGATGCGGACGCGCGAAGAGGCCCTCGCCGAACGGGAAGAGCGGCTGAAGCGGCGGCTGAATGCGAAGGTGGACGATCAGCTTCGGGAGGCGCGCAAGGAGATCGACAACGTGATCGACGGCCTGAGGACCCGTGCCGCAGCGCTGGGGGAGCGCGCCGCGGTCCGGCTGAACGCCGGCGGCACAGTCCGCGCGGCCGGATTGACCACGGGTGATGTCGGCGCGATGAAGGGCGACGCACGCGACGCCCTGGATCGAATCGGTGGAAAGGTGCTTGCGCAGGCCGACGAGGCGCCGACGGTCCCCGCCGCGCCCGCCGGCGACATCGAGCCGGGAAGCCACGTGAGGGTCGGAGGCCTGGGACTCGAGGGGGTTGTCGTCGACATCCACGGGAAGCACGCCGAAGTGGACGTGCGCGGCAAGCGGCTCCGCGCGAAGCTTCGCGATCTGACCCTGGTCGCCGGGTCCACGCCTCAGTCGGATTCAACCTCGGCGCGGAACCCGGCCTACGTACGGGTCAATGTCGACCTGCAGCCGCGCGAAGGCGGTCTCGGGGAGCTGATTGTGATCGGGGATACCGTGGACAAGGCGCTCGACCGGCTCGACAAGTTCCTGGACCAGTCGACGACCGGCGACATCAGCGAGGTCCGCATCGTGCACGGGCACGGCACAGGGCAGCTGCGGCGGGCGGTTGCGGAGTTCCTGAAGAACCACCCGCTCGTCGAGAAATATGAAACGGCGCCGGAGAACCAGGGCGGCGGCGGCGCGACCATCGCATACCTGAAGGACTGATGGGCCTCTTTCCGCAGCAGTTCATCGACGATCTGAAGCAGCACGCGGACATCGTCGTCGTCATCGGGGACTACGTGTCGCTCAAGAAGTCGGGCGCCACGTACAAGGGGCTCTGTCCGTTTCACGGCGAGAAGACACCGTCGTTTCACGTCAACCGCGACAAGGGCTTCTTTCACTGCTTCGGGTGCGGCGCGGGCGGAGATGTCCTGAAATTCCTCGAGCTGCGCGAGAGCGTCCCGTTCCCCGACGCCGTGAAGATGCTGGCGCAGCGCTTCGGCATGACGATTCCGGAGCTCGAGCAGGACGAACAGCAGAAGGCCAGCAGCGCGGAGCGCGAAAGCCTGCTCAAGGCGCACGAAGCAGCCGCGTCCTGGTTTCGCGAGCAGCTGCTGTCGCCTGCCGGCGCGCGCATCCGCGCGCAGATCTCGAACCGTGGCATCACCGACGAGACCTCGGAAGCACTCGCACTGGGATTCGCGCCCCCCGGCCGCGACCTACTGATGCAGGCACTGGCGGCCCAGGGCTACTCGAAGGCGCTGCTGGTGCGCGCCGGTCTCGCCTTTCAGCGGGACGACGGCGGCATCGTCGATCGGTTCCGCAACCGGCTGATCATTCCAATCAAGCGGGAGACAGGGTCGGTGATCGCCTTCGGGGGGCGCGCGGTCGACAGCGACCAGCAGCCGAAGTACCTGAACTCTCCGGAAACTCCTATCTATACGAAGAGCCGCGCCCTTTTCGGCCTGAACCTCAGCAAGGCGGCGTTGCGGGACAAGGGGTTCGCGATTCTGGTGGAGGGCTACTTCGACTTTGCGCAGGTCTATCAGGCGGGATTCCAACAAGTCGTCGCCTCCTGCGGTACCGCGCTGACCTCCGGTCAGGCTCAGCAGTTACGGCGATTTTCCGGCAAAGTCGTGATGAGCTTCGACCCGGACGTGGCAGGACAGGGCGCAACCGCGAAATCGTGCGAAATGCTGGTTGCCGAAGGGTTTGAGGTGAACGTCGCCATACTGCCGCACGGAGAAGATCCCGATACATACGTGAGGAAGCACGGCCGCCAGGGTTACGGCGAACGCCTGAAGGCCTCGAAGCCGTATCTGGAGTACCTCCTCGATCGGGCTGCCGCCAACCACAATTTGAGAAACGCGGAAGGACGCGCGCGATTCGTCGCGGAAGTCCTCCCGATCGTGGAACGTATTCCGGACCGTACCCGCCAGGAACTGTTTGTCGAAGCCGTGGCTGGCAAGGCGGGGGTGGCGGGCAACTCGATTTGGGCTCAGGTGCCGAAGGCGGTGACCGGGCGCGTCCAGAGCCTGAGCAGCAGCGAGCTGCCAGGACTTGGGCAGATTACCAAGGCGGAAAAGGGGCTGATTTGGCTGCTTGTGCACCGTCCTGAAACCGCCGTGGTCGCGCTTAAAACACTGGATTCAGGTGATTTAGAGGGTCTGGCGACCGGATCGGTGCTGGATCTGGCGCTGAAACTGAACGATGATAGGGGTTTCTCTCCCTCGGCGTTGCTCGAGCGTCTAAACACAAGTGAGGCCCAGCTCGTAACTGGAGTGGCAAGCGAGAGCGAGCCGCATGTCCACGACGCCGGGGAGTGCGCACTGATGCTCAAGCGGTTGCGGTACGAGCGGGAGCGCGCCGCGCTCCAGCGCGACATCGACCGCCTGCAGCAGGCCGGGGAGGCCGACCCGGGCGGCGAGCTGCAGGATCTGCTGGTACGGAAGTACGAGCTGATTCAGCGGATAGAAGGCCTGATCTAGCGGAGGATAGTGAACCTTGTCGATTGAAGAACGATACGACGAAGTACGGCAGCTCATTCAGGTAGGCAAGGAAAAGGGCTACCTCCTCTATGACGAGGTGAACGAGGCGCTCCCCTCCGAGATCACTTCCTCCGAAGATCTTGACGAGCTCTTCAATGCCTTCGGTACGGCGGGCATCGAAGTCGTCGACTCCGACAAGGCCTTTCGCGGCGACAAGGATTTCGACCGGGACAGCTCCGAAGACGGTCCCGAGCTGGACCTGACGCCCGGCGCCCTCGACAAGACCAACGACCCGGTCCGCATGTATCTGCGCGAGATGGGCACCGTGCCCCTCCTCACGCGCGAAGGCGAAGTCGCCATCGCCAAGCGCATCGAGCGCGGCAAGCTCGCAGTCATCAAGTCCATTTCCCGCACGCCAACGATTGCCAAGCGTATCCTCATCACCGGCGACCAGCTCCGCGCCGGCGAGCGCACCATCCGCGAGCTCGTGATCTTCAGCGACGAGGAGATCACCGAAGAGGTGATTGACGACCGCAAGCAGGATGTCCTCGCGCAGATTGATGACGTGCGCAAGGCGCGCGTTAGTTTCGTCAAGCTCGCGGACAAGCTGGCTGAGACGCCGCGCGCCGACAAGAAGAAGTACCGCCGCGCGCGCCGCAAGTCCCTCCGCGCCCGGATCGAGGTTTCACGCGCGATTCGCCGCATCGAATTCACCGAGACGATCAAGCGGCGCCTGATCGAAGAGGTCAAGGACGCGGTGGACGCCGTACAGAAGGTCCAGAAGGACCATGACGCGCTCGACCGGCAGCTGAATCCGAAGGTGAAGGCCAAGGGTCCGAGGCTGAAGGAAGAAGAGAAGAAGAACCTCGGCAGGAAGCTCAAGGACATCAAGACGCACGTGAGGAGCATGATCGACGACCTGGAGGAGACGCCCGAGCGGCTCCGCCGGACGATCGAGGTCATCCAGCGCGGCGAGGCGCAGGCCGAACAGGCGAAGAAGGAACTGGTCGAAGCCAACCTCCGCCTCGTCGTATCGATCGCGAAGAAATACACGAACCGAGGCCTGCAGTTCCTCGACCTGATTCAGGAAGGCAACATCGGCCTGATGAAAGCGGTCGACAAGTTCGAGTACCGCCGCGGCTACAAGTTCTCGACGTATGCGACCTGGTGGATTCGCCAGGCGATCACGCGCGCGATTGCCGACCAGGCGCGCACGATCCGCATCCCGGTTCACATGATCGAAACGATCAACAAGCTTATTCGCACCTCGCGCGCGCTGGTGCAGGAGCTGGGACGCGAGCCGACCTCGGAAGAGATCGCCAAGCGGATGGATATTCCGGTTGCCAAGGTTCGCAAGGTGCTGAAGATCGCGCAGGAGCCCATCTCCCTCGAGACGCCGATTGGCGAAGAGGAGGATTCGCATCTTGGCGACTTCATCGAGGACCGCAACATCGTGTCGCCAGCCGAGGCGGTGATCAACCTGAACCTCAGGGAACAGACCGAGTCGGTGCTCAGGACGCTGACGCCGCGCGAGGAAAAGGTGATCAAGATGCGGTTTGGCGTTGGCGACGGCAGCGAGCATACGCTCGAGGAAGTGGGCCAGAACTTCGCCGTCACGCGCGAGCGCATACGGCAAATCGAGGCCAAGGCGCTGCGGAAGCTGCGCCATCCCTCGCGTTCGCGTAAACTCAAGGCGTTCCTCGAAGGAAGAACCTAGCTTGCGGGCTCGTAGCTCAGCGGTTAGAGCGGCCGGCTCATAATCGGTTGGTCCCAGGTTCGAATCCTGGCGAGCCCACTCAGTGTCATATTTAGGCCGGGTTCCTTTCGGACCCGGCGGGTGAAATGTCTCCGGATATCGAGCGGCTCATAACTCTCCAGCAGCTCGACGACGCGATTGACGGTGCACGGCGGAAGATCGCGGCGCATCCTCAGCGCCTCGCCGACGCTGACGCCCGCCTCGCCGACGCCAAGGCACGGGTCGATGCGGCGCGGCACCGGCTGAAAGACAACCAGGACGCGCGGCGCGATCTCGAAAAGGACGCCGCCGTCTTCCAGACCCGCCTCTCCAAGTACAAAGACCAGCTCGCCGCGGTCAAGACGAACCGCGAATACCAGGCCATGCAGCACGAGATCGCCGCCGCCCAGACCGAGCTGGGAGGCGTCGAGGAAAAGGTGCTCGAGCGGATGCTCGACGCCGACACCATCGCGGCCGACATCACGTCCGCCGAGGCCGCACTCGCCGGTGAGCAGAGGGCCATCACTGCCGAAAAGGCCGCGATGGACCAGGAGCTGGGGATCGTCCAGGCGACGCTCGCCGACGCCAGCGGGAAGCGCACGGCGCTGCTGGCCCAGGTCGAGCCAACGGTCTTGAAGAAATTCGACCAGGTGGCGAAGTTCCGCAAGGGTGTCGCTATGGCGACCGCGACGCGCGACGGCCTCTGCGCGGCGTGCCACGTGCGCCTGCGGCCGCACGTCTTCCAGCAGATCCGCCTGAACGACACGATCATCCAGTGCGAGAGCTGCCAGCGGATTCTCTACTACATCCCGCCGCCGGCGGCCGCCGACGTGCCGGTCGCCCAGCCGTCCTGACGTGACCCAGCCCTCGCTCTTCGGGGCGCCGGGGCCGGCGTCGGCGACCGCGAACATCGACGGGGGCTCGCGCGGCAATCCGGGTCCCGGCGGGTATGGCGTGCGCATTCAGCCCGAGGGCGCCGAGCCGATCGACCTGAAAGAGGCGCTCCCCCCCTGCACGAACAACGTCGCGGAATACAGAGGGCTGCTGGCCGCGCTGCGGTGGGCCGTCGCCAGCGGCTGCCGCTCACTGCACATCAGGTCCGACTCGCTCCTCCTCGTCCAGCAGATGAAGGGCGTCTATAAGGTGAAGAACGCAGGGCTGCGGCCGCTCTGGGAAGACGCGCGGCGTCTGACGAAGCAGGTCGGCCAGGTGACGTTCGAGCATGTGCGCCGCGAGCTCAATACGGACGCGGATCGTCTGGCAAACGAGGCGATGGACGAAGCGGCGGCTGCTTCGCAGCCGTAAGTCAAAGGGCAAAGGTCAAAAGTCAAAGGTACGCCGTCGTGGGGGCCGGCTTCAGCCGGCTCGTGACCGAATCACTCCAGCAATCCGGCCCGCCTTCTCCTTCTCGACGCGGTACGACGTCAGCACATCGAGGTGCATGGCCGTGCAGAGGCCGGAGAGATAGATCTGGTCTTCCGGAACCCCCGCCAGGATAAGCTGATCGCGATTCGCGCCAGGCACGTCGAGTACGAGGCGGGCGCTCTCCCGATCCCGAATCCCGGATCCCGCATCCCGGACACTGAACCAGCGATCGACCAGGTGCCGGGCGTGGCCTGCGGCGGCGAAGGCGTTGACCAGTTCGCTCCCTACCTCGTAACAGCACGGACCGATGCTCGGCCCGATCGCGGCGACGAGATGCTGCGGTTGGACTCCACACTCCCTGGCCAGCGCGTCAACTGCCGCACTGGCCGCGCCGGCGGCCGTTCCGCGCCACCCGGCGTGAACGGCAGCAACCGCTCCGGTTCGTCGATCCGCGAGCAGTAGCGGCACGCAATCGGCCGCTCGCACGGCAATAGCAACGCGTGGATCGTCCGAGACGAGCACATCCCCATCGGGACGGCCGTCGGGGCGCGCGGCGCCGCGTCGAATCGTGACGACCTCGCTCCCGTGGACCTGATTCAGCGTGACCGCGTCCATAGCGCCGATCAGTCCTGCTACGACGTTCCATTCCTCCGGCGACGAGATGGGAACGTCGCGCGTCGTGAACAGGTGCGGAGCGATCGACTCGAGCGGCTCGCATTTCAGCACGAGGCCGGACGACGTATCAGCCCAGCGGAAGGATTCTGGGACGGACGGGAGAGTCATATACGATAACTACCGACTACCGACTACCAACTATCACATGGACATCATCGGCACGGGCCTCGACGCCACCGAAATCGCGCGCATCGCCGACGCAATCGCGCGCTACGGCGACCGGTTCGTCCGGCGCATCTACACCGACGAGGAGATCGCCTACTGCCGCCGCAAGCGTGACTTCGCTTCATCGTTCGCGGCGCGGTTCGCGGCGAAGGAAGCGGCGATGAAGGCGCTCGGCACGGGGCACTCCCGCGGCGTCTACTGGCGGGGCATCGAAGTCGTGAGGCAGCGCGGCGGCCCGCCCGGCATCCGCTTCCACGGCGGCGCCGCAGCACGGGCTGCCTCCATGGGCGCCACCGGCTCGCTGCTGACACTCACCCATTCACGCGAGCTCGCCATCGCCCACGTCCTGCTCGTCCGGTAACTGCAGTTAACGGGCGTGGCCCCAGGGAAACAGCGCGCTCTTCTCACGCGCCGCTAACGTCCCTCCGCTCAATCTCTTCCGCGATCGTCGGCGCGCTCTCCCTGTGGCCGGAGGCTTGCCCCTGACGCATCCGCCAGTCGCCGACGACAACAGCATGGAGGACGCCGTGATTATCAAGATCACCCCGAACGACACGAACAACCCGCCCGGCAAGCTGGCCGAGGCGGAACTGCACTTCACCGAAGGGGTGCTGAACGGGCTGAAGCTGATTGGCTTCACCGTCTGGGAGCGCCGCGCGGGAGGCGGACGGAACGTCACGTTCCCGGCGCGCACGTACTCGGTCAACGGAGAGCGCCGCAGCTTCGCGCTGCTGCGGCCCATTGCCGACGCCACGGCGCAGAACCAGATTCGCGAGGCGATCCTCGCCTCCTACGCGGAATTCGAGGAACAGGCCGCGGTTGCGAGTTAGAACGGTTCTCGGGTGCTCAGGTGCTTGGGTGCTGGGTGCTGGGTGCTCGGGTGCTTCGGTGCCGGTGCTCGGGTTCTGGGTTGCGGTGCTCCAACCGATGCACCATAGAACCCGAACCTAAGAACCCGAACCTAAGAACCGGAACCCGAGCACCCGAGCACCCGAGCACCCAAGAACCGCCTCATTGCACTACAGGTATGAGGCTCGCGTTCTCCTTCTGCCGCTTCGGCGGCAGCGTCCACTCTTCACGCAGCGCCTTGTCGAACTCGGACTTGAAGAACTCGCGCTTCATGCCGCCGTCGATGATGTCCCACGGCAGCACCGCGTCGGCGGAGCGATCGCGGAACACGAAAAAGTCGGCGTCCACGCCGGCTTCCGCAACTGCGGCTCGCCAGTTGCCGCCGTTCCGCTCGGCGGCTTCGATGGCGGGCGCGACGCGGCGGTCGCCGAGCGACAGCAGCGCCTGGTAGAAGGAATGCCGTTCCGACTTGATGTTGAAGAACACGTTGTCGATCCCGGCCATCAGCGTCCGCAGCCGGCGGATCCGGTGCTCGATGACGCTGTCGTCTTCCATCGGCAGCCACTGATACGCGGTGCCGGGCTTCGGGACGAGCGGGTTCACGCTGCCGATAATGCGGCCGACCTGCCCGCGGCCGCGCGCGTGCTTCAGCATGATGTCGCGCAGCTGCAGCGTGAGATCGCGGATGGCGACGAGATCCTCGTCGGTTTCGGTCGGCAGCCCGATCATGAAATAGAGCTTCAGGTTCTCGATGCCGCTCGAGAAGATCAGTTCGGCGCTGTTCAGGATTTCGTCGTTCGTGATCGTCTTGTTGATGACCCGGCGCAGCCGATCCGAGCCGACTTCAGGCGCAATGGTGATCGTCCGTTCCCCGCTCTGCCTCAGCAGACGCACGATCGTCGGCGTCAGGTCGTCGAGCCGCAGCGACGCGGGACTGATCGAATAACCCATCTCGGACAGGCGCGTCAGGATGTGCTCGATGTCCGGATGGTCGCAGAGGGCGATCGACACGAGGCCCGCCTTGCTCGAGTGGGCCCGCGCCCGCTCCGCCAGTTGAAGAATCCGGTCAGTCGGAAACGCGCGCACCGGCAGGTAGTTGTAGCCCGCCCAGCAGAACCGGCACAGATTGGCGCACCCGCGAACCACTTCCACCAGGAAGCGCGACCCGAACTCCGTCTGCGGCGTGAAGATGGTGGTGGCGGGCGGGTCGACGGCGTCGGTCGTCTTCAGCGCCGCTTTCCGTACCGGGAGTGGAGCGCCGGTATCGGCCTTCGGCACGACGCGGCTGATAGTGCCGTCCGCCGCGTACTCGACGTCGTAGAACGACGGGATGTAGAAGCCCCGCTCCTGCGCCAGACGCCGCAGCAGGTCCTCGCGATCCGACGCGCCTTCGAAGGCGCGCAGCAGCGACGGAATGAGCATCTCGCCTTCACCCGCGGCAATCGCGTCGGCAAACGGGGCGAGCGGTTCAGGGTTGACGAAGGTGACAGCGCCACCAATGAGGACCAGCGGGTCGTGGTGCGTGCGCGCCTCGCTTCGGGCCGGCACCCTGGCGAGCCTGAGCAGCGTCAGGACGTTGGTGTAGTCCCACTCGAACGACACCGAAAACGCGATGACGTCGAACTCGCCGACCGGCGTCTGCGATTCAATCGTGAGGAGCGGGGCACCCGACGCCACCTGTTCGGCCAGCTCCGACTTCGGGGGCAGGAACGCGCGCTCGCAGACGATGCCCGGCTCGGCGTTGAACAGCGTGTAGACCGTCTGGAACCCGAGGTTCGACATCCCCACGAAGTACGTGTTCGGAAACACCAGCGCCACGCGCAGCTTGCCGCCGTGCGGCTTGCGCACGTATCCCACCTCCTGCGAGAGGAGCTGCTGGGCGCGCTCGCGCTGTTGCCATTGCTTCATGGATCGACGGACTGCTGAACGGGGAGAAGCCGTGCGCGAACTTCTGCTGCGCCGCAGGCGTTCGCGCGTGCCGTGGGTGTATGCAGTGTACCACCGTGAAAAACCCCACATCCCAAGACCTGGGCCTGGGAGTTGGGCGTTGGACGTTGGGACTTCTAGTTCTGCCGGCGGAGGAACGCGGGAACGTCCAGCGGCGACGAGAGTCCAGCCCCGTCCATGCCCGGCAGGCTGAGTTCGAGTCCGGCCCGCCTGCCGACCGTGACCGCCCGCGCGCTACCCTCCGGTGCCTCGGGCACCGCCATTTCCATCGCCGGCTGCTCCGGCTGCCCTGCCGGCGCGTTCCGGCTCAGGTGGACCGTGTAGTTGCTCAGATCGACCGGTGTCTGACGGGCGGCCTCCGGCACGTGGCGCGCCGATCCGGCGCGGTCGAACCCGGTGGCAATGACGGTGATCTTGACCTTTCCGGCGAGCTTCGGATCGATCACCGCGCCGAAGATGATGTTCGCGTCCTCGTGCGCCGCCTCCTGGATGACACACGATGCCTCGTTCACTTCCATCAGCGACAGGTCCGGACCACCGGTCACGTTGATGATCACGCCGCGTGCCCCGTTGACCGAGCCGTCCTCGAGCAGCGGACTCGAGATGGCTCTCTGCGCGGCCTGCATCGCGCGGTTGTCGCCTTCGGCGGTGCCGGTGCCCATCATCGCGACGCCCATCCCCGACATGATTGTCTTCACGTCGGCGAAGTCGAGATTGATCAATCCTGGAACCAGAATCAGATCCGAGATGCCCTGAATCGCCTGCCTCAGCACGTCATCCGCCATGGCGAACGCGTCGCCCAGCGACGTCTTGCGATCGATGATGCTGAGCAGCCGCTCGTTGGGAATCGTAATGACCGTATCGACGCAGCCGCGAAGCGCTTCGAGCCCCGCCTCGGCGTGCATGGCGCGCTTCTTCCCTTCGAACTTGAACGGCTTGGTGACGACCGCCACGGTCAGTGCGCCAAGCTCGCTCGCCAGGCTTGCGATGACCGGCGCGGCGCCCGTGCCGGTGCCGCCACCGAGGCCGGCCGTCACGAAGATCATGTCGGCGCCCGACAGCGACTGGATGATCGTCTCGGTGTCCTCGAGCGCGGCCTCCCGGCCGATGTTCGGGTCGGCGCCGGCGCCCAGGCCTTTCGTGAGCTTCTGCCCGATCTGGATCTTGGTGCCGGCGGGGTTGTGCCCGAGCGCCTGCGCGTCGGTATTCACGACCATGAACTCGACGCCGTCGAGCCCGGCGGCGACCATCCGGTGGACGGCATTGCTGCCGCCGCCGCCGATGCCCACCACCCGAATCTTGGCGCCGATCCGCGTTTCGGGATCGAGCGTCATGCGGAGCCCTTCCGCGTCTCTGCTGCGGGAATCGCCTTGCCTCATAGTCAGGCCTCCATGTAGGACGGGTCCTTCGAGACCCGTCTAAAAGAACTCTTTGAACATGCCGCGCAGCCGTACGGCCATGCGACCAAACGTGCCGGAGCCGCCCGCCGGCTCCGGGACCCGATTGCGATGCGCATAGAGCACCAGCCCAACCGGTGTGGCGAATTCCGGGCTGTTGACGTGATCGGCCAGTCCGCCGACGCCCACCGGGCATCCGCGGCGCACCGGCAAATCGAAGATCTGTTCGGCGATCTCCGGCATGCCCTCGAGGATCGAGCCGCCGCCCGTGAGGACGATGCCGGAGTTCAGCGCCTTCTCGTACCCGGCGCGGCGAATTTCGTCCCACACCAGGTGAAAGATCTCTTCCGCGCGGGGCTGCAGGATTTCGGACACGATCCGGCGCGCCATGAGGCGGGGCGGCCGGCCGCCGACGCTGGCCACGTCGATCGTGTCATCCTCGTCGACCATCGACGACAGCGCGCAGCCGTGTTTCCGCTTTAGCTTTTCGGCATCCGGAATCGGCGTGCGCAGGCCGACCGCGATGTCATTGGTGAAGTGCTCGCCGCCCACGGCGATCACCGCGGTGTGCCAGAGACTGCCCCGCTCGAAGATCGCCACGTCGGCCGTGCCGCCGCCGATGTCGACGAGCGCGACGCCCAGCTCCTTCTCGTCCTCGGTGATGACCGCTTCGGCCGCCGCCAGCTGCTCGATCACCGTATCGACGACGGCGACGCCGGCGCGATTGACGCACGCGATGATGTTCTGCGTGCTGGACTGCGCGCCCGTCACGACGTGGACGTTCACCTCCAGCCGCGCGCCCGTCATGCCGATTGGGGCGCCGATGCCGTCCTGTTCGTCGACCACGAAGTCCTGCGGCAGCACGTGCAGAATCTCGCGTCCGGCCGGGAGCGCCACCGCCTTCGCCGCATCAATCGCCCGGCGCACGTCGTCGCGCGAAATCTCGCGCGTCTTGCCGGCCACCGCGATGACCCCGCGGCTGTTGAATCCCTTGACGTGCGGCCCCGACAGCGCGAGATGCACCGAATCGATCTCGACGCCGGCCATGTGCTCGGCGTCCTCGATCGCCTTCTTGATCGAGTCGATGGCCGCCTCGAGATTCACGACCACGCCTCGCTTGATCCCGCGCGACTCGGCGACGCCGAGCCCCACGATGTCGCAGCTGCCGTCGTCAAGACTCTCGCCGACCACCGCGCACACGCTTGACGTGCCCACATCCAGACCCACGACGTATCGTTCTCTTCGAACCATCAATCACCCACCGTTGGAAGGCTTCTGTGACGCGGAACCCTGCGGTCTGACGTAGACCCGTTCACCAAACCTGAGGTCGACGTAGTCAATCTGAGGTACCCGCTCGCGCAGCGCCGGCGCGAGCTCGATGTAGGACTGGAGGCGCTCGGCGAACTGGTCGTCGCCGACGCGAATCAGCGTGGTGTCGTCCTTCAGAATGACGACGGCGTCGCGGATGTCGCTGACATCCACCTGCGAGATGCGTCCGGCGAGATCCGGCCTGGACCGCAGGGCGCTGAGCAGCCGGGTCGCGAGCAGCGCACGGCCCTGATCGACCGCCTCGCCCCCGAGCCGGGGATCGACGCCTGGCGACCCGAGGCCGTCGATGACCGGCAGGTCGAGCTCGGCGTGATCGGGACCGAACTCGTCAATCACACCGCCGTGCTCATCGATCAGGTAGAGGACGTCGCCCAGGCGGCCGATGCCAATCGGCTGCCGCTCCACGATGAGCACGTCGACGGTCCCCGGCAGCACGCGCCGGAGCGCGGCGTCCGCCACCCACGGCGACGCGAGCAACTGGCTTCGCCAGTCATCGAGATCGAGCAGGAGCATGTTCCGCCCCTGGAGATCGTCGAGCAGGGAGACGACTTCCCCGCGCGACAGCCGGACGTTGCCGCTGACGCTGATGCGCGACACGATCAGGGCCTCCGACGACAGCAGATACGTGGCCGCCTGCTGGATGGCGAAGGCGAGCGCCACCGTCGCCACGGCGGCGTACGCCAGATGCGTCCGCGAGATCGACGACAGCCGGCGCCGCCGGCGCGCCGGCGTGACGCGTGCGCGTCGAAACCGTTTGTCATTGGGCGCGGAGACCGTCATCAGGTGCCCGCCTCCCGCTTCTTCAGCGCATCAACCAGGCGCCTGGCAACCGTCCCGATGGACCCCGCGCCGAGCGTCAGGACGGCGTCGCCGGCCTTGAGCGTCTTCATCAGCTCGGGCACCAGGTCGTCAATCGCCTTGACCACGCGCACGGGCTTGCCGGACCGCCGTCGCACGACCTCGGCGAGCGCCTCGACCGTGACCCCTGGGATCGGGTCCTCGCTCGCCGCGTAGATATCGGTGAGCACCACGTCATCGGCGGCGGCCAGCGCCGTCCCGAATTCCTGCATCAGGAGCTGGGTCCGCGTATAGCGGTGCGGCTGAAACGCCACCACGAGGCGGCGGCCGAGGGACGCGCGCGCGGCCGCCAGAACGGCGGCGATCTCCGTTGGATGATGACCGTAGTCGTCGACGACCAGCACGCCAGCCGCCTCGCCATGCCGTTCGAAGCGCCGCTCCGCACCCTCGAACGCACGCAGCGCATCGGCGATCTCGTCGAACCCGAGGCCGAGCTCGCCGGCCACGGTCGCGGCCGCCAGCGCGTTCTGCAGGTTGTGACGTCCGGGAATCGACAGCTCCAGCAGGCCAAGCCGCTCCGTCGCGTCGCCGCGACGGCGATGGACGACACAGCGGCCGCCGAACGATCCGAGCTCCACGGCCGTCGCCCTGACGTGGGCGTCCGGACTGTCGAGGCCGTACGTCACGAGGCGCCGCGTGATCTTCGGAAATACGGCGGCGAGGTGCGCGTCATCGCTGCACGCCACGACGCTGCCGTAGAACGGAACCTTGTTGGCGAAATCGGCAAAGGTCTGCTGCAGCTCCTCGAAATTCCGATAGCTCTCCATATGCTCGCGATCGATGTTGGTGATCACCGCCATCGAGGGCCACAACAGGAGAAACGATCGGTCACTTTCATCCGCCTCCGCCACCATGTATTCGCCGCGCCCAAGCCGCGCGTTGCTTCCGAAGGCCCGCAGCCGGCCTCCGATGACCGCATCCGGGTCGAGGCCGCACCGCTCCAGCACGAACGCAATCATCGAGGTCGTCGTGGTCTTGCCGTGCGCGCCCGCAACCGCGATCGCGAACCGCATCCGCATCAGCTCGGCGAGCATCTCGGCCCGTGGAATCACCGGGATTCCGCGCCGATGGGCCTCGCCGATCTCGGGGTTCGACGATCGAACCGCCGAGGTCACCACCACGACATCCGCGCCGCCGATGTTGGCCGCCGCGTGTCCCTCGTGAACCGCCACGCCGAGCGTCGCCAGTCTCGCGGTCGCCGGCGACTGCTTCGCATCCGAGCCGCTCACCTCGAACCCGAGGTTGACGAGCAGCTCGGCAATCCCGCTCATCCCCACGCCCCCGACGCCGACGAAGTGAATTCGGCGGGTCCTACCGAGCAAGGGCAAGTACCTTGTCGACGATCACGCGCGCCGCATTCGGCCGCGCCAGCCGGCGGGCCGCGGATTCGATCCGCCCCCGCTCATCTGCGTCCGCGAGAAGCGCCAGGAGCGCCGATGCCAGACGCTCGCCCGTCAGCGTCTTCTGCTCGACCATCTGCGCCGCCTTCTGGGTCACCAGCGCGAGCGCGTTCCTGCGCTGGTGATCGTCGGTCGCCGTCGGCAGCGGGATGAGCAGCGATGCGCGGCCCGCCGCCGTCAGTTCCGCCAGTGTGGTGGCTCCCGCTCGGCAGACCACCACATCGGCGTCCTTCATCTCCCGGTCCATCGCGAACAGGAACGGCTCGACGCGGGCCTGCACGCCGGCGCGCCGGTACCCGTCGCGGACCATCTCCAGATCGCGCTCCCCTGTCTGGTGCGTGACTGCCAGTCCTGGTGCTGCGGCTGCCAGCCGCGGCGCCGCCTCCACCATGGCCACGTTGATCGCGTGCGCGCCCTGAGAGCCGCCAAAGACTAGAACCCGAGCCGCCCCTGGCGGCCGTTCGTCATGCCCATGTCCACCCTCGTTCTGAAAGAACTCCGGCCTCACCGGATTGCCTGATACGAACGCTTTGCCTCCGAAGAACCTCGTCGTCTCGTCGTAGGTCACCGCCGCTGCATCCACCACGGACGCGAGCAGCCGATTCGTGAATCCCGGCATGGCGTTCTGTTCCATGAGCAGCGTCGGAATGCCGCGCACGGCCGCGATCAGCATCACCGGACCGGAGCTGTAGCCACCGACGCCGATCACCACGGAGGGACGCCTGCGGGTGATGACGCGAAACGCGTCGACGGCGCTCAACGGCAGCAGCGCGACGCCCTGGATCAACATACGCGCCGACTTTCCCTTCAATCCCGCACTGCGGATGACGTCGAGCGCGAAACCTTCGCGCGGAATCACGCGCGACTCGATCCCCGCCGCCGTCCCCACGAACGACACCTGCGCGTCGGCCTGTCGAGTCATCAGCTCGCGCGCGACGGCAATCCCCGGGTAGAGATGCCCGCCCGTGCCACCGCCCGCGATCAAGACCGACAGCGGCACCTTCGCACCCCTGCGCCCCGCACCTTCGCACCCTCGCACCCTCGCACATTCGCACCGCTACGCTGCCGTCGTCGTCTCATGCTGCGAAATGTTCAACAGCACGCCCATGGCCAGCAGGCTGATCACCAGCGACGACCCGCCCGCGCTCACGAGCGGGAGCGGAATGCCCTTGGTCGGAACCAGGCCGATGACCACGCTCATGTTCACGAACGCCTGCACGACGAGCATCGTCGTGATGCCCAGCGCGACAAATGCGCCGAACCTGTCCTGCGCCCGCGCGGTGATCCGGAGTCCGCGCCAGGCGATCAGGCAGAAGCAGATGAGGGTGCCGGTGGCGCCAATCAGCCCGAGCTCCTCGCCGATGACCGCGAAGATGAAGTCGGTGTGCGGCTCGGGCAGGTAAAAGAGCTTCTGCACGCCGGCCATGAGGCCCTGGCCGAACACGCCGCCGGTGCCGACCGCGATCAGCGACTGGATGATCTGGAACCCGTCGCCGAGCGGATCCGCCCACGGGTCCCAGAACGCGAGGAGCCGGCGGCGGCGGTAGTCCGCGTTCACGAGGACGAAGTAGATGGCGGGCAGCATCACAAGCGCCGTCCCGACCATGTAGCGATAGTGCAGTCCGGCCGCGAACACCATCGCCGCCACGATGAGGACCAGCGACATCGACGTCCCGAAGTCGGGCTGCAGCAGGATCAGGCCCACCATCGGCGCCACGATAATGGCGATCGGTACGAGCGAGTACGACACGTCGTCGATGCGATGCATGCGGCGCTCGAGAATCAGGGCGGTGAAGAAGACGCACGCGAGCTTGGCGAGCTCCGACGGCTGAATGCCGAGGCCGCCGATGCCGAACCAGCGGCGGGTGCCGTTCACCGGGCTGCTGAAGAGCACGCCGATGAGCGTCACGCCGACAATGCCGAGAAGCGCCCAGACGAAGGCGTCGCTCCGATAGGTGCGGTAGTCGACGTGCATCGCGATCCACAGGACCGCCAGGCCCAGGACGGTCCACATCGCCTGCCGGCTCACGAAGAGATACGGCTGGCCGAACCGTTCCAGCGCCACCAGCGCGGACGCGCTGTAGACCATGACAATGCTCGTGCACACCAGGAGGAGGGTGGCACCGAACAACACACGGTCGGCTTTGAGCTTTCTCGCCAAGTTTCGTTTTCCTTTTTCCCTTTGCCCTACGCCCTACAGGTTTCTCCCACCCCGTCCGACACTAGGGTTGCGGCCGCGATCGGCTAAGATTCCGATCCCCAAGCGGTCAGCAGTCATCAGGCGGCCCGTGGAAGTGGACACCGACCTCGCAGACCGGGGTAGCCTGCGTTCCCAGCGGCTGGCTCCTCTACGCGCCGAACCGACTGATGACTGCTCACTGCTCAGAGACGTCGCACGTCGTCACGCTCGCACCCTCGTCACCCTCCCGTCTGTTCCTGCAGCCGCCGCACCGCGCCCTTGAAGCTGTCCCCCCTGGCCGCGTAGTCGGTAAACCAGTCGAAGCTCGAACACGCCGGCGCCAGCACCACGACGCCGTCCGGAGCGGCCACGGCATAGGCCCGCTCGACGGCCTCATCCATGGACGCCGCCTCGACCACCGGCACGACATCCCTGAGGGCGTCGCGCACCAGCGGTGCCGCTTCCCCGATCGCGACCACCCCGCGGCCGCGCGACGCCAACGCGTCCCGCAGCTCGGTGAAGTCGCCCCCCTTGAACCGGCCGCCGACGATCGCCACCACGCCGCGGTCAAAGCTCTCGATCGATCGGCGCGCCGCCTCGACGTTGGTCGCCTTGGAGTCGTTGACGAACCGGACGCCGCCGATCGTCGCCACCGGCTCCATCGCGTGCGGGAGCCCGCGGAATCCGCGCAGCGCGCGCTGCATCGCGGAGGGATCGCAGCCGGCCAGCGACGCGGCGGCTGCCGCGGCGAGCACGTTGTTCAGCATGTGGCGGCCCGTCAGCTCGACGGCAGTACGCGGAAACAGCTTCTCGACGCCGGTGGTCGTGCGCTTGACGACCCAGTCGCCGTCCACCACGAAGCCATCGGCGATCCGTCCCGACAGCGCAAACGGGACCATGCGTGAGGGAGCGTCAAGGCTGCGGCGCACGACGAGCGGGTCGTCTGCATTGATGACCGCCCAGTCATCCACCGTCTGGTTCGCGAATATCCGCGCCTTCGCATCGACGTAGGCCTCAATGCTCGGATGACGATCCAGATGGTCGTCGGCAAGATTCAGCCAGACGGCGATCCAGGGCCTGAATGTCGACGTGGTCTCGAGCTGAAAGCTGCTCGCCTCGACGACGTGGAGCGTGTCGGCCGTCGACTGGTCCACCTGCGCACTGAGCGGCACGCCGATGTTCCCCCCGACGAGCACCGGCTTCCCTGCCGCCTCCAGCATGCGGCCGACCAGCGTCGTCGTCGTCGACTTGCCCTTCGTGCCGGTGACGGCAATCACGCGCCCGCGAAGCCAGCGCCACGCCAGCTCCAGCTCGCCGATGATCTCGACGCCGCGATCGCGCACGGGGTCGAACACCGCCTGCTCCGCCGGTACACCTGGGCTCAGGACCACGAGCTCCGCCCGGGCGAGCGTCCCTGGCTGATGCCCGCCGGTTTCAAGCGCGACGCCTGCGGCCTGGAGCGCGGGCGCTGCGTCGACGGTCGGCCGCAGCTCGGTCAGCGTCACGCGTGCCCCTCTCGCGGCGAGCAGCCGCGCCGCCGCGACGCCGCTGCGGGCTGCGCCCACTACCACCACCTGCCGGTTCCGCACGTCAAAGGTGTGTCCCACGCCATCACCGCAGCTTCAACGTCGTCAGGCTGAAGAGCGCGAAGATCACGGCGACGATGAGGAATCGCGTGATCACTTTCGGCTCGCTCCAGCCGATCAGCTCGAAATGGTGGTGGATCGGCGCCATCTTGAAGACGCGCTGCCCGGTGAGCTTGAACGAGCCGACCTGCACAATCACCGACAGCGCCTCGATGACGAAGACGCCGCCGACGATCAGCAGCAGCAGTTCCTGCTTGATGAGGATGGCGACCGTGCCCAGCGCGCCGCCGAGCGCCAGGGACCCGACGTCGCCCATGAAGATCTCCGCGGGGTACGAGTTGTACCAGAGGAACCCGAGACTCGCGCCAACCAGCGCGCCGCAGAAGATCGTCAGCTCGCCCGCAGGCTGGAAGCGGACGAGCAGCAGGTAATCCGCCAGCACCGCGTGCCCCGTCACATACGCGAGCGCCGTGAACGCCGCGGCCGCGACGCCGAAGGTGCTGATCGCCAGTCCGTCGAGGCCGTCCGTCAGATTGACCGCGTTTGACGCGCCCACGAGGACCAGGACGGCAAAGGCCACGTAGAACCAGCCGAGATCCGGGATCAGATTCTTGAAGAACGGGAAGATGAGCCGCGTGTTGTACAGGTTGTTGTCGGCGAGCAGCATCAGGACGACGCCGACGACAATCGCAATGACGATCTGCAGCCCCATCTTGTAGCGCGGGCGCAGCCCGTGGTGCGTGCGTCGAATGATCTTCAGATAGTCGTCGGCGAAGCCCACCCCGCCGAAGGCGCACGTCGCGAGCACCGCGATCCAGATGTACGGGTTTGCGAGGTCGGCCCACAGCAGCGTGGGCACGACCGCGGCCGTGAGAATGAGCAGGCCGCCCATGGTCGGCGTGCCGGCCTTGGCGCGGTGCGACTGCGGCCCTTCCTGCCGGATCACCTGGCCGATCTGGAAGTCTCGAAGCGTCCGAATCATCCAGGGGCCCAGCACGAGACTGATGAGCAGCGCCGTGAGGCTCGCCGCGGCCGTCCGGAACGTGATGTAGCGCACGACGTTCAGGGGCCCGAAGTACGGCTCGAGCGGCGGCAGCAGCTCAAACAGCATCAGCTGAACTCCGCCGCAAGACGGTCCGCGACGATGTCCATTCGCGTCCCGCGCGAGCCTTTGACGAGCACGAGGTCACCCGCGTTGACGGCGGCGACGGCCGCCGGCGCCGCCAGTTCGCTCTTTTCGAAGTACCTGACGGCCGCCGCCGGCATTCCGGCGGCCATCGCCGCGTCCGCCAGCCTCCGCGCACCGTCGCCCCCGACCGCGATCAGCATCCGCAGGCCGGCGGCGGCCGCCCGGCGGCCGGACGCCTCATGCAGGGCGGCCGACTGGTCGCCGAGCTCCAGCATCTCGCCCAGGACGGCGACTTTCCTCGCGCGCGTCTCGCGCATCAGGATGTCGAGCGCCTGCCGCAGCGCCTCTGGACTCGAGTTGTACGAGTCGTCGATGAGGACGATGCCGCCGCGAAGGCGCCGTACGGCGCCGCGCCGATCGGCCGGCTTCAGCCGCGTCGCGGCGGCGGCGATGTCGTCGAGGGGAATACCGAACTCCAGCGCGACGGCAGTTGCCGCGAGAACGTTGTCCAGGTTTCCGCGGCCGAGGAGCGGCGTCGTCATGACGCACTCACCCGCGGGAGTCGTCACGCGGGCGCGCATGCCGTCCACGCCGAGGTCCTCGATATCGCTGGCGCGGACGACCGCCTGCGGTGACGTGCCGAACGTCACGATGCGTCCCGCGAACGTGTGTGCGCGCGCGGTGATGCGTGGGTCGTCCGCGTTGCAGACGAGCAGATCGCCGGGCCGCGCCCCCTCCAGGATCTCCGCCTTTGCGTCGGCAATCGCGTCGAGCGACCCGAAGAACCCGATGTGCGCGTCGCCGACATTCGTCCAGACGCGGACGTCCGGCGCGGCGACCCGGGCGAGCGTGCGGATTTCGCCGGCGTGGTTCATCCCGAGCTCCATCACCGCGACCTCGGGCCGCTCGCGGAGCTGCAGCAGCGACAGCGGCAGACCGATGTGGTTGTTCAGGTTCCCCTTGTTCTTCACCACGCGAAAGCGCAGCGAGAGAAACTCCGCGATGGCTTCCTTCGTGGTCGTCTTGCCCGCGCTCCCGGTGATCGCCACGACGCGCGTGCCGCTGGCCGCCCGGACGGCGCGCGCCAGGTCCTGCAGGGCGCGCGTGGTGTCCGCGACGCGCACGACCGCGGCAGATCCGGGGCGGTGTTCCCGAAGCGGACGATCGACCAGCGCTCCCGCAGCGCCCTTCGCAAGGGCGTCGGCGACGAACGCGTGTCCGTCAAGCCGTTCGCCGCGAAGGGCGACGAAGAAGTCGCCTGGCTGAAGCGTGCGCGTGTCGATCACGATGTGGCCAATCTCGCTGTCCGGATCCCCTGACTGAATCTGCCCGCCGACCGCGTCGGCCATTGACTGCACTGTGAGACGGAGTTCGTCACCCAACCCTGACCCTGTTGCGCCGCGTCTCCAGCGCCTCCCGCGCCGCCGCCACGTCGTCGAATGGCAGCGTCGTGCCGCCGATCTCCTGGTACTTCTCGTGTCCCTTGCCGGCGATGAGCACGAGATCGCCGGGAGCGGCCTCGCTGACCGCGCGCAGGATCGCTTCGCGGCGGTCCAGCACGGTGAGCACCTCGACATCGCGCTGGCGGGTCTCGGGCTGGGCGCCGAGGTTCACTTCGTCGACGATCCGCTGCGGGTCCTCGCTGCGCGGGTTGTCCGACGTCAGCACGACGACGTCGCTCAACCTCGCCGCCACCATCCCCATGAGCGGCCTCTTGGTGCGATCGCGGTCTCCGCCCGCGCCGAACACCGTGATCAGTTTCCGGCGGGCGAGCGGTCGCGCCGTCTCGAGCAGGTTGCGAAGCGCGTCGTCTGTGTGCGCGTAGTCCACGACGACCCCGATGTCGTCAGCCGGGGACGATGCGCGCTGGAAGCGGCCCGGCACACCGGCGAGTCGCGAAAGGCCGCGCTCCGCGGCTTCCGGCGGCACGCCGAGCGCCAGCGTCACGCTGATGGCCGCGAGGATGTTGTAGACGTTTGGCCGTCCGACCAGGGGCGACTGCACCTGCACGGTGCCCTGCGGCGTCCGCGCCTCGAAGTGCACGCCGTCCAGCGACAGCGCCAACGGCCCCGGCGTCACGTCGGCGTCCCGGTTGACCGCGTACGTCACCGGCCGCTTGACGATGTCCGCGATCGACTGGCCGCGCGGATCGTCCATGTTGACCGCGGCGGGCGCGGCGTCTGGCAGCATCTCGAACAGTCGCCGTTTCGCCACGAAGTAGTTCTCCATGTCGGCGTGGAAGTCGAGGTGGTCCCGCGTCAGGTTCGTGAACACGCCGCCGGCAAACTGGATCGCGTCGGCACGGCGCAGGGCGAGCGCGTGCGAAGAGACCTCCATCGCACAGGCCCGGCAGCCCGCGTCAGCCATTTCGCGCATCATGTCCTGCAGCTCGGGTGCCTCCGGCGTCGTCCGCGTGGCCGCGAACTCTCGCCTGCCCGTTCGGTACAGCACCGTCCCCATCAACCCGCACGGGATGCCCGCCGCTTCGAAGATCGCACTCACGAGATACCCGGTGGTCGTCTTGCCGTTGGTCCCGGAGATTCCGACGACCTGCATCTCCCGGCTTGGATGGCCGCGGAACGCAGCCGCCATCCACGCGAGCGCCATCCGCGCGTCCTTCACGACAATCCACGGCACCGGCACCGGCGCAGGCGGCTCCCGCTCGGCGACGATGGCCGCCGCGCCGGATGCGACGGCCGCGGGAGCGAAATCAGCGCCGTCGGCTTTCAACCCGCGCAGCGCGACAAAGATCCCCCCGCGCGCCACCCGTCGCGAGTCGTGGGTCACCCCGCGGCATTCGACCTCCAGTGCGCGCCCCAGTCGGGCCACGTCCACGCCGCCTGGCGGAGATCCGCCATGGGCGATCGCTTCGCGGACCAGATCCCCGACCGTCATGACCCTCCGCCAGACGATGTCCCGGCCACGTCGCGCCCCAGTCGCAACGTGGAAACAGACCCGCGCTCGATTGGCGTGCCGGGTAACGGATCCTGATCGAGCACGACGCCGTCCCCGCGCAGCCGGGCGGTCATGCCCAGACGGGCGAGGATGCGCAGCGCATCGCGCGCGCCAAGACCGCGGAGATCCGGAAAGAGGGATGCGGAGCCGGCGGCACCGTTCTGCAGCGTGACGATCGCCGGCAGCGACGTCGGCCCGGAGGCCGGCCGTTCGAGCGCGGTCTCGTGGCGCGCCACCAGCACAGGTGGAGCGGGATTGATCGACGGAGGTATGCCCTGGAGCCGCAGGCCGGCCGCGGCAATCCGCTGCCAGATCGGCGCCGCCACCGAGCCGCCGTAATACAGGTTCCTGCCGTGCGGCGAGTCGATCACGACGACGATCGCAAACACGGGCCGTCGCGACGGAACGAAGCCGACGAACGACGCGTTGTATTCGGACCTCGAGTACGTGCCGTCCACGACCTTCTGGGCCGTTCCCGTCTTTCCAGCAACGGTAAAACCGTCGACCCGCGCGCGGCTCCCTGTGCCGCGTTCGACAACCTGCTCCATGATCTCGGTCAGCACGGCGGAGGTGCGCGCCGACACGGTGCGGCGAAGGACTTTTCGCGGAACAGCCTGGCGTCCGGATTCACCGATGACCGCCCGGACGATCCGCGGCTCGACGAGCTCGCCGCCGTTGGCGATGGAGCTCACGGCCGCCGCCATCTGCAGCGGCGTGACGCCCACCTGATAGCCCATCGAGACCGACGCGAGCGCGCTGTCGTTCAGCTTGCTCGCGTCCCACACGATGCCGGCGTTTTCGCCTGGGAAATCGGGAGACACCCGGCTGCCGAACCCGAACCGGTTCGTGTAGGCACCGAGCCGTTCGGCGCCGAGCCTGAGCCCCACCTTGATCGCCCCGACGTTGCTCGACTTCACGATCACGTCGGCAAACGATAGGACGCCTTCGCGGTGATCATCGTTGATGACGCGCGACCCGAATCGAATGCGGCCCGCGCTCACGTCGATCAGATCCTCGGGCTTGACGACCGCTTCCTCGAGCGCGGCCGACGCCGTGACGATCTTGAACGTCGATCCGGGCTCGTAGATGTCCTGCACGGCCCTGTTGCGCTGCGCGCCCCTGGCCGCGTCGCGGTACGCGTTCGGGTTGAACGTCGGCCAGTTGGCCAGCGCCAGGATCTCCCCGGTCTGCGGATCCATCACGACGGCGCTGCCGCCGGCCGCGCGGTTCTCCTCGATGCCGATCCGCAGCTCCCGCTCGGCGATGTGCTGGAGCATCTGGTCCACGGTGAGCTCGAGCGCCGCGCCGGCGGTCGGCGGACGCTCGACCCGGCTGAAGGCCTGCCGCCGGGCGTCCGTATGAATGAGGACGGTGCCGGGACGGCCCTTGATCAGCGAGTCGTAGGCGGCTTCAATGCCGTTCAGCCCCTTGTTGTCGATGCCGACGTAGCCCAGCACGTGGGCGCCGAGGTCCTTGTTCGGGTAGAACCGCCGGCTCTCCTTCATGAAGCCGACACCCTCGAGCTTCAGGTTCGCCACGCGCCGCGCCTCGTTGGGCGTCACCTGCCGCTGCACGTACGCGAACGCGCGCCTCCGGCGAAGACGCTCCGCCAGCGCCTCCCGTTCGCGAGTCGTGCAGTTGTCGAGGACGGCACAGAGCGCCCGCGCGGCGTCGTCGGGTGCGGCGATCTCCGTCGGGACCGCGTAGACCGACTCGGCGTCCACGCTGTAGGCGAGCACGCGCCCGTTCCGGTCCAGGATGTCGCCGCGCTTGGCGGCGATTTCGACGGTGCGTGACTGCTGGCGCTCGGCTCGCGACGCCAGGTCGTCGTGGCGGACG
>CAXNKG010000007.1:0-93565 GCA_964202965.1 Vicinamibacterales bacterium
GTCCGCGGCCTTCATCCCCGCATCACTGGCGCGTAGCGCCCGTTCTCGAAGATCCATGGAATATGCGCGCATCGGCCCTCCCGTGTTGTGCACGCAGAAGTACCATGGCGCACCCGGGTCGTACAAGAGCTATCTGAAAAGCGCTTTAATTATGATCGATTCCAGTCTCGAAATCGCTCGAGGAGCTGGTGCTGCACCCCGGGGGGAACGGCATCGGGAGGGAGTGCGCCGATCGTGCGGACCGTCTGCCTCATCTGATTCAGATAGGCGCGGCAGTCCCGGCACGCCAACATCGGTGGCGACTCTGGCCTATCGATTCTGCACGTGCTGCTCCATCGCGGTCCGGAGCCTGGCCCTCGCGCGGTGGGCCAGCAGCCGCTCCGGGGTGTCCTCGTCCCACTCCTCCGGCGGCGCCGACCAGCGTCCGGAGGGCGTGAAGCGCGACGGCGACACGGCGGCGTCCCAGGTGTCCTGCACGACCTCTTCGGCGCCTGCACGGTCCGACACGAAGCCCCGGGCCAATCGCAGCAGCCGGCCATGGTACTGCTCGACCAGGCCCTGGAATGCGGATTCATCGCCGTCAAGCAGTCGCCTGACCAGCGCCGCATCGTCCGGGTACGACGGCGGGCCGTCAGCGCGCAGACGCGCGCGAGCGGAGGGCTTTGGCAATGACGTAGTCCAGCGATAGCGCGCCGGGCCCGCGCGTGAGCAGGAATAACAGGATGGATCCCCACTGGAGATGGTCTGCCCAGGCGTTCGGGTACACGAACGTCTGGATGACCGCGATCATGCCGAGCAGCGGCAGCGTCGCGAGCCGCGTCGCCAGCCCCAGGAACAGGAAGACCGGGATGGTCAGCTCGTTGATCGTCGCCAGTCGTGCCGCCACTTCGGGAGCGAGGAGCGGCACCTGGTATTCGTCCTTGAAGAGCAGGACCGCGAATTCCGGCGACTGGTATTTCAGGAGGCCTGCCTTGAAGAACACCGATCCGATGCCGACCCGCATCGCGAGCTGGAGGATGGACAGCGGGAACCGCGACAGCTTCTCGCGTGCGCGTTCGAGCCTGCCGCCCAGCGTCGATCCGGGCGAGTGAACAGCAGTCGCGCTCCTCATGCCGTGACCAGTCCTTCGTGGATCAGCGCGGCGAACGCCTGGCCAGCGTCAAAGGTCGCGTCAACATCGAGTGCGGAGGCTGCCGCGTCGCCAAGCGGCTGCCCGGTGGACAATGCCACCCTGAACGTGAAGCTCCCGCGGTCGAGACGGTTCATTTGCACCTCGCCGCGCGCGCCGCGGAGCTCGATCCAGGCATCACCCTCGTCCAGCGTGAAGCGGTCGGGTGCACTGTCCGCCAGGAACAACCGCATCAAGGCGTCAACGGCCCATGTCGTATGGAGGTACTGAACGCCCGGCTGCAGCGGGAGCGTGAGATCCCCCAGCCGATCGGGGTCGAGCTCCGCGAGGTCCGCTTGTGTCAGTGCCGGGAGCAGGATGGCCAGAGATACTCTCCCCAGGTGCCATTCGAGCTCGGCAAAAGGCCGCAGGTACGGGACGTCTGCCGCGCCAGGCGTGCGCGACAGGAAGGCCGGGAAGTCGTCGCCATATTCGACGATGCACGGCTTGCTCGGCGGGCACGTGAGGACGAACCGCCGCGCGGCCTCGGTGACGAACGTCGACCCGAGCAGCCACACTGTGGCGGGAAAGCGATCGAGCAGCGCCGTGATGAGGCTCGTGCGGTAATGCCGCTGATGGATCGCCAGTCGCGCGTGGGGATGACGGCCGCCGACCAGCACCGGCTCGATTGCGGAGTGGTCGTCGCGGGTCAGCGCATCGCGCATGCCCTGCTGCAGATCACGAAGCGCGGGCATCAGACTCCTCGAGCGCCTGCGCGCCGATGCGGTCGGCCCGGGCGGCTTCACCGAGCAGGGTCGCCAGTTGCGGAATCTCGTTGTCCCACTCGACGATCGTCGGGCAGGGTCCGAACCGCCGGAGCGCGTGCGCGTAGAGCGTCCACACCGGCTCCGCGATCGTCGAGGCGTGCGTGTCGATCAGCACGGTCGCGCCGGGATCGGCCTCGTCCTCCTCGGGGGTGAAGCCTCCCAGGTGCAGCTCGCCGATCGACGCGACCGGCAGGCCGTCGATGAACGCGTACGGATCGCCCCCCATGTTGTGGCCGCTCAGGTACACGTTGCTCACGTCACAGAGCAACCGGCATCCGGTGCGGTCCACGAGCGCGTTCAGGAACTCGAGCTCCGTCATGGTCGACGTGCTGAACGTGACGTACGTGGACGGGTTCTCGATCATGTACGGCCGGCCGAGGCTATCCTGCACCTCGTCGAGATGCGCGGCGACCAGCCGCAGTGCGGCGTCGTCGTACGGCAGCGGAAGGAGATCGTTGAGGTACGCCCCCTCATGGGTCGACCATGCCAGGTGGCCGGACACCATGATCGGATTGATGCCTTCGATGAAGGCTCGAAGACGCCGCAGGTGCGCACGATCGATCCCGTCCGCGCTGCCGATCGAGATCCCGACGGTGTGCACCGACAGGGGCGTGTGGCGCGCGACGTCGGCGAGCAGTTCCGTCGCATGGGGATTGGCGAGGAAATTCTCAGGATGGATCTCGAACCATCCGACGGCGGGCCGGGTGGCCACCATCTCGGCGAGGTGCGGCAGTCTGAGACCGACGCCCGCCGTCCCCGGGAGTGCACGAGTCGACCGTACCGTGGTGGCCACCGCGATCCTCCTCAGGCTCTCGGCTTGAGGCTGCCGCTGACGATGCGCTCGCAGTACCCGGCGGGGACGTAGATCCAGGCCCTGGGGTCGCCGTTGACCTTGGACGTTCCGCCGCAGGAATTGTTCCCGGTGGACGCGCAGTCGTTCTGCCCCGCTCTGGCAAGCCCGTAGCACTTTTCGGCCTTGAAGGTGCTCGGTGACGGAGCGGGCTTCTGCGCGGAGACCAGGACAGGGGCAACGAACGCGGTGGCGAGAGCCGAAGCAATGACGAAACGCTTGTTCATGTAATCCTCCAGTGAAGTGCTGTGTCGGTGGGGAATTCGACAGGTAGTGATAAAAGGTTACGGGTGCTGACGGACCGCACGGCAGACGACGAGCGCCTCGGCGGACTGATGCGGGCGGCGCAGGAGGGAAACGGCGACGCGTACCTCGCGCTGTTGGAGGACATCACGCCGCGTGTGCGCCGGATCGTCCGTGGGCGGCGCGGGACGCGTCCGGCCGACGCCGTCGAAGACCTCGTGCAGGACGTCCTGCTGTCCGTCCACGTGGCGCGCGCGAGCTACGACGCCAGTCGGCCGTTTTTCCCGTGGCTGCTGGCCATCGTACGGAACCGCCTGGCGGACGGCGCGCGCCGCTATGCGCGCCATGCGTCGCACGAGGTGCAGGTCGACGACCTCGACGTAACCTTTGCCGGACTTGCCGCGAATTCCCCTGCAGAGCCGTTCGGCGACATCGACGCCCTGAGACACGCGGTCGAGGCCCTGCCGCCCAGGCAGCGCGACGCCATCGAACTGCTCAAGCTGCAGGACCTGTCGCTGAAGGAAGCGGCGTCCGCCAGCGGGATGAGCGTGGGCGCGCTCAAGGTCGCCACGCACCGGGCGGTGGCCGCCCTTCGCCGCATCCTGGTCCCCGGTGAAACACATGGACACTGACCACCTGCTCCGCACGCTCACCGACGACCTGGCGCCCGTCCGCCCGCTGGGTCCACCGTGGCGCCGGGGGATCGCCTGGACGGCGTGCGGCGTCCTGTCGCTCGTCGTGCTCGCCTGGGTGATGTCGCTGCGGGATGACCTGGGCGCCAGAATCCAGGATCCGCGGTTTCTGATCGAGCAGGCCGCCGCGCTGCTGACCGGCGTAACGGCGGCGGTCGCGGCGTTTGCGACTGTCGTTCCGGGGCATCGGCGGCGCGTGCTGTGGCTCCCAGTGGCCTTCAGCGCGGTCTGGGTCGCGACCGTCGGCCTGGGCGTGATGCGCGATCTCCCCGCCGCCACGCACGCTCTCTTCAATCAGACAGACTGGCGCTGCGTGTGGGCCATCCTCGCCGGCGCCGCGGCGCCGGCCAGCGCAATGGTCGTCATGCTGCGTCGAGGTGTCCCGCTGACACCGCATGTGACCGCGGCCCTGGGCGGCCTCGCTGCCGTGGGGCTGGGCAACATCGGCGCCTGTCTGCTCAATCCTCACAGCTCGAGTGTCCTCGTGCTGACGTGGCACTGCGGAACGGCTCTTGTGGTGGTCGCGCTGGCGGGAATTACCGGCCGGCACCTGCTCCGCTGGCCGCCGCGTCACGGCACCCTCGCCCCGCGATAGGCGGGTTGTTCCCACCCATGGTCACGGTAGCCGACGTCCCCGATCGGGAAGAAGCGCAGCGCCTGGGGCACGTCCGTCCCTCGAACTGGCGCAATCCTCCACCCGCACCCCGGTACGATCTCGTCGTGCTCGGCGGTGGCACCGCGGGGCTGGTGGGGGCCATGGGGGCTGCAGGCCTGGGCGCGCGCGTCGCCCTGGTCGAGCGGCATGCCCTCGGCGGCGACTGTCTCAACACGGGCTGCGTTCCCTCGAAGGCGCTGATTCGCTCGGCCCGAGCCGTCGGCGAGCTTCGCAAGGCCTCGTCGCTGGGCGTGGAGGCGTCACATATCCGCGTTGATTTTCCCGGCGTCATGCAGCGCCTCCGACTTCGGCGGGCCCAGATCGCGGTGCACGACGCCGCCGCGCGGCTGCAGGCGGCGGGCGTCGACGTGTTCTTCGGCGAGGGTCGATTTGCCGATCCCTCCACTGTCCTCGTGGAGGGGGCATCGCTGCGCTTCCGTCGGGCGCTCATCGCGACCGGCGGGCGGCCGACGGCGCCGCCGATTCCCGGTCTCGAGGCTGTTCCCTATCTGACGAATGAAACGATCTTCGATCTGACGGAGCTTCCGAAGCGCCTGATCGTCATCGGCGCCGGGCCGATCGGCTGCGAGCTCGCACAGGCCTTCGCGCGTTTCGGGTCGACCGTCACTGTGCTCGATCAGGCGACGCAGGTGCTGCCGCGCGAAGATCCGATGGCCGCACAGGTGCTGCGGCGGCTGCTCGAGCGCGAGGGGCTTGGCCTGGAGCTGGGCGTCCGCATCGACCGTGCGCGCGCCGACGCCGGCGAGATGCATCTCGAGTTCACGAGGGATCCGGGCGGCCGGGCGGAGCGCACGTCGGTCGTCGGCGATGCGATCCTGGTGGCGGCGGGCCGGGCGCCGAACGTGGACGCGCTCGGGCTCGAGGCCGCGGGTGTCCGCTCCACGAACAGGGGCATCGACGTGAACGACCGGCTGCAGACGTCCAACGCGCGCATCTACGCCTCCGGCGATGTCTGTTCCGCCTACAAGTTCACGCATGCGGCGGATGCGATGTCGCGGATCGTGCTCCAGAACGCCCTCTTCTTCGGGCGCCGCCGGGCCAGCGCGCTGGTCATTCCGTGGGTGACCTACACCGACCCGGAAGTCGCTCATGTCGGGACGACGCACGCGGAGGTCGCCGGCTCGGGCGGACGGCTGGAGACGATCACGGTCGAGTTGAGCCAGATTGATCGAGCCGTGGTCGACGACGAGTCAGACGGGTTCGTCCGGGTGCATCACGAGCGCGGCCGCCTCCGGGGATGCACCATCGTCGCCAGCCACGCGGGGGAGATGATCGCGGAGGCGGTGTACGCGCTCACGCACAGGGGGACGCTCGGCGACCTGTCGGGCACGGTGCACGCCTACCCCACACAAGCGGAAGCCCTGCGGAAGGCAGGCGACACGTATCGCCGGCAGGCGGTGACGCCGGCTGTGCGCAGATGGCTCACACGCTATTTCGCGTGGACTCGATGATTCGCCAGGGGACGGACATGCAGACCGAGATTGACGAGAAGACGATACTCCGGGCGCCGGCCACGGTGGTCGAGCGCACGCGCGGCGCGGTCGTCGCCATCGACCCCGCGTCGCCGCACTGGATTGCAACCGACGAACGCGGGATGTCGATCCTGCGCCGCCTCGACGGTCGGACCGCGCTTGGCGATGTGGTGCGCGGCTACGCGGTCGAGACCGGACTGGATATCAACCGCGCGTGGCTGCATGTCGATACGTTTGCCCGCGACGCGCTGCGGCACGGGTTCGTGTCGACGGATGGAGCCGTCCCGCTGCCCTACCTCGGCCGCGCGACCTACCTTCGCACGGATCGGCTGCGCGAGTTCTGGATCCAGGTCAATGACTTCTGCAATCTCGCCTGCGAGCACTGTCTCGTGTCGTCCAGCCCGCAGGGCGGCCGCGGGTTGGACGGCCTCACGCTGTTCGATGTCATCGATCAGGCCGTTGCGCTCGGGACCGAACGCTTCTTCCTCACCGGGGGCGAGCCATTGGCGCGTCCCGACGCGATCGAGCTGATCGAACACATCGTACGCACGCACGAACGGGAGCTCGTGATCATGACCAACGGCACGCTGTTGAAGGACGACCGCCTTGCGGCGCTCGCGGCGCTGCCGGCGGAGCGGGTGCGCGTGCAGGTCAGCCTCGACGGGGCCTCCTCCGAGGTGAACGATCCGGTTCGGGGAACGGGCAGCTTCGGCCGGATCGTCGACGGGATCCGTGCCGCGGTCGGAGCCGGTGTGCGGACCACGATCACGATGACGCTGCTGCGCGCCAACCTGCACGATGCGGCCGGTATCGTGGCGCTTGCCGCCGATCTTGGGGTGACGAACGTGCACCTGCTCTGGCCGCATCGCCGGGGCCGCCTGCTGACGGGGCCCTTCGCCGATCTGCCGGGCGCGGGCGACATCCTGACCGCCGTGCGCACCGCCAGGCTGGCGGCACGCGATCGCGGCGTCACGATCGATAACGTCGAGGAGCTGCGGCTCCGATTCGACGGCCTCCGCGGCGTCAAGAACGATCTGGCGGGCGCCGGCTGGACAAGTCTGTGTCTCTACACCGACGGCGGGATCTATCCGTCGGCGTCCATGGCCGGCGTGCCCGAGCTGCACTGCGGCAGCATCCTCGACCGGCGGCTCGAATCGGTGTGGAAGGACAGCCCGGTCCTGCGCGAGCTCCGCGGCGCCACCGTGGAGCAGAAAGCGCAGTGCCGCGTCTGCCATCTCAAGTTCCTGTGCGGCGGCGGAGACCTGGAGCATGGCTACTGGGCAGGCCGCAGCTTCACTGGCCACGATCCGTATTGCGACCTCTACAAGGGGCTGGCCGCCGACGCGCTCGCGGATCTGACCGAGCAGGGCCGCGCGACGGTGCAGCCCGGGTCCGGCTTCGATCGCGCGGTCGTCTTCCGTGCGATGGGCGAACGGACGCTGCACGACGAACCCGCGGTCGTACGGACGACGCACTCCGCGTGCGTGCTGTCGGAAGAAGTGGCCGACCGGTCGCGCGCGGCGGTGCGGGAGTTCTATGGACACGCGGCGGAGGAGCCCCAGGCCGAGCTGTGCTGCCCGGTCAGGCCCGACGCGGAAGACCTGGCGCACATCCCGCCAGAGGTCGTCGAGCGGTTTTACGGGTGCGGCAGCCCGGTGTCGGCCGCCGCGCCGCAGCCGGGCGACACGCTCGTCGATCTCGGTTCCGGGGCCGGCATTGACTGCTTCATCGCGGCGCGGCGGGTCGGCCGCGAGGGCCGGGTGTTCGGCATCGACATGACCGAGCAGATGCTGGGGGTCGCCCGGGAGTATCAGCCGACGGTGGCCGCCACGCTCGGGTACGACAACGTGGAGTTCCGCCGTGGGTATCTCGAACACATTTCCGTGGACGACGGCACGGCCGACATCGTCACGTCGAACTGCGTCATCAACCTGTCGCCGGACAAGCCCGCCGTCTTCCGCGAAATCTGGCGTGTCCTGAAGGATCACGGCCGCGCCGTCCTGGCCGACATTGTCGCGGACCGTGAAGTGCCGCCCGCGCTGCGGGCGGATGGCCAGCTCTGGGGCGAGTGCATCAGCGGCGCGCTGTCCGAGGACGGCCTGCTGGCCGCGCTGGAGCGCGCCGGTTTCTACGGCGTGACGATCCTCAAGAAGACGTTCTGGCGGGAGGTCGATGGCACGCGGTTCTACTCGGTCACCGTGCGCGGATTCAAGTTCGAGAAGAAGGCGGGCTGCCGCTACATCGGTCAGCGGGCCACCTATCTCGGGCCGATGAAGGCGACGATCGACGAAGAGGGACACTTCTTCCCGCGCGGCGTGCCGGTAGACGTCTGCACGGACACGGCCGCCAAGCTGCGCGCCGCGCCGTACGCGGGCAGCTTCGCGCTGGCGGACGGCCCCGAGTCGGCGATCGACGTGACCGCCGCCGACGGCTGCTGTACGCCCGGCGGCACATGCTGCTGAATCATGCTCGTACATAGTCTGACGATCGCCGCGGTCATGGCGCTGGCCTTTGCGAATGGCGCGAACGACGTCTCGAAGGGCATCGCCACTCTGGCCGGCAGCCGACGCGCCACCTATCGCCAGGCGCTCGCGTGGGGCACCGTCTGGACCGCCGCCGGTGCCTTTGCGGCCGTGGTCATCTCAATCGGACTCGTCAAGGTCTTCACATCGGCGCTGGTCGCCGGCGACGTGCTGGCGATGTCGTCCTTTTCTCTGGCCGTCGCGGCCGGCGCTTCCATGTGGGTGCTCTTTGCGTCAGCGACCGGCCTCCCGGTTTCGACGACACACGCGCTGACCGGCGCGATCGTCGGCGTGGCGCTGTGGACCGGAGGCATCGAGGCGATCCGATGGGGACTGCTGCTGTCGGGCATCGCGGTGCCGCTGGCGCTGAGCCCGCTGGTGTCCGGAGTCCTTGGCTACAGCCTGCACGGCGTCGCACGCCAGATCGAGAGCGCCTGCGTGTGCGCGGAAGACCGGGTCATGTTACCCATCGTGAACGTGGGCGGCACGCTGACCCTGCGATCGGGGCCGGTGGTCGTGGCATCCGCCGTGGGGTGCGATCCTGCGCCGGGCCGCGTGCGGCTGATGGCCGGACACGTCACGCACTGGGGTGCCGCGGCAGCGATCAGCTTCGCTCGAGGTGTCAACGACAATCCGAAGATCGCCGCGCTCGGCACGCTCGCCTTCGCGTCGATGGGGGCCGGCGTCGCCGGCGCGTTCGGGCTCACGGCACTCGCCATGACCATCGGGAGCTTCGCGGCGGGTCTGCGCGTGTCGCGCACGCTGGGCGATCGCGTGGTGCACATGCACACCGACACCGGATTGGCCGGCGCCTTGGTCGCGGCCGGGCTCGTGATGGCCGCATCCTTCTATATGCTGCCCGTCTCCACAACGCATGTCTCCACCGGCGCTATTGTCGGCGCCGGTATGCGGCAGGGAACGCGAGCGGTGCAGTGGGGAACCGTGGCCTCGCTTGTGGCGGCCTGGTTCATAACGCTGCCGGTCTGCGTCGTGCTCGGCGGTGCCGCCGCCTGGCTGCTCAGCGCGGCCTGACGCGATGGGGGACCGACGCTGACTCGGCGGCTGCTGATTGTCGCTCTGGTGCTGGTGATCGCCGGCGCCCTGGCCCTGCTTCTGGTGCGCGGCGAGGCGTCCGTGGTGCGCTTCGCGCAGGCGGCCCGCGATACCGGCGCCGCGGGCGTTGCCGTGTTCTTCCTGGTCTACGTCGTCAGCACGATCGCGCTGCTGCCTGGGGCCATCCTGACCCTGGCCGCGGGATTCGCCTATGGCCCGTTCTGGGGTCTGGCGCTGGCGTCACCCGCCAGCGTCGCCGGCGCCATCGCCGCGTTTCTGCTTGGGCGCACGCTGCTTCGGGAATGGGCCTCACGAACAGTCGCGGCGTCGCCGACGGCGCGCGCGATCGATTCAGCGGTAGAGCGCGAGGGATTCACGCTGGTCCTTCTGTTGCGGCTGTCACCCGTGTTTCCGTTCAGCGTGCTGAATTATGCGTTGAGCCTCTCGAGGGTGCGCCTCGGCACGTACGTCGCAGCGTCGTTTCTGGGCATGCTGCCGGGGACCGCGCTGTTCGTGTACCTGGGTGCGCTCGCGCCGGCGGCAGCGGAGCTGGCGTCCTCCCCGTCCGGGGCCGGCGCCGCCCAGCGTGTGCTCTACCTCGTTGGTTTCGCCGCCACCGTTGCCGTCGCGGTCATCGCGACCCGCGCTGCACGGCGGGCGCTCGCGAGTGAACTCCCCCCATGTGACAGGAGCATCGAATTATCGAGGGTGCGGTGATGGCCTCGTAGCAACTGGCGGAAGCGCCTGGGAGTCGAACCCAGCCTCGCCGCTCTCGCGCCGAGCAACCGATTTTGAAGACCGGGAGGGCCACCGGGCCCCGTTCGCTTCCGTGTGCGGAACGGCGTGTCAGCTCGATCGGCGCGGCGGTTCCGCCGCTCTGCCGTTCGCCGGTTACGTCCCCGCCTTGAGGAGGACATAGGTCGGCAGGCCAATCGCCCCAAAGCGCTGCATGATCGCCTGAACCGCGGGGTCGCCTGGATCCTCGGCCTGGAACTTGATCTTCACGTAGCCGGCCAGCGAGCCTGTGACGGCCGCGTCCACCAGCGTTGTCCTGTCCATGGTCAGGCAGTTCTTGCACCACGTGGCCCAGAGGTCCACCAGGACGGGCTTCTGCTCGCGTTGCGCCGCCGCAAGGCCGTCCGCCAGGGAGGCGTACCATCCCTCCTTCAGTTTCTCTTCGACGCTGGCGGCGACTTCGGCGACGTCCACCCAGCGATCCGCGAACAGCGTGTAGCCAATGTACCCGTAATAGACGGCCGTCCCGAGGATGACGATCCCGAACGCCTGCTTGACGCGCACCATCCAGGGCCCAGGCTTCGGCAGCGCGCTCAGGCCCGCGCCGGCAAGGGGCCACGGGACCGCCATTCCGATGCCGAGGAGAAAGGGGAGCCCCAAGGCCGCTGTCGTGCCCGTGGTGTAGAGATTGCTCGAGAACAGGATCACCTGAATGACGACGGGCGCCACGCAGGCGCCCGCGAGCAGGGCTGCCACCCCCCCCATGCCGAACGCCACCAGGAATGTTCCGCGGCCATGGCTGCCCACGTTGAAGCGGGTCAGGAAGCGGGAAAAGTCGATGGTGATCACGTCGAACATCGCCAGTGCAAGGACGACGAAGACGCCGGCAATAGCGATGTTGAACCAGGGCGACGCGTTGATCGTGCCGAATGTCCCGGTCGTCAGGATCACGATGAGGCCGAGGATGCCGTAGACGACCGCCATGGCTGCGCCGTACGCGCTGCCCAGCAGGAAGCCGCGGCGCCGCGAGCCGGCCTGCGCTCCGGCACCGATGATCGCGAGATTGATAGGAATCATCGGGAGCACGCACGGCGTCAGGTTGAGCGCCAGACCACCGACGAGCACCAGGGCGAGGACCGCGAGCAGGCCGCGGTCCTCGAACCATCCCTTGTCTGCGACCCCCGACTCGGCGGCCTGGACGAAGCCGAGGAAGTCGTCGCGCCCGAGATAACCGCCGGTGCTGCTGAGGACCGTGAACTGGTCGAGCAGCAGGATCGGATCCGCGCCGGCGATCGGTCCCGCGGGTGCCGGTTCGGGGTTCGCCGCCGCCGGAGGCACGCCGCCCGTGCCAAACGCGATCCCGTTGAACACGTCCGCGTGCATCCCGGTGACGGCTGTGCCTGCGGGCGCGATCAGCAGCGTCCAGCTGGTAGACGCCGTCGCCGGGACGTAACAGACGCGCTCGTCGCACGCTTGGTACCGGAGACGCGCGGGGACGACAATCTCACCAGTCTCGACGTCATCTGCGATGGCGAGCTGAATGCCAATCACGAACTGACGCTCGAAGACGGCAAGCGGCTGGTCCGCACCCTGCTGCACGAGATCCGTCGCCTCGGGATACACGATTTCCGTGACCGAGATCCCGGGTGGCGGCTCAATCGTCAGGACTACGGGGATCAGCAAGGGGTCGCGTGGTTTGTTCGAGTTGACGTGCAATCCCTCAGGAAGGCGCACCTGGATTGCGGCGCGCACACTCGAGCCAGGGCGTATGCCGTCCGCGTCAACCAGCGGCCTGACGTCGGCGCTGGGAGGTCTGAGCAGCTGCGCCCGGGCATTCGTCGGCGCGACTGCGAGCACCCCGATGAGGGCGGAGAGCAGGATTCGAATGTTCGAGACACACGTCACACTGAGAGCATACAAGGGAAAAGTCATCCTGCTCGATTTCTGGGCGACGTGGTGCGGACCCTGCGATCACACGTCGTCGGGTGCAGACCTGAGCCGTACGCCGCGGGGGCGCGCGCCGCGGACAGACGGTGTACATTTGGCCCACCTCGAGGATGAAGCACGTTGTCATCGGCACGGCCGGGCACATCGATCACGGCAAAAGCGCGCTCGTGCAGGCGCTGACCGGAACGGATCCGGATCGCCTGCAGGAAGAGAAGGCGCGGGGGATCACGATCGATCTCGGGTTTGCCCACACGACGGAAGACGGCGTCGCGCTCTCCTTTGTCGACGTGCCCGGCCACGAGCGGTTCGTGCGCAACATGCTGGCGGGTGTGGGGGGCATGGACCTGGTGATGCTCCATGTGGCGGCCGACGAGTCGGTCATGCCGCAGACGCGCGAACACTTCGAGATCTGTCGGCTCCTGCGCGTGCCGGCCGGGCTGGTCGTGGTGACGAAGTCGGACCTCGCGGATGCCGCAACGCTCGACGCGGTCCGGCTCGAGATCGCGGACCTCGTCGACGGATCGTTCCTGCAGGACGCGCCTGTGCCCGCCGTGTCGGCGCGCTCCGGCGCCGGCATTCCGGAGCTGCGCCGGACGCTGGCACGACTCGCACACGCGACCCGGCCGCGACCGTCCGAGGGCGCGCCGCGGCTTCCCATTGACCGCGTCTTCTCGATCAAGGGGTTCGGCACCGTGGTGACCGGCACCTTGATCGCAGGACGTGTGCACGTCGACCAGGAGCTGGCGCTTCAGCCCTCGGGCCGCCGGGTGAAGGTGCGGGGGCTTCAGGTGCACGGAGAGGAACGGTCCGAGGCGGTGGCGGGGCAGCGGGTGGCCGTCAACCTGGCTGGCGTGGAGGTCGCCGACGTGCTGCGAGGCGAGACACTGGCGGAGCCGGAGGGGGTTACCGTCACCCGCCACGCCGACGTGCAGATCGATCTGCTCGCGTCGAGCGCGCCGCTGCGACACGGTGCGCGGCTCCGGTTTCACCAGGGCACGCGCGAGCTTCTCGGCCGCGTGGCCTTGCCGGACTCCAACGTGATCCGGCCCGGGTCCCCGGGATTTGCGCGTGTCCACCTGGAAGCACCGGCCGTGCTGGTCCGGGGGGATCGGTTCATTCTTCGAGCGTATTCGCCGCTCTCGACGATTGCCGGCGGCACCGTGCTCGATCCGCTCCCGCCCCGGCGGGGCATCCGCACGGCGGCCGGTCTCGCCCGGTTCGCCGCGCTGTCCGAGACCGAGTCGAGTCTGGCTGCCGTCATCGCGATGATCGAGGAGTCGGGATTGAGGGGGCTGCCCGAGGCACAACTGGCGGGGAGGGCAGGCGTGGGCGCCGATCGCGTGCAGTTCGACACCGGGCTCGCCGGCCACGCCGTACGGATTGGCGGCCTGCTCGTCTCCGCATCGCGCCTGGCCGACGCGCAGGAGGCGATCCTCCGCATGGCCGCGCAGTACCACCGCGATCACCCGCTCGACACGGGGATGCCGCGGGAGGAGCTGCGCGAACGCCTGTTCGGAGACGGACCAGCCGTGGTGTTCGAGGAGACCCTGCGCATGCTGGCCGGCCAGGGTCGCGTCACCGGCCGGGAGCGCGTCGGCCTGCCGACGCACGTGGTCGCCCTGAACGACGAGGAGGCGCAGACGCGGGAGGCCATCATCCGGATCGTGAGCGAATCCGGGCTGACGCCGCCGGCCCCGACCGCGCTCGTGGGTCGTGTTGGCGTGACGGCCGACGTCATCGAGCGAGTCGCGCGCCTGCTCGTCCGCGACAAGATCCTGGTGCGGGCCGGCGATCTCCTGTTTCACGCATCCGCCATCGATCGGCTGAGAACGGACGTACGGTCGCTGAAGAACGGCGACGCGTCATCCACGCTGGACATGGCCACCTTCAAGAGCCGCTATCACGTGAGCCGCAAGTACGCCATTCCGCTGCTGGAACTCCTCGATCGCGAGCGCATCACCCGGCGCGTGGGCGAGACGCGCCACATCCTGTGATTGCGCCGATCCCGGTCGTCAAGGATCTCGTCCTGGTCGGCGGAGGCCACAGCCACGTCGCCGTCCTGAAGCGCTTTGGCATGAAGCCCCTTCCGGGCGTCCGAGTCACGTTGATTTCCCGCGATGTCGAAACCCCGTATTCCGGGATGCTGCCGGGTGTCGTCGCGGGCCATTACACGCGTGACGAGGCGCATATCGATCTGGAGATCCTGAGCCGCTTCGCGAACGCGCGCGCGATATTCGACGAGGCGATTGGTCTCGATCTGACGAACCGGCACGTCCATTTCCGGGATCGACCGCCGCTGTCGTACGACGTGATCTCGATCAATATCGGCTCGACGCCCAGCGTGAGGGTGCCGGGGTCGGTGGCCAATGCCGTTCCGGTGAAGCCGATCGACCGGTTTCTCGATCAGTGGAACGCCATGCGTGAGCGCCTCCGGGCGGCCGTGGGGCCGACGCGCGTCGCAGTCGTGGGGGGCGGCGCGGGAGGCGTCGAACTGGTACTTGCGGTCGAGTACCACATGCGCACGCTCCTCGGGCGGGAGGGCCGGACGACGGCGCATCTCGACTATCACCTGTTCAGCAGTGCCGGCACGATCCTGCCGGCGCACAACCAGCGGGCGCGGCGGATGTTCGAGGACATTCTGGCGCGCCGGGGCATCGTGGTCCATCCCGGCAGCGCCGTCGTCGAGGTGAGCCCGCAGCGGCTGCGGACGGCAGACGGCGCCGTGCATCAGATCGAGGAGATTCTCTGGACGACCGAGGCGTCCGCGGCCCCGTGGCTCGGCGGCTCGGGACTGGCCGTCGACGAATCCGGGTTCGTGCGGGTGTCCCCCACGCTGCAGTCGGTCTCGCATCCGGATCTCTTCGCCGCGGGCGACGTCGCCTCCATGGTCGAATCGCCGCGGCCGAAGTCCGGGGTGTTCGCGGTTCGCCAGGGTCCGTGGCTGGCCCGTAATCTGCGCCGCGCTCTCCTCGGGCAGCGCTTACGTGCCTATCGCCCGCAGCGGGAGTTTCTCAGCCTCGTATCGACAGGCGACCGATACGCGGTCGCATCGCGCGGCGCGTTCGCGATCCGCGGCGCGTGGGTGTGGCAGTGGAAGGACCGAATCGACCGGCGGTTCATGCGCACGTATCGCGAGCTGCCCGACATGCCGATCGCGGCCCCTCCGGCATTCCCTCGCGGGCTCGCGGATACGGAGGCGATCGCCGCGCTCTCCGCCGTCGCGCTCCGGTGCGGCGGCTGCGGATCCAAAGTCGGAGCGACGGTGCTGACGCGCGCCCTGGAGCGGGTGAAGGCGCCCGATGGCACTGGCGTGCTCGTCGGCATGGACGCCATGGACGATGCGGCCGTCATCGAGGGGACAGGTGGTCAGGCGCTGGTCCAGACGGTTGACTTCTTCAGGGCCATGACCGACGACGCCTATCTGTTCGGCCAGATTAGCGCGAACCACGCGTTGAGCGACGTGTATGCCATGGGAGGAGAGCCGCGGTCGGCTCTGGCGCTGGTCACGCTTCCCCACGGTCTCGAGGCCAAAGTGGAGGAGACCTTGACGCATCTGATGGCGGGTGCCGCGGCCGTGCTCCGGGGCGCCGGAGCGGCCCTGGTGGGAGGCCACACCAGCGAAGGCGCAGAGCTCGGACTCGGGTTCGCGGTCAACGGCGTCGTCGATCGCCGCCGCATCCTGCGCAAGGCGGGGCTTCGTCCGGGGGATCGCCTCATCCTGACCAAGGCGATCGGCACGGGCACGCTGTTCGCCGCCGACATGCGCCACCGGGCGAGGGGCCGGTGGATCGCTCCGGCGGTGCAGTCGATGCTGCAGTCGAATCGCGACGCCGCCCGGTGCCTGCTGGCACATCAGGCCACCGCCTGCACGGACGTGACCGGATTCGGTCTCCTGGGACATCTGGTCGAGATGCTGCGCGCCTCGGATGTGGAGGCCGAGCTCGAGCTGCGCGCCGTGCCGGTCCTGCACGGCGCCGAGGAAACCGTTCGCGCGGGCATACTCAGCTCGCTGCAGCCGCAGAATGTCCGACTCCGGCGCGCAGTCGCCGGTACGCCGGACGTGTCCGGCGATCCGAAGGTCGCGCTGCTCTTCGATCCGCAGACCGCGGGGGGACTGCTCGCCGGCGTCCCGCCGGAGCGGGCGGAGGCATGTGTGATGGCGCTCCGTGCGCACGGCTATCGTGCGAGCGCGATCGTCGGTACCGTCCTGCCGCGGAGCGCGCGCCCGGAGATGGTGACGCTGCGCGACTCAGAAGGACAGCGCTGAGACCTGCGCGGCGAACTCGGCTTCGTCATCCAGGCATCGCATGTCCAGGATGAACGTGTCGTCCTGAACGCGGCCGATCACAGGGACGGGCAGGCGGCGAAACCCGGCGGCGATGGCCTGCAGCGACGTGCCGCCGCGGCGGCCGGGCAGCCGCCGGAGCGCCAGGCCGGCGCTCGGGATCGTGCGGGTCGGCAGCGCGCCGCTGCCAATCTGGCTTTCGCAGCCGATGACGTCAACGGACGCTACGCCGTGGACGGCGGAGGCGATGCCTGGCCGCAGCCGTTCGGCCACCGCCCGGATCTCGGCCAGCGGTCGTGTCAGCAGGCGGAGGGCAGGCAGGCGCTCAGCCAGGCGCTCGGGATCCCGGTACATCGCCAGCACCGCCGACAGCGCGGCTATCGTCAGCTTGTCCACGCGCAATGCGCGCTTGAGCGGGTTCCGTGCGATCTGCCGGATCAGCGCAGCGCGGCCGAGGATGACGCCCGCCTGCGGCCCGCCGAGCAGCTTGTCGCCGCTGAACGTGACCACATCCGCGCCGCCGGCCAGTGCCTCCGTGGGTGTCGGTTCGTGGGGCAGGCCGTACGAGCCGAGATCCAGCAGCATGCCGCTGCCCAGGTCAACGGCAAACGGAATGCCGCGCTCGTGGCACAGCCGCGCGAGCTCCGGTTCGGGCACGCCCGACGTGAAGCCCACAATCGCATAGTTGCTCGTGTGCACCTTCATGACGAGCCCGGTTCGGGACGTGATCGCCTCCGCGTAGTCGCGGAGGTGTACGCGATTGGTCGTGCCCACCTCCCGCAGCCGGCACCCGGCACGGCTCATGATGTCCGGCATCCGGAACGACCCGCCGATCTCGATCAGCTCGCCGCGGGAGACCGGAACCTCCTTCCGCAGCGCCAGGGTATTCAGCATCAGCAGGACGGCGGCGGCGTTGTTGTTGACGACCGTGGCGGCTTCCGCACCGGTGAGGCGGCACAGGGCCGCCTCGACGTGCGCATCCCGGTCGCCGCGTCCGCCGCTCTCGAGGTCGAATTCGAGGTTCGTGGCTCGCCGCGCGGCCAGTGCGACGGCCTCCACCGCTTCCTCGGGCAACGGCGCACGTCCGAGGTTGGTGTGCAGCACGGTGCCCGTCAGGTTGAACACGGGACGCAGCAGCGGGCGCGCCGCCGCGGCGATATGGGCGGACGCGCGGTCGAGCAGAACCGCGTCGCCGACGTCGGCCGGGCGGCCCTCAACCAGCTCCATCCGCGCCGTCGTCAGCACGTGCCGGACCGCGTCGGTGACCACGGCGCGGCCACTCTGCTGAATCAGCCGTTCGGCATCGCGGTGCCGCAGCAGGCGGTCGACAGAGGGCAGTGAGGCCAGGGAGGGCTCTCGGGTCACCACGGCGATTGTAGATGCATCGCGCACGGGAAGCGTGGTCGGGCCCACACACTTCTCGAATCAAAGGGTCCGGATAGTGGCATAATGCGGTTCAGCAGATGCGCACCGCCTTTCTGATTCCAGCCATACTCGTGCTCGTGACCGTTCACGCCGGGGCGCAGGGCGCCCGGACGCAGGTTGACGTGTCGAAGCTGGGCCCACAGGTGGGCGGGCGCGTTCCCGACTTCAGCCTGACCGATCAGGCCGGCCGCGTCCGCACCCTGCAGTCCATCATGGGTCCCCGCGGCGCGATGCTCGTCTTCCTCCGCTCGGCGGACTGGTGACCGTTCTGCCGTACGCAGCTCGTCGAGCTGCAAGGTCGCGTCGAGGAACTCCGTAAGAGCGGGATCGGGCTGGCGGCGATCACCTACGATTCGCAGCAGACGCTCGCCGGTTTCAGCACGCGGAACGGCATCACGTTTCCGTTGCTGTCGGATGTCGGCTCGGCCACCATCAAACGGTACGGCATCCTGAATACCGTCATCGAGGAGGCTCTCGGACCCAACGGCAAGGACCCCGCGGTCCTGGTGGATCTGCAGAAGTACGTGACCGTGACTCAGGCGGCCGAGCGGTTCCGGGGCATCCCGTTTCCGGGGACCTTCATGCTCGACAGGCAGTTCCGCGTCACCTCGCGGTTCTTCGAGGACTATTACTGGGAACGGAACACGGTTTCAAACATCCTGCTGCGGGTCGGCGCGGAGAACGCTCCCGTCGAAGCGACGCAGGTGTCAACCGCGCACCTCGATCTGAAGGCGTATCCGAGCGATGCGACGGTCGCGCTCGGCACCAGGTTCTCGCTGGCGCTCGAGATTAAGCCCAAGCCGGGCATGCACGTCTACGCTCCCGGCGCAAAAGGCTATCGAGTCATGGCGCTCACGATCACGCCGCAGCCGCACGTGCGCACGATGCCGCTTCGGTATCCGCCCTCCGAGATCTACCATTTCGTGCCGCTGAACGAGCGCGTGCCCGTGTATCAGAAGCCGTTCACCGTCACGGCGGACGTGGTGGCAGAGGCCACGGCAGAGGCCCGCAAGGCGCTTGCCGGCACGAAGGAACTGGTGATCGCCGGCACGCTGGAGTACCAGGCCTGCGACGACACGATTTGCTACAACCCCGTATCGCTTCCGCTCTCGTGGAAAGTGGCGCTGAGAGAGAACGTCGCGGGCGCGCCTCAGCCGGCGCGATAAGACCCCATCACCCGTGGCCGCGGCGGCCGTCCGGGATCTGCCAGTGTTGTCTGGCCCATTCGCGCGTTCGAGGGGCAGACCGCCCCGCCTGAGCGAAGGTCTCCAGGTCGCCGAGATCGTCGACGTCACTCCATTCCTCGAGGCGGGAGATCAACAATCCCAGCGCGGCCGCTTTCTCGAGCGTCTGGCGGAGGACGTTGCCGGTCCCCCAGTCGATTCCGAGAAACAGCTCCGGGTGCGGCCGATTCAATCCAATCAGGTAGTAGCCGCCGTCCCGTGCCGGGCCAAGGACGACGTGATCGGAGGCGTCCGAAAGAGACGCGAGCGCGGCCCGCAGACTTCGCTCGGGAAGATCTGGAAGGTCCGAACCCACGATCACGACCGAGCGGTAGCCTCGCTGAAACGCATCATCGAACGCGTGTGCGAGGCGGTCGCCCAGCGATGTTCCGCGCTGGCCTATGACCTCACAGCCGGCGCCGACGATTCGCCGCATCGCTCGAGCCTCGCCGGCGGGCGCGCACGCGATGATGTGGTCGGCGGCAGCGACGGTGCCAATGACACTCAGGGTGTCGTCGAAGAGGGCGCGCCGCAGCGCGGCATGTGTGGTGTCGTCGAACGCCTGCAGGCGCGTCTTGCCTGGAGTCCAGGGCGCGCGCGCCATGAGCACGATGGCCTCTGACTGCCGGCCTTGGTACTGCCGTGCGAGGAGCGCCGGATCAGCGCCGGTCAGGTATCGTGCGATGAGGGCCACATTCTTCACGCTGCGCCGCGCCCATCCGTCCTGTTCCCAACGCCGCGCGGACGTCGTCACAGCCGCCGCGTCGAAGTGCATCTGCCCCAGCCGTTTCAGGCGCCGCACGAGGTCGACGTCTTCCATCAAGGGAAGGCCGCGGAATCCTCCGACGGCCTCGAACACGGAGCGTCGGACGAAGAGTGCCTGATCGCCGTACGGCAGGCCGAACACCGCCACACGCAGTCGGACACCGAATTCGAGAATCCGCGCGCGCCAGTCGCGACTGTCCAGCGCGAAGCGAAACGCGCCGCCCACCACTCGTGACTGATGATCCGCCTGGGCGATGACCTCGAGCCAGCTGGTCGGCAGCCTCGAGTCGGCATGCAGGAACAACAGCCACCGGCCTCGAGCAACCGCGGCCCCAGCGTCCATCTGTCCCCCGCGGCCGCGCGGAGCTGTGACCCAGCGCACCGATTCGGAGTGTTCCTGCAGGTCGCGGTACCTCAGCGCCTCGTCGAGAGCGACGACGACGATGATCTCGGTGCGGTCGCAGGATGGAAGCGTCGCGAGCAGATCGGCGAGCGAGTCCCGGTCCTGCCAGACAGGGATGACGATGCTCACCAGGCGGTCGGCGGAGATGTTCATGAACCCACGACGATGGCACGTCGTACCGGGAGCGGACAGTATGGCACGCGCTTCCGAACGCGCTGGCCGGGGCGCTGTCAAAAGTGTGGGACGGATCACAGGGCAGGAGGCCACAGCGTACGATGGGAACGATGATTCGAATCGCGCTGTTCGCCTGCGTCCACAACGCAGGCAGGTCCCAGATGGCCGCAGCGTTCTTCAATCGGTTCGCGGACCCGCAGAAGGCTCGGGCACTCTCGGCGGGCACTGATCCCGGCCACCGCGTGCACCCGGAAGTCGTCGCGGTGATGGCGGACGCGGGGATCGATCTGAGCGGCGCCGCGACGACGAGGCTGACGTCCGACCTGGCCCAGCAGGCGCACGTGCTCGTCACCATGGGATGCGGAGCTGAGTGCCCGGTCGTTCCGGGTGTGAGGCGTGACGACTGGCCGCTGGCGGATCCGAAGGGCAGATCGATCGAGGAGGTCCGCGCGATCCGCGACGACATCTGCACGCGTGTGCGGTCTCTGATTGCCAGAGAAGGCTGGGGCTGAATGGGCCGTGGATGATCGACGGCGGATCCCTCCATGTCCACCCCTATAATGAACGCCTCGACCTGTTGTCCCGAGCTCGGCATGGCTCTTCACGAGGGAACTGTCTTATGACATTCACGACCTACTCACGCCGGTACTCCGGCGCACCGCTCGTCCTGGCCGCGGGCCTGCTGATCGCCGGCTGTTCCGCTCAGGCGGGCGCGCCCTCCGAGGTTGACACTCGGAGCCTCGCCGCCGACAAGGCCGCGCTCCAGCAGCAGCTCGCCGCGATGGCCCCGACACAGGTGGTCCAGGCCGGGCAGCTGGCGCCGCCGCCCGCAAACGCCCAGCCGAGCGGCTGGGACAACGTGGAGTCGATTCGCGGCCGCATCAAGCTGTTTGCGACCTACGACTCGAGCGGCCCGGACGCCTGGGACGTCCGCACATCGGGACTCGTCTACGTGACGAGCGAAGGGGTCGGATCGAACCCGAAGGGCGGCACGCGCAAGTCGGGCGTGCAGGTGATCGACGCCTACGCCAAGAAGGTGATCGCCTCGGCGCTCTTCGACCTCGGCGAAGAGGTCGTCGAGAATCCGCACAGCGCGGGCGTCTCGCCGGACGGCCGCTGGCTGTACATCGGCCAGATGCACCGCGTGGCCGCTACCAAGCAGGTGCGCAGCGTCCTGCTCATCATCAATGCGCGCACGCTGAAGCTGCACCAGGTGCTCGAGGGGCCGCGCGCCGACTGGTTCCACCACATCACCGGCTTCACGGACTGGCAGGGACGCGACCGCATCCTCGTCGCCTACGGCCGCAACGCGGGCGGCGGACCCCATTACATCCTCGACCCGAACGATAGTCATCGCGTCGTTCGGACGATCACGACCGACGACCTCGGCTACCGGATCGGCCACCCGTATCCGACCGTCGATCCCACCGGCCGCATCCTCTTCATCGGCCTCCACAACCCGCCCTGGCAGGGACAGAACCACAACACCGGCGGCGTAGCGAAGCTGAACCTGGAGACGGGCGCCGTCCGCATCATTCCGTTCGTCGGCGACAACCCGATCGGCATGGCGCACACCTCCGACGGCCGCTGGACGTACGTGAACGACCCGCACAGCAGCGCCGTGTACCGGATCGATAACATGCTGAACGAAGTCGTGGACGACACGAGCGCGGGGGTCGTCGGCCCCTACGGGCTCGTGCTCGACTGGGACGAGCACTACCTCTACCCGATCGGCAAGGGCGAGGGCAGCCACAACAACGGCTCGGTCGTCGGCATCGTCGATGCCCGCACGTTCTCGACGCCGCGCAACTTCCGGCACAACATGCCCATCTATCTGGGCGGGTCCGCGTCGAGCATCGATCACGGCATCCTGCATCCTGATCCGAAGGTGAACGAGCTCTGGATCAGCAACATGTACGGGTGGGAGACCATCGTGCTCGACCTGAACACGCTGGAGCCAGAGGCGTACATCGCCACGCCGAATGGCGGCGACACACACAACGGCGGCTTCATCCGCTACAGCGCCGACTGGAAGGGCGAGCTGCTCGTCGACATGGGCGGACCAAAGGCCGCTGTGCGCGCCATCATGCGCGAACGGGCGGCGGCTGCAGTGAAGGCGGCCGCGCCCGCGCCGGCTGCGGCTGTCGCGAATGCCGGCCCCGTCAACGGGCGAATGCTCTTCGAGAAGACGGCCGGCGGCACCGGCTGCGCCCTGTGCCACGGCGTCAACGCGCGTGGCGGCGGGCCGCTCAACGCCCCCGACATTCGCGGCGTCGGCGAGGACCGCATCCGCGGCGCGCTCGCGGCAGTGCCGGCCATGCAGAAGGTCAAGTTGTCCGACGCCGAAATGGCTGCGATCGTCGGCCACCTGGCGGAGTTGAACAAGGCTCCGTGATGACGTACGTGCCGGCACTTCTCATCGCGCTGCTGGGACTCGCGGCCCTGCCGGCCGCGGCGCGCGCGCAGGACCACGCGATGGACCATGCCGCCCACCAGGCCCCCGCAGGTGAGGCCGCGAATGTCCTCACGCTGAACGTCTCGATCTCGAACGGCGGCTTCGAGCCGGCTACCGTGTTCGTGCCGTCGGGACAGCCGGTGCAGTTGATGCTGCGCGGCCGGGGCACCGCCGAGCATCACTATCGGGTGGCCGGTCTCGAGCCCGACGAGCTCTGGTGGATCCTTCCGCCGTCCGGCGAAGGCGGCGAGCACGACCACCACGACGTGCAGTACGCGACGTCCCGGCCGCCGTCGCCGTCCGGCATCATGCCGACCGGCAGGGAAGTGCATGGATACGTCTCGGCCGCCAGGAACATCGACGTGGTCCTGTTTACGGCGTCCACGCCGGGGACCTACGAGATCGTCTGCGATCTGCACCCGGATGCGCGTGGCCGGCTCACGGTGTTCGACACCGCGGCGCCGGCGGCTACGACCGGCGCAGGTACGACGTCCGGCGTGATGCGCGCTGCGCTGACGAAGGACCTCGGGGTGGTCGATTACCAGGGCGCGAAGGGCATCCAGGTCGAGGCGATGTATGCGCCCGACGACGAGCAGCATGTGGCGCTGGTGGTGACTGAGCGCACGCACACGACCAACCTGCCGCCGGCGCAGGAGCCGGAGCTGTTCGTGAGCGGCACGCGCTTCGCCCTGCTCGATTCGAAGGTGATCACCGATTCCGTCCATCACCGCGCGACCTCCTACCGGTACGTGCGCGAGGCCGGCTTCGGCAGCGGGCACCAGATGATGACGCTGCGCCTCGCCTCGGGTCAGGAAGCGACCTGGCACCTGCCGCTGGCGATCGCGATGCCCGGAGCGGGTGCCGCAGGCGCGGGCGTCGGCGAGCGGTGGGCGCTCATCCTCGCGATGCTCGGCGGGATGCTGACCGCGATGTGGCCGTGCCTCTTCCAGCTGACGGTCTACTTCATTCCCGCGCTGGCGGGCGTGGCAATGCAGGAAGGCGGATCGTCCTCGGCGGCCGGCCGCCGCCAGATCCTGGTGGCGGCGTTCTATTTCGTTCTCGGCTTCACGCTGGTGTATACGGCGACGGGCGCCGTCATCGGCTACGCCGCGCAGCAGTTCGGCGACACCTCGCAGTTCGAATCGTGGCAGCGATACGTCGGCGTGGCGGCCGGCATCGTCGTGATTGGCCTCGCGCTCCGCGTTGCCGCGAAAGTCCGGGCGCCGCTCATCTGCCGGATGCCGATCCTGTCGAGGATGGCCAACTCGAACAAGCCGGCCACGCGGGTCGAGATGATGCTCGCGGGGCTGGCGTTCGCCACCGGGTGCATGACCTGCTTCGGGTCTGCGCTCGTCATCGGGATGGTGGTGTACGTGGGCCTCGCGCAGTCGGCGCTCTACGGCGCCCTCGTCCTGTTCCTGTTTTCACTTGGCATGGGAATTCCGCTCGTCATTGCCGCCGTCGCCATGGCGCGGGCCCTGCCAACACTGATGAAGCTCGAACGCGCCGTGCCCTGGATGGGACTGGCCAGCGCCGTCATGATGGCGGGGTTCGGCGTGCTGCTGATCAGCGGCAACTACATGATCGTGTCGGAGTGGACGTATAAGTTGGTCGAACGCGTGTCGGCGTTCTCCTGAGATCGCGTCAGCCTGCCGCCGGGCTCACAGCAGCGGTCTGGACTCCCACTGGGGCGCATTCAGCAGCGCGTGGTACTCGTGCGGCGGGATCGTCCGTTTCGCGTAGCGGCAGGCCACGACGAACGCGTCATCGCCGTCGCGCCAGTTGACCGTCAGGACATCGCACGTGAAGGTCACGCCAGGAGCCACCTCCAGCGTGAGCACGTCGCCGGGCTTCGGAATCGCCTGCACCTCCAGACGGCTGATGAACCGGACGGCGTCGTTGGAGATTCGCGTGGGTTCACCGTACGGGTCCGGGCGAAGCGTCAAGGACGGAATTCTGAGATTGATGATGACGGTCTGGGCCATGAGGACGTGGGGCCTGAATGGCTACCGGGATGAGATGACGCCGGCCGAGCGCAGCGCGTCGAGCACGCGGTCGGCCGCCTGCTCCGCGGCGACTGCGCTGGTGTCGATGTGCAGATCGGGCGCTTCGGGTGCTTCGTAGGGCGCATCGACGCCGGTAAAGTTCTTCAGTTCTCCGCGCCGCGCCTTCCGGTACAGGCCCTTGGGATCGCGCGCTTCGGCCACCGGCAACGGCGCATCCACGAACACCTCGATGAACTGCCCTTCAGGCAGGAGCTCGCGAGCCATCAGCCGATCGGCGCGATACGGGGAGATAAAGGAGACGAGGACGATGAGCCCGGCATCCGCCATGAGTCTGGCCACTTCCGCCACGCGGCGGATGTTCTCGACGCGGTCCGCATCGGTGAAGCCGAGGTCCCGGTTCAGCCCGTGCCGCACGTTGTCGCCGTCGAGGATATACGTGTGGTGCCCGAGCTGGTGGAGACGCGTCTCCACGATGTTGGCGATGGTCGACTTGCCGGCGCCGGACAGGCCGGTCAGCCAGACGACGCACGGGCGCTGGCCTTTGAGGCGGGCGCGGCTGCTGCCGCTGACGTCGAACGCCTGCCATGGCAGATTCTGCGATCGGCGCAGCGCAAACTGCACCAGGCCCGCCCCGACCGTGTCGTTCGTGAGCCGATCGATCAGGATGAAGCCCCCCAGGTCGCGGTTCACGGCATAGGGGTCGAACACGAGGGGCCGGTTGACGTCGAGGTCGCACACGCCGAGCTCGTTCATCTCGAGCTTGCGGCTCGCAATATGTGCGTGGGTGTTGACGTCGATCGTGTATTTCAGGCGCGTGACCGTCGCGAGCGCGGTCTGCGTCGCGAGTTTCATGACGTACGACCGGCCCGGCATCATGGCGTGCTCGTGCATCCAGATCAGCGTCGCCTGCAGCTGATCGGCCACTCCCGGCTCATGCTCGGGCGCCACGAGCACGTCCCCGCGCGCCACGTCGATGTCGTCCGCCAGCGTTACGGTCACCGAGAGACCCGCCGGCGCAACCTCCACACGACGGTCGCCTACCAGAATCCGGGCGACTCGGCTGCGGCGGCGCGACGGTAGCACCGACACCGCGTCGCCAGGGCGGAGCACGCCGCTCGCCACCACGCCGGCGATCCCTCGAAAATCCTGGTGGGGCCGGTGGATCTGCTGAACCGCCAGGCGCAGCGGCTTCGCGGCGGGATCGTCCGGGACGGGGATGGCGTCGAGGAGATCGAGGAGCGCCGGTCCGGTGTACCAGGGCATCAGGGCGCTGCGGGATACGACGTTGGCGCCGGTCGCGGCCGCGATCGGGATGCCGGTCACATCGGGAAGGCCGACACGGGCACAGAACTCCTGATACTCGCCCTCGATCCGGTCGAAGACCGCCCTGGAATGGTCCACGAGGTCCATCTTGTTGACCGCCAGCACCGCGCGGCGGATGCCGAGCAGCGAGACCAGGTACGTGTGCCGGCGGGTCTGCGTGAGGACTCCCTTTCGCGCATCCACCAGCACCACCGCGACATCGGCTGTCGACGCGCCGGTGACCATGTTGCGGGTGTACTGCTCGTGACCGGGAGCGTCGGCGAGGATGTAGTTGCGCGTGGCGGTCGAGAAATAGCGATAGGCGACGTCAATCGTGATGCCTTGCTCGCGCTCGGCGGCGAGGCCGTCGGTCAGCAGGGCGAGATCGAGGTCGCCCCCGCGCGTGCCCATCGTGACCGAATCGGCGGCCAGCGTCGCGAGCTGATCTTCGAAGATGCCCCTGGACTCGTACAGCAGCCGCCCGATCAGCGTGGACTTCCCGTCGTCCACGCTCCCGCAGGCGATGAGACGCAGCCGCGTGCGGCCTGCCTGCGCAGCCAGCCACGCCTCCAGCGTCCGGTGATCCACGGTGGTCCCAGTCATCAGAAGTACCCGTCGCGCTTCTTCTTTTCCATCGACGAGCTGTCGTCGTGGTCGATGAGGCGGCCCTGGCGCTCGGACGTGCGGACCGTGCACATTTCGGTGACGATCGCCGCGAGCGTGCCAGCGTCGCTCTCGATGGCGGCGGTCAGTGGATAGCAGCCGAGGGTGCGGAACCGTACCGTCCGGAGGGCCGGCTGCTCCGCGGGCTCGAGCGGCATGCGGTCGTCATCCACCATGATCCATCCCGCCGCCCGCCGCACCACCGGCCGCGGCTTGGCGAAGTACAGCGGGACGATCGGAATGCTCTCCCGGTAGATGTAGTGCCAGACGTCGAGCTCCGTCCAGTTCGAGAGCGGAAAGACCCGGACGCTTTCGCCCTCGCGTACGAGAGGGTTGTACAGCCGCCACAGCTCCGGCCGCTGGCGCCTGGGATCCCACTGGTGCCGGGCCGATCGCACGGAGACGATGCGCTCCTTGGCGCGCGACTTTTCTTCGTCGCGCCGGGCCCCGCCGAACGCCGCGTCGAACCCGTGTGCGTCGAGCGCCTGCTTCAGCGCTTCCGTCTTCATGACGTCGGTGTAGACGACCGACCCGTGGGTGAATGGCGTCACGCCGCCCGCGATCCCCGCCGGGTTCGTGTGCACGATCAGGTCAAGCCCGTGGCGCGCGGCGGTCTCGTCGCGGAACTGGATCATCTCGCGGAACTTCCAGGTCGTATCGACATGGAGGAGCGGGAAGGGCGGTTTGGCAGGGGAGAACGCCTTGAGCGCCAGGTGCAGCATCACCGAGCTGTCCTTGCCGATGGAGTACAGCATCACGGGCCGGCGGCACTCGGCGGCCACCTCGCGCAGGATGTGGATGCTCTCGGCTTCGAGCTGCTCGAGATGTGTCGGAGACGGACGCACGCCGGACACAGCAGCTGGCGCACCCGATTCAGCTGGATGCATGGACTCCACGGCGGTCAGGGACAAGGGGCACTGTATCACGCGGTGGCGTTCCCGGAACCGGTTCTGCGGGCCGCGAGTGGAGCGGCCGGTCAGGAAACGCTAGAATTGCGCCGGAGGTGTGGCGTGATTACAGCGCGAATCCTTGCACTCGTCTCTCTCGGCATCATCCTGACCGTCGGTCCCCTCGCCGCGCATCATGCGTGGCCCGTCAGCTATTCCACACTCGTGACCGTCAAGGGCACGGTGACGTCCTACGCATGGGGAAACCCGCACACCATGTTCGGCCTCGACGTGACGACGGCCGGTGGCCAGGTCCAGAAGTGGAACGTCGGCGGGCCGAGCACCGACCGCATGGCGAGGAACGGCTGGGGGCGCGACACCCTCAAGCCGGGCGACGTGATCGAGGCAACCGGGTATCAGTTCGCCGACGGCCAGAGCGTCCTGCGTCTCGAGAAGGTGCTGCTGTCGGGCGGGAAGGAACTGTTCCTGTACGGCCGACGATAGGTCCGCGGGGCTACTGCTCGAGCTGAGCGAGGAAATCCCGCGCGACGGCCGCGACGTCCTCGTGCTTCACATCCACCGCGGCATTGAGCGCCCGCATGTCCGCGTCCGAGATCTTGCCGGCGAGGCGCGCGAGCGCGCGCCCAATCGCCGGCTCCTGCAGGAGCGCCGCGGTCCGCACCACCGGTATCGCGCCGTACGGCGGAAAGTACCGGCGCGTGTCGGCCAGCGGCGTGAGATCGAGCGCATCGATCAGCGCGCTCGTCGCATCCCCGGCAATCACGTCCACCTGGCCGTCCGCCAGCGCGCGGTAGGTCAGCGTCAGGTCCATCGCGCGCGTCTGATTGCCGAACGTCAAGCCGTACGTTCGGACAAGCCCCGGATACCCGTCGTTGCGCTCCAGGAACTCGTACCCGAATCCTGGCGTCCAGCGGCCGGCAACTGACTGCAGATCGTCAATCGTCCGCAGGCCGAACGCGCGCGCGTCGCGCGAGCGGACGAGAATCGTGAACGTGTTGTCGAATCCCAGCGGCGCCAGGACCGACAGGCCGGCGTTCGCATACAGCTCGCGGGCCCTGGTGAGTGCCAGCGCGGGATCGTGGGGCACCGCCTCGTCAAACACCGCGGTCACGGCGGTGCCGGTGTACTCGACATAGACGTCGATGTCTCCGGTCCGGATGCCGCGATCGCACACGAAGGTGCCGCCCAGATTCAGCTTCCGCACGACGCGCACGCCGCCCTCGGCTTCAATCGCCTGCGCGATCAGCTCTCCCAGGATCACCTGCTCGGTGAAGTTCTTCGATCCGACAACGACGGTCGCGTCGCGGCTGCGCGCGTAGCCGAGGCCCGACAGGACCACGACGAAGAGGATCGCGATGGCCGCCGTGGCGCCGGCGTGGGATGAGGAGATCGACGCCGGTCTGAGCCGCCGCTGCAGCCACGCCAGCAGCGCGTCCGCGACAACGGCCAGGGCCGCCGCCGGAATCGCGCCGGCCAGGATCGTCGTCGTATCCACCATCGACAGACCCCGGAAGATGTACTCGCCAAGCCCCCCGGCGCCAATCGCGGCCGCGATGGTGGCGGTGCCGACGCCAATCACCGTCGCCACGCGGACGCCGGCGATGATCGACGGCAGCGCCAGCGGCAGCTGCACGAGGAACAGCAGCTGCCGCCGCGTCATGCCCATCGCCACACCCGCGTCGATGACCGCGCGGTCGATTCCCTGAATGCCGGTCATCGTCATCCGGACGATCGGCAGCAGCGCGTAGATCGACAATGCGACCAGCGCGGTCCGCGGGCCCACACCGCCGATGAACGGCAGCGGCAGGAGGAATCCCAGCAGCGCCAGGCTGGGAATCGTCTGCGTGATGTTCGTCAGGAGGACGACGGGTCGGCCGAGCCGCGGCCGCAGCACGGCGAGAACACCGGCGGGCACGCCAGCCGCCACGGCGGCGCTCGTGGAGACGAGCACGAGCATGACGTGCTGCTGCAGCAGTTGCCACAGCTCGCCGCCATGCGTCGCCCAGAAGCGAAAGACTTCCATCAGGCTGATGGTCCAGGCGCGACGGTGTCCATGAAGGCGCGCACCACGGGGTCGGCCGACGCCGCGATCGCCGAGGGTGTATCGCAGATGACCAGGCGGCCGTCATCCACGACGCCGATCCGCCGGCCAAGGATGATGGCTTCCGCCATGTCGTGCGTCACAACGATCACGGTTGTGGCGAGGCGGCGCTGGATGCGCATGAACTCGCGCCGGATCTCCAGACGCGTGACCGGATCGAGCGCGCCGAAGGGTTCGTCCATCACCAGAATCGGGGGATCGACGGCAAGCGCGCGCGCCAGACCGACGCGCTGGCGCTGGCCCCCGGACAGTTCATGGGGCCGCCGCGAGGCGTATTCGTGCGCCGGAAGGCCCACGAGGTCCAGGAGTGCTGCGGCGCGCGCGCGGGCCCGATCCGCCGGCCACCGCTCGAGCCGCGGTACCACAGTGATGTTCTCCGCGACGCTCATATGCGGGAAGAGCCCGACGTCCTGGAACATGTACCCGATGCGGCGGCGGAGCGTGATGCCGTCCCACTCGCGCGTGTCGCGCCCGTCGACGACGACGCTGCCGGAGGTGGGCAGCAGCAGGCGGTTGATCAGTTTGAGCAGGGTGGTCTTGCCCGCGCCGCTCCGGCCGACGAGCACGAGCACCTCGGCGGCCTCGACATCCAGATCGAGGTGCCGCAGGACAGGAGGGCGCCCCGCGTATTCAAAGCCGACGTCGGCGAAGCGGACCGGCGCGGCCATGACGGCCGATCATACCGCTGAGCGCAGAACCCTCGTCAGTTGCGTTTCGACATCCACCGCCTGCGCTTGAACACCACCCGATCCAGCCACGAGATCGGCCAACGGGGCTGAGGCGTGAGCTTCCGGGCGGCTTCCTTGGTCGCCGGCGCGCCGTCCACGAGCAGCTGATCCGGCTGCAGATACGTCCCAAACACCAGGTCCCCGAGTGGTATCCCGTAGAACCCCGCCACGTTCTGGTTGCACCTGTAGTTCGCGTGATGCGCCTGATGGAATCCGTACATCCGGCGCCACATTGGTCCCAGGACGGGGCTCGCAATCCTCCGGCTCCACCACGGATCGTACGGGAGGTGGTGCATCACGTGAATCGTCTCGTACAGGAAATGGGCGATCGTAATGGCCGCGTAGCCGCCGATGAGAATCGGAACCGTCGGAAACGAGAAGGCCATCGGCACGAAGAACGGCGTGAAGCTCGCCCAGAACGGCAGCAGCGCCCACGGCGGAAACGTGGCCTGATCGTCATGCTCGACGTCGGTGATCGGATACGCGCTGCGCACGGTGCTGCCGGTCGAATCGAACCCGATCGACGTCAGCTTGTGATGGGCAAGATGGCTTGTGCAGAGCGTTCGGAGAAACCGCACCGTCTCGATGTGCAGGAGATAGCGATGGAAGAAATATTCTCCGAAGCAGAGGACCACACCGGTGGCGAGGCCCGTGAGCACGATCGCCCCCCCACCGGCTGACAGCTGCTGCTCCCACGTCCAGGGGAAGAAGTACCAGATCACCCCGTAGAGCCCCGCCAGTTGGGCACCGAGGAACACCGCAAAGAACAGCGGTGCCGCCCGATTGGTGCTCCGGCTTTCATACGACAGAAAATTCAGCGTGACAGATCCTGACCCGGTTGCGGACACAGCGCCTCTAGGATGACAGCAAAACTGATGGGGCGCGAAGCGCCATGCTCGCCCTCGACGGGCATGGCGCTTCGCAGGTTATCTGAGGGAATTACCGGGGCGCCGCCGGCGCAGCGGGAGCGGCCGCAGGCGCGTTCGCGCCCGGCTGCTGCAGTACGACCCCGCCCGGTCCGATCAACGCGCCGCCCGCACGGTACGGCGGCGGCTCGTGCTGCCGCAGCCCGTGGATCGAGTTCGCATAGTAGTCGGTGTAGCGCATGCCCTGGCCCTTCGCGTCAACGAACCCGACCGAGTTATTGAAGATGCCCGGTTCGGGAGCGCCCTTCGGCGCCGTGCCCTCATAGACATACAGCCGGTTCTCGTGCATCGTGATGTAGGCAAACGTCCGCGATTCGTCTGCGTTCGACAGCTGCACCATGTAGCCTTCGACGACGTCCTGGAACTGCAGCGTCGCGTCGGTGAGTTTCACGCCGGGCCTCTGGAGCATCTTCTGCAGCGCGAACAGCTGCGCGCCGCGCACGTCCATCCTCCAGTACCCGAGCCCGAGCACTCCGCCCTGGCGGCCGTCCTGCGTTCCGATGCAGGTTTCCGCGCCGGGGGGGCAGGCCTTCGAGCGTGCCTCGCCCATCGTGGCCATACCGCGGTAGTCGACGACGGTCACGGTATAACGCTCCTGGCCGCGAGATGCACGATAGATGCGCGCGGGCAGCCTGTAGCGGTACTGTGATTCCCAGGTCGCATTCTCGACCGTCGGCTTCCCCGGGAAGTTCACCTTGAATCCGTCTTCAACGAAGATGTGCTCGTCCCATTCCTGCGCGACGGCAGGTGCGGCGAGGGCAAGCATGAGAGCGGCGGCAATACATGACATCAGGCGCATGATGATCCCCTTGGAGTGAGAATATAGCACCTATACTCCACCGCGCAGGGGGTTCTGCAGGGCGCCCGCACTCCTGTCGGTTCCGGGCGTGCCCCGTCCGGTAACTTGTTGACTCCGTAGCGTCAGAGAGCCCCCAGTGCATATCTTCCATCCGACCGATTTCTCTCCGGCGAGCGACGTGGCGTTCGTTCACGCGCTCAAGCTTGCCCTTGCAAGCCAGGGTGCGCTCACCGTCTTTCATTTCGCTGGGGGAGACGAGGCGGACGACGAGCACGACTTTCCTCAGGTCAGGCAGACGCTGACGCAGTGGGGCGTGCTCCCGCCGGGCAGTCCGCGGGAGGCCGTTCTGGAGTCGCTGGGACTGCGCGTGAGAAAAGTGCAGGTCGGCGGCGACGATCCTGCCGACGCGATGGTCGCCTACCTCGAGAGGCATCCGGCCGATCTGATCGCCCTGGCCACGCACCAGCGGAGCGGAGCCGCCCGCTGGCTCTCACGTGAAGTCGCGGTGCCGCTCGTCCGGCGGGCGGCGATCCCCGCGCTGTTCGTGCCCCCGGTCACGTCGGGATTTGTCGATCCCGCAACCGGCGCGGGGCGGCTCCGCCGCATCCTGATGCCGATCGACCGTCATCCGCATCCGCGCGCCACGATCGCCATGGTGCCGGCGCTCGCGGCCGTGATCCAGCCGGAGCCCGTGGCGGTGGAACTGCTGCACGTCGGCACGGCCGAGACGGCGCCCCGCTTCGAGATTCCCGAAGGCACGACCTGTTCCTGGACGACCCGTGTCGTCGCCGGAGACGCCGTGGATGCGATTCTGCAGGCCGAGCAGGCGTGGGCGCCGGATCTGATCGTGGTGACGACTGAAGGGCGACAGGGGTTTCTTGACGCGCTCCGCGGGAGCACGACGGAACAGATCGTCCGGGGCGCGCGTGCGCCGGTGCTGGCCGTCGCCGAGCGCTAGCGCGGCACCTCACATGGACCCCTGCTGCAGCGGTCAACCCTGGTCGCGGTGGCACCAGAGGGGTCAAGCGTGTAATATCGCCCCTTCAGTCAGGAGGCCTCCCATGCGCGCGCGTGCGCTGCTCGCTGCCCTCATCCTGCTTTACGCCCTGCCCGCCGCGGCGCAGGAATGGACCGAATTCAAGAGCATGCAGGACAGGTTCAGCGTCCTGTTTCCCGGCCAGCCCCGCGTCGTCGACGCACCCTGGACCTCGGAAATGGGCTTCGTCCTCCCGTCCCGCGTCTACAGCGTCGAGCGGGGCCGCGAACGGTATTCCGTGACCGTCGTCGACTACCGGGAGATCGAACAGCTGGGCATCGCGCACCTCAAGACGTGTGCGCCTGGGGCGACGAGCTGCTTCGGCAGCGACCTGTCGGGGCCGGGCTACTGGAAGCACGACGTGCGCGGCGCGTTGATCTACGGGAGTCGCAAGTTTCTCCAGGGGAACGCCCGGCTGACCGAGTACCTCTGGAACCACCAGAACCTCGTGGAGGGGCACGAGCTGCATCTCACCAATGCCGATCGGTCCCGGACGAACGTCTTCGTCGGCATGCACGAGATGCGGCTCTACATCGCCGAAGGCACCGTGCCGGACGGGTATCCGGAGCCGGGGCTCTTTCAGGCCTCGCTTGGCTGGCTCGACGAGAACGGCAACGGGATTCGATATCAGACGATCTACGCCAACCAGTTTCACGGCCTGAAACTGCTCCCGCCTCCCGGCCGCGCCGGTGGCGGGCGCGGGGGCGGTGGCGGCGGCGGGCGTGGCGGGGCGCAATAAGCGATAGAGGGGGATTCATGAACGTCAGCGTCGTCATCGCGTTGCTCACGGCGGGCCTCTTCATCTCCATGCCTGCGTCGGCACAGGAGTGGACCGAGTACCAGAACATTCCGGACGGCTTCAAGATCAACTTTCCGGGGCAGCCGAGAATCGCCGAATCCAAGTGGACGACCGAGTTCGGCTACGTGCTGCCCGCGCGCATCTACAGCGCCAATCGCGGCAAGGAGCGCTACACCGTGACTGTCGTTGACTACGCGCCGATCCAGGCCTTGGGTGAAGCGAAGATCAAGACGTGCCCCGCCGGCGCCGAGCCGTGCAGTGGCAGCGAGCTGTCAGGACCGAGCTACTGGAAGCATGACGTCCGCGGCGCGATCATCTACGCGACCTCGAAGTTGCTCGAGCGGAACGCGAAGGTCACGCGGTTTCACTGGAGCCACATGGATCTGGTGGAAGGCCACCAGCTGCAGCTGACCGATGCGGACAACTCGCGGACGTTTGTCTTCATTGCCATGCACCAGATGAAGCTGTACATCACCGAAGGCACGGTGCCTCCCGGAGCTCCGGAGCCCGGACTCTTCCAGCAGTCGGTGGGATGGGTCGACACGGACGGCAACGGCATTCGCTATCAGACGATCTACGCGAATCAGTACAACGGACTGGGTGACCAGCCGGGTCTCAGAGGCCGTGGCGGCCGCGGTCGCGGTGCGGGAGCCGGCGCCGGCAACCCTCAATAGTGTTCACGGACAAGGAGCGCGTCATGCGTAATGTCTCATCGTTCGTCGCGGGTATCGTCCTGCTCGTCGTCGCGTCAGGGTGTTCGCGCGCCACGGGAGCGGCGGCCGCAGCCGACGCCATGGGTGCGGGCGAGTTGAATTCCATTCAGTACTCCGGAACGGGGACCAATAACGCGTTCGGGCAGGCGTACGAGCCCGGGAAGCAGTGGCCCCGCTTCGAGGTGAAGAGCTACTCGGCGGCCGTGGACTACCAGGCGCCCGCCATGCGCCTCGAGATGCTTCGGGCGCAGGGTGAGAATCCGCCGCGGGGCGGCGGCGCACAGCCGTTTGCCGTCGACGTGCGCACGATCCAGGTCGTCAATGGCACGCACGCGTGGACCGAGGGCGGGGCGCAGCCCGCCCCGAATCCGGTTGCGGTCGCCGACCGGCGGCGTCAGGTCGTGGTGACCCCGCACGGCGCCGTCAAAGCCGCGCTGGCCAACAACGCGACCGTTGCCGGCAACGTGCTCACGTTCCGGGCCGAGGACCGCGATTTCACAGTCACGCTGAACGACGCGAACCTCGTCGAGCGCGTTGAATACCTGACGACGAACTCCGTCGTCGGCGACGTGCCGGTGGTGGTGACCTACTCCGACTATGCCGAGTTCGGCGGCATCCAGTTCCCGCGGCGCATCGTCGAGACCCAGGACGGCTTCGAGACGCTGAATCTGACGATCAACGACGTTCAGCCGAACGCCGCCGTGTCGCTGCCCGTTCCGCCGAATGTCGCAAGCGCACCCGCGCCGCCTTCGGCGCCGATGGCGACCATCGAGAAAGTGTCTGAGGGGCTGTGGTCGGTCAACGCGGCCAACACGCGCAGCCTGGCCGTGGAGTTTGCGGACCACATCGTGGTGCTCGAGGGTCCCACGAGCGACGCGCGCTCCGTGGCGGCCAACGACATCATCCGGAAGACCGTCCCGACCAAGCCGATCCGCTACGTCGTCAACACGCACGCGCACTACGACCACGCCGGCGGCCTGCGCCAGTACGTCGCGGAAGGCATCACGGTCATCACGCACGAGAGCAACCTTGCGTTCTTCAATCAGGCGTGGGCGCGGCCGCGGACGATCGAGCCGGACGCGCTGTCGAAGGCGCCGCGGGCGCCGATGATTGAGACCGTCGGCGACAAGCGGGTGCTGTCGGACGCGACGCACACCGTGGAGCTCTACTTCCTCGCGAACCACGGGCATCACACCGGCCAGCTGATCGCGTACCTGCCGAAGGAGCGGATCCTGCTGTACGGAGACGGCTACAACCCGCCGGCCGGCGACGAGATTCGCACGCCGGAGCGTGGGCCGGAGTTCGCGATCCAGCTGGTCGAGGCGGTCGACCGGCTGAAGCTCATGCCCCAGCGCATTGCGCCGGTGCACGGGCGCGTCGTGCCGTACGAGAACATCAAGATCGCCTTCAACATCGGCCGGCCGCCAGCGACCGAGTAGTGCGGCACCGGCTGATCGCGCTCGCTCTGGCAACCGCCTGGACCGCATCGGTGTGCGGCCAGGCGGCCCCCGCTCCACCGCCGCGCAACATCCAGGAGTTCGACAGGATGTTCACGGAGCTGAAGAACTGGGGGCGGTGGGGCACGGACGACCAGCTCGGCACGATCAACCTCGTCACGCCGGCGAAGACGCGCGAGGCGGCGGCGCTCGTGAAGGCCGGCGTGTCCGTCTCTCTGTCGCACAATCCCATCGCTGACGCTGTTCCCGACAGCCCGTCTCCGTCGTACGCGCTCGAGATGGCCGGCACGATGAGCGATGTGCAGCATTTCAACTATCACGGCTATGTCACGAGTCATATCGATTCGCTGTGCCATTTCGACTGGCGGGGGAGCCTCTACAACGGCGTGTCGACGGAGGCGAACAACACCAGCACCGGGTGCAAGACGCTTGGTATCGAGGCGCTGAAGAACGGCATCATCACCCGCGGTGTGCTCATCGACATTCCGCGGCTGCGCGGCGTGCCCTTTCTCGAGCCGGGCGACGCGGTGTTCACGCAGGACATCGAGGCGTGGGAGAAGAAGGCAGGGGTGAAGGTCGGGCCGGGGGACGCGATCATCCTGTACACCGGACGCTGGGCGCGTCGCGCGAAGGTCGGGCCGTGGCCGTTGCCGGGGCCGGTCGCCGGCTTTCACGTGTCGGTGGGACGGTTTCTGAAGGCGCGCGACGTCGCCGTGGTCGGGAGTGATGCCGCGATGGATGTGACACCGGCGCGGTTCGACGGGCTCTTCGAGCCGCTGCACCACTTCGTCATGGCCGGCCTCGGCGCACCGATTCTCGACGCGCTCGATCTGGAAGAGGTCGCCGCGACTGCGGCGAAGCTGAATCGCTGGGACTTCATGCTGACCGTCGCGCCGATTCCGGCGGCAGGCGCCACAGGTGGTCCCATCAACGTCCTGGCCACTTTCTGAAGGAGACTTCGATGCGATTACGTCTGACGTCCGTTGTGCTTGCCACGCTGATGCTGAGCGCGCCGTCCGCTCTTGCGCAGCTCCCCGCGCCGGGCGATGCCGGCGTGGCGATGGGCCACATGCACCTCACCGCCAAGGACGTCGAGGGGACGCGCAAGCTGTTCACCGCCATCGGCGGTACGCCGGTCGCCAACGGCACGCTGCAGATGATTCAGTTTCCGGGCGTGATGGTGCTGGTGCGGCAGGCCGACGTCACCGGGGGCAGCGTCGGGTCGGCCGTCAACCACTTCGGCTTCAACGTCAAAGACATCAAGAGCTCGATTGCCGCGTGGCGCGCGGCGGGCATGACCGTCGAGACGACCGCTCGTGCGGACCAGGCGTGGCTGATGACGCCCGACGGCGCGCGCGTCGAGATTCTCGAAGACGCGTCGATCGCACAGCCGATCCGCATGCACCACATTCATTTCAACGTGGTGGCGGTGCCGGAGATGCAGGCGTGGTACGCACAGCACTTTGGGGCGAAGCCGGGGATGCGTGGGAACAACCAGGCGGGCGATCTGCCAGGCGTGAACCTCACATTCGGCAAGGTCGATGCGGTCAACGCCGGCACGCGCGGCCGCGCGATCGATCACATCGGCTTCGAGATCCGCAACCTCCCGCAGTTCGTCGAGAAGCTCGCCGCCGACGGCGTCACGATCGACGCGCCCATCCGGAAGGCCGGCAACGGGAAAACGTCGATCGCCTTCCTGACCGACCCGTGGGGCACCTATATCGAGCTGACCGAAGGGCTGGCGCCCTAGGGCGCCGCAAAGATATCGGCGGCGATCCAGACCGCGGGCACCGATCCGGTGTTCTCGGCCCAGTGGGTCGTCGCCCTGCCCTCGCCGGCGCCCTGGCCCGGATTGATGACGACCGGCGGCTTGCCTTCGGGGTAATACGTCATCTGGCCCTGGAGCAGATAGGTGACCGCCGGGCGATCGACGTGGTTGTGCAGGGCAAGCGCGCCGCCGGGCTGCAGGGTGATGCGGCGCAGCCGCAGCGCAAACTTCTCCGCCCCCGGGACTTCTCCCGCCAGCTTCATCGTTCCAAACAGTTCCTGGCTCTGCCCGGCGTTCTCCGGCGGGGGAGACTGACGGCGCTGGCCGGCGGCGTAGCCGCCCATGAACACGATCACGAGAGTCGCCGTGGCAACGGCAAGCATGCGGACATTGGGCATCGTGGCCTCCTAAGGTGGCGACGATTATGATGGGATTGTGGCGCGCATCCTAGCCTGTTTCGTGGCGGCCGTCGTGGCGGTGTCGGCGCCGCTCACCGCGCCTCTTTCCGCGCACCACTGGTTCAACGCCGACTACGACGCGTCCCATACCTTCACGATGACCGGGGTCGTCACCCGGTTCGAGTGGAAGAATCCGCACGCGCTCTTCTACATGGGCGTCGCCGACGGGCGCGGCGGCACGACGACCTGGCTGATGGAGATGGGCAGCCCGAACAGCCTGACGCGTGCCGGCTGGTCGAGGAGCGCGCTCCGGGTGGGGGAGACGGTCACGGTGGAAGGTCTCGCGTCGCGCGGCGGCGAGCCGATGGGGTACCCGCTCGCGGTGGTCACGGAGGCCGGACGCCGTCTTGTGGCGGCACCCCGTCCGCAGTGAGCGCTACGCGCTGAGTCCGCCCGACGCCGACATCTGCCGCGCGCGGCGCATCCACACCAGCGTCAGCGTGACCGCCACGAAGGTCAGGCCGATCGACAGGCCAATCCAGAGTCCGCGTACGCCCCAGCCGGCGACAAAGCAGAGCAGGTAGCCGGTCGGCAATCCCAGTACCCAGTGACCGATGATGTTCATCACCATCGGCAGACGCGTGTCCCCGACGCCCCTCAGGACGCCGGTGGCGACCGCCTGCGCGCCGTCCACCAGCTGAAAGGCCGCCGCGATCACGAGCAGGCCGCTGCCAATCGCAATGACGTGCGGGTCGCTGCTGAAGGCACGGAGCATCGGCTCGCGCCAGAGGAGGAACGCGACGCCCATCAGCGCCGTCACCGCCGCGCCGGTGGCGAGGGCGGTCCATCCCGCGCGGACCGTGCGCAGCGGATCGCGTGCGCCGACGGCGTGGCCGACGCGGACCGCGGCGGACGAGGCCAGGCCGAGCGGCACCATGAACGCCAGGCTGGCGAGGTTCAGCGAAATCTGGTGCGCCGCCGAGGCGGCTGGATCGAGCCGTCCTGCGAGAGTCGTCGATGCGGCGAACACGCCGACTTCAAGCGCAATCTGGGACGCGGCCGGCAATCCGAGCCGGACCAGGCGCGTCATGCGCGCGGCGTCGAGCGCCAGCGGCACGTGCGGGTGCTCGGCGCCCCGGCGGTGGTGGACGCGCGCGATGGCGATCACGAGGAACGCCGCCATGTACACGCGCGCCAGCACCGTCGCCCAGGCGGCGCCTTCGACGCCGAGGGCCGGCAGGCCGAGATTGCCGTAGATCAGCACCCAGTTGCCGGCCGCGTTCACGAGATTCGCGGAGACGAGCGCCACCATGATCGGTCGCACGATATGCAGGCCCTGCAGGTACCGCCGGAACGAGGCGTAGAGGAGCAGGGGCAGGGTACCGGTGATGGTGATCCGCAGGTATGGCGCCGCAAGTGCCCGGATGTCTGGGTGCAGGCCCCACCAGTCGATGGTCAGGTAGAGCCCCCACGTGATCGCCATGATCGCCGGCGTCACGACCAGCGCCAGTGCCACGCCGTGATGCAGCCAGCGGACGCACTCGTCAACGCGCTTCGCGCCGTAGGCCTGCGACACGAGCGCGTCGAGGCCGAGCATCAGCCCCATGCCGAAAATGGCAATCGCGAAGAACAGGCTGCTGCCGACGCCGGCGGCGCTGATGGCCGCCGGCCCCAGCGGGCCGACCATGAGCGTGTCGACGATGCCCATGCCCATCCAGCCGATCTCCGCCAGGACGATCGGTCCCGCGATTTTCAGGAGCGGCTTGAACTCAGAGAGCACGGATGAAGGTGTCTGGCGTGCCGTCGGCCGGATTCACGAACGTGATGTCGCGCGGGTCGCGGCGCGGCGTGTCGATGGCCAGGAACACGAGGGGCGCCTCGAGAATCGCGATGCCGTGCACCGTCTGCTTCTTGAAGTGGATGAGCTGGCCCGCTGCCGCTTCGAACGGTGCGCCGTCGCCGATGAAAAAACTCGCGCGGCCCCTGATCACCGTCAGGAACTCGTCGCACGTGGAGTGGTAATGCGCCGGCACGGCCGTGTAGACGCGAAACAGCCGGCAGCTGGCGGCGTGGTCGTCGGCCAGCCTCACGTCCACGAGCATCGTCTGTGCCGCAGCGGGAAACGCGTCCGCGAGCGTGCTGAGATCGAACACGTGATCCATGCGGCCACTGTACCGCGACTCCAGCCCGCTCATATAATCGACGCGATGGCAGACGATCGGCTCTCTCGGCAGATCGCGTTTCTTGTTGAAGCGGACAAGCTCAAGGCCGTGCTGCGCCGGACAGCGCTGATCGACGGATCGCGCCGGGAGAACTCGGCGGAGCACTCGTGGCACCTGGCGCTGGCCGCGGTCGTGCTGGCGGAATACGCGCCGGCACCGGTCAATCTGGTTCGCGTGCTGGAGATGCTGGCGGTGCACGATCTCGTGGAGATCGACGCCGGAGATACGTTCGCGTACGACACCCAGAACGCCGCCACCAAAGCCGATCGCGAGCACATGGCCGCCGAACGGATCTTCGCGATGCTTCCGCCGGATCAGGCCGGGCGGTTGCGGGCCTGCTGGGAGGAGTTCGAGGAGCAGGAGACCGCCGAGGCGAAGTTCGCCAACGCGATGGATCGGATCCAGCCGCTGCTGCAGAACGCGTTCTCCGGCGGGGGCAGCTGGTGCAACCAGAACCTGTCGCGCGCGCAGGTGCTCGCGCGTATGGCGCCGATTCAGGGTGCGATACCGGCCGTCTGGCCGATGATTGTGGATACGATTGAGTCCTTCTGCGCATCGGGCGTGTTGAAGGGCTCATGAGGAGGCGGACGATGTGTGACGCTCGAACCGTGTTGACGGGATTGCTCGTGTGCGCCGTGGTCGCAAGCGCCATCGGAGGCGCCGTCGGAAACGCCGCCGCGCAGCACACATCGTTGTACGACCTGCCTGCGCGGGCGCTCGACGGCACGCCCGCCAGCCTCGCGCAATATCGGGGCACCGTCAGTGTGGTCGTCAACGTGGCGAGCTTCTGCGGTTACACGCCGCAGTACGCGGGGTTGGAAAAGCTCTACCGGGAGATGAAGGGGAAGGGCGTCAACGTCCTCGGCTTTCCGAGCAACGACTTCGGCGAGCAGGAGCCGGGCACGGCGCAGGAGATCGCGACGTTCTGCCGGACGAATTACGACGTCACCTTTCCGCTGTTCGAAAAGGTCGTCACGCGCAGCGGCGCGGGACAGTCTCCTGTGTACGCGTTCCTTGGACGATCCGGCAACCTGCCGGCGTGGAACTTCAGCAAATACGTGCTCGGCCGAGACGGGAAGGTCGTCGCGTTCTTTCCAAGCGACGTGACGCCGGAAGACCCGCGGCTCCGTGCGGCGATCGCGAAGGCGCTAGCGAACCGCGCGAAATAGGCGCTCGTCGTAGAGACCGGCGTCGGGCGAGAGTTGCTGCAGTACCTCGCGCAGTGTCTTCGTGTGGGCGGCCGCGACGTGCGCCTCGTAGGCGCGCTGATCCCTCCAGCTTTCCACGAACGTAAAGTGGTTCATCCGCACGCCCTGCAGGACATCGAACCGCAGGTTGCCGGTCTCCTTGCGGCTGGCCATCGCCTGGCCCTGCATCATCTCGCGCGCCTTCGGGACGCCTGCCGGGACGACATCGACATGCGTCACGACGGTCACCGTCCCGTCGGCCGCCGCGCCAGCCGGCTCTCGCGTGAGACCGGTATGCGACCGCTCGTCGTACGGACTGACGCGGAGCGGCGTCAGCTTCTCGCGGAACTGGGTGACGTGCGCCGCGCCCCGATGCGCCTTCCACGAGGCGTCGTCATTCCACTCTTCGGTGATGACGAAATGTCCCGGGAGCCCGACGCGCTGCAGGACCTCGACCTTGGTGTTGCCCGCGGCCTTTCGCGCCGCGTCGCGATACCCGCGCAGGAGCGGCACGGCCTGTGCGTCTGCAGACGGCGCCACTTCGATGTAGCTGACGATGACCCGCGGACCCTCGGGGACAGATGGTGCTTGGGGTGCTTGGGGTGCTTGAGGTGCTTGAGGTGCTTGAGGTGCCGCGCCCTCGCCGAATGCGGTGTGGCTCAGCGACAGGACGATCAGTGTGCAGACGAACGTGGCGTGACGCATGGTGTGCCTCCCGGCGACCGCAATAATACGATGGAGACAGGGCGCCGACCTGACGTTCTTTCCGCGGCCCGCATGGCGTCCCTGTTCGTGCCGGGCCCTGCCGTGGCGTCCGCGCCCGCCGCCGATAGCCATCTATAATCGCGACGATTCAGGCGATGCGGAAGAACTGGCTGAAACTCCTGATATTCGGCGCGGTCGTCGTCATGTCCGCGGGTCTGGCGGCGCAGCGGCCGGCCGTCTGGAGCGCCGACGCGCTCGATGCCGAAGCGCGGGGGCTCTCGCGGCTGCACAGCTTGCTCGTCAGCCGGCGCGGCGAACTCGTCTTCGAGCGCTACTACAACGGCATCCGCCGCGAACGTCCCGCCAACATCAAGTCGGCGTCGAAGAGTGTCATCTCCGCGCTCGTCGGCATTGCCGTCGAGCGGAAGCTGATTCCCTCGGTCACCACGCCGATCGTCACGTACTTCCCTGAACTCGCCCAGGATCCGGACAAGCGCAAGCGCGAGATTACCGTCGAGCATCTCCTCACCATGCGTCCCGGTCTCGAGGGGACGAGCAATCGCAATTACGGCGCATGGGTTACGAGCAGGAACTGGGTCCGGCATGCCCTGGCGCGGCCAATGTTCGCGGCGCCCGGCGAGGAAATGGAATACAGCACCGGCAACACCCACCTGCTCTCCGCGATCGTCACCAAGGCCACCGGGACGAGCACGTTGGCCTTCGCTAACGAGGCGCTGGCCAAGCCCCTCGGCTTTGCGCTGCCGCCGTGGCCCCGCGATCCGCAGGGGATCTATTTCGGCGGCAACGACATGCTCATGACGCCGCGGCAGATGGTCGCCTTCGGCGAGCTCTACCTGAATCGCGGCCGCTGGCCGTACGTCGGGGTGCCGCGCACGGCTCCGACCGAACAGGTCCTGCCGGCGTCATGGGTCGAGCGCTCCTGCGACGGCCGCGCCCGGAACCGCCGCCCGGGAGGTCCTGGTTTCAATGGCAACGTCGACGATCCCCTGCGCGATCGGGAATACGGCTTCGGCTGGTGGGTCCACGAGATTCGCGGCTACGACACCTGCTTCGCGTGGGGCTACGGCGGACAGTACATCTTCGTGGTGCCCCAGCTCGATCTGGTGATCGTGACGACCTCATCGCCCGACGTCAGCGAAGAGCGCCGCGGGCATCGCGCCGCGCTCTTCGACGTCCTTGATACGTATGTCGTCGCCCCGCTGGCCAGTGAAATGGGGTCAGACCCCAATTAATTGGCGTGGGGTTTTGACTGGATCCCGCACTCCAGTTTCTGCGCGGGTTTAACGGATCGATCGGTTCTTTCGGCGTTGACCCCCCGCCCCTCCAGATAGTACAAAGAGCGGCCCTTCTCGCCCGTCCCGCGCCTAGTCGAGGGGGAACTTCTGGAGGCTTACCTGGTGGCGACCCTGCACATCCGTCCCGACATTCGCGAACAATATTCAACGCTTTTCGGCACACGAACCGTCAACGGCCGCACGGTCGACGTCGAGAGACTGATCGCCGACATGTCGGCGCCGGTGCGCGACGAGCTGCGCCGGTTGCTGGCCGAGCGGCACGTCTATCAGCGGCGTGTGGGCAACAAGACCGCGCGCTACGCGTTTCTGGCCGCGAACGAGGAGGTGTCCGACGCGGATGGCAGCTCGACCACCGTCGGCCGGGTCCGGCAGGGGATGCTCGACGGTTTTTTCGGTCGCAAGACCGCCGACGCGTGGCGGCTGAATCCGACCGTACCTATTCCGGCCGATACGATGCGCCCGGGCCTGGAAGGGACGGGACCCGCGATCGACCTGGGGATGGCGTTCGGCGCCCTCAACAGCGGCGCCTCGCAGTGGATGTGGGACTGGGAGGACGCGGGCGGCGACTACAAGGATCAGCTCTACCGGGCGTGGGTGAATCTGTCCGAGATCCTCGCGCACAGGTGGGACGGCAGGCCGTTCGAACATCCGACCAAGAAACGCAGCTACAGGATCGAGGCGACGCCCGACAAGTGGCCGACGATCTTCCACCGCGTCCCCGGCCTGCACCTGCGCAACCGCCAGATCACACTCGACGGCGACGCCGTACCGGCGATCGTGCCCGCGCTCGTCATTCACGCCGTCACCAACTACGACGCGCAGAAGAAGAACGGGTCCGGGATTTACTACTACGTCCCCAAGATCGAGACCTGGCAGGAAGCGCGCCTTGTGGCGAAGCTCCTGAAGCAGCTCGAGGCGGCGCTCGGCCTCACGCGCGGCACCCTCAAGATCAAGATGCTGAACGAGCGCGCCGAGTACGCGCTGCAGCAGGAAGTGATCATGTGGGTCCTGCGCGAGAATCTCATCGGGCCGAACGTCGGCCGCTGGGACTACATCAACAGCCGCGAGGAAATGTTCCGCCACGATCCGGCGATGGTCATTCCCGATCCGCCGTCGGTCACGATGACCGAGCCGTCGATGAGCTATTACACGATGCGCAACGCGCTGCTCGCGACGCTGGCGGGCGGCATGCCGATCGGCGGCATGGCGGCGCAGATGCAGAACCCGAAGGCGCCCGAAAACGACGTCAAGGCGCTTCGGGACATCTGGTTCGATAAGCTCCGGGAGCGGCTCACCGGCCTCTTCAAGATCAACGGGAAGCTCTACGACACGTATCGACAGAGCTGGGTGGCCACGACCCAGAAGCACTACGTGGACGCGGGCCGCGAGTCGCTGACCGTCGACGTGGCCGATCTGCAGAAAGTCGTCGACAAGGTCAACGAGGACGAGCGCACGCGTCTCGAGTTTCTCGGACTCGTCAAGAACGGCGCGATCACGCCGCTCGAACTGACTGAGGCCGATCTGACCGTCGACAGGCTCTTCTCGGAGGAGGCGCAGACGCGTCTGCTGTCGCGCCCGCAGGGTCCGACGACCGAGGACGGCCTGCGCTACGCGATGTACATGGCGACCGAGTACATGTACCAGCAGCTGCAGGGAAACAACGCGGCTGCGATCCTCGACCCGCGCACCGGGCTGCGCTTCATGAACGATTTCGCCACCTACGAGATCTTCTGGCACTTCCTCTATCTGACGGTGTTCCACGGTGCGGCAATCACCGGGGACGGGAAGATGTCGAAGAAGGGCGACCGCGTGACGCCGGAGCTCTTCGTGAAGCTGATCGACGAGCGCCGCGACACGGTGAAGGAGCTGTTCAAGGATTTGGGTGTCACCTACGAGAAGACGAACGCCGAGCTCGTGCTCCAGTTGATGCAGCGCCAGGTTGTCGAGAAGGTTGACGGCAGGCTCGTGCCGCAGAAGCGATGGATCAAGTACGGGTCGCGCGTGCTGCTGGCCATCATCGAGCAGCCGGAAGCCGACCGTGACGCGATCCTCGACGCGATCTTCAGCGATCGGCAGGTGACCGCCGACGCGCTCGGCAGGGCCTCCGATCCGGCGGCTCGCGCCCGGATCGAGAAGGCGCTCGACGCGCACGACTATGTGTACGACGTGTTCAAGGCGCCGGCGCCGGCCGCCTAGTGTGGGTTCTGTGTGGGGTCTGACCCCGGTCAGCGCTGCGCTATCGTCCGGAGGCGCATCGGCTTCAGCACGAACAGGGCCATCATGGCGGCGACGATGTTGAGGATGGCCGCGACATAGAAGACGGCGTGCCAGCTGCCGGTCGCCGTGGTCAGCACGTTGGCCAACGGGATCAGCAGCGCCGCCGTGCCTTTCGCCGTGTACAGCATGCCGTAGTTGGTGGTCGCGAACTTCCGGCCGTAGATGTCGGTGCAGGTCGCAGGGAACAGCGAGTAGATCTCGCCCCAGGCAAAGAACACCAGGCCGGACAGGATGACGAACAACAGCGGGTTGGCCGCGAACAGGAGCAGCGCATAGATGCCGATGCCTTCGATGAGGAAGGCGAAGAACATCGTGTTCTCGCGGCCGACGCGATCCGACACCCATCCGAAGAACGGCCGGCACACCCCGTTGAGCACGCGGTCGATCGTCAGGGCGAACGTGAGCGCCGGCAGGGTCAGTCCCAGGATGGACACCGGGATGCCGGCGACGTTGAAGTCCGTGGCAATCGGCGCCAGCTGCGCCACCGCCATCAGGCCGCCGGACCCGACCATGACGAACATCGCGTACATCACCCAGAAGACCGGTGTCCTGAGCACTTCAGCGGGCCTGTAGTCCCGTCGTGTCTGCTGGACCGCCGTCGCCGCGGGTGCGGCGACCTCGCCGGCCTGCGGCGCGCGCATCAGCAGCGCGACCACGACCACGACGAGGCCCTGGCCGATTCCGAACCAGAGGAACGCGGATTCATATCCGCTCGACTGGATCATGTTGGAGATGGGAATCACGGTCAGCGCAGAACCGGCGCCGAAGCCCGCGGCCGTCAGGCCGGCCGCCAGGCCGCGCCGATCGGGAAACCATTTCAGCGCGTTGCCGACCGAGCCGCCGTAGATCACCCCCGCGCCGATGCCCCCGATCGCCGCGCCGAGGTACAGCAGGAACAACGAGTCGGCGACCGAGTTGACGACCCACGCAATCGCCACCAGCACGCCGCTGCCGCTGATCATGACGCGCGGGCCGTACTTGTCGATGAGATACCCTTCAATCGGGACGAGCCATGTCTCCGTCAACACGAAGATCGTGAAGGCGACCTGAATCGCCGCGCGGCCCCACTGATATTTCTCGTCGATCGGCCCGACGAACAGCGTCCAACCGTATTGCAGGTTGGCGATCATCACCATGCAGAGGATGCCGAAGAGCAGCTGTCCCCAGCGCGTTGCTGCGGACGCCTGGGAGCCGGTGATGGTGGTGGTCAAACGGGCGCCAGCCTATCATCCCGGCCGTCGGGTGTCGAGCGCGTCGCGCCGCCGTGCGCCGGATCGAACCCTTCGCGTGGGCGCCGTGCGCGGACTACAATACTCGCCCATGACTGACGCCAACGTCGCCGCGATCGCGCGCGAAATGCTCGACGCGTATGCCACCGGGAAATCGATCTCCGTACCGCCGTCGGCGCGCGACGGCGGCTTCGACCTCGACGCCGGCTACGCCGTGGAAGCCGAGATCGCCCGCCAGCGCAGGGCTGCGGGCCGGAACACCGTCGGGCGCAAGCTCGGCCTCGGGAATCGCGCCGTCTGGAAGACCTTGAATCTGAAGACGCTCGTGTGGGCCAGCATGTACGACGACACGGTCCAGTACGCGAAAAACGGCCGCGGATCGGTTTCCGTGGGGATGATGCGTGCGCCGAAGATTGAGCCCGAGATCGCGGTGAAGCTCAAATCGGTCCCGGCCGCGGCGACAGCCGAAGCGGCGATCGAGGCGAGCGAGTGGATCGCGCTGGCGTTCGAAATCGTCGATTGCCCGTACCCGGAGTGGAAATTCCAGGGGGGCGATTTCATGGCCTCACTCGGCCTGCATGCGGCGCTACTCGTGGGCGAACCTCGCGCCGTTCGGCCCGGTGAAGCCGCGCAGCTGATCGAACGGCTCGGCGCGTTCACGGCCACCCTGACGAAGAACGGCGAGGTCGCGCAGCAGGGTGGGGGCAAGAACGTGCTGGACAACCCGGCGCTCTGTCTCGCCGAATTCGTGTCGGCGCTGCCGCAGCAGAAATTCACGGAACCGCTACGGGCCGGCGAGATCATCACGACCGGATCGCTGACGCCGGCGCCGCTCGTCAGCGCCGGCGAACAGTGGCGGGTCGAAGCGTCGGGGCTCGACGTGGCGCCGCTGACCGTCGATCTGACATAACCGCTTCACGACGACGAGGTACAGAGATACATGGGAAAGGCCCTGGAGGGGATTCGCATCCTGGATATGACACACGTGCAGTCGGGACCGACCTGCACGCAGATTCTGGCCTGGTTCGGAGCGGACGTCATCAAGGTCGAACGGCCGGGCGAGGGCGATCCGACGCGCGGCCAGCTGCGCGACAAACCGGGAGTGGACAGTCTCTATTTCACGATGCTGAACAGCAACAAGCGCGGCATCACATTGAATCCCAAGACGGAAGCCGGCAAGAAGATCTTCGCGACGCTGATCGAGAAGTGCGACGTGATGGTGGAGAACTTCGCGCCAGGCGCGATCGACCGCATGGGCTTTCCGTGGGAAAAGATCCAGCAGCTCAACCCGCGCATGATCTATGCGTCGGTGAAAGGATTCGGTCCCGGCCCGTACGAAGACTGCAAGGTGTACGAGAACGTCGCGCAGTGCACGGGCGGCTCCGCGTCGACGACCGGGGAGATCGGCAGGGTCCCTCTGGTCACCGGCTCCCAGATCGGCGACTCCGGCACGGGCATCCACCTGGTGGCGGGAATCCTGGCGGCGCTCTTCCAGCGCGAAACGAGCGGGCGTGGCCAGCGCGTGACTTGCGCGATGCAGGATGCGGTGCTGAACCTCTGCCGCGTGAAGCTGCGCGATCAGCAGCGCCTGGCCGAGACGGGTGTCCTCAAGGAGTATCCGCAATATCCGAATGGAAAATTCGGCGACGCCGTCCCCCGCGCCGGCAATGCCTCCGGCGGCGGACACCCGGGCTGGATCGTCAAGTGCAAGGGCTGGGAGACCGACCCGGACGCCTACATCTACGTGATCGCGCAGGTGCAGGCGTTCCCGACGCTCGCCAAGGTGATCGGGCACGCCGATTGGCTCGACGATCCGAACTTCAACACGCCTGATGCGCGCCTTCCCAGGCTGGCGGAGGTGTTCGCGGAGATTGAGAAGTGGACCATGACCATGGGCAAGATGGAGGTCATGGAGGTGTTGAATCCGCTCAACGTACCCTGCGGTCCGATTCTCTCAATGAAAGAGCTGGCCGAGGAGCCCTCCCTTCGCAAGACCGGAACCATTGTGGAAGTGGACCATCCCGAGCGCGGCACGTATCTGACGGTCGGCAATCCGATCAAGCTGTCGGATTCGCCAGCCGACGTCCGGCGTTCGCCGCTGTTCGGGGAGCACACCGAAGAAGTGCTGAAGACCGTCTGTGGTCTCAGCGATGCCGACATTCAGGCAGCGCGCCAGCAGGGCGCCATCTAGGAGCAGGTCGTGGCCTACAACGTTCTCGTGCTCGGTGCCTCGTACGGATCGCTCTTCGCGACCAAGCTGCTCATGGCAGGTCATCACGCGACGCTCGTGTGCACGAAACCGACCGCCGACCTGATTAATCGCGAGGGCACCGTCGTGCGGATGCCGATCAAGGGTCGCGAAACGCCTGTCGATATTTCCTCGAAGACGCTGTCCGGCCGGCTGACTGCCGCCGCGCCCGACGAGGTCGATCCGGCGAAGTACGACCTCATCGTCCTCGGGATGCAGGAAGCGCAGTACGGCGCGCCGGGCGTGCGCGACCTCACGCAGCGTGTCGCCAAGTCGCGGAAGCCCTGCCTCGCGATCATGAACATGCCGCCCTTGCCGTATCTCAAGCGCATTCCCGGGCTGTCGACGGAGGGACTCGATGCGTGCTACGCGGACCCTGGCGTATGGACGGCGTTCGACCCCGCGCTGGTGACGCTGGCGAGTCCAGATCCGCAGGCCTTCCGTCCTCCCGATCAGCCGAAAAACGTGCTGCAGGTCGGGCTGCCGACCAACTTCAAGGCGGCGCGGTTCGAGACAGACGAAGCGACGGCAATCCTGCGGAGGCTGGAATCGGATATCGAGGCGGCGCGCTTCGATCCGGGCGGCGGACCGATCGAGATCCCCGTCAAACTCAAGGTGCACGATTCGATCTTTGTTCCGCTCGCCAAGTGGCCGATGCTGATGGCGGGGAATTACCGCTGCATTCGCAGGGACGACATGATCCCGATCCGCGAAGCGGTCCACGCCGACCTCACCCAGTCGCGCGAGGTGTACGATTGGGCCTCGACGCTGTGTACGTCGCTGGGCGCCGAGGACGAGGACCTGGTCCCCTTCGAGAAGTACGCGAAGGCGGCCGAGGGCCTGGGCAAGCCGTCCTCGGCGGCGCGGGCGCTCTTCGGCGGCGCGCAGAACATCGAGCGGGTCGATTGCCTGGTCCGCCGGATCGCGAAGCAGCACGGGCTCGAATCGCCGGTGCTCGACGAGATCGTGCGTTTCGTGGATGACCGGCTTGTGAAGAATCGCGCGGCGCAGGGCGTCTGAGCCGCTGCAGATAAGGAGTGCCATGACGAAGACTGCGATCGGCGTGCTTGCGCTGGCTATCGGACTCGCGGCCGGCGTTCCCCTGGGCGGCCGGTTGATGGCTCCAGAGGGGGCGCCGGCAGGTTCGGCACCGGCACCGGCGTCGGCGTCGGCCGTGGCCGACGCAGTCGGGGCGCAGGACATTTCCGGTCCGTACGACGTCGTCGAAGGGTGGCCGAAAGATCTGGCCACGCTGCCCGGCCACGACAAGTGGACGTACGGGAGCGCGCGCGGCATTTTCGCGGAGAGCCCGGACCGCGTCTATCTGTTGGGCGGCGGCGAGCTGCCGAGCATCCCACGCCCGTCGAGAACGAAGCTCGGCCCCAGTCTCGAGTTTCCGATCGGCGGCGTGCCGTTTCGCAACGCGAACCAGCTGACGCCCCCGGGCGGCGGCGGGTCCGGTTCGGATCCGGCGAAGGGGATGGACCTGTGGCGCGGCGCCGAGCCGCCGTTCCGCGAGCTCGGTGTCGACGCGCGCTGGGAACACTCGATCGTCGTCGTCAACGCGCAGGGCGACATCCTCGAAGGGTGGACGCAGTGGGACCAGATGATGAAGCGGCCGCACGCCGTCTACGTCAGTCCCTACGATGCCGAGAAGCACGTCTGGGTCGTGGACGATCACACCCACGCCATCTACAAGTTCACGAATGACGGCAAGACGCTCGTGCAGACGATCGGTACACCGAACGTCGCGGGCGCCGACGGCACCCACTTCAACCGGCCGACGTTCATGGCGTGGCTGCCCGACGGCAGCTTCTACGTGTCGGACGGGTATAACGGCACGCGCGTCGCCAAGTTCGACGCGAGCGGGAAGTTCCTGCTGGACTTCGGGATGCGCGGCGAGTCGGGCAAGGAGACGCGGCCCGGCTACATGAACAACGTGCACGGCGTGGCCGTCGACGTCGAGACGCGGCGCGTCTTCGTCAACGACCGCGACAACCACCGCATCCAGATCTTCGACGAGAACGGCGCGTACCTGTCGGAATGGAAGATCGCGGTCAGTCCCTCGAGCCTGCACTTCGTCGAGATCGCCGCCGATCGGACGCTGGCGACCTTCGACCGCAATACCCATAAGATGCTCAAATACGGCCTCGACGGCCGCCTGATCTACTCGTGGGGCACCGTGGCCGACTTTCCCGGGACCCTCTGGGGCGTCCACGGCATGAGCGTCGACCAGGAGGGAAATCTGTACGTGGCGGAGGTGGATTCGGGCCGCTTCCAGAAGTTCGCCCCCAGAGCCGGCGCCAACCCCGCCTATCTGATCGGAAAGCCGGTATATTCCGCGTGGAAGTAAGGAGACATATGCGCAGGTTCCTTGGTCTCGCGATTCTCGGTCTCACGGCATTACTCGGCGCGGGCGTCTCGGCGCAGGCCCCGAAACCGGCCGCCGCCGCGGCCGAGCGGGTCCTTCTCACAGACGACGTGTTCAAGACGGTCACCCTGTTGCGCGGCATTCCGGTCGATACGTTCTTCGAAGCGATGGGGATGTTCGCCAATGCCATGGGAAACGACTGCACCTTCTGCCACGACTCCAAGGCCTATTTCGACAAGGCGCTCTTTGCCTCGCCGACGCCGCGCATCCAGAAGGCGCGGCAGATGATGGTGATGATGAACGACCTGAACCGGCGGTACTTTGCCGGCCAGACGCGCGTCACCTGCTTCACGTGCCACCAGGGCAACAACGCGCCGACGAGCGATCCCGACTTCATGGTGCAGTACGGCGAGCCGACCGAGAATCCGAACCTGCGCGATTTCCCGACCGATGCGCGTATCACGGCGGATGCGGTGTTCGACAAGTACATCCAGGCGCTCGGCGGCGCGCAGCGCGTGGCCGCGTTCACGAGTTACACGGCCAAAGGCACCTACAACGGCTTCGATACGTCGTTCGACAAGGTGCCGGTGGAGCTCTATGGCCGCGCGCCCGGCCAGCAGGCGATGGTGGTGCACTTCTCGACCGGGGTGAGCACGCGCGTATTCGACGGCACGGGCGGATGGATGTCGGGTCCCGACACGCCGCTGCCGCTGCTGACGCTGACGGAGGGCAACCTGGATCGCGCCAGGCTCGAGGCAGTCGCCGCGTTCCCGGCCGGTCTCCGCCAGGCCTTTCCCCGGTGGCGCGGGGGCCGCACCGCCATCGACGACGCGGAGGTCGTCGTGCTGCAGGGAATGGATGCGGCCGGCCAGCCGGTCGCGCACTTCTATTTCAACGAAGCCGGATTGCTCGTCCGCATGATCCGCTTCACGCGCACGCCGGTCGGCTTCGTCCCGACGCAGATCGACTACAGCGACTACCGCGACGTTGCGGGGGTGAAGGTCCCGTTCACGCGCAGAGTCTCGCAGACCTACATGCAGATGACGGTCGAGCTCACCGACGTGCAGCCGAACGCCGCGGTCGCCGCCACGCGCTTCGCACGGCCGATGCCGTATGCACGTTCGAGAATCTGATGCGGACTGCGACGTTCCTCCTGCTCGCGCTCGCGCTGCCCGCGCAGGCCGCCGCGCATCATTCGTTCTCGGCCGAATTCGACGGCAACGCCCCGATCACGCTCAAGGGCAAGCTCTCGAAGATGGAGTGGGTCAACCCGCACGGCTGGCTGCACATCGACGTGGCGCAGCCCGACGGGAAAGTCGTGACGTGGGCCGTCGAGACGGGCGCGACCAATGCCCTCATGCGGCGTGGCCTGCGACAGGCCGATTTCCCGATCGGCAGCGAGGTGGTGGTCCAGGGGTTCAAGGCGAAGAACGGGTCGCCGAGCGCCAACGGCAGCTCGGTCACCTTCGCTGACGGGCGCAACTTCTTCCTTGGCGCGAGCGATGCGCCGCAGGGGAGCCCAGCACGGTAAAGGCGCCACGGCGGCTGGCGGCGCGGCTCCTGCTGGCGGCGACGGTCCTCGCGCTGGCGCCGGGTCCGCTGCAGGCGCAGGCGGTCGCGCGCACGCCCGACGGCAAGCCCGATCTGTCCGGCATCTGGCAGGCGGTCACCACGGCCAGCTGGAATATCCAGGCGCACGCGGCTGAGAAGGACGTGCCCGCCGGACTGGGCATCGTCGAGGGGAATGACATCCCGTATCAGCCGTGGGCCCTCGCGAAGCAGCAGGCAAACTACGCCGCTCGCGCGACGGCCGATCCCGAACGCCGCTGCTATCTTCCCGGCGTTCCGCGGGTCATGTACCTGCCGTATCCCTTCCAGATTTTTCAGACGGCACAGCACATCGCCATGACATTCGAATGGGCGCACGTCGTCCGGCGGATCTATGTGAATACGCCCCATCCGCCGGGACCGATCGAGTGGTGGATGGGAGATTCACGCGGCCGGTGGGAGGGCGACACGCTCGTTGTCGACGTCGTGCATTTCACGGACAAGACCTGGTTCGACCGCGCCGGCAATTTTCACAGCTCCGCTCTCCACGTCGTCGAGCGGTACACGCCGATGGGGCCGAACCATATCCAGTACGAGGCGACGATCGAGGATCCGATGGTCTTTACGCGGCCGTGGACGATCAGCGTTCCGATCTATCGCCGCACGGAGGCCAATGTGCGCCTTCTGGAGTACGAGTGCTATACCTTTGGATTCGAGCACACATGGCTCAAGCCGCCGCAATGAGCATCATGCGCTCTCCCGTGCTGTTGATCGCGATGGTCGTCGCGCTCGTGCCTGCGACCGCGAGAGCCCAGACATATACACCCCCACGCACCGCCGACGGTCAACCGGATCTGCAGGGCATCTGGATGCCCGCCGGGACGTTTTACAACATCCAGGATCTCGAATTCCAGGCCGTGTATCAGACGTTTGCGGCATCGGACTCCGCTCAGCGAGGACGGAGCCTCGTCGTCGATCCGCCGGACGGGAAGATTCCCTACCAGCCGTGGGCGTTGGAGAAGTCGAACCTGGTACTCAAGAACCATGCGGAGCCGACGGCGCAGTTTCTCGATCCGAATGCGCGCTGTTTCCTTCACGGCGTGCCGCGCCATCTGAACAACCGCGAGTTCGAAATCTTCCAGCCGAAGGGCCACGTCGTGATCTTCAATATGGCGCACCATACGTATCGCGCCATCCCGCTCAACGCCGCTCCGCGTCCGCCAGAGGCCATCAAGCTCTATATGGGCGACTCACGGGGACGATGGGAGGGAAACACGCTCGTCGTCGACGTGACCAATAACAACGACCAGACGTGGTTCGACGTCGTCGGGAGCTTCCACAGCGACGCGATGCGGGTCACGGAGCGTTTGACGCCCATCAACGCGGATGCCATCGCATACGAAGCCGTCATTACCGACCCCAAGGTGTACACGAGGCCCTGGACCTTCGCGCTCCGTTTCAACCGGATCAAGGACTACGGTTCTGAAATCTGGGAAGAGGCGTGCCACGAGAATAACGAGCGGACGCTGGAGCTGATGCTCAAGCGATAAGGAGGCTGGAATGAATCTGGTTCGAGCCGTTATTACCGCAGGGGCGGTTCTCGCCATGCCCGCGCTCGCGCACGCCCAGGAAGAAGCCGCGCCGCCGCGCGTGCCGGTGCCGAAGGCCATCACCACGGTCAAGGCCTCGCGAACTGCCACGAAGACGGTCAGGACGCCGGTGGCCGTCGTGACGCCTGCGCATGATCCGGCCGCTCCGGCATTCCGGGGCGAGGGGTGGTTCCAGCAGGAATGCGGCGTGTGCCATCTTGGGCGCTGGCGGAAGCAGGGCCAGCTGCAGCCGTACGCGCCGCCGCTGACGGGCGTGCTCAAGAGCGCCAATCCTGCGCGTGAAGCCGCCGTGCGCGCGTTCATACAGACGGGGAGCCAGAACATGCCCGGGTTCCGGAATACGTTTACGGCCGCCGAGTTCGACGAGCTCGTTGCCTATCTGAAAACCCTGTAAATGAAAATGGGGTCGGGAGTCATTTCATGAGGACACACATGACCCGGATGATGCTTGCGACCGTCGTGATTGCTGGAAGCCTCGCGACGGTTCCCACGCTGACGCAGTCGGGCGACGGGAACGGATCGCTCACTGGCACCGTGAAGGGCGCTGACGGCACAGTGATGGAGGGCGTGGTCGTGTCTGCCCGATCGGCCACCCACGCCTGGACGACGTCGGTGTATACCGATGCGCGCGGGCAGTACCGCTTTCCGCCGCTGACCCCAGGCCAGTACGCGGTGTGGGCCCAGGCCAAGGGCTACGCCGTCGCCAGAGCCGGCGCGAATGTCGCACACGGTGGGGCGGTCGCCGACGTGCGGCTCGAGCCGCTGACCGATGCGAAGGTCATCGGGCGGCAGCTGGATGGTCCCGAGTGGTTTGCCGCGCTGCCGGAAGCGACCAATGACGACAAGCGGATGAAGCACCTGCTGCGGAACAACTGCACCGCGTGCCACGGTCCCGCCTATACGCTGGCCCCCCGATTCGATGCCACCGGCTGGCGCAGCATCATCGACGTGATGGCGCGAGGGATCCCGCCGACTCGAGGGCCTGGCGAAGGCAACCGTACGTGGCAGGCATACAAGGACGACCTCGCCGAGTATCTCGGCCGCGTCTCGAAGGATCTCCAGCTGAAGCCGGGACCGCGTCCGTCTGGCGCCGCGACGCGCGTCGTCATCACGGAGTTCGACATTCCGCGCCAGGGGCGGCCCTTGTCAGTTCATACGGGAACGATCTGGACCGACGGTCCGGGCACCCGGTACGAGAGCAAGGGCGCGCGTGACATCTGGGTCGACAGCACGGGCAAGCTGTGGGTCTCGGACGACCGCAGCATGGGTCGCACGACCGGACGCCTCGATCCGAGGACCGGCACGTGGACGGACTACGCGCTGCCGGATGCCAAGGGCATCGCGACCAACTCGCACGGCATCTGGGGCGATCGCAGGACGGACATGATCTTCCAGGGCGGCCAGCCTGACGGCGCCATCCTCGCGTTCGATACGCGGAAGGAAGAGTTCGTCCACTTCGCGCGGCCGAACACGATTCCAGGCGGCGGCGGGCATATCGACGTCGACTCCGAGGGGAATGCGTGGGCGCCGGCGGAGGCGGGCGCGCTGCGGCTGAACCCGAAAACCGGCGAGTACACCTATTTCCCCGTCCCGTACCCGGACGAGGTGCCGCAGGCCAACCGGAACCAGTACGGCCTGGCGGTGGATGCGCAGGACAACGTCTGGCTCGCGCGCGCGGGCCTCGAAGCCGTCGCGTGGCTCGATCCGAAGACCGGGGCGACGGGCCACGTGCGGTTCGACCCGTTGCCGACGCCGACCCTGACTGAGAAGGACCGCAGCATGCCGGTCGGCATGAACTTCGGCCCGCCGAACGGCCGCGGTCCGCGGCGGCTTGGCGCCGGCGGCCGCAACGGCGGCAACTTCATGTGGGTTGCCCTGAACAAGTCGGACGAGCTGGCGAAGATCGACGTGAGAACGAAGCAGCTCGTGAAGGCCTACAAGATGCCCGAGGGCAGCGCGCCCTATTTCGCCACGGTCGACAAGAACGGCCACGTGTGGGTGCCGGCGCAGAACGCCGATCGCATCTACAAGCTCGATCCGCGCACGGAACAGATGACGGAGTTCCAGTTGCCGACGCGCGGCACCGATCTGCGCCACCTGACCGTCGATGACAGCACGCCAACCCCGACGATCTGGGTCACGTACAACCGCTCGAACAAGATCGCGCGGCTGCAGGAGCGATAGACATGAAGCGCCTTTTCCTCGTTGCGGCGGGTCTCTCTCTGGCGTGGCCGTTGTCGGCCATTGCGCACCATTCGTTCGCGGCGGAATTCGACGCGACGCAACCCACGAAGCTGACGGGCAGGCTGACGAAGATGGAGTGGGTCAATCCCCACGTCTGGCTGCACATCGACGTCACGCAGCCCGACGGCAGCGTCGTCAACTGGGCGGTCGAGGCGAACGGGCCGAATGCCCTCATGCGTCAGGGCCTGCGGCAGAGTGACTTTCCGCTCGCCGCCGAGGTCGTGGTCGAGGGGTACCGGGCGAAGAACGGGTCGCCGACCGCCAGCGGCACGACGGTCAAGTTTGCGGACGGCCGGAACTTCTTCCTCGGGGCTGCGGCCGGGACACCGGGCCAGGCGCCCCGGTAACGATCACCGGGTCAGCGGCCTCGCCACGGTTCTCCGAAGTAGTACCGGTACCCCTGCTCGCGAATGAGAGGGAGATCGCGCTCTCCCTCCCAGCACGCCTCTTCGAGCAGCTCGAATCCCTTGGTCTTTTCGCGCACGAGCGCCCAGACGAGCTTCCAGGGCCGCGTATACGCCTTCGGATCCTCCACGGTGACTTCGTAGTGGATCGTGTCCGGATCGATCAGCGTCAGACGTTCCACCAGGTGCGCGGCATCGGTGTAGAAATTCCCCGAGTCATCGAACCAGGTAAGGCCGTTCAGATTCGTCACGTCGACGACGAGGGTGTTCCCGTCCCATCGGCCTCGTGAGTGCCCGATTCTCAGTGTGATGTCCGGTCCCGGCGCGGGCCGCCCGTCCATCGCGATGATGCGGTTGACGCGGTGATCCTCGAACAACCACACGACGTGGTCGTCGCCGGTGGGCTGGATGATCTGGTTCACATCCTGGAGCGCGAGCCGGGGCACACCGCCGGGGCCGCAGGCGGTGCGCGGATCGATGTATTGTTCGAAATTGACGCCGCGGCGCCCGACGCTCGCCGCCCACGGCTGATACGGAATCTTGCCGTCGGCCGGGTCCACAATCATCCCGGGAGCCTTCGCCCACGGCATGACGAGGTCACCGACCAGCGGCTCGTCTCCGGTCACCCCTTCCACTGAAAACGGCTGCGTCAGGAGGCTGCGCCAGTACCCCTGCAGGTTCGGCCTGCCGCCCGGCGTGCGCGGCGGCCTGAACGTCTTGGCCTTCTGGAGCGCGCACGCGTGGAAGGCGACGACCTCGCTCGGACAGCCGCCGATGGACGGGGGCAGCGGGTCCGGAATCTGTGCGTAGCCCACGTCGAGGGACGCTGTGAGAGTCACGGCCAGACCGATCGCCGCGCGCCGGAATCGTGCGTTCATGGCTTCTGCCTTTCCCGTTCGACGGCTTCCTGCTGCATCAGAAATGACGGCACGTACTCGAGCAGCCGCACGTTCGCCTCCTTGCGGCGATAGAGCGGCATGCTCATCTTCCAGGGACGGGTGAACACCTTGGGGTCCTCCACCGTGACCTCGTACTGCAGGTGGTCCGGACTCACGAGCGTATAGCGTTCCACCAGATGCAGCGCGTCGCTGTGAAAATTGCCGGCACGGTCGAACCATGTTTGATCCGTGAAGTGGATGACGTCGACGACCAGTGTGTCGCCCTCCCAGCGCCCGCGCGAATCGCCGAGCCACCAGGTGATCGGACCGCGCGGATGCGGCGTGCCGTTCGTGTAGAGGATCCGATTGCCTTGTGCGTACTCGAAGACGAGCGTGATGTGCTCTGGCGTCTGGAAGATCTGGAAGGGAAAGGCCATGTACATGATGCGGGGCACGCCTGGCGTGTAGCCTTTCGTTTCGGGGTCGGCGGTCGTCCGGGCCTCGAAATTCTCGCGCTTTTTCGCGAGTGCCCACGGCTGATACGGAATGCCGTTGCCGTCGACGATGCCCTGCCCCGCAGGGACGCCAAGGCGCGCATGATGGTCCTGAATGTCGTAGGCGGCGGTCGTCAGCGCCTGCCAGATGCCCTGGAAGTTCGGTTTTCCATCCGGCGTGCGCGGAACCGCGGCGCTCTGGCCGGCCGCCGGCGGCGCCGCACACAAGAGAACCGCCAGCAGCATTGATCCGGTAAACGCGTATCGCATCTCACGCCCTCCTCGTCGAAGTCCCTCGCCGGGGACCGCCGAGGACAGTCTTGTACCACAAAAGATTAAGATGGGCTCAGGGCTCTAGGCTCCAGGACAGAGTTCGAGGTTCGACGGAGGGGCGCGGCATTCTGTCGCGCCTTTCTTTTTTGGAGGATGCCATGCGGTATGTCGTGATTGGAATCGTGAGTCTGGCGGCCGCCCTGTCCGCCCAGCAGCCGAACCCGCGCCAACAGCCGGGAGCGCCGATCACGATGTATGCGCCCGACCAGCACGACTTGTATGACGGCCTCTTCACCATCTCGGCGGGCCGTATCTACATGGTCGGCACGCTCACCGATCCGGTGGGCTGGGATCACATGGACAATGCTGCGGCGACCGTCAGGCCCGCCGCGGGCACGGCGGAGCTCAACGTCAACGAAATTGCCAACACCGGGACCTTCGAGGCGCGGCTGAAGATCCCGGAGGGCGACCTCGTCCTGGCCGTCGACGCGTGGAATGAGTTCAATCCCTGCCAGAACGGCGGCATCGTGGCGTACCTGCACGAGCACGGGACCGACTCCGGCTGCGGCGACAACAACTGGCCGAAGACGTTCGTCTACCTCGCGGGCTGGGGCTTCGGCCACGCGACGCTGAACGGGAAGCCGCTGTACCAGAACTACGAGATGCACTTCATGGTCACGCAGGGGATTCGCGATCGGAAGACGCTGCGGGTGAACTACCCGATGGCCAGCAGGCGCTCCGCGGCCGGGGAGGTCAATCCCGCCACGCAGCAGATCGACTTCTATATCCGGAGCACCGAACAGAACCCGAAGAACCGTCCCAATCGCGAGGTGTTCATGCACTTCTTCGGCATGGAAGTGACGTGGAAGTAGCAGGGGTGCGAGGTGCGGATGCGCGGATGTGCGAGGTGCACGGACCGATCGACTAGGATTTGGGCGTGCACTGGGAACACCTGTTTCAGCAGCCGGCCGCCGCCGCACGCCGGGCCGGACGCTTTGTCGTCGTCGATCTGCTGGTGGCGCATCGCGTGCTCAGCACGTCGGCGCGCAACGGCGGCCAGACCGAGCACCTGCGGCATCTCGTCAACCACCAGAGCTGCGAGGGGAAGGGGCACGACGCGCGGTCGCGCCTGATTCACGAGCAGGGTCCCGAGGCGTATCACGACGCCGTCTGCGCCGAGATTGCGCTTCGGCCTGACCAGACCGCGATGATGGGCACCGCCGCAAACATGAGTTACGCCGCCGTTGCGCACGAGAGCGACGAAGGCGTGCAGGTCGCGGCGATTGTCACCGCCGGAGTGCAGGCCAACGCCACGTGTGCCGGAGACCCGGCGAGCTGGCGCGAAACGGCCGGTGGCACCGTCCGCGTTCCGCTTGTCGCCGGCACGATTAACACCATCCTGCTCGTCAATCACGCCGTGACCCCGGGTGTGCTGAGCCGCCTCGCCGGCGTGATGACCGAGGGCAAGAGCGCGGCGCTCCAGCGGCTGGCCGTACCGAGCTGCTATTCCGCCGATCTCGCGACCGGGACCGGCACCGATCAGTTCTGCGTGGCCGCCCCGATCGAGGGAGTGCCGCTGACGTCCGCCAGTCCGCACGTCAAGTTCGGCGAGATCACCGGCATCGCCGTCAGGCGCGCCACGCTCGAGGCGCTGCGCTGGCAGAACGGCCTCGAACCCAGCTACACCCGCGGCCTCTTTCACGCGCTTGGCCGCTACGGCCTGCGCGAACAGACGGTCTTCGAGGATCTGGCCGGCCGCCTCTCGCCCGCCGACCTCGAACTGCTCCGCAACAACAGCAGGGCCGCGTTCTACGACCCGCTCGCGGGCGCGGCGGCCCACGCGCTGGCAGCCGTGTTCGACCGCGTGCGCCACCAGACGCTGCCCGCATCGGTGCTGCCCGATGCCACCGTGCAGCAGGCCGCCACCCTCGCCACCAGCCTTGCCGTGCAGCCGCACCGGTGGGCGGAGTTCCGCACTCGACTCCTCGAGCAGGGCGAGTTCGAGCCCGCTCCGCTGGTGCTCGCGGCGATCGCGCTCGGCTGGAGCGAGAAGTGGCGAGCGAGCTAGCGTCGTTCCTCGCGGCGCACCCGCTGCTGCTGGGCGTCGCCGTCCTTGCCGACCTCGTCCTTGGTGATCCCGTCTACCGCTGGCACCCGATTCGGCTTGTCGGCCGCGCGCTGACCGCCATCGAGGAAGCGCTCAGGCGCCTGCGCCTCGATGGATACCTTGGCGGCGTCGTACTGTTTCTCCTGCTCGCGGCCGGATGGGTCGGTGCGACCGTTGCGCTCGTGAGCGGTGCGGCGCGCGTCGCACCCGCGCTCGCCTGGGTCCTCCACGCGTTCCTCGTCTACAGTCTGCTGGCACTCGGGGATCTGATTCGCCATGTCCGGCGCGTCGAGCAGGCGCTCGTGCGTGACGATCTCGCGGGCGCGCGTGGCGAAATTCGGAAGCTCGTGGGCCGCGATGCCGACACGATGGACGCCGCGGCCTGCCGGCGTGCCGCGATTGAAAGCCTGAGCGAAAACCTGACGGACGGCTTCACGAGCCCGCTGTTCTGGTACGTCGTCGGCGGGCTGCCCGGCCTCGTGCTGTTCAAAGTCGTCAGTACGATGGACTCGATGGTCGGCTACAGGACGCCGCGGTACCTGCAGTTCGGCTGGTGCGGAGCGCGCCTCGACGATGTGATGAACTTCGTGCCGGCGCGGATCACCTGGCTGCTGATCGCGGCGGTCGCAGTTGTCGTGCCGCGGGCGTCCTCGCGCAAGGCGCTCGTCGTGGGCCTTCAGCAGCACGCGGTGCTGCCAGGGCCGAACTCTGGATGGAGCGAAGCGGCCACCGCCGGCGGGATTCAGCGCAGGCTCGTCGGTCCGATCTGGATCGAGCAGCGCCTCGTCACCGACACATGGATCGGCGACGCCTCCGACCCGCCGGCTGGTTCGCATGACGATGTGATCACCGCGCTGACGCTCGTGGTGATCACCGGCGTCGCCGCCGCGGTGCTGGCCGCTGGCGCGCTGATCGTGCTAACGTCGTCCTTGCCCTAGGCGCCTGCAACGGGCCTAACAGGGAAGTCCGGTGCAAGTCCGGCGCGGTTCCGCCACTGTGAGTGAAGGCGCGCTGCTTCGAGTCACCACTCAGCCTCTCGGCTGGGGAAGGTGAAGCAGCCGGCAGCAGATAGTACGCTGCCCCTTCCGAGCCAGGAGACCTGCCCAGGGTGAAAAGCGGCTGCCTTTCTGCGGAGAACAGGAAGCATGATCACTCTCGCGCCTCGCCCACTCGTTTCGATCCTCCTCCTTCTTCTGATTGTTCTGCTTCCCGCCGGTTCCCAGGCGTACGCGCAGGATCTATTGCTGTCGGGTACGGTGACCGACGCGCAGGGCGCAGCCGTGGCGGGCGCGGATGTGCGCGTGACCCGCGAGGATGCCGCGGTCGCACGCATCACCGTGTCCGACATGCAGGGACGCTACGTGATTGGCGCCCTTCCGGCCGGTGTCTTCACCGTCGAGGTCGCCAGGGCCGGTTTCAGCCGGCAGACGGCGGTTGTGACGATGACCGCCGGCGCGTCGGCGATGCTGAACATCGAGCTGGCGATCGCAGGGATCGACGACACCGTCGTCGTGACTGCGGCCGGGACACCGCAGATTGCGCGTGAAGCGTCCAAGGCCATCACGATCATCGACGCCGGCGACATCCTCGCACGCAACGAAACGTCGCTCAGCGACATCGTGCGATTCACGCCCGGCGTCCAGGTGCGCAGCAACGGCGGGCCGGGACAGAACACGTCCATGCGGATTCGCGGCCTGCGGCCCGATGCCGCAGCGGTGTTGATCGACGGGATGCGGTTCCGCGATGCGGCCACGCTCCAGGCCGACGCGACATCATTTCTGGCGACGCTGAACTTCGTGGCCGCCGACCGCGTGGAAGTGCTGCGCGGGTCGGGGTCGTCGCTATACGGCACGAACGCCGTCGGCGGCGTCGTGAACATCGTCACCCGCCCCGGCGGCGGCGTGTTTCGCGGGGAGGGCCAGGTGGAAGGCGGGTCGCTCGGCCACGTGCGCGCCCGCGGGTCGTTCGGCGGCGGCGCGTGGGGCGGCAGGCTCCGGTATTCCGGCGGTGCCCTCCAGTTCAACCTTCGCGACGGCCTCGACGGCAACGACGCGACGCGAAGCACTGGCGTCAGTGGTCTGGCCGATATGAACGTGACGCCGACCGCCAGCCTGATGGCGCGTGTCTTCGGTTCCAACGACCGCGTGCAGACGAACACCAGCCCGACGGCAAGCGGCATTCCCGCGATCAATATCCCGCAGGCGATCGTCGTCGACGCGGTGCCGGTGTCGTCCGGGCAGATTGCACTCAGCAACCGCGGGCTGCCGTTCCAGATCGGGACGGCGACGTTCATCCCCGGCCGCGATGACCCGGACAGCGAGCGGACGTCCGCATTCCACACGACGGCGCTGCGCTTTCGGCACAGCGCATGGCAGGCGATGAGCTGGCAGGCGAGCTACCAGCATGTCTACACACGCCGGCTCTTCATCAACGGGCCTCTCGGGCGTGGATTTCAACCGGCCGGCCAGAGCCTGTCGCACATCGTCGGCCAGATCGACACGGCGGACGTGCGGGCATTCTTCGCGCCTCGGCCGTGGGTGCATCTCACGGCCGGGTACGAGTTCGAACGCGAGCGCTTCCGCGATCGTCAGGACAGCGACTTCGCGTCCCGGCGTGTGCAGACCGGAACGCAGATCAGGCAGGACGCCAATACGGCGTTTGCGTCGGGGCAGTTTGCTCTCCTCGACCGGCGGCTGCAGGTGTCGCTGTCGGGCAGGGCGCAGCAGTTCAGCCTGTCGAATCCGCGATTGAGTGCGGTCGGTGCGGCCAGTCCGTACGACGGCGTGCCGGTCGCGCCGCCTCCGCGCGCGCTCACCGGAGATGTCTCCGCCGCGTACGTCATCGCCGCGTCGGAGACCAAACTGCGCATCCACGGCGGCAATGCGTTCCGCGCGCCAGCGATGTACGAGCGGTTCGGCGGTGGGTTTGATGCGGACCCGGAGACCGGCCGTGTCGGATTCACGGCATACGGCGATCCGAGGCTCGAGCCGGATCGGTATCAGACCGTCGACGCCGGTGTCGATCAGTATCTGTTCGGCAGCCGCCTCATGGTGTCGGCGACGGCGTTCTACAACAACGTGTCGTCGCTCACGGCGTTCGATTCCTCCGGCGGGATTCGGCCCGCGACCGACCCGTACGGCCGCGTCCTCGGCTACCTGAACAGCTTGGGCGGCTTCTCGCGCGGCCTCGAGGTCGCCGTCGAGGCGCGTCCCTCTGCGTCGCTTCGCATCTCCGGCGGCTACACCTACACGCGATCCGAAACGGCCGACGACATTACCGTGCCCGGGTTCTTCCTGGTTCCCGGCGTATTCGGCCACATGGCGACGCTGGTCGTGACGAACCGGTGGGGGCGTCGCATCGATACGACATTCGATCTCTTCTACGGCGGAACGACCTACGGGTCGTTCTTCGCGGCGGGGCGTTCGCGTGCGTTCGCGTATCCGGGCTTCACCAGGGCTGCCGTCGTCGCCGGCTATCGTGTCGTCGACCATCCCCGCGCCCCGATGCGCGCGTACGTGAAGGCCGATAACCTCTTGAACGAGACCTACTACGAGGGTGGATGGCGCGCGCTCGGCCGGACGGCCGTGGCCGGGCTGAGCATCGGGTTCTAGATGCCGGTGCTGCTGACGCTGCTGCTGGCGGCCCTGGTTGGGGGTCAGACCCCGGTGAAGGGGCGACTCAAGGTTGAAGGGATGCTGCATAACCTTGAGTCGCCCCGTCACCAGGGTCTGACCCCCCAGGGGCCGCGCCGCATCATCTCCACGTCGCCGAGCATGACGGAGACGCTGTTCGCCCTGGGCCTGGGCGATCGGGTCGTCGCCGTGTCGCAGTTCTGCCGGTTTCCGGCGCAGGTCGCATCGCTGCCGAGGATCGGCACCTATCTCCGGCCGGATGTCGAGCGAATGGCACAGCTGCGCCCCGATCTGGTCATCATCCATGCGAGGGCGGAGGGACTGGAGCGCAACCTGAAAGCGGTCAAGGTGCCGTACATCGCGGTCGACCCCGCCGGTCTCGATAGCGTGTTTTCGTCGATGCGCGCCATCGGCGCAGCCGCGGGGGTGCCCGATCGCGCCGAATCGCTCGTCGGCGGCATTGAACGCGGCTTCGCTGAGATCAGGAAGACCGTCGGCGGGCGGCGGCCGCAGCGTGTGCTGCTCATCGTCGGCCGACGGCCCGGCACCCTCACGGATCTCGTGGCGGCCGGCCACGGTTCGTACCTGAGCGAGCTCGTGGCTGTGGCGGGGGGCGTCAATGTGCTGTCTGACCCGGGGCTGCCGGAGTATCCCCGCATCTCGATGGAGACGGTGATTCGCCTGGAGCCCGACGTCATCATCGACGCCGGCGACATGGAGGATCGGCCGAACGAACGGCGGGCGCGTGAGCCGGTGACACTGGGCATGTGGAGGCGCCAGCAGATCGCCGGCACGCGTGCCGCCCGGGTGCATGTCGTCCTCAGCGATGCCTTCGTCATTCCCGGACCCCGGATGATTGAGGCCGCCCAAACCATGGCGACGTGGCTGCATGGCGTCCGACACTGATCCGTCCGCCGGCGCGCTGCTCGACGTTCGCGGCGCCGGATGGCAGGTAGACGGCCGCCACATTCTCGGCGACGTCAGCTTTCGCGTCGCGCCGGGAGAATTCGTCGCACTCGTCGGCCGCAACGGCGCCGGCAAGAGCACGCTGCTCGACCTGATCGCCGGCCTGCGGCGGTTGAGCGAGGGTGACATCCGCATCGACGGCCGGTCGCGCCAGGAATGGTCTGCCCGGGCGCTGGCGCAGGTGCTCGTTCACCTGCCGCAGATGACACGCGCTGAGGTGTCCTTTTCCGCCGGGGAGCTCGTGCTGATGGGCCGCTATCCCCACGCGGCCGGCTGGATTGACTCGCCGCAGGATTACGCCGCGGCCGATGCCGCCATGGAGCGCTGCGGCTGCAGCCAGTTCCGCGATCGCCGCCTGTCGACGCTGAGCGGAGGCGAGCGCCAGCGCGTCCTGCTGGCGGCCTGCCTCGCCCAGGCGCCGCGGCTCCTGCTTCTCGACGAGCCGGCGACGTTCCTGGACGTCGATCAGCAACTTCAATGTTTTCAGATGCTTGGCGCGGAGGTGGCGCGCGGCGCCGCCTGCCTGGCGGTGACCCACGACATCAATCTGGCGCTGACGTTCTGCTCGCGGCTGCTGGTCCTGTCGGACGGCCGTCTCGTGGCCGACGTGCCGACGGAGGCCGCCGTCAACGACCCCGCATGGCTGCGCTGGTTTTCGCCAAACCTGGCGGTGACGCGCACGCCCGCCGGCCGGCCCTGGGTCTACTACGCGTGAGTCCCTCGACTTCGCTCGGGACAGGTCGCGATGCTCACGGCCGCCGCTGGGTCATCGGTTCCGCGCTGGCCTTTGTGGCGGCAGCCGTGCTGCTGCCGCTCGCCGGACCGTCGTCGCTGGACCTGGGACGCGCGTGGGCGGGGGAGGAACCGGACCGGTCGATCCTTGTACACCTCCGCGTGTCGCGCACGCTGCTGGGGCTGTTCGGCGGTGCCGCGCTCGCGCTGGCGGGAAGCCTGTTTCAGTCGATGCTCCGGGAGGCACTGGCCACGCCGTACACGCTGGGCGTCTCCACCGGCGCCGCGCTCGGCGCGGTGCTGGCGATCGCCTTCGGCTGGCACACGGTGATCGGCGTCCCGGGCATCTGGGCCGGGTCGCTTGCCGGTGCGGGCGCCGTCCTGTGGCTCGTCGTGCTCGCCGCCTCCAGACGGCGTCAGGTCTCGGCTGTCGGTCTGCTTCTCGCCGGCGTTGCGACCAACAGCGTCTGTGCCGCGCTGATTCTGCTGGTGCACAGCTTCGTCGGCATGTCCGACTCCTTCGCCATCTCGAGGTGGCTGATCGGGAGCCTCGATGCCATCGACTATCCGGCGCTGTCCGTGTACGCCGTCGTGATCGTGACGCTTTCGGCACTGGTCGTGCGGCAGGCGCGGCAGTGGAACCTGCTTGCCGTCGGCGACGCGTGGGCCGCCACCCGCGGCGCGGCCGTGCCCAGGCTGATGTTCGGGGGCTTTCTGGCGGGGTCGGCGCTGGCGGCGACGACGGTCGCGTTGACGGGGCCGATTGGATTCATCGGACTGGTCGTGCCACACGTCGTGCGGACGCGCGTGAGCGCCGACGACCGCATCCTGATGCCGTGTTCGTTCTTTCTCGGCGGTGTGCTGCTCGCATCGTGCGACGCGATCGGCCGGATGGTCCTGGCGCCTGCGGAAGTGCCGGCGGGCGCGATCACCGCGCTGATCGGCGGGCCGTATCTGGTGTGGCTCGTGCGGCGACGGATGTGACCGCGAAGCCCATCTTCATCGGCGGGACCTCATCGAACGCCGGCAAGAGCTGGATGGCGACGGCCGTGTGCGCCTGGCTCCGCCGGCAGGGTGTGCGCGTGGCGCCGTTCAAGGCGCAGAACATGTCCAACCACTCGTACCCCTGCCGCGACGGGGGAGAGATCGGGCGTGCCCAGGTCGTCCAGGCCGAAGCCTGCGGCCTGGAGGCCGAGGCGGCGATGAACCCGATTCTCCTGAAGCCGAACGGCAACGGGACGAGCCAGGTCGTCGTGCACGGGCAGGTGTGGAAGACCCTGCCCGCGCGCGAGTACTACGCGCACTTCCCGCACCTGCTGAATGAAGTACTGACGGCCTATGATGACCTCGCCCGCCGGTTCGACGTCATCGTCATTGAGGGGGCCGGCAGCGTCAGCGAACTGAATCTGCGCGCCCACGACCTCGTGAATCTCGGCCTGGTCACGCGTCTTCAGGCGCCGTGGGTGCTCGTGGCCGACATCGAGCGCGGCGGCGTGTTCGCCTCCGTGGCCGGCACGATGGCGGTGTTGACGTCCGAGGAGCGTGCGCTCTTTCGGGGTTTCCTGGTCAACAAGTTCCGCGGCGACATGTCGCTCTTTGACGAGGGCCGCACGATGCTGGAAGCCCTTGCCGGTGCGCCCTGTCGTGGCGTGTTTCCGTACGCAGAGGGCATTGCCATCCACGCGGAAGACAGCCTGTCTGTGATGCAGCAGGCCACGACACGGGCGCCCGACGGCGCGTCTATCGCGATCGTGCAGTTCCCCAGGCTCTCGAATGGCACCGATTTCAGACTGCTGACCTGGGCGGACTGGATCACCGCACCGGTGGACCGCGTCTACGATTTCGTGATTCTGCCTGGAAGCAAAGACACGCTGTCGGACCTCGCCTGGCTGCGGGACCGCGGGCTCGATGAGTGGGTGCGGGCACAGCATCAGCGGGGCGCGACCGTCATCGGCATCTGCGGCGGCTTCCAGATGATGGGGGAGACGATTCGCGATCCCGAACGCGTTGAGTCCGGTGGAGGAGCGGCCGGGCTGGGACTTCTCTCGGTCGACACCGTCATGGCCAGTGCCAAGACCACGCGCGTCCGGCGGGCCACCGTCGGCGGCCACGCATGCGATGCGTACGAAATTCACATGGGCCGGACGACGGTGAGGACGCCGTATCCGCCGTTTGCGCTGCTCGAGGACGGTTCGTCGGAAGGTGTCGTCGGTCCTCGCGTGATGGGGACCTATCTGCACGGCATCCTGGAAGACGCCGAGATCTCTTCCGCGGTCTTCAACACGCATCTCGCCGCCTCGGCTTCCGGTCGCGCGCGGTATGACGCCCTTGCCGACTGGTTCGACGCCTGCGCGGTCTCGCCCGGAGATTGGCTCCCGCTGACAAGGTAGAATTCCAGTCTTCCAGTGGACCCCGCTGCCCGCGCTCCCGAACCACTCCTGACGATGCGTGGCGTGTCGAAGCGGTTTGGCGGCACACACGCCCTGCGCGACGCCGGCATCGACGTCGGCGCAGGCGAGATCGTCGCCCTGCTGGGCGAGAACGGCGCCGGCAAAACCACGCTCATCAAGATCCTCGCCGGCGTCCACGCCCTCGACTCGGGCACCGTGCGCTACCGCGGGCGCGACGTCACGCACGGCGCCCGGCACCTGCCCATCGCGTTCATCCACCAGGATCTGGGTCTGATCGAGTGGATGACCGTTGCCGAAAACATCTCGCTCATGCTGGGTTTTCCGCGCCGCTTCGGCCTCATCGACTGGAGCGCCGTGCGCGCGCGGGCCGACCACGCCCTTGCGATCGTCGGTGCGGAGATCGACCCGGACATGCGCGTCCGCGATCTGACGCGCACGGGGAAGTCGCTCGTGGCCATCGCCCGCGCACTGGCCGCCGACGCCGAGCTCCTCGTGCTGGACGAGCCGACGGCGAGCCTGCCGGCCAACGAGGTGGCGCGGCTGTTCGCGGCGCTCCGGCGGCTTCGGGCGCGCGGCGTCGGCATGATCTACGTCTCGCACCGGCTCGACGAAGTGTTCGAGATTGCCGATCGCATCGTCATCCTGCGCGATGGGCAGGTGGCGGGGGAGCGCCTCACGACTGAGACGACCCCCGAGGAAGTCATTCTGCTCATCGTGGGCCGCGAGCCGTCGCAGGTCTTTGCGCGGCCGGTGCGGCACGACGGGCCGGCACGCCTCGTCTTCGAGCAGGCGGTGCTGGCCGATGCGGGCCCGCTCGACTGCCGGATTCGCGCCGGAGAGGTGGTGGGGCTTGTTGGCCTGCGCGGCGCCGGACAGGAATGCGTCGGCCGCGCGCTGTTTGGGCTCACGCGGGTCACCGGGGGACGCATCCTGCTCGATGGCCGGGCGATCGCGCCCTCGTCTCCGCGGCAGGCAATGCGTCTCGGCATCAACCTCGTGTGCGCCGACCGCGTCGCAGAGTCGGTCGTGGCCGGACTGTCGATTCGCGAAAACCTGTTCCTGAACCCGGTGGCCGCCGGCCGCAGGCTGGGGGCGTATCTGCGGCCGGCCGAGGAATCGCGTGCGGCCCACGAGCTGGGCGACCGCATCGGTCTCAGGCCGAACGACTGCTCGCTGCCGGTCGAGTGGCTCTCGGGCGGCAACCAGCAGAAGGTCATCGTCGGCCGGTGGCTGCACCTCGAAGCCGGCGTGTACGTGTTCGAAGATCCGACCGCGGGCGTCGATGTGGGCGCGAAGGCCGACATCTACCGGCTGTTCGATGTCGTACTCCAGCGCGGTGCCACGATCCTCGTGATCTCCACCGACTTCGAGGAGGTCGCCAAGATTTGCCACCGCGCGCTGGTCTTCGACCGCGGCCGGGTGGTGGCGGAGCTGGCGGGCGAGAATCTCTGCGCGGAAAACCTGCTGGCGTCGGCGTCGGCCAGCATTGGACAGGTGCAGCGCGCACTGGTGGATCGTGCAGTCGCTGAAATCTAACGCGCTCGAGCCGACACGGCCGGAACTGGCGGCGCTTGGCCGCCGTGAGGCGATCGTCCGTATGCTGCCGGTGTACGGGCTCCCGATCCTGACGATCCTGCTGATCGTCGTCTTTTCTGTGCTGCTCCCTGACTCGTTTCCGACCGCCATCAACGCCCGATCGATCCTGAGCGACAAAGGCATCATCGCGCTGCTCTCGCTCGCGGTGATGGTGCCGATGATCGCGGGGCGCATCGACCTGACGGTCGGCTTCGGGATCGTGATGTGGCACATCCTCGCCATCACGCTGCAGGTCCAGTACGGCTTTCCCTGGCCGCTGGCCTGCCTGGCCGTCATCCTGTGCGCCGGTGGCGCGGGCGTCATCAACGGCCTCCTCGTCGAGGTTGCCCAGATCGACTCGTTCATCGCGACGCTCGGCACCGGCACCATCCTGTATGCGCTGGCGCTCTGGCACACGGACGGGCGCCAGGTGATCGGAGATCTGCCTGAGGGCTTCGTGGCGATCAACGGGCTGTCGATACTGGGGATGCCGATGCCGGCGGTGTACGCGCTGGTGCTGGCGGCCGCGCTCTGGGTTGTGACGGAGCGGATGCCGCTCGGCCGCCATCTCTATGCCATCGGCGCGAACGAAAGGGCGGCGGCGCTCAATGGCATTCCGGTTCGCGCCCATGTCATCGGCGTGTTCGCCGCGTCGGGCGTCCTCGTCGGCCTCACGGGATGCGTGCTCGCATCGAAGCTCCAGATCGGACAGGCCAACGTCGGTCTCGACTATCTGCTGCCGGCGCTGGTGGGGACATTCCTCGGATCGACGACCATCAGGCCCGGACGCGTCAACGTCTGGGGGACAATCGTCGGCGTCCTCATCCTGGGAATCGGGATTTCGGGGATCCAGCAGCTCGGTGGTGCCTTTTTCATCGAGCCGTTGTTCAATGGACTGACGCTGCTCGCGTCCATCGCGCTGGCGGGCTTTGCGCAGCGGAGACGCTCGGTCGTGACGCGCAGGCCGGCGTCGCGGAAGGAAGGATAACGATGGCGACATCTGGCATGCGGACGCTGGGAGCGATGGCCGGTGCGGCGCTGGTGGCGGGGTCCATCGCGTGCGGAGGCGGCGGGAATACGGAGACCGCCACGGCGCCGGCGGCGGAGCCGGGCGCCGACTCTGCCTACCTTGAGATGGCACGCGAGTACATCGCCGAGGTGACTGCGCCGGGCGCGCCATGGACGGGACCGACGACCGGTCCCGCCGCGCAGGGCCGCAAATTGATCGTGTATGTCTCCTCGGACCAGCGCAACGGCGGACCCCAGGGCGCGGGCGACGGGGCACTGGAAGCGGCGAAGGCCATCGGCTGGGACCTCCGCATTCTCGACGGCCAGGGCTCCGTGCAGGGTCGCACGACTGCACTGAACCAGGCGATCGCGCTGAAGCCCGACGGGATCATCCTCGGGAATGTCGATGTGCTGGAGCAGGCGCCCGTGATTCAGCGGGCGGCCGCGCAAGGCATCAGGATGGTCGGCTGGCACGTCGCCGCCGCGCCCGGTCCCGTCGAGAAGTCGCCGGTCATCACCAACGTCACCACCGATCCGCGTGACGTCGCGCGCGCAGCCGCGCTCTACGCCGTGGTCGATTCCAACGGTACCGCGAGCGTCATCCTGTTCAAGGACAGCATCACGACCATCTCCACCGCCAAGACCAACGTCGCGTCCGAGGTGATCGGAGGGTGTGCGGGCTGCCGGGTGCTGGCGATCGAGGACTCGCCGATGGGCGACCTGGCCAACCGCATGCCGAGCCTGACGACATCGCTCCTGGCGAAACATGGCGGGGCCTGGACGTACAGCATCGCGGTCAACGACCTGTATTTTGATTTCTCGGCGCCCTCGCTCCAGTCTGCCGGCGTCGATCCCGCCGCCGGCTACCCGCGGCAGATTTCATCGGGGGATGGATCGGTGACGGCATTCCAGCGCATCCGCCAGCGCCGCTACCAGATCGGCACGGTGGCCGAGCCGCTGCACCTGCAGGGATGGATGACCGTCGATGAGCTCAATCGGGCGTTTGCCGGACAGCCGCCAAGCGGGTTTGTTCCGCCGCCGCACCTGTTCGTCGCCTCGAACCTCGATCGCGACGGCGGGCCGAACAACATGTACGAGCCGGAGAACGGCTACAAGGACGTCTACCGGACGATCTGGGGCAAGTAGCCGCCGCGGCTAGGTCTTGAAGTATTCCGGCGCGTTGCCAGGGCTCCACTTGATGTTGCAGCCCATGCTCGGCTTCTGCATCGCCGGCGCGGGCTTGCCCGCGAGCACGGCATCGGCGGCGGCACGCAGATCGGCGCCGGTGATGGGGACGCCGTTCTTGGGACGGCTCCCGTCGAACTGGCCGCGATACGCCAGGCGCCGCTGGCTGTCGAACAGGAAGAGGTCCGGTGTGCAGGCAGCCTGGAACGCCTTGGCGACACGCTGCTGTTCATCGAAGAGGTATGGAAACGTGTAGCCCACTTCGGTGGCTTCCTCTTTCATGCCTGCGGGGCCGTCCTCAGGGAATTCCTTCGTGTCGTTCGACGCGAAGGCCACGACTGTGAGGCCCTGTGCCTGGTACTCCTTCACAAATCGCGCAAACTCCTGCCGGATGTGGCGCACGAACGGACAGTGGTTGCAGATGAAGGCCACCAGCAGCGCCTTGCTCCCTGCGACGTCCGCGTCGGATACGGTCTTGCCGTTGAAATCCGGCAGCGAGAACGACGGCAGCGGCGTACCGATGTCGATCATTGTGGAATTGGTTTCTGGCATGGAGGCTCCTCGTTAAGACCGGGTCTGATTATAGTGCGGCTGCCGTCTTCGCCATCCGCTTTGTTGAAGTGGAAGTCGCGCGGTCCAGGGAATTGCACGGCTCGGCCGGCCTTCCGGGCTAGAACGACACGCGAAGCGCGACGCGGGCCGAGCGGGGGATCGCAGCGTGGAAGTGCAGGTCTTCGACCGGCTCCGGCTCGTTACGGAGCCGCGACTCAAAGAAATAGTCGATATCGGACACCGGCGAATCGAACAGGTTGAAGCCTTCGACGATAAGGCGGACGCGTTCGGAGAACTTGTACCCAGCTTCGCCGTTGATGATCGACGTCGAGCTGGACTGAATGCTGTTGTCCTCGAGCAGGGGGCGCGGCCCGAAGTGGCGCAGGCGCAGTCCCGCGAATGGCCCCGAGAGGACGCCTTCCGGCGGATTGAGGGCGATGCCGGCCGAGATCACTCGATTAAGCGAGCCCGGAATGAAGTTCTCGCCTTCGGGAAGATCCAGGAACCGGGCTCTCGACAATGACAAATCGACGTCCAGCGCCAGCCAGCGATTCGGGTAGATGTAGTTCGTGACCTCGAGGCCGGCGCGACGGCTCGCCGGGCCGACTTCGGTGCTTCCCGAGTCGCCCACATAGAACAGCTCCGAGTCGAAGTCGAGATACCACCCCGTCACCGTCGTCTGCACGCCGCGGAGCGCGACGGTGCGCATACCAAACTCGGTGCCCATCGCGCGGGAGAAGTGAGGCGAGCGATCCGTCGGTTCACCCGTGAACGGATTGACCTTCAGCGTGATGCCCAGCGCGGAATTGGAGTGGTAGCCCAGCCCCCAGTTGGCGTAGAACTCGGTGCCGCCCCACGGCCCGAACGCGGCGGAGACCTTCGGGCTGACGATCCCCGACGATTCCTTGCCTGAATTCTCGGACATATTGGATTCAACGTTCCAGTGATACACGTCGCCGCGGAGACCGAACGTCGTGCGGAGCCTGCGGTTCCACTCAATCTCGGTCTCGCCAAAGATGCCGACCGACGTCTGGTCCGCTTCATCCGCTCGAATCGTCGTCATCCGCTCCGTGGCACGCGTCAGGTAGAGACCCAGCGGTCCGCCGACGGAATCGTTCCTGACATCCACGCCAAACGCGTTCTCCAGGTGCCGCTCTCCGACATGCATAAGGCGCCGGTGCGTCACCTTGGCGCCCGACGTCCACCGTTCCTCGAACTGCTCGAACTGGTCGCCGTTCTCCGGGTCGTTGAGGAAGTACGTGAAGTTATGAAACAGCTGCACCCCATAGCGCTGGCCGAACGCGGTGACGCGCGTGGAGTGATCTGTCCCGGATCGCTGCCAGTCGACGACGCCGACATAGCGATGCGTCTCACCGCCGTCGGTCTCCTCGATAAACCCGAACCGGCTGATCAGTCCGGCATCGATCGCCCGCTGCGGGATCTGGTCGGTTGAATGCCAGTGATTCTCGAAGCCGAGGAAAGTCGCTGAGAAACCATTCCGCGCGTTGCCCTGGCTGTAGCGCACGACTCCGTTGAACTTGTCTTTGCCGTTCGGGCTGACCCACGGGCCGTTGTCCCGCTCCCATTCGAACGCCATAAGCACGTTGCCGGCGCCGACGCGAGGTGACGCCGCGCCGAGGAACCGTCCGTAGTCGAACGATCCGCCGGTCAGCGACACGGCTGGCCTGTCGAGGCTGTTGAAGTAGTTGATGTTGGCCGAGCCTGCGGACGAGAAGTCGCCGTTCTCCGCGTAATAGGGCCCCTTGCGGAACTGCACGCCGCTCACAAGCTCGGGGATGAGGAAATTCGCGTCGGCGTATCCCTGCGCATGCGCGTGCGTCGGCATGTTCACGGGAATGCCTGCAATGGTCTGCGCGAAGTCGAAGCCGTGGTCCAGGTTGAAGCCCCGAAGGTAGTACTGATTGGCCTTTCCCTCGCCGCTGTGCTGGCTGATGATCATGCCGGGAACGGCCTCGAGCACTTCGGTCGCGCGGTTCACCGGCCGCACCGCGAGCTGCGCCGCGGTAATGGCGCCCTCGCTGCCGGCTGACGCCACGCCGACCAGGTTTTCAGCCGGGTTGTCGAGTTCTGCCAGGTTTCGGAATGTGCGTGGCGCGGTGATGACGATGTCCGCGCTCATAGCGATCTGGAGGATTGCATTCGCCGTGACTGGTACAGCGGGAGTCACGGTGATGGCGCGCCTGACGGTGCCGAAGTTGATCAGCCGGAACTCCAGTGCGGCCTGTCCCGCGGGGACGTTCTCGAAGCGATAGTCACCGACGTCGCCCGTGACGGTTTCAATGTCGGCTCCGCCGGCCGGGGTGAGAGTGACGCTCACGCCCGGAATAACCCCGCCGCTTTCATCTGCGACCGTACCGCTGACGACGCCTCCGCCCTGCGCGAGCGCGGCCGACGTCATGAGAACGAATGTTATGAGTGCAACACCTGCCGAACGGACTCCGCGACCCATGGGTCGATCGTACCGGTGGAGGCCCCGACCGGAGTCTGAAGATTTCCTGAACTGTTCGTCAGGGAGGAGGTGCGATAGCATGGCGTTGGCTGCAGGAGGTCGGGATGCGAATGCGGAGCGCGGTATTCGTGGGTGTGATGTGCGCGGGAATGAGCCTGTGGGCCCTCGCCGGGCTGGCGGCGCAGGGGCGCGGCGCGGCCCAGGCGCCACGGGTGCACACGGACCTGCTGCGGGTGATGCGGGGCATCGTCTACCCGGCATCGAACGTGATCTTCGCGGCGCAGAGCGTCGACCCGGCGACCATCAAGCCGGAGGCGGATCCCTCAACGTCGCCGAATCCGCTGACGAGCGCCTACGGTCAGTGGGCGGCGGTCGAAAACGCCGGGCTGGCGCTCGCCGAATCCGCAAACCTGCTGATTATTCCGGGACGCGTCTGCAGCAACGGCCGGCCGGTGCCGATGCAGAACGCCGACTGGCAGATGTGGGTGCAGGAGCTGCGCGACGCCGGCATGGCGTCCTACAAGGCGGCACAGTCGAAGAACCAGGACGCGATTCTCGACGCCGCCGGCGTGGTGTCCGAAGCGTGTTCGCACTGCCACGACAAGTATCGGGAGGTCAAAGCCAGATGTTGACGAAGGTGCGAGGTGCGAAGGTGCGAAGTGCGGTGTGCGGCGGTGCGATCGCCGCTGCGTTCGTCGTCTGGTGCGCCGGTGTTACGTCGGCTCAGGCGCCGCCGGCCAAGCCCCAGCGCGTTGAGACGACGATGCTGCAGTTGATGCGCGGGATCTTTTATCCCGCGGCGAACGTGTTCTTTGCCGCGCAGACGGTGGACCCCGCCACGATCCAGAAGGCGTGGGACCCTGCGATCTCTCCCGATCCGCTCACCAGTTCCTACGGCCAGTGGCTCGCAATCGAGAATTCCGCCCTCGCCATGGCCGAAGCCAGCAACCTGCTGAACCTGCCCGGCCGGTTCTGCTCGAACGGCAAGCCGGTGCCGGTGCAGAACACCGACTGGCAGGAGTGGGTCGAGGAGATGCGCGAGGCGGGGAAGGTCGGGTTCAAGGCCGCGCAGTCGAAGAACCAGGACAACATCCTTGAAGCAGCCGATGTCGTGGCCGAAGCGTGCCGTCACTGTCACGTCAAGTATCGCGACGCGCCAGGCGGGATCAGGAACCGCTGCTAGACGTCCCTCACGCCGACCGGTTCGTCGTCCGGTTCGAGATTCGTCATCTCCGCGGCGAGCATCTGTTCGCCCGCGGCGGCGGGCACGCCGGCTGAAAAATCGACCGGCGGGAGGAAGAGGCCGGCGACGACAGACGCGCCCGCCAGAATCAGCCCCGCGACAAACACGTGGTGCAGTGCGGTCGCAAACTGCAGGCGCGAGGCGCCGGTGAGCATCGCCCCACCCGCGGCGAGCGCTTCCACGCCGCCTGGTATGGCGACGCCCGACAGCTGCCGGGTCATGAGCGCCCCCATGGCCGCAATGCCGACCGCGGCGCCGACACTGCGCCCGAACGAGTTGAGCGACGTGGCCAGGCCGAGATGTGCCCGCGCGACGCCGTGCTGTACGGCGAGGAGCATCGACAGCATCGACAGGCCCATGCCGGATCCGATGAAGAGTCCCGCGGTGAGCACCGACCCTCGCGTCGAGTCGGCCTCCACGAACGACAGGCCGAGAAACCCGAGCGTCATCACGACGCTGCCGCCGACAGCAAGCGTCCGGTAGCCGATTCGTGCGGTGAACCGCGCGCCGACGATCGACATCACGACCCAGCCCAGGAAGAGCGGCGTCAGCACCTGGCCCGCCTGCGTCGCCGTCGCCCCCATCACCCCCTGCACGAAGAGCGGGATGAACGCGATCGCGCCAAAGAGGGCCATGCCGACGAGGAACACGACCACCATGGTCCGCGCGATGAGCGGGTTGCGCAGGAGCTCAATCGGCAGAATCGGGTCGCTGGATCGCCGCTCGGTCAACACGAACGCCGTCAGCAGGACGGCGGATGCCGCCGCGAACCACCACGTTGCCTGTCCCGCGTCGCTGCCGAGCGCCAGGAGCAGGGCACTGATGCCGGCGAACAGAAGTCCGGCGCCGGCCCAGTCCACCCGGACCTGCGACGCGCGGTGCGTCGCCGGATACGCCAGCAGCAGCACCGCCATGCACATCAGCCCGAACGGCAGGTTGAGATAGAACACCCAGCGCCATGACACCGCGTCGGTGATGTAGCCGCCGACCAGCGGCCCGGCCATCGACGCCAGACCCCACACACCGCTGAAGAGCGCCTGCGTCTTCGCCCGCTCGTCGAGCGTATAGAGCTCGCCGATGATCGTCATGCTCAGCGGAATGATCGCGCCCGCCCCGAGCCCCTGCAGCGCACGCGACAGGATGAGCATCGTCATCGACGTGGCCGCACCGGAGACCATTGAGCCAGTCAGGAAGATGACGATACCGAGCACGTACATGCGCCGCCGGCCGTAGAGATCCGAGAGCCGCCCCCAGATCGGGACCGACGCCGTCGAGGTGAGCAGATACGCGGAAAAGACCCAGCTGTAATGGGCGAGTCCGCCGAGCGTGGCAATGACGGTCGGCATGGCGGTGCCGACGACCGTAGCTTCGAGTGCGCCGAGGCTCATCCCGAGGAGCAGGCCGCCCGTAATGGCCCGGCGGCGACGGAGACTCACTGCGAGGATGGGACCTGGCGCCGACATCGGTTGAGCGTACCACGGGGGGGAGGTGCGAACGGTGCGAGCGTGCGGAGGTGCGAGGGAGTGCCCGAGTCAGGGCCGGATGCAGCAGCGGATGCAGAACCGGCAGGCCCGTCCACAAGCCTGAGTCGCGGACGGCTACTGCTGACGTTCGAGCAGCCAGCAGACGGGGCCGGCCAGCTTCTCGAGCCGGGACCGCCGGTTCCAGACGCCGGTGGTGACCTCGTCGCTGGCCGCGAGATCCGACTCGAAGTCGCGGCTCAGCCGGACCACCACCGCGCCCTCGCGGAACGCGACATTCACCTCGTCGTTGTGCTCGAACGATCGGTTGTCCACGTTGGTCGTGCCAATGACGGCCCACGTGCCATCAATCAACAGCGCCTTGACGTGCGTCATCGCCGGTCGGTACTCGAAGATCCTCACGCCGCTGGCCAGCAACTCGCCGTACATCCGGCGGCTCGCAAGCCGCACGAGCCTCTGGTCGCTCCGCTGCCCGGGCACGACGACGCGGACGCGTACGCCACGGCTGGCGGCGCGGATGAGGGCCTGGCGCAGCGCGCGGTCGGGTAGAAAGTACGGCGTGCTGATGTCAATCTCCGATACGGCGCCCTCGATCAGCATCTGAAAGACGACCCTCGAGGTCGTGGCGCGGTCGGATGGCGAACTCTTCACCAGCATGGCGACGGTCGTGCCCGCCGGTTCGAGATGAGGCCAGTCCCGCGGCGAGGAGAGGATTTCGCCTCCGCACTCGAGCCAGTTCTCGGCAAAGACCCCCTGCAGCGACGCGACGATGGGTCCCTCGATCCTGGCCATCGTGTCTCGCCAGGCGGGCGCGCCCTCCACGGGTTTCAGCCACCAGTCGGCGACGCCTGCGCCGCCCGTAAAGGCGACTCGCCCGTCGATGATGAGCAGCTCACGGTGGGTCCGATTGTTGAAGCGGGCGAGCCGGTACCACTTCAGCGGCTGGTAGAAGCGGAGGTGGCAGCCGGCGTCTCGCAGCCGGCGGGCCGATTCGCCGCCCATCAGCGAGCTGCCGATGGCGTCGAGCACGAGCCGCACCTCCACGCCGCCGCGGGCGCGCGCCACCATGGCGTCGATGAGCATGTCGGCGGCTTCGCCAGGGGCGAAGATGTACGCCTCGACGTTGATCGAGGCTTCGGCCCGCAGGATGGCGTCGCGCATGGCGGGATAGAACTGCGCGCCGTTCGTCAGCACCTCGACGTGGTTGTGGTGATGCACCGTCGCCTGGCAGGTCGACTGGACGACACGCAGGAAATCGTCACTGTCGGGCCGCAGCGGCCTGGCGATCCGGTAGTCGATGCGCGGTGTGAACAGAAAGACGAAGAGCAGCCAGAGCAGGACTCCCAGGCCGATCATCCACGCCATCGTGTGCTCCTGGATCTGCGGGGAGGAAGGAAGGAGTAGAAATCTACCCCCGATAGTTTCCGAATTGCAGCGCCACGCCGAAGTCCTGCTCGCGCAGCACGCGCATCACCTCCTGCAATTCGTCCCTGGATGGCGACGAGATGCGCAGCTGGTCTCCCTGTATGGATGCCTGGACCTTTTTCAGTTTCGAGTCCTTGATGAATTTGACGATTTCGCGCGCCTTGTCCGACTCGACGCCCTGCTGCAGCTGGACCTCCTGGCGCACGGCGCTGTTGGCGGCGGGCTCGATTGTGCCGCGCGTGAGGTTCTTGCCGGACACGTTCCGCCGGACCAGGCGCGTCAGCAGGATTTCCCACAGCGCGTTCAGCTTGAACTCGTCGTCCGCGATGAGGACCAGCTTCGATTCCTTCATGTCGAAGTCGATCGACGCTTTCGATCCCTTGAAGTCGTAACGCTGCGCCACTTCCTTGCGCGCCTGGTTCAGCGCGTTATCGACCTCCTGCAGGTCTACGGTGGATGTAATGTCAAACGAGGGCTGTACCGCCATCGGGCGACATGATACTGGATGAACAACGGCGCGCCGATCCGTATAATCAGGATATGGGTGATGCCGGAGAAGGTCTCGTCGATGCGGAATCCCGCCTCGCCGAGCGGATGGATGAGCACGAGGAAGAGAAGAAGAAGGCCCGCCAGACCGCCAGGAGCGGCGACCCCGAGCGTGCCAGGCAGCTCGAATCATGCCGGCTGGCCCGCACAGAAATGTCGCGTCAGCTCGAGCTGACCACGCACCAGGTGCGCAAGCAGCAGCTGGGGCAGGCGATCGCCGAGCTGGACCGGCGCATCACGCAGTTGTCGCGACCGTAACCCCCTCTATCCTTTGACCTTGGACGACGGTTCTACTAGCATGAATTGGTTTGAGAAAGTCTTCACAAGCACGCCGTAGGAGCAACTCAAGGATTCCCCGATGGACGGCTGGCTAGGCATCGTCATCATGATCGCGCTCGGCGTTGGGTTCGCCGCGGTCATGATTGGCCTCTCTGTCCTCCTCGGTCCGAAGAATCCGACGCCCGAAAAGCTCGCGCCATACGAGTGCGGCATGCCCGCGGTCGGCAACGCCCGCGAGCGCCACTCCGTGAAGTTCTATCTGGTGGCGATGATCTTTCTCCTGTTCGATATCGAGATCGCCTTTCTCTATCCCTGGGCCGTCGCCCTGCGCGATCTGGGCTGGGCCGGCTTCGTCCAGCTCCTCACGTTCTTTCTCATTCTGACCGTCGGCTACGTCTACGTCTGGCGGAAGGGCGTGCTGGACTGGGGCCCGGCCATCCGCGCCAGGCGGACCACTGAGGGACAGACTGCCCGGACGGCGGCCTAGTATGCCGACCCCGGCCGACCAGGCGCACGCACTCGACCCCGACCTTCCGTTTATTACGACGAAGTTCGAGTGGGTGGTGCAGTGGGCACGGCGGTCGGCGATCTGGCCGGCGCAGTTCGGACTGGCCTGCTGCGCGATTGAAATGATGGCGATGGCCGCCAGCCGCTACGACATCGCGCGGTTCGGCGCCGAGGTCTTCCGCGGGTCGCCGCGGCAGTCGGATCTGATGATCGTCGCAGGCCGGCTCTCGCGAAAGATGGCGCCCGCCATGCGTCGCGTGTACGACCAGATGCCCGAACCCAAATGGGTCATTTCGATGGGCGCCTGCGCGTCCGTCGGCGGCGTCTTCGACAACTACGCCATCGTCCAGGGGGTGGACCAGGTCGTGCCCGTTGACGTGTACGTGCCGGGATGCCCGCCTAGGCCGGAGTCACTCATCTACGGCATCGTGCTGCTCCAGCAGAAGATCGCGCGCTCACGGGCCTGATACCTTCGGATGGATTCGCAGACCATCATCGACGCCCTGACGCCGGTCGTTCCGGGTGCCGCCTACGAGGCGGCTGCGAGCGTCGACTGTGCGACGATCTACGTGCGCGCCGACCAGTTGCTCCAGACGTGCGCCGCGCTGCGCGACACGCCGGCGCTGCGGTTCAACGTCCTCGTCGAGGTCACCTGCGCGGACTACTTTCCCCGCGACCCGCGGTTCGAGATCGTCTACCACCTCCTCTCGATTCCCCATACGCACCGCGTGCGGTTGAAGGTGCGGGCGGCCGTCGACACGCCGGTTCCGACGATTCAGCACCTCTGGCCCGCCGCCGGCTGGCTCGAGCGGGAAGTGTGGGACATGTTCGGCGTGATTTTCGACGGGCACCCTGACCTCCGGCGTCTGCTGATGCCCGAGGACTGGGACGGGCATCCGCAGCGCAAGGACTATCCCGTCCAGATCCGCAAGGCGGCGCAGACGTATGAGCCGCTCGAGATCAGTGAAGCCGAATTCAAGGCGAACATGGAACGCGACCGCGTGAAGCGGACGGCGCACTGACGATGGCTGGACTGCGTTCCGAGACGATGACCGTGAACATGGGGCCGCAGCACCCCAGTACGCACGGCGTCCTGCGTCTCATCCTCGAGCTCGACGGAGAAGTGATCCAGTCGGTGACCCCCACCATCGGGTACCTGCACACCGGGATCGAGAAGACCGCCGAGCAGAAGAAGTGGCAGCAGGTCGTCCCCCTCGTCGAGCGGATGGATTATCTCGGCGCGCAGTCGAACAGCCTGGCCTATGTGCTGGGCGTCGAGAAGCTGCTCGGGCTCGAGATGCCGCAGCGGGTGAAGGACATCCGCGTCTGCCTCGTGGAGCTGCAGCGGCTGGCGAGCCACCTGCTGTGGATCGGCACGCACGCCATGGAAATCGGCGCCGTCTCAATGCTGTTCTACGCCGTGCGCGAACGCGAGCTCATCATGAACATCAATGAGCTCGTCGCCGGCTTCCGCTTCTTTCCGAGTTACTTCCGCGTCGGCGGTCTGCGCGAGGACCTGCCGCGCGGGTTTCACGAAGCGGTCACCGCGTTCCTCGAGCGGTTCCCGGCCAAGATCGACGAATTCGAAGGGCTCCTCAGTAAGAACGACATGTTCATGCGGCGCACGCAGGGCATCGGCGTCATCACGCAGGAGGACGCGCTGGCGTGGGGCCTGCTGGGGCCGATCGCGCGGGCGGCCGGGTCCGACTACGACGTCCGGAAGTACTTCCCGTACTGCGGGTACGAGACCTACGACTTCAACGTGCCGACCGCGACCGAGGGCGACGTGTACGCACGGTACCGTGTGCGCGTGCAGGAGATGCGCGAGAGCGTGAAGATCACGACGCAGGCGATCCAGCGCATCGCCCCGAGCGGCGTATTCGCCTGCGGCGATACGCGCGTCGTGCCGCCGCCGAAGGACAAGGTCTACACGGAGATGGAAGCGCTCATCCAGCACTTCCTGATCTACTCGCAGGGGTTCACGGTGCCCGCCGGCGACGCGTATGTGCCGATCGAGGGCCCTCGCGGCGAGCACGGCTGCTACATCGTCAGCGACGGCACCAACCGTCCCTGGCGCGTCAAAATGCGCGCGCCTTCGCTCATGGCGATTCAGGCGCTGCCCGCGATCGTCAAGGGCGGGCTGATCGCCGATGTCGTGGCGGTGATCGGGTCGACCGATGTCGTGATGGGAGACTGCGACCGGTGAGCTTCCACCCCCGAATGGATTACGCGCCCGCGCGCTTTCACGCGTCAGCGCGCACGCTGGCTGCGGAGGGCGGCGAGTTCGCCTACACCCCGGAGAACCAGGCCAAGTTCGACCTGGTCGTGACGCGGTATCCGCCCGAGCAGCGGAAGTCCGCGATTCTGTATGCGCTGTATCTCGCGCAGGGCCAGCAGGGCTATCTGACCGCCGCTGCCATGCGCCATGTCGCCGGGCAGATCGGCTGCACGGCCGCGGAAGTCGAAGACGTCGTCTCGTATTACACGATGTTCTTCACCAAGCCGGTCGGCAAGTACGTGATCAACGTCTGCCGGACGTTGTCGTGCGCGCTGCTCGGGGCCGAGCGGGTGACGGAGCAGCTGAGCGCAATCCTGGGAATCGAGCCGGGACAGACCGATCCGTCCGGGACGTTCACGCTGGTCGAGGTCGAATGCCTCGGCGCCTGCGACCGCGGTCCGGTGCTGATGATCAACGACACCGACTGGCACGAGCGGCTGGCGCCAGAGAGCGTGAAGCAGTTCGTCGAGGATCTCCGGACGCGCGGGGTCGGCGCGCTGACCGGATGCCACCTTCATCAGGAAGGGGGCAGGAAGTAATGGCCTACGAACCCGTGCTCACCAGGTTCGTCAACGAGCCCAACTCGTACACGCTGGACTTCTACCTGACGCACCAGCGCGGGTACGAAGGGCTGCGCAAGGCGCTCACGCTCCAGCCGAACGATCTAATCGAGCAGGTGAAGGCGTCGGGCCTCCGCGGCCGCGGCGGCGCCGGTTTCCCGACCGGCATGAAGTGGCAGTTCGTCCTCAAGGACACCCCGAAGCCGAAATACATCTGCTGCAACGCCGACGAAAGCGAGCCGGGCACGTTCAAGGATCACGTGCTGATGGAGCGCAATCCGCACCTGCTGATTGAAGGGTGCGCCATTGCCTCCTACGCGATCGGCGCGAAGGTCGCCTACATCTACATCCGCGGCGAGTTCTTCCACGTGCAGCAGATCCTGGAGGCCGAGATCGACAAAGCCTACAAGGCGGGCTATCTCGGGAAGAACATCCTCGGCAGCGGCTTCGACTGTGACGTGTACGTCCATCGCGGTGCCGGCGCGTACGAGGCGGGCGAGGAAACGGCGCTCATCGAGTCGCTCGAGGGGAAGCGCGCCCAGCCCCGCATCAAGCCGCCGTTTCCGGCCGTCGCCGGCCTCTATCAGTGCCCGACGGCCGTGAATAACGTCGAGACGCTCTGCAACGTCCCCCTGATCGTCCTGAACGGCCCGGAGTGGTTTTCGTCGCTCGGGCCCGAGAAGAACGGCGGGCCGAAACTCTTCTGCGTCAGCGGCCACGTCAAGCGGCCCGGCGTGTATGAGACGTCGATGCACACCACGGTCCGCGAGCTGATTTACGACCATGCGGGCGGGATGATCGACGACCGGCCGCTCAAGGGCGTTATCCCTGGCGGATCCTCGGTGCCGATCCTGCTGCCGGACCAGCTCGATATCCCGGCCAGCTTTGACCACGTGCAGAAGGCCGGGTCGATGCTCGGCTCCGCCGGCATGATCGTGATGAACGACAGCGTCTGTATGGTGTGGCTGGCGATGAACCTGCTGCACTTCTACCGCCACGAGTCGTGCGGCAAGTGCACGCCCTGCCGTGAGGGAACAGACTGGCTGTTCAAGTTGCTCGGGCGCATCGAGGCGGGCGAGGGGCAGTCCAAGGATCTCGATCTGCTCTTCGGCGTCTCCAACAACATCGCCGGCAAGACGCTCTGCGCGTTCGGCGACGCGGCGGCCACGCCGGTGCTGACGACGATGAAGCTGTTCCGGCATGAATACGAGGCGCACGTGCGCGAGGGGCGGTGCACGCTGCCCGCCTCCTGGCGCGCGGAGCACCCGATCGTCGCGGCCCACTGAGGATGGTTGGTGGTTGGTGGTTGGTAGTCGGTAGATGGAATTAAGGTTCCTGGTTCAGCTCGCCGTCATCGGCCTGACATTCTTCATGCTGATCAACGCGTCGGCGCTGCTGGTCTATGCCGAGCGCAAGGTCATGGGCTTCATGCAGCAGCGGTACGGCCCGTATCGCGTCGGTCCGCACGGACTGCTGCAGCCGTTCGCCGACATCCTCAAGCTCCTCTTCAAGGAGGAGCTGCGGCCCAAGGGCGCCGACAAGTGGCTGTTCACGCTGGCGCCGATGCTCTCGGTGACCGCGGCGTTCGCGGCGTTCGCGACCGTCCCATGGGGCGGCGAGACGACGCTGTTCGGACTGCTCGACGACCCGATCAAGCTCGGCGTGGCCGACGTGAACGTCGGCGTGCTGGTGGTGTTTGCCATCACGTCGATGGGCGTCTACGGGATCGTCCTCGCCGGCTGGTCCTCCAACAGCAAGTACTCCCTGTTTGGAGGGCTGCGCGCCTCCGCGCAGATGATCAGCTACGAGCTCTCCTACGCGACGGCGCTGGCCGCGGTCATTCTGCTCTCGGGGTCGATGTCCCTGCGCGAGACCGTCGACGCGCAGGCCGGCTTCTGGTTCGGGTTCATCCCCCAGTGGTACGTCTTCCTGCAGCCGCTCGGGTTCATCATCTACATGATTGCGGGCATCGCGGAGACCAACCGCGCGCCGTTCGATTTCCCTGAAGCGGAGCAGGAACTGGTGGCCGGCTACAACACCGAGTACAGCTCGGTGCGGTTCGCCCTCTTTCCCCAGGCCGAGTACATCAACATGGCGACCACGGCGGCCGTCGCGACCGACCTGTATCTCGGCGGATGGCACGGTCCGTTCCTGCCGCCCGAGCTCGAGTGGATCTGGTTCCTCGTCAAGGTCGGCATCATTCTGTTCGCGTACATCTGGGTGCGGTGGACGGTGCCGCGCTACCGGTACGACCAGCTGATGCAGTTCGGCTGGAAGTGGCTGTTCCCGGCAGCGGTCATCAACCTGATTCTCACGGCGGCGGGAGTCCTGTACTTCAATGCCTGAGACGCTGATCTTCTATCTGCTCTCGGGCCTGGCGATCGTGACGTCCGCCCTCGTCATCGGCCAGCGCAATCCGATGTACAGCGTCATGCTGCTCATTGCGTCGTTCGGCGCGCTCGCGGGGCTGTACGTGACGCTCGATGCGCCGTTCGTCGCGGTCGCGCAGATCATCATCTATGCGGGCGCCATCATGGTGCTCTTCCTGTTCGTCGTGATGCTGCTCAACGCGCCGCAGGAAGACGCCGCCGAATGGGATCGGACGCACCCCCTGCGGCAGCCCGGCGTCGGGCGCTTCGGCGCCCTGCTGGCGCTGCTCCTCGTCGTACAGCTCTCGTGGGCGCTGCTGCGGACCGGCAGCGTCGAGGTGCCGGTGGCGGGCGCGGTCGATGCCGAGACGATCAGTTCCGTACGCGCGGTCGGCCGGACGCTCTTTACCGACTACGTCTTCGCGTTCGAAGCCACGTCGATTCTCATTCTCGTCGCGATGGTGGGCGCGGTGGTGCTGGCGCACCGCGAGGGGGAGGAGCGGTGATTCCTCTCAGCCACTACCTCATCGTGTCGGCGATCCTCTTCGCGATCGGCACCGCCGGCGTGTTCCTGCGCCGCAACCTCATCACGATTCTGCTGTCGATCGAAATCATGCTCAACGCCGTGAACCTGACGTTCATCGCGTTTGCCCGGCAGCACGGCAGCGTGGACGGCCAGATCATCGTGTTCTTCGTCATGACCGTCGCGGCCGCGGAAGCGGCCGTGGGCCTGGCGATCGTGATCGGACTGTTCCGGCACCGCGAGTCGCTCAATCCGGACGCATTTACGCTGTTGAAATGGTGATGGTGCCTGAAGTGCCTAGTGTGCCTGTCATGCCTGAGGTGCGGGCGTGCTCGCGCTAATCCCGCTGTTCCCGTTCATCGGGTTCCTCGTCAATGCGACGATGGGGCGGCGCCTGTCGAAGGGGCTGTCGGGAGCCGTGGCGTGCGCCGCGATGATCGCGTCGTTCGCCGTTGCGGTGATGGGCGTCCTCGAGATCGCCGGGATGCCGGCCGACGCTCGCGTCATCGAGCAGACCGTCTACACGTGGATTGCGTCGGGCGATCTGTCGCTCGACATGACGTTCCGGCTCGACCCGCTCGGGGCCGTGATGGTCCTCGTCATCACCGGCATCGGCTCGCTGATTCACATCTACTCGACCGCGTATATGCACGACGAGGTCGACAGCGAGTTTGCGCGGTACTTCTCGTATCTGAATCTCTTCGCGGCGTTCATGCTCGTGCTCGTCCTGGGCGGGAACTTTGTCGTGATGTTCGTCGGCTGGGAAGGCGTGGGCCTCTGTTCGTATCTCCTGATCGGGTTCTGGTTCAGGAAGCAGTCGGCCTCCGACGCCGGCAAGAAGGCGTTTGTCGTCAACCGGATCGGCGACTACGCGTTCGTGCTGGGGATGCTGTTCCTCTTCACGCAGTTCGGCACGCTCGATTTTGCGCGCCTGGCGTCGATCGCGTCCACGATGCCGGTGGAGGAGGGGGTCTTCGGCGCGATCTCGATCGCGACGCTGATGCTCTTCATCGGCGCGACGGGCAAGTCGGCCCAGATCCCGCTCTATACGTGGCTCCCGGACGCGATGGAAGGGCCCACGCCCGTCTCCGCGCTGATCCATGCGGCGACGATGGTCACGGCGGGCGTGTACATGATTGGCCGCAACGCGGTGCTGTTCAGCCATGCGCCGGAGACGCTGTTCATCGTGGCGGTCATCGGGGCGGCGACGGCGCTGATGGCGGGCACCATCGGCCTCGTCCAGAACGACATCAAGCGCGTCCTCGCGTACTCGACGGTCTCCCAGCTGGGGCTGATGTTCCTGGCGATGGGCGTCGGCGCATTCGGCGCGGGGATCTTCCACCTGTACACGCACGCGTTCTTCAAGGCCCTGTTGTTCCTCGGGTCCGGCGCCGTCATCCACGCGCTGCACGGGGAGCAGGACATCCGGAACATGGGCGGCCTGAAGAAGGGGTTGCCCGTCACCTACTGGACGTTCCTGATCGGGGCGCTGGCCATTGCCGGCGTGCCCTTTCTCGCGGGCTTCTTCAGCAAGGACGAGATCCTCTACGAGACGTTCCACGAGGGGCACACGCTGCTCTGGCTCGTGGGCGCAATCACGTCGTTCCTGACAGCGACGTACATGTTCCGTCTCGTGTTCCTGACGTTCCACGGCGAACGCCGCCATGACGCGTTGGCCTCGGAACCCTCGCACCCGTCGGACTCCGCACCCTCGCACCATCTTCACGACGCCCCTCCCGCCATGGCGCTGGCGTTGATCGTTCTGGCCGTCGGCTCGGTGCTGGCGGGCTACATCGGCGTGCCGCATGCGCTCGGCGGCCACAACCAGCTGGCGGCATGGCTGGCGCCGTCGTTCCAGGCGGGCGCCGCCGTGCCCGAAGTCGGCGGAGCAGAAGCGCTCAGCGACGCGGAAGCCGCGCTCGAATTGACGCTCATGGGGGTGTCGAGCGCCATCGCGATAAGCGGCATCCTGCTGGCGGCCTTCGTCTGGGTGAAGCGCCGTTCGATCGCCGATGCCATGGCCCGGCGTTTCAGCGGCCTGCATCGGCTCTTGCTCAATAAGTACTACGTGGACGAGGTATACGACGCGGCCGTGGTGAACCCCGTTCACGTCATGTCGCGGGAAGCGCTCTGGCGCGGCTTCGACGTGCAGGTCGTCGACGGTGCCGTCAACGGCGCGGCGGCCATCGTCTCGGCCGGGTCAGGCATCCTGCGCCGCCTGCAAACCGGCTCCGTGCGGACCTACGCCAGTTCGATGTTCGTCGGCGTCATCGTGATCCTGGGCTACTACTTATGGCGGTAACGGCATGCTGACGCTCTCCTGGCTGCTGCCGCTGGCCGGCGCCCTGGCCGTGATGTTCGTCCCCAACGCGGACGGGCGCCGCGACGGCGTCATCCGCTGGCTGTCGCTCGTCACCGCCATAGGCACGTTCGCGGTCACGCTCGCCATCTGGGGCGGCTTCGATCCCGACTCGGCGGCCTTCCAGTTCGTCGAGCGGGTCCCCTGGATTCCCGCGTTCGGGATCGACTACTTCATCGGCGTCGACGGCATCAGTCTGCTGCTCGTGGTGCTGACCGGATTTCTGACGCCGATTGCGCTCCTGTCGTCCTGGGGATCGATCGAGCGCAAGGTAAAGGAGTTCTCGATCTTCATGCTGGCCCTCGAGGCGGCGATGATCGGCGTCTTCGTCTCGCTCGATCTGTTCCTGTTCTACGTGTTCTGGGACGCGATGCTGATCCCGATGTACTTCCTCATCGGCATCTGGGGCTACGACCAGCGCGTGTACGCGGCGGTCAAGTTCATGCTCTACACGATGGCGGGGAGCGTGCTGATGCTCATTGCCATCCTGGGCCTCGCGTACCTGCACAGCAGCGCCACCGGCGTCTATTCCTTCGACCTTCTCAAGCTCTACGCGCTCGACATCGCGCCGCAGACGCAGACGTGGTTCTTCCTGGCCTTCACGCTCGCATTTGCCATCAAGGTGCCGCTCTTCCCGTTTCATACGTGGCTGCCGGACGCGCACGTCCAGGCGCCGACGGCCGGCTCGGTCATTCTGGCGGGCGTGCTCCTGAAGATGGGGACCTACGGGCTGCTGCGGTTCTCGTTCCCGCTGTTCCCGGAGGCGGCGACCTATTTCGCGCCCTGGCTGGCAGTGCTGGCCGTGATCGGCATCGTGTACGGCGCGCTTGTCGCGATGGTGCAGCCGGACATGAAGAAGCTGGTGGCGTATTCGTCGGTCAGCCACCTCGGCTTTGTCGTGCTGGGGATCTGCGCGATGAACGTGCAGGGCGTCCAGGGTGCGATCTACCAGATGCTGGCGCACGGCGTCAGCACCGGCGGGCTCTTCCTGATGGTCGGGATGCTGTCGGATCGCCGCCACACGCGTCTCATCGCCGATTTTGGCGGCCTGAAGGCGGTCGTGCCGAAGCTGACCGCCGCGTTCCTCATCATTACGCTCGCGTCGATCGGCCTGCCCGGACTGAACGGCTTCATCGGCGAGTTCCTGATTCTGCTGGGCGCGTTCCGATGGGATCCGCGCTTCGCCGTCGTCGCCGGCCTCGGGGTGATTCTGTCGGCGGTCTACATGCTGTGGATGGTCCAGCGCGTGTACTACGGCCCGGTGACGCATGCCGAGAACGCCACGCTGCGCGACCTGGTGCCGCGTGAGTGGGTGAGCGTCGTGGCGCTCTGTGGCATCGCGCTCGTGATGGGCATCGCGCCGATGCTCTTCCTGCGCCCGATGGAAGCGTCCGTTGACGCGCTGATTCAACGGGTACAGACGGCGCAGACGCTCCGGGTGAAAGACGATGGAAGGCAAAAGTCAAAAGTCAAAAGTCAAAGGTCAGAGAACACGTCTGAACCCTTGGACCATACTTTTGACTTTTGACTTTTCACTTTTGACTTATGTTCAACTCATCCTTTGACGCCGTCGTGCCGATGGTATGCGTCACCCTCGCGGCGCTCGCCGTGATGGGCGCGGAGGCGTTTCGATCCAGGGGCGAGAGCCTGCCCGTGGGCGGTCTCGGAATCGTGGGCCTGGCTGGTGCGGCGATGTCATCGGTCCTGCTGTGGAACCGGAACGCCGCCAGCTTCGGCGTGATTGTCGCCGACAACTTCGCGCTCTTCGTGACGATCACGCTCGTCCTCGTCGGCATCCTGACGATCATGTTCTCGTCGCCGGTCGTGAAGCGCGACGGCTTGCCGAAGGGCGAGTACTACACGCTGATTCTCTTCTCGGTGGCCGGCATGATCATGATGGCGTCCGCCAACGATCTGCTGGTAATCTTCATCGCCCTCGAGATTCTGTCGATTGCGGTGTACGTCCTGACGGGCATCCGGCGCGACGATCCGCGCGCGACCGAAGCGGCCTTCAAGTACTTCCTGCTGGGCGCGTTTTCGAGCGCCTTCTTCCTCTACGGGATTGCGTTTACCTACGGCCTGGCCGGCACCACACGGCTGGACCGCATCGGCGCGTTCCTCGCGGCCCAGTCGATGAGCGACAACCGCCTGATCCTGGTGGCGCTCGGCCTGCTCCTCGTCGGGTTCGCGTTCAAGATCTCGGCCGTGCCCTTCCACATGTGGACGCCCGATGCCTACGAGGGCGCGCCGGCCATCGTCACCGGCTTCATGTCCACCGGTGTCAAGGCGGCAGCGTTCGCGGCGTTCGCCCGCGTGTTTCTCTCCGCCTTCGAGCCCTTCAGCGGCGAATGGGCGCCGGTCGTCTGGTGGCTGGCGGCGGCGACGATGATCCTCGGGACGGTCGTGGGAGTGGCGCAGAGCAACCTGAAGCGGATGCTCGCGTATTCCAGCATCGCGCACGGCGGCTATCTGCTGGTCGGCCTCGTCGCGGCGAATCAGGTGGGGAAGGCGGCGATTCTCTTCTATTTGCTGGCCTACGCCGTGACGAACCTCGCGGCGTTCGGTGTCATCGCCATGCTCGGGACGAAGGACGCCGCCAACGACGAACTGCGCGATTACGCCGGCCTGTGGCACGCGCGGCCGGCGCTGGCCGGCCTGATGACCGTCTGCCTGCTCTCGCTCGGGGGGCTCCCCCCGACCGTCGGCTTCATCGGCAAGTGGTACATCTTCAGCGCCGCGGTGGGCGCCGGCTATTACGGACTCGCGATCATCGGCGTGTTGACCAGCGTCATCTCCGTCTTCTTCTACCTGCGCGTCGTCGTCATGATGTACATGTCCGATCGGCCGGCGACCGCGGTGTGTCCGCCGGTGTCCACCGTGGGCATGGTGGCGCTCGTCGCCTCGATCGTCGTCATCCTCGCGCTCGGCATCCTGCCGACGCCGGTCCTCACTCTCGCCGCCGAATCCATCGCAACAATCTTCTAGCGCGCGTGGGAGAATGAAGCCGCGTGGCCGATTCCCCAGACGACTCCACACGCGAGCTCACGGTGCTCGAGTCCGAATTGAAGCGGCTGGAGGCGGAGTACAACATGTTCTTCGCCGGACGGCTGCCGCGTCCGCCGTGGGAAACGCGCACGCGTGTGACCGCCCTCGTCAAGCGGCTGGATCGGACGCAGGCCCTCGGCAATTACGCCGATCGGTTCCGGTTTCTCACGCTGCAGACGCGATATGCGACGTTCACCGATCTCTGGGACCGCGGGCTGCGGGCCCGCGAAGAAGGACGTCCGGGACCCTTCGTCCAGACGCGCGCGGCTGCGCCGGCATCGCCCAGGCCGAAGGACCGCATTCTCTACGTGACGACGATCACCGATCCGGGCCGCGACCTGGCGAAGGTGCAGGACCTGTACGAGACACTGGCCGAGGCGCGGCGGGAGAGCGGCTACGATGGACCGCCGGTGCCGTTTCACAAGTTCGTCGACCTGATTCGCACCCAGGTGGGCGCCCTCAAGGCGGCGGGCAGCGAGGAAGTGGCGTTCCGGGTGGCGGTCAGGGACGGAAAAGTGGCGTTTACCGCGCGGGCGATGCGCGGTGCCGTGAAGTCGGAAGAGTGACAGTGGGTCTGAACGCTTTGAAAGAGGGAGTCGGATGCGGTGGGCCCGGCGCCGCAGAACGGCGCCGGGCAGGTCGTGAAGTGGCTCTAGCTCGGTTTGCTGACGTTCCCTGCCTGCGGGCCCTTGGGGCCGTCGACGATCTCGAATTCGACCGCCTGACCCTCATCCAGGGACCGGAAGCCGTTGCCCGTGATCGCGGAGTAGTGGACGAACACGTCGCTGCCACCCTCGCGCTCAATGAACCCATAGCCCTTGGCGTTATTGAACCACTTGACCTTGCC
>CAXNKG010000008.1:0-82741 GCA_964202965.1 Vicinamibacterales bacterium
GCCGGACTACCACGACCACGTACTACCACGACCGCGTACGTAGTGTCCGCCTTCAGGCGGACCTATTGAATGCGCTGGAGCTGCCCGCGCATGAAGCCGCCCGGGTTCACTGGCGAGTGCACGTTGAAATAGAACGCCGACGGGTTCGCCACGACCGCCGCCGCGTTGGCCGCGCTCATCACAATGCCCGACTCGCGGTATTCCACCATCCCGTTGGTCAACGGCGTCCGGTTGGCCGCGCTGACAGACGCGCCGATGATCACCGGCCCGTTCACGCCCGCCACGCCTGGATGGATGTGCGCGCCCTGAACGGCGGTGTCGCCGGGGAAGCCGCTCGCCTGGAAATAGAAATCAGCGGTTCCGCCGCTGATGGCGCCCGCGGCGTCGCGCGTCAGATTGAACGTAACCTGCACCGCGCCGACGCCTGTCGATTCGGCGTTCGAGACGGGCGGGACTTCATTGGCCGGGCGCAGCACGGCGCTGAAGACCACCGGCAGATTCGAGGGTGAGGTCGCGGTATCGCTATCGCTGCATGCCGAAGCCGTTGCCGCGGTGCAGACGATCAGAGCGAGAAGAGCCAGTCGGTGCATCGTGTTCCTCCAGGGACGAACGGTCCCGCCCATTCTAGGTCACGATGCACCGAGGCGAAGCTCGGCCGTGGCGATGTAGGGCGCAGGCGTAGAGCGCAGGCTTAAGCCTGCGCGCTACAGCGCGCTACTTAAGCTCGCGAACCTGCACGTTGCGGAACCGGACGACGCCGACGCCCGCCTGCAGGGCAAACGGCCCGCGCGCGAACTTCTTGTCCTCCACGTTCACCGTCTCTACGCCGTTCATCCGCACGATCAGCCGGGGACCGCGCGCGGTGATCTGCAGCGTGTTCCACTTGTTGCCGCTGTCGATCATCGCCGTCGGCTTCGCCAGATCGACGATGCCGCCGGTGCGGTAGGTCTGGTCGGGACGGGTGTCGTACACGTTCACTTCGTAGCAGGTGGCTGCGCCAACCTTGTTCGCATCCATGCAGCGGATGAAGATTCCGCTGTTGGCGTCCGGCGACACCCAGATGTCCGCGCGAATCTCGTGATCGCCGTACGACTGCTTCGTGACCAGGAAGCCGGCGCCGTTGGTGGCCCACAGCTCGTTCCGAATCACTTTCCAGTCCACCTTGCCCGCTGGCGTCCACACCTTCTCGTTGATGCTTCCGCCGTTGAACAGCGTCACCCAGCCCGCCTGCGCGGTTATCGTCGCGCCCACAAGCAGCAGCAGCGCACACGTCGTCGCTAATGTTCGTTTCATCGTCGCTCCTCGCGCGTGGTTATACCTCAGATCGACGGATTCTGAGGTACGCTAACCGGCGTGTTTCGAGTGAAATGGCGCGCTTTCGGGACGCTGTGCGCGATAGTGGCAGCCTGTGCCACCGCTTCCTGTGGCCGGACCGGCTCCGCTGGCGACGCGGGCAGCGCGCCGGAGTTTTACCGCGGGAAGACGCTGAGCGTTGTCGTCGGTTCAGGCGCGGGTGGTGGATTCGACACGACGGCGAGGCTGGTCTCGCGCCATATCAAACGGCATATTTCCGGCAATCCCACCGTCATCGTCGTCAACATGCCCGGCGGCGGCGGCCTCGTGGCGGCCAATCACGTGTTCAGCGCGGCACCCAAGGACGGGACCGTCGTCGGCCTCTTTCACGAGGCGCAGATGATGAACCAGCTCACAGGCGGCGAAGGCGTGAACTTCGACCTCCGGCAGTTCAACTGGCTGGGGAGCTCGTACGACGATCCGAACGTCTGCATCGTGCGCACCGATGCGGGTATCGGCACGTTCAGGGATCTGATCGGCGGGACGAAGGGAATCGCGGTCGGCGGCACCGGTCCAGGATCCAATACGTACGACGCGCCGCGCGTCATGGCGGCCGCGACCGGCGCCAGCATGAGGGCCGTCGCGGGGTATCCAACGACGAGCGATGTGCGGATCGGCGTCGAGCGCGGCGAGATTCAGGGCATGTGCCTCGGGTGGGAATCGGTCAAGTCGGCGTCCGGACAGTGGCTGCAGGACGGCTACGCAAAGGTCATCGTGCAGAACGGCGTGGAACGGAATGCCGACCTGCCGGATGTTCCGCTCGCGATGGAGTTCGCCAGGGACGATCACAGCAGGAGGCTGCTGCGGCTGGTCGATGCGCCCGGCGCGATGGCGAAGCCGTTTGCGATGCCTCCGGGAGTCGAGAGCAGCCGCGTCGAACTGATGCGGAAAGCGCTGGCCGACACGTACCGTGATCCGGCATTCCTCGAAGAAGCGCGCGCGATGAAGCTGGAGTTCCAGCCGAAGGACGCCGCGCAGATTCAGCAGATTCTCAACGACGTACTCGCGACGCCGCCGGACGTCGCGGCGAAGTATCGCGAGATTATTCAACCCTAAATGGATCCTGCCGACCTGCGCGAGTGGATCGCGCGCATCGAGCAGCTCGGCGAGCTGCAGCACGTCTCGGGGGCCCACTGGGATCTCGAGATCGGCACGATTTCCGAGATCAACTACCGCCGGAAGCCGCCCGCGGCGCTCCTGTTCGACGACATCGTCGGCTACCCGAAAGGCTACCGCGTGCTCACGGGCGCTCTGAGTAACGCGCGCCGCATGGGAGTCACGCTGGGGCTCGGCGCCGATCTGGATAACGCCCATCTCGTCCAGGCGCTGCGCGGCAAACCGCTCCAGTGGGAAGCGGCAGCGCCGCAGTTCAGACCGGAGTTCGTCACGAAGGGCCCGGTCCTCGAGAACGTCGTCAAGGCGGGCGACGTCGACCTGTCGCGATTTCCCGCGCCGCGCTGGCACGAGCATGACGGCGGCCGCTACATCGGCACCGGCGTTGCGGTCGTGACGAGTGACGCCGACACCGGACGCATCAACGTCGGCGCCTACCGGATGATGCTGCAGGAGGACGGCCGCTCCGCGAGCATCAACGCGGAGGCGGGCAAGCAGGGGCGCGCGCAGTACGACCGCTGGTTCGAGAAGCATGGCAAGGCGCCGGTGCTCGCGTCGTTCGGCCATCATCCACTGCTGCTGATGGTGGCGGGCACGGAAGTGCCCAACACGATCGACGAGTTCGCGTACGCCGGCGCGATGGTCGGGCAGAAGCTCCAGGTCATCAAGGGCGAAGTGACGGGCCTTCCGATGCCCGCGGCCGCCGAAATCGTCGTCGAGGGATGGATTCGTCCCGATCGCGTCGTGCGCGAAGGGCCGTTCGGCGAGTGGACCGGGTACTACTCCGCGTCGCTGCGGCCGGTGCCGACGATGGATATCGAGCGCGTGTATTTCAGGAACAATCCGATCATCCTCGGCACGCCGCCCGGCAAGCCGCCGAACGACTATTCCTACATGCGCGCGCTGCTCAAGTCCGCGATGATCCAGGACGACCTCGTGAAGATCGGCGTGCGGGACGTCAAGGGTGTCTGGGCGCATGAAGTCGCCGGCGGCCGCCTGCTCGTCGTCGTCGCCATCAGGCAGCGCTTCTGCGGCCACTCGCGCCAGGCCGGCTACATTGCCGCGCAGTGTCCCGCAGCCGCCTACATGAACCGCTTCGTCATCGTCGTGGACGAGGATATCGACCCGATGAATCTCGAGGAAGTGATCTGGGCGATGAGCACCAGGTGCGATCCGGCGGAGGACATCGAGATCCTGCGCAAGTCGTGGGGCAGCAAGGTCGATCCGATGCTCGACGATCCCACCGCGCCGTATATGACGCGGGCGGTGATCGACGCCTGCCGCCCGTTTGAAAAGCTTGCGACGTTTCCGCAGGTCGCGGAGTCCACCCCCGCGCAGATGCGCGAGACCGTCGCCAAGTGGAAAGAGCTCTTCGCCGATCCGCGATTCCCGCTGCCAGATACCGTCATCCGGAAGGACTAGGCGCTGGACGTCTTCTTTTCGGCACTCCTGCAGGTGCTGGCGCCCCACACGTTCGGCATCATGCTCGTCGGGATCGGCGTCGGCCTGATCGTGGGCATCCTCCCGGGGCTCGGCGGAGCCGCCACGCTGGCGATGATGCTGCCGTTCGTCTATCCGATGGACGCGATCTCCGCGTTTGCGTTCCTGCTCGGCATGCATGCGGTGACGGCGACAACGGGTGACATCACATCGGTCCTCTTTGGGATTCCAGGCGAAGCGACGTCGGCCGCCACGGTGCTCGACGGCTATCCGATGACGAGACGAGGAGAGGGCGGGCGTGCGCTGGGGGCTGTGCTGTTCAGCTCCCTCATCGGCGCGCTGCTCGGCGCCGTGGTGCTGGCCGTCTCGGTTCCGATCATCCGGCCGGTCGTGCTCCAGCTCGGGCCGCCCGAGTTCTTCATGCTGACCGTACTCGGGCTGAGCTTCGTCGTGTCGCTCGCCGGCCGGAATCTCGTCAAGGGTTTCATCATGGCGGCGCTGGGGTTTCTGCTCGCCATGGTCGGACTCGATCCGCAGAGCAGCATTCAGCGCTTCACGTTCGGGCAGCTGTATCTGTGGGAGGGGCTCAACGTGGTGCCGGTCGTGGTCGGGTTGTTTGGCGGGGCGGAAGTGCTGCAGCTGATGATGACGAAGCACAGCATCGCGCAGCGGCGCGGCGATGAGCGGCTGTCCGGCGTGATGCAGGGCGTCCGCGACACGTGCACACACTGGGGGCTGACGCTGCGGGCGAGCGCGATTGGACTCGGGATCGGCGTGATTCCCGGCATGGGCGGCGCGGTGTCGCAGTTCATTGCCTACGCGCACGCGCAGCACACGTCGAAGCACCCGGAGACATTCGGCAAGGGGAACGTCGAGGGCGTGATTGCGACAGGGGCGGTCAACAACTCCCGCGAGGGCGGCAACCTGATTCCGACGGTGGCCTTCGGAATCCCCGGCAGTATTTCGATGGCGATTCTGCTGAGCGTGTTCCTGCTCAAGGGGCTGGTCCCGGGGCCCGCGATGCTGACGAGGAATCTCGACGTCACCTACGCGATGGTCTGGGTGATCGTCCTGTCGAACATCATTGCCGTGGCCGTGTCGTTCGCGTTCCTCAATCAGCTTGTGCGCCTGACGTACGTCAGGGCGGTGCTGCTTGTGCCGTTCCTGATGGTGCTCACGGCCTTTGGCGCCTACACGGCGCACAACGCGTTCGCCGACATTCTGGTGATGCTGGTGGCGACCGTGGTGGGCGTGGCGGCGATTCGGTGGGACTGGCCGAGAGCGCCGCTGCTGCTCGCGCTGGTGCTTGGCGACATCGCGGAGCGTTACCTGTTTCTCTCCTACTCACTCTTTGAATGGCAATGGATCTCGCGGCCGCTGGTGATCGCGTTTGCGGTCGTCACGGTGGCGGGCCTCGTCTGGCCGCTCGTCCGCGGCCGGCGGCAGGCCGCCTCGCCCGTGGCACACCGCGCCGATCTGCCCATCACCGCCGGACTTCTACTGATGGCCGCGTGGGTCCTGATGCAGGCCGCTGACTGGCCGTTCCGCACGTCTGTGTTTCCGATGGCGACCGGCGGATTGTTGCTGGTGTTGACCGTCGCAAAGCTACTCGCGTACGTAGGGCGGGGAAGCCATTCGTACGTAGGGCGGGTTTCAGCCGCCGCGCAGGTTCCGCCGCCGGCTGGACCCGCCGGAACCAACCTCGTCGACGACCCCCCCGACGTCTTCGCCACCGCGTCCCGCGCAGACTGGCACTCGGCCATCGCCTGGATGGCGGGGTTCTTCCTGCTCCTCTGGCTCGTGGGGGCCCTGATCGCGGTGCCGTTGTTCGCGGTGGCGTATCTCCTGAGGGTGGCACGGCAGTCTGTCCCGATGGCGGGCGCCTATGCGGCGGTGTCGTGGCTGTTCATCTACGGCCTGTTCGACCGCGCCCTGCGCATTCCGCTTCCGGCCGGAGTCCTGTTTTGACAGTCGTGGGGGCCGCCTTCAGGCGGCTCGGGGGTTCATGAAGCGTCCTATTACGTTGACGGTCAACGGCGAAGCGTGTGTCGGCGACATCGAGCCGCGCACGCTCCTCGTCCACTTTCTCCGCGAACACCTCGGTCTTACCGGCACACACGTCGGCTGCGTGGTCGGCGAGTGCGGCGCCTGCTCGGTGCTCGTGGACGGCCAGCTGGTGAAGTCGTGCCTGATGCTGGCCGTCCAGGCCGACGGTTGCGCGGTGACGACGATCGAAGGCCTCAGCACTTCAGGCACCCTCCACCCCGTCCAGGAAGCCTTCGTGAACCGGTTCGGCCTGCAGTGCGGCTTCTGCACGCCGGGATTCGTCATGGCGAGCCACGCCCTGCTCATGCGCAACCCGAACCCGACGGAGGAAGAGATTCGGCGCGACCTGTCGAGCAACCTGTGCATGTGCACCGGCTACGTGCAGATTGTGGAAGCGGTCAAGGAAGCGGCAGTGAAACTCGAGCAATGGCGGACATCACGCACATAGGACGCCGCGCCCGGAGCAAAGAGGCGCCGCGCCACGTGAGCGGGCGCGGTCAGTACGTGGACGACCTGTCGCGTCCGCGGATGCTGCATGCCTGCATCCTGCGCAGCCCGTACGCGCACGCGCGCATCGTCGCGGTGCGCGCAGACGCGGCGGCGAAGCTGCCCGGCGTTCGGGCGGTGCTCACCCCCGCCGACATCAAGGCGTTGTCGCAGCCGTTCAAGCCTGGCCGCTATGCGGCCGGGCTGCGTGTGCCGATCGCGGAGTACGCCAGTGCGATTGAGAAAGTGCGCTATGTCGGTGAGCCGATTGCGATCGTCGCGGCTGACACGCGGGCCATCGCGGAGGATGCGATCGAGTTGATCGGCGTCGACTACGAACCGCTGCCCGCGGCTGCATCCATCCAGGATGCCGTTGCCGAGGGTGCGACGCCACTTTACGAGGAACTCGGCAGCAACGTCGGCTGGCAGGGCAAGGTGTCGTATGGCGACGTGGACGCCGCCTTCGCGCGGGCGGATCGCATCGTCCGGGAGAGCCTGAAGATTCATCGCTACAGTTCGACGCCGCTCGAGCCGTTCGCCTGCCTCGCCGAACACTCGCCCGAGCGGTTGACGATCACGTGCAACTCGCAGTCGCCCGACGTGATCTACGAGGCCCTTTCGGAGGCCCTTTCAGAGACGCTGTCAGAGACGCTGTCGGGGGCGCTTGGAACCGCGGCTGTGCGCGTGCTGGTCCCGGACGTCGGCGGCGGCTTCGGCCAGAAGATTCACCTGATTCGCAAGTACGCGGTCCTCACGGCGCTCATGGCGGTCAAGACGCGGCGGCCGGTGAAATGGATCGAGGATCGCAGCGAGCACATGATGGCGGGCGGCCACTCGTGCGAACAGGAGTTTGACGTCGAGGCGGCGGTCAAGGCGGACGGGGAAGTGATCGGCCTGAAGATCCGCGACACCGACGACGTGGGCGGATCGGTGAGCACGCTGACGATTCACTTCACCAACAAGCTGAACAACCTGTTCAACACCTACACCGTGCAGCACCTGACCCTTGAAGGACGATCGGTGCTGACGAACAAGTGTCCGGTCGTGCCGAATCGGGGCATCGGGAAGCCGGGCATGTGCTTCGTGTGGGAGCGGATGATGGACCGCATCGCGCAGGAGCTTGGGCTCGATGCCATCGCCGTCCGCCGCCGCAATCTGATCCCGGCGAGTGCGTTTCCGTACACGACGCCGAACGGCAATATCTACGGGAGCGGCGAATACGAAACGCTCCTGGACAAGGTGCTCGTGAACGTCGACTACGACGAGGTGCGACGGCGTCAGGCCGAGGAACGGCGGCACGCGTCGCCGGCCGCCGCCGGCCCGCCACGGGGCACGTACACAGGCATCGGCGTCGTCATTGGCGTCGAGCCCGGTGGCCGTAATGCCGCGCGTGACATGGCGATATTTCCCGCGTCGAAGCAGATGCCAGGCGCGGGCGGCGTCGAAGGCGCGACCGTGAAGATAGAGAAGAACGGATCGGTCGTCTTCACGCTCGGCTCGCCGAGCTGCGGCCAGTCGCACGAGACGACCGCCGCGCAGATCATCGCCGACGTCCTTGGCGTGTCACCCGATCGCGTCTCGCTGGCGACGACGTATGACAGCGCCCTGTCGCCGTGGGGCGTGTCGTCATCCAACAGCGGCAACAATTTCCATCTCTACGACGTGGGCGCCGTGCACGGCGCGGCCACGCGTCTGCGCGACAAGCTGCTCACCCTCGCTGCCCACGTGCTCAAGGAAGACAAGGACCGGCTCGCTATCGAGAGCGGAGTCGTGTCTCTTGGGGAAAACTCCATCTCGTTCGCCGAGCTCGGCAAGATCGCCTATACGAACCAGGCGCAGATGCCTCCTGGATTCGAGGGCGGCCTGCAGGTGACCTACTTCCACAGTCACCCGCACGCCGACCCGCTGATGCTGCCCGACAGCCAGGGCCGCGTGCGCGCGCAGTACACGTTCTCCTCTGCCGCCCACGCCGCCGTCGTCGAAGTCGACGTCGAGACTGGCCGCGTGCGCGTGGTGCGGTACGTCATCGTCAGCGACAACGGGACGCTGATTAACCCGTCGGTCGTGGATGGACAGATCTACGGCTCCGCGGCGCACGGCATCTCGGTCGCGCTGGGGGAGGGGTTCGTGTACGGCGCGGACGGCCAGTTGCTGACGCTGACGTTACTGGACTACGGCAAGTCGACGACGCTCGAGACGCCGCACATCGAGATCGAGCACCACCCGGTGCCGGATCCGTTTACGACACTCGGGCAAAAGGCGGCGGGGGAGGGAGCGGCGATTCCGTCTCCCGCCGCGATCGCCAGTGCGGTGGAAGACGCCCTGTCGCCCCTCGGCGTGAAAGTGCGCGATCTGCCACTGTCCCCCGAGCGCGTCTGGAGGCTGATTAATGCACGCGTGTAGGACGAGTCCTTCCGGACCCGTCGAGGTTAAAGACGCGGCGGGCGTTCTCCTCGAAGATCTTCTGCTTGTCGGCGACGGGGATGTCGATCTGCTCCATGGCCGCGAGCGCGACTTCGACGTACTTGCGGCCGCCCTGTGTGTCGAACGGCATGTCAGTGGCGAACATCACGCGGTCGGTGCCGAAGAAGTCGAGGCCGCAGCGGAGCGCGGGCACCGAGCCAATCGTGATCGTGTCGGCGTAGAACATGGGGAAGTACTCGTAGGGGTGCCGCTGCAGCGGGACCGGCTCGTTCTTCGCCTGCGCGGCCTTGAGGAGCTTGTCGTATCCCTCGCGGATGCGCTCGGAGGCGAAGGGCACAAACCCGCCCAGGTGATGCGTGACGATCCTGATGTCCGGGTGCCGGTCGAACACCCCGGAGAAGACGAGCCGCATCATCGCGCCGACGCTGTCATAGAGCCAGCCGACGATGCGCCAGGTGTCGAAGCGGCTGGCGTCCTCGGTGGGGTAGTCGGGGCGGTCGGGACCGCGAACCGGGTGAAGCAGGACCGGGACGTCGAGGGCGGCAACGGCGTCGAAGAACGGCACAAACTGAGGCGCGTCGAGCGGCTGGCCTTTGACGTCGGTGTAGATCTGCACGGCGCAGAGTCCGAGATCGCGGACGGCCCGTTGAAGTTCGCCGATCGCGGCATCCACGTCATGCATTGGCACGCAGGCCGCCGCGCCGATGAATCGATCCGGGTGACGCGACACCAGGTCCGCCATCTCGTCGTTGGCGATGCGCGACAGGCCCAGGGCGTCCTGCGGGCCCGCGATAGCTTCGACGGGCGGGTTGGCCGTGTTGATGATCTGCACGTAGCCGTCGCCGGCGCCGTCCATCACACGAAACCGCGCGTCGAGATCGAACAGGGTGGGCATGAACCGTTCCTGTTCCTGCAGCTTCGGGGCGAGCTTCAGCCGCGCGTCGCGGTACTTCGGCGTGATGATGTGATTGAAGACGTCAATCTTCATAATTGGTCAGGGCCTAGAGCCCAGAGCCCAGAGCCCAGAGACTTCCGAAGTGTATCCGACTGAATTCGAATATTTCGCACCTCGCACGATCGATGAGGCCATCGAGCTGCTGGGGCGCTATGGCGACGACGCCAAGGTGCTGGCGGGCGGGCAGAGTCTCGTGCCGATGATGAAGCTGCGGATCGCGAGTCCGCGGTACCTCATCGACATCAACCGGATCGAGGGATTGGGCGGCCTGCGGCGCGATGGCGATCGTCTTGTGATGGGCGCGCTCTGCCGCCATGCCGACATTCTCGCGTCGGACCTCGTGCGCGACGTCCTGCCGATCATGGCCGATGCCGCGGGCCACACCGCCGACATTCAGGTGCGCAACCGCGGAACCGTGGCGGGCAGCATTGCCCACGCCGATCCGGCAGGCGACTGGCCCGCCGTGCTGGCTGCGCTCGACACCGACGTCACCGTCGCCGGCCCGGCAGGTTCGCGCACGGTCCCGCTGGCAGCATTCATCGTCGACGCCTACACGACGCAGCTCGAGCCAGGTGAGATCGTCGTCGGTCTCTCGGTGGGGATTCCACCGAAGCCGAACGGCGGCGCGTACGTGAAGTTCGAGAAGCGCGCGGGCGATTTCGCGGTGGCGAGCGTAGCCGTGCAGCTCGAGCTGGACGGCGAGACGTGCTGCCATGTCGCGATCAGTCTGGGCGCACTCGGGCCGACGGCGATACGGGCGGTGTCCGCTGAGCAGGCACTACAGGGCCGCGATCTGTCCGAAGATCGATTCGCCGATGCGGCGCGCCTCGTGCGCGAAGCGGCGCAGCCGTTTGCGGACACGCGCGGGTCGGTCGAGTACAAGACGCACCTCGCCGGCGTCCTCTTCCGCCGCGCATTCACCGCCGCCCTCGATCGGGCGCACGGGCGCGACGTCGCGAGGTCACACGTCTAGCGTCCGGTTGACGCCGGCTGAAGGCCGTGGGCCGGCAGGATGACCGCGAGATCCTCGCTCGAGAGATACCGCAGCAGCGCGGCGGCGCCGTCGGCGTCGGCGGCCTTCGCGCTCCGAGCGGCCGTGAACATCACGTAGTCCTGCAGATCGGAGGGAAGCGGTCCAACGAGCCGCAGCCCCTGCACCGGCAGGATTTCGCTGACGAGCGTCAGCACGAGGTCCGCCTCGCCGGCAGCCACGGCCGTGGGCGCCTCGCCCGGGCCCTTGAGCGCGATCTTCGGACGCATGGCGTTCGCAATCCCGAGCCTGTCAAACGTGCGATCGATCGTGGCGCGGCTCTGGCCCTCCGCCGTAAACGCCACCGAGCCGGCCGCGAGCAGCGTCCGCTTCAGCGCGTCTGAGGTGTCGATGTCAGGAATCGGCGCGCCTACCCGTACCCCGACGCCAACCCCCGCGCGGGCGATGTCGGTGCGCGAGGCCGCATCCACGGCGCCCGCCGCGGCGAGCTCGTCGATGAGCGCCGGCGTCAGGATCGCGACGTCGAACGCGTCGCCGCCGGCGATCCTGGTCTTCAGGGACGCCGCGGTGCTGAACTCGACGGTCAGCGAGCGGCCGATCGCGCGCTCTATGTCCGCCTGCCGTTCCTCGATGATCGCTTTCACGCCGTTCGAGCTGAACACCCTCAGGCCTGCCGTCGTCGGCGGCGGCTGGGGGGCGGGCGAACAGGCCGATGACAGGATGAGCAGCGCGGCAAGCAGCAGCGGCAGGTGTCTCCGGCGATCGTTCAGCATGCGGCGGAGTATATACACTGGAGTCACGCGAAAGGATTGGGATGCACCTGGACGGGCAGTTTTCTGTGAGCGCAGCGCAGGCCGACGTGTACGCGTTTCTCACTGATCCGGCGACGGTCAGCCGGCACATGCCGGACGTGAAGGATGTCGTGGTCGAGGACGCCGATCATTTCACGGTCACGGCCCGCGTCGGCGTGTCCCACATCAAGGGGGCGATGGTGATGAAGCTGGAGATCCGGGACCGTCAGCCGCCGACGAGCACGACGGTCATCGGGAAAGGGACCGGGCTTGGGAGCGTCGTGGACATCGTGACGGGGTTTACGTTGTCGGCGGGTCCACCGCTCGACGAAAACGGGCTCGCGGCGGAACCCGCCCTACGTACGACCGTGAAATGGCAAGCCGACGTGACGATCTCGGGCACACTTGCGGCGTTCGGGCCGCAGGGGCTGCTCGATCGCATCGCGCGGAAGAATATCGATACGTTCATCGCGGGAATCAGGAGCGGGCTGTCCGCGAGCGGGCGCTCGGGTGTAATCTAGGAGGACGGCTGATCCCTCCATCACATCGCTCTCCAGCCCCGTCGAGCTCGCCTGGTGGTCGCAGCGCGAGTGGACTGACGGTGTGCAGCTCGACACGCTGGCCGGGCTCGAGCGCGTCGCGGTCCGTACGCGCAACAGCACGTATGAGATCACGGTCCTCTCGCCCCACACAGGCGACGTGCTGGTCCGTGGCGGGCAGTTCTTTCCAGAGCACACACGCGCCCGGCTGGCCGGCTGCTCGCTGGGTGGCAGCTTCCTGAAAGTGCGCGCCATCTGTCCGGGCTTCCTGATGGAGCTGCTGCACGACGGACGCACGATCATCACGACGCGCGTGCAGTCGGTCGTGCCGATTCCAGACTCGACCCCCACCCACTAATCGATTTCCGAAGGGACCATTCAAACACAATGAGCCTGGCTGCCGGTACGCGTTTCGGTCCGTACGAGATCCACTCCGCGATTGGCGCCGGCGGCATGGGCGAGGTCTATCGCGCGCGCGATACGCGGCTCGACCGCGACGTCGCCGTCAAGGTACTGCCGGCCATCGCAAGCGCCGACCCGGAGCGGCTCCGTCGCTTCGAGCAGGAGGCGCGCGCCGCCGCGGCGTTGAACCACCCCAATATCCTGGCGCTCTACGATATCGGCACCCATGAGGGCTGTCCGTACCTCGTGTCCGAATTGCTCGAGGGAGGAACGCTGCGTAGCTCGATCGGCAGTGGGATGGCGGTGCGCAAGGCCATCGACTGCGCCATCCAGATGGCCCGCGGTCTGGCGGCCGCGCATGAAAAAGGGATCGTTCATCGCGACCTGAAGCCGGACAACGTGTTCGTCACGTCGGCGGGGCACGTGAAGATCCTCGACTTCGGTCTCGCCAAGCTGATCGAGGCAGCGCCAGCCGAGTGGACGCGCCAGATATCGGAAACCGCAGTCACCCAGGCCGGCCCCGGCACGGAGCCCGGCATGGTGCTCGGGACGATGGGGTACATGGCGCCGGAGCAGCTCCGTGGCCAGCCGGCCGATCATCGCGCCGACCTGTTTGCGTTCGGGGCCGTGCTCTACGAAATGTTGTCCGGCCAGCGCGCATTTGCGGCCGGGTCCGCCGCCGACACGATCGGCTCGATTCTCGACCGGGCGCCGGCGGAGCTGCCGATTGCGGAGCGGAAGATTCCTCCGGGACTCGCGCGCATCGTCGAGCGGTGCCTCGAAAAGAACCCCGTGGCGCGGTTCCAGACGGCGTCCGACCTGGCCTTCGCGCTCGAGGCGCTGTCCGGGTCGACGACATCGAGCGAAGCCGTGTCCGCCGGTGCACGCGGCGGCGCGCGCGTCGCGCGGCCGGCCTGGCTCGTCGCCGGGGCGTCGTTTGCTGCCGCGCTCCTTGTTGCCGTCCCCGCAACGCTCTACCTGCAGCCCGCGGCGCCCGAACCGCTCGTCACGCGTCTGGACATCGTCACACCGCCGACCACCGATCCGTTTTCGTTCGCGCTGTCGCCGGATGGCCGCCAGCTCGTGTTCGTCGCGACCGGCGAAAAGGGACCGCAGCTCTGGCTGCGGCCGCTCGACCAGGCCACGGCGCAGCCGCTCGTCGGAACCGAGGGGGCGAACTATCCCTTCTGGGCTCCGGATAATCGCGCGGTGGGCTTCTTTGCGGATGGCAGGCTCAAGCGCCTGGACCTGAGCGGCGGCGCGCCGCAGGTGCTCGCCAGCGCCTCAGGTGGGCGCGGTGGCACCTGGAACGCTGACGGCGTCATTGTGTTTGCACCAAGCACTGCCGGCGGCTTGATGCGAGTATCGGCGTCAGGCGGGACGCCAACGGCGGTGACGGCGCTCGGGTCGGGCCAGGAGAGCCATCGCTGGCCGCAGTTCCTGCCCGACGGCCGGCGCGTGCTCTTTTTTGCGGCGCAGGGCCAGGTGCAGACCCGCGGCGTCTTCCTCGCCTCGCTCGATGGCGGGGAGCCTGTCCGCGTCCTCATGACGGAGACGGCGGCCTCTGCCGTATCCGGACATCTCCTGCGCGTCTCCCAAGGCGTGCTGGTGGCGCAACCATTCGATCCGGACCAGACGTCGGTAGCGGGTGAGCCACTGCCGGTGGCGCAAGCGGTAGGAGCCGATTCCGTGCTTTCCTGGGGTGCCTTCTCTGTCTCGAATGACGTGCTGGCCTATCGTGCAGGAAGCTCAGCCTCGCGGAGGCAGCTCGTCTGGATCGACCGCACGGGCAAAATCGTCGGCGCCCTCGGTCCGTCTGACATCGACGGACTTACCACTCCCCTCCTCGCGCCCGACGGGCAGCGAGTTGCGGTAGGCCGCATAACAGAGGGCAACGTTGACGTCTGGCTCATGGACGTGAGTCGCGGTGTGGCGAGTCGATTCACGTTCGACGAAAGCGTTGATGTGACCCCGGTCTGGTCGCCGGACGGGAGCCACGTCGTCTTCCGGTCGAGTCGGAACGGCGTCTTCGATCTGTTCGAGAAACAGGCGAGCGGAGCCGGAGAGGAACGGCCGCTCTTGACGACCTCGCAAAGCAAGTCGCCGCTCGATTGGTCGCGAGACGGTCGGGTCCTGCTCTATGCCAATCAGGACGACAAGACAGGAACTGACTTATGGGCGTTGCCGCTGACCGGCGATCGCAAGCCGTTCGCGGTCGTGCAGACGACCTTCGATGAGATGCAGGGCCAGTTTTCTCCAGACGGGCGCTGGCTTGCGTACGCCTCGAACGAGTCGGGGCGGTTCGAGGTCTACGTCAGGCCCTTCCCCGACGCAGGCGGCAAGTGGCAGATTTCCACCGGCGGTGGAACGCAGCCTCGTTGGGGACGCAACGGCCAGGAGCTCCTGTACGTGGCGCCGGACGCACGCTTGATGGCCGCGTCGATTCGTGTGGTCCAGGGCGCGATCGACGCCGGCACTCCCGTCGCCCTGTTCCCGACCCGCCTCGCCACCGGGTCGAATATTCTGGCCGCCGGCTTTAACTCGTCCGCTCAGTATGCGGTCTCACCTGACGGGCGATTTCTGATGAACGTCAGCGCGGAGGACGCGGTGATGTCGCCGATCACGATCGTGCTGAACTGGACGGCAGGACTGAAGAAATAACGAATCAGTGCTCACTGGGCAGCACGGTGAACCTGGCTCGCCGGGGGAGCCGGTAGATCGCGAAGTGGCTGTCGAACGTGAGGATGCGCGTCAGCCGCTCGCGTTCGGCCGCGCAGACCAGTGCCGCGTCGGCAAAATCCATCGGCACGTCGCGGTATTTCTCCATCAACTGCTTGATCCGTGTGAAGTCGATCGCCTCCAGCGAGATGAGCGTCAGCGCCCCGTCCGACACCATGTCGCACAGCGCGGCGGGCGCGCCCCGCGTGTCGCCGAGCAGGTGCATCGCCTCGGTCAGCGCCGGACAGACAGTTGCCAGCGACTCACGGACATTCTTGAGTGCCTCCACGCAGCGCACGTGGTGCGCGTCGTCGCGATCGAGAAGGGCGATGAGCGCGCTCGCGTCAACGAGGACGTCGGGCACGGTGCTTGCGCTGTAGCAGGTCCCGATACTTGGCGTGGGTCTCGGTCGAGTAGTTGGCCCCGCCGGTGCTGATGGTGCCGATGAACGGCTTCAGCCGATCGAAGGCGGAGGCGCCCTTCGCGGGGGCCGCGTCGGCGTCGGGCGCGTAGTGGGCGACCGCCTCGCGCACCACAGCCGATTTGGAGCGGCCGGTCGCGGCGCTCAGGCGCCGGATTGCGGCTTCGGTGTCGGGGTCGAGGCGAAGGCTGAACGGCATGACCGAATCGTGTCCTACATCATGGTAGGACAAATGGGGCCGGCGGTCAAGCCGACCCTGACAGGCGTCTATTTCAGCAGCGCGGGAACCGCCGGCGCCGGCGCCGGGCGGGCGTTCACATACGCCAGGATGTGCGCGAGGTCGGCGTTCGACACCACCTTCTCCGTATACGGCGGCATCTGGTTCGTCGGCCGGCGCACGTAGGCTGAGAAACCGGCGAACGGCAGGTTGCGCGCCGAGAGCCGCGGTCCCGCCGCGCCGCCCTGGCCTTCGTAGCCGTGGCACTGCCAGCAGCCGACGCTCACCCAGAGCTTCTTGCCCGTGTCGACATTGCCGGCCGGTGACGCCGGCGCCACAGGCTTCGGCGCCGGTTCCTGCGCGGCGAGTGCCGCTGTCATCAGAACCGTCGCGGCGATTCCCATACACGCTTTGATCATTATTTGTCCTCGGCGGGTCCGCCTCCGCGCTCCTTCGCTGGTGCTCGGCGGGACCCGCCCTACGTACTTTTGACTTATCTCGGCTGCGTGACCACGTCCACCAGCGCCGGCTCGCCCTTCTTGACGACGGCGAGGGCGCGCTGGATGGCGGGTCCGAGATCGCTCGGGTTCGTGATCGGCCCCTCCGCGTAGACGCCCATGCCCTGGGCGATCTTGGCGAAGTCGACGTTCGGGCTCTCGAGCATCGTGCCGATGTGCCAGTTGGTGATGCCGCGCTGGTGGCGATTCGCCATCCGCTGGATGTGCATCACTTCCTGGTGGTACCCGCGGTTGTTGTGCATCACGGTGAGCAGCGGAATCTTGTGATGCGCGGCGGTCCAGAGGACGCCCGGGGCGTAGAGCATGTCGCCGTCACCCTGGATGTTGACCGACAGGCGCCCGTATTTTTTGTTGGCAAGCGCCGCGCCGACAGCCGCCGGGGCGCCGTAGCCCACACCGGCGCCGCCCGAGTCGCCGATGTGCTGGTAGTGCTTGTCGAAGTCCCACAGGCGGAAGACCCAGCCGCTGCTGTTGCCGCTTTCCGAGACGAGCGACCAGTCTTCAGTCTTGATCTGCGCCCAGATCTCCGCCGCCATCCGCGCAGTGCTGATGGGTGACGCGTCCCAGGCGTGCCTCGCCTCGTTGCGCGCCGCCTCGCGGCTTCGGGCGTGCGCCTGTTCGAGACGCGTGCGCCGCTCCTGGAACGCCGTCCTGCGGTCGGCGGTCACGAGCTTTCGCACCGCTTCGGTGAGCGCCGGCAGCGTCGCTTCCGCGTCCGCCGCCATCGCGACGTCCACTTCCGGATAGCGCTGGAAGTCCTGGAAGTTGCTCTTCGTATAGAGGTCGACCGACGTGATGCTGATCAACTTCGTGCCCGTCCGGATACGCGACCGCGACGAGCGGTGAAGCGAATCACGGAAGGCGTTGACCGTGCCCCAGAAGTCGGTGAGCTCGAGGCCGAGGATCACGTCGGCGCCGGCAATGAGCGGACCGCCGTTCTCGGTCTGATTGAGCGGGTGCTTCGACGGGAAGTTCATCCGCCCGTGCTGGTCGATGACCGGCGCCTGAAGGGCTTCAGCAAGTTCGACAAGCTTGGCAATGCCGGCGGGCGTGCGCGCGAGGCGGTCGGCCACGATGACCGGGTTCTGCGCGTTGACGAGCAGCCGCGCGGCTTCGGCCACGGCGCCGGCATCGCCCTGCGGCGGTGTCGCGGTCGTGAGCCTCGGTACTCGCAGCTTCGCTGCGACTTCCGGCTGAATCGGGTCTTCCTGGAGGCCACCGTCGAGCACGATGACGACCGGACTCATCGGCGGCGTCATCGCAATCTTGTAGGCACGGACCGCCGATTCGGCGAAGTGGGGCAGCGAGAACGGGTTGTCGTCCCACTTGGTGAAGTCGCGCACCATCGAGGCTGCGTCCTGCACGCTATGCGCCCACTCCACGCCCGGCCGCCTCATCGTCGCGTCGAGCGAGTTGCCGGCGAGGATGTAGACCGGCACGCGGTCGCAGTAGGCGTTGTAGATGGCCATCGACGCGTGCTGCAGGCCGACGGTGCCGTGGGCGAGGACTGCCATCGGCTTGCCCTCCACCTTGAAGTAGCCGTGCGCCATCGCGACCGACGACTCCTCGTGGCAGCAGGTGATGAACTCCGGCATCTTGTTGCCGCCGTAGTTGATGATCGACTCGTGGATCCCGCGGAAGCTCGAGCCGGGATTCGACGCCACGTACTCGATGTTGAGCGACTTGAGCACGTCGACCATGAAGTCGCCGCCGGATCGGTCCAGGACGAGCGACTCCGGGTCGAGGCCCGGATCGGTCTCGCGTGCCGGCGTCGGGGCCGCACCCGCACGGGGGCCCTGGGCCGCTGGAGCAGGGGCAGCCGCCGGCGCCTGTGCGGCAATGGCGTCGGGAACGAGCGCGGCGGCGCCGGTGACGGCGGCGCCTTTCAGGAAGTCCCGACGGTCCACGGATTTCTTCGTCGACATGGCATCTCCTCGCAGTGTGAGTCGCGCCCGGGCAGAAGCCCGCGCGGGCGAAGTTTACTACCGTTTCAGAAGGTCGCGAAGCACTTCGGCAATGGCGTCCGGCCGCTCGATCGGGGTGAGGTGCCGGGCCTTCGGCAGGACCGCGAGCGTGGACTGCGGAATCGCCTCGTGGAGCTGCCGGGCCATCTCGACGGGGGTGGCGTAGTCCTCCTCGCCGACGACGATCGCGACCGGCATCCGCAGGGTCGGCAGGACCGTCCGGAGGTCGGCGTCGCCGAGGAGGGCGCAGCTCGCGGCGTAGCAGTCGAAATCGTTGGCCACAAAGACGTCACCGACGTTCTTCAGCACGTCCGGGTGCGAGGCGCGGAACTCGTCGGAGAACCAGCGCGTGACCTGAAAATCAATCAGCCCCTGCAGCCCTTTCGCGCGCGCCGCTTCCGCGCGTTCCCGAAACTTGCCCGGGGCGTCGTCGCCGTACCAGGCCGTCGTATCGATCAGGCCGAGCGCCTCGGTGCTGGCGGGGTAGAGTCCGCCAAAAGCGAGCGCGACACAGCCCCCCATCGAACAGCCCGCAATCGCGGCGCGTCCCCACCGGACGTGGTCGAGAAGCTCGGCGAGGTCGCGCGCAAAGAGCTCCGCCGTGAATGCGGATGCCTTGCGGTCCGACCGGCCATGGCCGCGGCAGTCGACAGTCAGGATCTCCGCATCGTGCCGAAGCGCCAGGACGACCGCGTCCCAGACGCTGCGGTCGAGGGCGAGGGAATGAATGAGGACCAGGCGGGGCGCACCCGATCGAGGCGCCGGATGATGCGTGTAGCCGAGCCTGGCCCCGTCGGCGAGCGTGAACGTGCCGTCATGTTGAGACGAAGCGACCATGAGCGTAGAGTATGCCGGGAGGCGAAATGAGTCGATTGATTGCAGGTGCGGCGTTACTTCTCCTGATCGCAGCGCCGATGCCCGCTGCGGCGCAGGCCTCATGTGAGGCGCTGGCCGGTCTGGCGCTTCCCGACGCGAAGGCGCTGTCGGCCCAGGCGGTCGCACCAGGCGCGTTCACGCCTCCGCAGGCCGGTGCCGGCCGCGGCGGTCGCGGCGGACCAGGAGGCGCAGCGGCGGTCAATCCCTACGCGAAGCTGCCGGAGTTCTGCCGCGTCGCGGCGCAACTCGCGCCCAGCAGCGATTCCGACATCCGCATCGAAGTGTGGCTGCCGGTCACGGGATGGAACGGCAAGTTCCAGGCGGTCGGCAACGGCGGCTTCGCCGGGACGATCGGATACCCCGCCATGGCACAGGCGCTCGCGGCGGGTTACGCGACGGCAAGCACCGACACCGGTCACGTCGGCAACAACGCCGATTTCGCGCTCGGCCATCCGGAGAAGATGGTCGATTTCAGCCACCGCGCGATCCACGAGATGGCGGTGAAGGCGAAGGCGGTCATCCAGGCGACCTATGGCACGGCGCCGCGTCTCTCGTACTTCAATGGCTGCTCCCAGGGCGGCCGCCAGGGAATCACCGCCGCGCAGCGCTATCCCGCGGACTTTGACGGCATCATCGCCGGCGCGCCCGCCTGGGGCGGCATGCGTCTCTACGCCGGCCGCATGACGCTCAATCACATGGTGAACACGTCGCCGGACGCGGTGATCGCGCCGGAGAAATATCCGGTGATCCACAAGGCGGTGATGAACGCCTGCGACGCGCGCGACGGCGTTACCGACGGCGTCATCGAGAATCCGACCGCGTGCCGTTTCGATCCGCAGGTGCTGGCGTGCAAGGGTGAGGACACGTCCGGCTGCCTGACGCCAGGGCAGATCGCCTCCGCCCGCGCGATGCTGTCGCCCATTACGCATCCGGTCACGGGCCAGACGGTCTACGACGGACATCTCTGGCCGGGAGCCGAGCTCGAATGGGACGTCCTCGGTGGGCCGCAGCCGAACGGCAACGTCGTCACCGCGATCCGGAACCTCGTCATGAAGGACACGAAGTGGGATCCGAAGATGTTCAACCCGGCGACCGACATCGACAAGGCGATGCAGTCCGAGGGGCATGAGTGGCTGCTCTCAGGCGATGCGAACCTGAAGCCGTTCTTCGATCGCGGCGGGAAGCTGGTCATGTACCACGGGTGGGCGGATCCGCAGGTGCCGCCGCATACGGCCATGACCTACTACAACAACGTCCTCAAGACGGTCGGTCAGCCGGCGGCCAACTCGATGACGCTCTTCATGGTGCCTGGCATGCTGCACTGCAACGGCGGAACGGGGACCGACACGTTCGACAAGGTGGGGACGCTCGAAGCCTGGGTCGAACGCGGCCAGAAGCCCACGCGCATCGTCGCAGCGCATCTCACCGATGGCAAGGTGGATAAGACCCGTCCGCTCTGCCCGTTCGGCCAGGTCGCGAAGTGGAACGGCACGGGCGACACGAACGACGCAGCGAACTTCTCGTGCGTTGCGGAGTCGATGGAGGTTAAGTAGGGTTCCTGAAGTTCCTGAAGTTCCTAGGGTTCCTGGGGTTCTGAGGTGCGGAACTTTAGGAACCCCTAGGAACCCCAGGAACCCCTAGGAACCCCAGGAACTTTACCCCCCCCCCTACGTCGCGATTTCTTCCAGGCGACGATTCCTCGTCTCGACCATCCACGCGGCGGCCAGCGCTCCAATGACGCCGGCCGCCGCGAACATCAGGAAGACCGCGCCGGTTCCGCGCGCGGCCACGAGATACCCCACGAGCAGCGGCGCCGCCGCCGAGGCCAGTCGCAGCCAGCAGGTCGCGGCCCCCGTCGCAATCGCGCGCATCCGGGTTGGATAGATTTCCGGCGTGTAGAGATACAGCACCGCGTTGGCTGACCCCACAATCCCGTAACTGATCGTCACGAGCGCAATCACCGCGCCCACCGACCCGGACGCGAATGTTCCCAGTCCCGCCAGGAGCAGCGCGCCGGCCACGAAGCAGACGGCCATCCACCGGCGGCGGCCAACCCGGTCGATCACGAACGCGCACACCAGCAGCAGGGCGACCTGCGCGATGTTGGTCAGCGTGCCCGCGCGCAGGGCGTCCGGGATGCTGAGCCCGTAGACGCGGTTGTACAGGGTGGGCATCCAGTTGTTGAGTCCGTTGGTGATGAAGTACGCGCAGGCCCAGAGCACCCAGACGGCTAACGTCCGCGCGCGATACGCCGGGGAGAGCAGCTCGAGCCAGCGGGTCTTCGAGGCGGCAGGCTGGTCCTGCGCGCTGCTCGCGGCGCCAGCGGGCGCCGGCTCTTTCCCCGCGTCAATGTCCGCGGCGCGCTCCATCTCCTCGATGATCGCCTCCGCCTCACCCAGCCGTCCCCGGTTGATCAGCCATCGCGGTGATTCGCGCAGCCGGAGCAGCAGGCCCGCGATGACGAGGCCCGGGATGCCGCCGATGAGGAACATCGACTGCCATCCGAGCACCGGTACGACCAGCGCGCCGATCTGGCCGGTCATCATCAGGCCGATTGGAAAAATCATCTCGTAGAGCAGGAAGAACTTCCCGCGGCCGCGTGCCTTCGACAGCTCGTTGATGTAGACCGCGGCCACCGGCATCTCGCCGCCGACGCCGATGCCCTGAACCAGCCGGAGCACGATGAGCGCGGGAAAGCTGCCGGCCAGCACGCACGCGATGCTCATGACCGACATCAGCGCCGTGGCGCCGACCACGCCGCGGATGCGCCCGTACCGCTCGGCGAGCGCGCCGAAGATCAGCGCGCCGGCAAACTGGCCGAGATAACCGGCCGCAATCAGCCACCCGATCTGGACCGGCGTGATGCCCCAGAGCGGCACCAGTACCGGCAGCACGAACGCCAGCGACAGCGCGTCGAAGGCGTCGAAGAACGTGGCGCTGCCCATGATGAGACGGGCGCGCAGATGCCACCCCGTAAACGGGATGCGCTCAAGCCTGGCGAGGAGGGAATCAGAGACGACAGGCAAGGGGTCAGACCCCGGTGACGGGTCGTTCCGGGGTCTGACCCCGGTGATGGGGCGACTCAAGGTTGACGGTCCACGCGTCGTAGCCGTACAGCCACGAGGTGTCGTCGCTGCCGCCCTTCATCCAGGTGTTGGCGCTCGAAATCGCCTGGATGCGAGCGGTCCGTGGCTTCCGGTGCGCTTCGTAGCCCGCGAACGCTGCCCGATGGTCGTCGCCCTCCACGTCGGCGAGACACCGTGTCAGCACGGCGGCGTCCTCCATCGCGGTGGCCGCACCCTGCGCCATGTACGGCGTCATCGGATGACACGCATCGCCCAGCAGGACGACCCGCCCCTGGCTCCATGACGGCAGCGGCTCGCGCTCGAGGATCGCCCATTTATGGCAGCTCGGGCAGCCTTCGACGACCGCGCGTACGTCCGGATGAAAGCCTTCATAGGCCGCGCGCAGTTCTTCGACGTCGCCGGTCGTGGACCACGACTCGCGCGTGAGCCATTCAGACGGCTCGGGCACGCTCGTGATCAAGTAGATCTCGCTGCGGTCCGGTTTGGTGTAGTAGATGACGATATGGCGGTCGACGCCCCACCACTTGGTGCGGGAGGGACCGACGTCGACACCGCCCATCAGTGCGGACGGAAAAATCGCGCGATAGGCGATGCGCCCCTTATGAATCGGTTCGTCCGGTCCCACGATCAGGCCGCGGACGATCGAGTGGACGCCATCCGCGCCAATCACCAGATCCGCCTGCGCCGTCGTCCCATCGTCAAAGGACATCGTGACGTGCGACGGGCTCTCGTCCAGGCCGACCAGCTTCCTGTGCAGGGCGATGGTGTCGGACTGGACGCCGGCGAGCAGCGCTTCGTGCAGATCCCCGCGGTGCATGCAGAGGTACGGCGCGCCGAAGAGCTCCTCCGGCATCGGCAGCTCTCGAAGCACCTCGCCCGTATCCCACACGCGGTTCAGGTGCGAGTACGGCTGAAATGCGATGTGCCGCACGCGCGCCTCGATGCCGATCTTTCTGAGGACCTTCATCGAGTTCGGCATCATCTGGATGCCGGCGCCCACGCGCGCGAACCGGCCGGCCTGTTCGTAGATCCGTACATCGAACCCGACCTGGCGCAGCGTGGCAGCAACAGTGAGTCCGCCGAGCCCGGCGCCCACGATCGCAATCAACGGTTTCCGCCGGGACATTGCTGGCATGATACTTTTTACGAAGTGGGGGTGCAGGTGGATTCGGAGCTCGGCGCGCTGATTGCGCGGCTGGACGCCGCCGTGGGCGATGTCGATCCCGACGCGATCGTCCACCGGGTGAAGGCCGCACTGCAGGCGGCGCTTCGCGCCGGCGAGCTCGAGCTTCCCGCGCGCTTTCGCCGCACGCGTCCGGATGCGTACGCGCGGCGCCTGCTCCATCGCGATCCCGAAGGGCGCTACACGGCGGTCGTGATGACCTGGGGCCCGGGCCAGGGCACGTCGCTTCACGATCATTCCGGCCTCTGGTGCGTCGATTGCGTCGTCGAGGGCGAGATCGCTGTCACCCAGTACGACCTGTCGTCCGGCGCCGGCGAGGGTGAGGGCGGCGTGTATGCCTTTGCGCCGCAAACGCACGTGACCGCGTCGCGCGGCGAGGCTGGCTGCCTCATTCCGCCCTTCGAGTACCACACCCTCAGGAACGCCAGCGCGGACCGGACATCCGTCACGCTGCACGTCTACGGCGGCGAGATGTCCCAGTGCCACGTGTTCGAGCCGGCGGGCGACGCCACGTATCGGCGCGTTACCCGCGACCTGTCCTACGACGAGTGATCCGTTGACGTCCCTGCAGGGTTTCCGAGCCTTCGTCCTCCTCGTCTGTCTGTCGTTCACCGCCTCCGCTGCAGCTGCCCAGGATCTGCCGTTTGCGATCGAGGGCCCGCAGGCGCCTCCGCCGCCGGGGGTCGTCGCCCGCGACGCCGAAGGCCGGACGACCATCAGGGCCACCCGCCTGGCCGCGCCGCTGCGGCTCGACGGCGCGCTGGACGAGGCGATCTACCGGGACGTGCCCGCGGTCGGAGGATTCGTCCAGGTCGAGCCACGGGCGGGCGAGCCGGCGACCGAGCAGACCGAGATCTGGCTGTCCTTTGACGACGAGCACTTCTACATCACGCTGCGCTGCTGGGACAGCGCCCCCGAGCGGCGCGTGTCAACTGAAATGCGCCGCGACGTCACGAACTACATCAACGGCAACGACATCGTGAACATCTTCATCGATCCGTTCTACGACCGCCGGAACGGGCTCTCGTTTACGCTGAATGCGATCGGCTCGCGCAACGACGGCCAGCAGATTGGCAACCAGTACAACTCGGACTGGAACCCAATCTGGGATCACGCGACGGGTGAGTTCGATGGCGGATGGACGATCGAGATGGCGCTGCCGTTCCGGTCGCTCCGATACCGGCCCGGCCGCGTGCAGATCTGGGGCCTGAACGTCCTGCGGGTCATCCGGTGGAAGAACGAGATGTCCCTCCTGTCGCCCGTGCCGCCCGGCCGTGGGCTCAACAGCGCCCAATACTCGCCGCTCACCGCGACCGTCGTCGGGATCGAGGCGCCGGCGACGTCGCGCAACCTCGACATCAAGCCGTTCGCCGTATCGTCGTCGACGACGAACCGGGCGGCGGGCGTGTCGAATGACATCGACGGCGATGCCGGTCTCGACGTCAAGTACGCCTTCACGCAGAACCTGGTTGCCGATCTGACCTACAACACCGACTTCGCGCAGGTCGAGGCTGATGAACAGCAGGTGAACCTGACGCGGTTCAGCCTGTTCTTCCCGGAGAAGCGCGAGTTCTTCCTGGAGAACCGCGATACGTTCGCGTTCGGCGGTGTTGGCGGCGGCGGGTTCGGCGGCGGAGGCGACGCGCCGGTGCTCTTCTACAGCCGGCGTATCGGGCTCGACAGCGGTCTGCCCGTTCCGATCGAAGCGGGCGGCAGGGTGACCGGCCGGATCGGCGCATTCAACGTGGGCATCCTGAACATCCAGACCGACGACGTGCCGGCATCCGGTAGGCGCGGGACGAATTTCTCGGTCGTGCGGCTCAAGCGCGACATTCTGCGGCAGAGCAGCGTCGGTGCCATGGCGACACGGCGCACGATCAGCACAGCCGCCCCCGGCGACAACCTGTCGTACGGCGTGGACGGCACGTTCAACTTCTTCAACGATCTCGCCATCAACACCTACTGGGCCCGCACGCAGACCGGCGGGCGGCGCGGTGACGACGTCAGCTATCGCGCGCAGTTCGACTTGCGCGGGGACCGGTATGGCGCGCAGCTCGAACGGATGCTCGTCGGGCGGAACTTCAATCCGGAGATGGGGTTCGTGCGCCGGGCGGACACGCGGCGGACGCTCGCCGAATTCCGATTCAGCCCGCGCCCGCGTGCGATGCCGTCGGTCCGCCGGTTCTGGTGGCTCGGGTCCCTCGATTATTTCGAGACGGCCGCCGGGCAGATCGAATCACGCGAGCAGACGGGGGAGTTCGCGATCGAGTTCTCGAACGCGAATCGATTCAGTCTGACGCTCACCGACGTGTACGAGTTCGTCCCGCGCCCCTTCCGAATCGGCGGCGGCGTGACACTGCCGGTCGCCGGCTACGGCTGGCAGAACGCGCGGGTCGGCTACAACGTCAGCCCGCAGCGGCGCATGGCGGCCAACCTGGCGGTGGAGTACGGCACCTTCTACAGCGGCCACCGCACCGCGTTCTCGGCGAGCCGCGGGCGAGTGGCCTTCGGGCCGCACTTCGCCGCGGAACCGAATTACTCGTTGAACCGCATCGACCTCGCGCAAGGCGAGTTCACCACGCATCTCGTCGGGTCGAGGTTCATTGCGACGATGACGCCGCGGATGTTCGTGAGCGCGCTGGTCCAGTACAACACCAGCATCAACTCCGCTTCGGCCAACGTCAGGCTGCGGTGGGAATATCAGCCCGGCAGCGAGCTGTTCGTCGTCTATAACGACGATCGGAATACGCGCCTCAGCGGGTTTCCCCAGCTCACGACGCGCTCGTTCATCGTGAAGGTAAACCGGCTGCTCCGGTTCTAGCTGCCCAGACCGAAGAAGAGCTCGATCCCCTGGTCGATGCTCGCGAGTTCCGAACGCGAGACTTGCCCAAACATCCGGCGGATTCGGCGCTTGTCGATTGATCGAATGTGATCGACTAGAGCAAACGACGGCTTCGCGAGCCCGCTGCTTCCCGGTGCGAGAGCCGGATACAGCGCACCGACGCCGGCCGTTCCGGTCACAGGCACAACGGCGATGAGAGGGAACCGCTGGTCAGCATTCACGGCGGGATCACTCACAGCAACGCAGGGTCTCACGCCTCGTTGCTCGTGGCCTACCGTTGGATCTAGTTCGACCAGAACGACCGTGCCCCGTTCGACCGTCACGCGGGTTCCTTGACCCAGCCCTCTCCTTCGACCCAGCGAACGGCCGTGCCGCCGGACGGATCCAGGAGCCCTTCATCGTCTGGCAACTCAGAGGTCCAATCAGCCAATCCGACGTCAACCGACTGGGTCGTTTCCGGATGAGGGCTTCGCAGCGACTCCAGGAGCGCAGCGCGACGTCGACGGGTGACCTCATGCTGCACGGCTTCAGCGATGAAGCGGCTTCGGTTCCGCTCAAGCTGGTCCACTTCCTCAAGGAGATCCGCAGGCAGCGTTATGGTGACTCGTCCGGTAGCTGGCATAACGATAGTATGACGTAAAGTATGATCATACTCAAGTATGTATGCCACATTCTCAACACGTCCGCCGAACAAGGTCGACTTTCGAGGACGCTCGACGGATGGATGTTGGTTAGTCGACGGTTTCGCCGGCCTTATCGCCCCACGAGAATCCATCGGCCGCGCGCTTCAGTGTGAGCATGCGGATGCGGCGATCGGCCGGGTTCCGCCCGGGATTGCCCAGAATCCAGACGACATCGCCGACTTTGAGGGTGTCGCGGCTGATGCCCTGGCCGCCGAGCTGGCCGGCGGCGCCCCATTCAATCGACCACCGCTGCTCCCGGCCGTTCGCGTCGGGTGCCATCACGTGTACGAAGGAGTGGGGGTTCCGGAACTGGAACTGAATCAGCTTCCCCTCGACGGTGACCATCTTGCTCTCGTCGTAGGTGGCCGCGAACGAGTGGTGGGCGTGTGTGCCGGCGGTGGCAGCGGCGACGGTGAGGGCGAGCGCGATGGCGAACCTGGCGTGCATTCCTGCCTCCGGACCATTTGCAGGATAATCCCACTTCTGATGCGTCTGCAACGAGTGGCACGGCTGCTCGCCCTCCTCGGGGTCGTCCTGGCCGGCGCCGCGGCCGATGCCGTGGCCCAGGACCTTGCCATCACCAACGCGCGGATCATCGTCGGCACCGGCCAGGTGATCGAGCGTGGGTCGGTCGTGGTCCGGAGCGGCCGGATCGTGTCGGTCGGTGCCGCGGCAGCGCCCGCGGGCGGCACCACCATCGACGCCCGGGGCATGACGGTCATGCCCGGGTTCATCGACGCGCATCGGCACATCATGCCTGGCGATACCGGCCAATGGTTCAAAGAGCAGGCTACGGTGCGCCTCCAGGAATTTCTCGAGGCGGGCTATACGACGCTGCTGTCAGGCGGCGGACCCGTCCCGGGCATCGTCGAACTGAAAGAGCGCATCGAGAAGGGCGTGCTCAAGGGACCGCGGATCATCACGTCCGGCCGCGCCGACCCCGCGAATTTCAAGACGCCTGCGGCCGCCAGGGAGCAGGTGCAGGCGCTGGCGAAGGCCCGCGTCGAGATCATCAAGGCTGCGATCAGCCCTGCGGCGGAGGCGTGGGAGACCGAGGTGCTCGCCGCGATCGTGGACGAGGGGCGGAAGCACACGCTTGACGTGATGGTGCACGCCGTCAGTCCGAAGGCGACGGTTGCCGCGGTGAAGGCGGGGGCGCAGAAACTCGTGCACACGCCGCATTTCGGATGGCTGACCGACGTGGAGGCGCGCATGATCCGCGATGCGGGTGTCGAGGTGCTCTCGTGCGCCGGGTTCGGCGTCCCGGTCTTCGGCGTCTTCAACCAGAACAACGTGCCGACATTCCGCGACGGCAAGCCGTGGCCTGACGCGATTCTCGACGGCCAGGGAAGAGGACGTGAGGCGGGCGAGAAGATCGTCAACGCACGCACGCTGTGGGATGCCGGCGTGACGTACGGGTTCGGCACCGATACGGGCTATCACCCGCGCGAGGGGCTCGCGCACGAGCTGCGCACGCTCAACGTGATGTTCTCGCCGCAGGATCTCATCAGGCTGATGGGGCCGAACACGGCGGCCTTCCTCGACAGGGGCGCGGATCTGGGGACGCTCGAGGCCGGCAAGCTCGCTGACATCGTCATGCTGGAGGGAAACCCGCTCGAGGGGTACTGGCATCTGCTGAATCCACGCGTCGTGATCAAAGGTGGTGTGGTCATGGTGGACAAGAGGTGAGGACCATGCGCGCCCTCGCGCTGCTCGTCGCGCTGGCCCTGCCTGCGCCCCGCCTGTTCGCTCAGGCGCCCGCGCCCGATCTCATATTCACCAATGGGAAGATCGTCACCGTCGACGAGCGGTTCACGATCGCCCAGGCGCTTGCCGTGCGGGGCGATCGTATCGTCGCCGTCGGCTCCAACCAGGACATCGGACGCCTCGCCGGACCGTCGACGCGGCGTGTGGACTTGCGTGGACGTACCGTGCTGCCTGGTCTCATCGACAACCACATGCACCTGCTTCGGTACGGCACCACATGGAAGTACGAGGTGCGGCTGGATGGGGTCGAGACCCGCCGGGAGGCCCTGGCTCTCCTGCGCGCGCGGGCGCAGACGCTGAAACCGGGCGAGTGGATCTACACGCTGGGTGGGTGGGCGCTCGAACAGTTCGCCGACGATCCGAAGCCGTTCAGGCGGCAGGAGCTCGATGCGGTCGCGCCAGCAAACCCAGTGTTCCTGCAGGCGTCGTACTACGAGGCGTTCCTGAACAGCCGCGCGATCGAGCAGATGGGCGTGCAGTCCGCGACGGGGCACGTCGACGAGAATGCGTTCCGGCCGCTCGTGGAGAAGCTTCCCGTTGCGACCGGGGCCGAGCTGGAGGCGAGCACGCTCGGGATGATCCGTGAGCTCAATCGGTCCGGCCTCACGGCATTCGGCAGCGCCGGATGCGAGACGGAGCTGCTCGATCGGTATCGCGGGTGGGCCGATCGAGGGCAATTGCACATCCGCGTGTTCTGCATCACGACCCCAGGTGGCAACGTCGACCAGTTGGTGGCCCGGACTCCCGACATGAAGGTCTTTCAGGGCGATGCGTGGGTCGACCACATCGCCTTCGGCGAGAACTTCGGCGCCCTGTCGGACCCGATGTTCCGTCACCGGCCCCCGGCGAGTCCATCTGATCTGGCGACATGGCGACGGATCGTCACCGAGGTGGCCAAGGCGGGCCTGCCGCTCCACGTCCACACGAATTTCACGGAGACGATCGACGCGTTTCTCGATCAGATCGAGGTGGTGAATCGGGACTATCCGGTCCGCAACCTTCGCTGGGTTCTGGCGCATTTCAACGAGCCGAACGCCACGCAACTGGAGCGGATGAAGCGGCTTGGCCTGTATGCCGCGGTGCATCCGTGGGCCGTCATCAACGGCGGGATCAACGTGCGGCAGTTCGGCGAGGCCGCGTACGGGATGGCGCCCCTCGCCACCATCCAGAAGAGCGGGATCACCTGGGGCTTCGGCAGCGACGGCAGCCGTGCCAATCAGATCCTGCCGTTCGAAACCCTGGGCTGGGCGGTCACGGGAAAGATGGTTGGCGGCCGCACCGTCCTGCGCCAACCCATCGGCCGTGAGGACGCGTTGATTGCGCACACGCGGAAGAACGCGTATTTCGTGTTTCGCGAGGACGATCTGGGATCGATCGAAGTGGGAAAGCTCGCGGATCTGATTGCCATCGACCGCGACTATCTGACGGTCCCGGCGGAGCAGATCAAGGACATCAAGGTCACGATGACCGTCGTAGGCGGGCGCGTCGTTTATGACGCAGCCGCACCCGCGGGTACCAAGTAGGGCGGCTCCGGTCCGAGGCTGAATGCCTCGAGGCCCGGACCCGCCGAAGGAGACTCATGCGCGCGAAATCCATCGTTCTCGCTCTCGTTGCCATCGGCGCCGGCGGTATCGTGGCGGCGCAAGTCACGACCAATCCTCTGTCGACCCCCATCCCCAAACGGGGCTTGAGCGTGCAGATCGAGGATTACGCGCGGCTACCCGACTCGCGCGAGATTCGCCCGAAGAGCGAAGACGTCACGCAATCGGGGTACGCCCGGGTGAGCTTCGTGAAGGATCTGCCGGACGGCCGCCGCTTCGTGAACGACTCGCGCGGCGTGATGTTCCTGATTGGCGGGGACCGCAAGCCGCAGGTGTACTGGGAGTTCCACAAGGAAGTCCCGTTCGGGGTGTACAACCGCCTCGAGAGCGGCTTCATCAGCTTCGAGTTCCATCCGGAATTCGCGAAGAACGGCCTGATCTACACCGTGCACAGCGAACGGGCTCCCGGCAACCCCGCGAAGCCGACGTTCATCCCGCCAGGGTTCGCGCCAGAGGAAGTCACGTATCACAACGTGATCTCCGAATGGCGCGTGACCAACCCGGCAGCGACGACGTTTGCAGGGACCCGGCGCGAACTGCTCCGCGTCGCGCACATTGTGGACAGTCTCACGCATCCGATGGGATTCGCCGGCTTCAATCCGACAGCGAAGCCGGGGAGTGAGGACTACGGCCTGATCTACACGAGCGGCAGCGACCTGGGATTCAGCAACGGCCAGGGCCCGAAGGCCAACAATCCGAGCACCACGCAGCGGCTGGATTCGGTCATCGGCGCGATCCTGCGCTTCGATCCGCGCAGTCCGTCGGTCTCTGGCGGGATGAAGGGGCTTGGCGACTACACCATTCCGCCAACCAATAGATTCGCCGCCGACGGCGACCCGAAGTCGCTCGGCGAGATCTATGCCTACGGGTTCCGCAACGCGCATCGCCTGTCGTGGGATCCGGCCGACGGCACCATGTTCGCCGCCGACATCGGCATGAGCCAGATCGAGGAAGTGAACATCGTCCGCAATGGCGGCAACTACGGCTGGATGAAGCGTGAAGGGTACTGGGAGAACGGCATGATCCGTCCCGGCGGGGCGCTCAATCAGCTGTATCCGCTGCCCGCCGAGGTGCTGGATGGGCGTCAGAAGGATGAGTTCCTCTATCCGGTCGCCATCTATGACCACGACGAAGGCCTGGCCATCACCGCCGGCTTCCCGTACCACGGCCGCATAGAGGCGCTGAGAGGGAAGTTCGTGTTCGGCGACATCGCCAGGGGCCGGCTGTTTGCCTCGGACCTCGCGGCGATGAAGAAAGCCGACGACGGCATTCCGCAGACGGTGGCGCCGGTGGAAGAGGTGCAGCTGTACCTGCGCGATGACGCGAACAACCGTGAGTTCGTCACGCTCAGGCAGTTGATTGAGACCACGCTCGGCGCGCCGGTCGTACGCGCCGACCTGCATCTGAGCATCAGCCGAGACGGCGAGTTGTTCGTCACCTCGCGGCAGGACGGGACGATCCGGATACTCGTGCCCGATGGAGAGGGATTGTTCCGCGCCAATTAAATGGGGTCGGGGGTCATTTAATGAGGACACTCGCAGGAGGATTCATGATCGTCAGGTTCGTCCGGGTTCTGCTCGTTCTCGTGATCCTGGCGCTGCCGGCTGCGTCGTATGCGCAGGAGGCGGTGCTCACCGGTACCGTGGCGGACTCGACAGGCGGCGTCCTCCCAGGCGTCACCGTAACCGCCGTCCATGAAGCCACCGGCAACACGTTCCTTGCGGTCACCGACGAGCGCGGTATTTATCGGATTCCGGCAAGGGTCGGCCTGCTGCAGCTCGTGGCTGAACTCACAGGCTTTGCGACGGTGACGCGGGGCGGCGTCCAGTTGCTCGTCGGCCAGACCGTGACGGTGGACCTTCAGATGGCGCCCTCGACGGTGCAGGAAACTGTGACCGTCACCGGGGAGGCGCCGCTCCTCAACGTCGCCACGTCGAGTCTCGGCGGCAACGTCGATCCCCGACAGGTGCAGGAACTGCCGGTGCAGGGCCGCAACTGGATGTCGCTCGCCATGCTGGCCCCTGGCAGCCGCATGACCTCGCCGACGGGCACGACGCCGCTCCCCGATCGCAACCAGGGAGAACAGCGGGAGTTTCAGCTGAGTCTCGACGGCCAGAACGTCGCGGGCGAGCTGGGGTACGGCGGGCAGCCGCGGTACTCCCAGGATTCGATCGCCGAGTTCCAGTTCATCTCCAACCGGTTCGATGCGACGCAGGGCCGGTCGTCAGGCGTGCAGGTCCGGGCGATTACCCGCTCCGGCACGAATGGGTTTTCCGGTTCGGTGCGCGGAAACTTCCGCGACAGCCGTTTCAATGCCGAGAACCCGGTGCTGAACCGCGTCGTGCCGATCGACAACCAGCAGCTCGCGTTCACGGCGGGCGGACCGATTCGCCGCGACCTCCTGCACTACTTCGGGCATTTCGAGTACGAGCGCGAGCCGCGCTCGAGCGTCTGGAATACGCCGTTCCCGGCATTCAACGTCGAGCTCACGGGCAAGCAGACGGTCAAGATGGGCGGCATCCGGCTCGACTACCAGCTCACGCCGCAGGCCCGCATGATGGGGAAGTTCTCGGAGGCGCGCGTCTTTCAGCCGTTCGGCGCCGGCAACCAGAACCACCCCGCCGAGACCGGCGCGCACAGCGACCTCAATCGCGAGTACCTGGCGCAGTTCACGCAGGTCATCGGCAATCGTGCGGCCAATGAGATCAAGGGCGGGAAGACCCGCTACATCTTCACCGACGCGAACCTGACGACGTGGAACAACCACTGGCAGCGCGGCATCGGCGTCACGACAGGCTCGCCGCGCATTACTTTCACCGGCTTCACGATCGGCGGCAACCGGTTCTTCCCGCGCCACGGCGCGCAGGACATCTGGATGATCCGCGACGACTTCACGTTCTCGTACGACCTGCGAGGCCGCCACGATCTGCGCGCGGGCGGCGAGTATCAGCGCTACATCGACGACGGCAACAACTGTCAGTCGTGCATGGGCATCATCGACGCACGCAACGGGCCGCTGCCGTCGGCCGCGCAGCTCCAGGCCTGGTTCCCGGATCCATTCAACGCAGATACATGGAACATGGCCGCGATTTCGCCACTCGTCAGGACGTACGACATCGGCATCGGCGATTATTCAACGCACGATACACGGCCGCAGATTGCCGCCTGGCTCCAGGACGACTGGCGTGTGTCCTCCTCGCTGACCGTCAATGCGGGATTGCGGTACGACCTGAGCAAGAACGCGAGCGGCAACGAGTACGACATTCCGAATCTGCATCCGGGCGGCCGTCCTGACGACACCAACAACATCCAGCCCCGCGTCGGCTTCGCGTATCAGCTCAATGCCCGGACCGTCGTGCGCGGCGGATCGGGGCTGTATTACGGCGTGCCCCTGTCGGTGGAGACGTTCTGGATGGCGCAGATCAACCGGCTCCGCGTCCTGCAGTTCACCAACGACGGCCGCGCGAACTTCGCGGCCGACCCGCTGAACGGCCAGCCGCTGCCGACCCTCGCGCAGGCGGAGGGGCGCTTCTGCCACGCGCGGAACGTCCCCGGCTGCGTGCGGCTGGCGATTGGAGAGCTGATTGCGCCGGACGAGTACAGCCGCGACCTCGCGCGCAGCTGGCAGAACTCGATCGGCGTCCAGCGGCAGTTCGGGGACACGATGGCCGTGGAGGCGGACTACGTCTACACCCAGGGACGGCACGAGAAAGACATCCTCGAGAACGTGAACCTCACTTTTGATCCGGCGACCGGGGCCAACTACCCGTTCTCGAACATCGCGCGCCGCGCGCTGCCGGACTACGGGCTGATCTCGATGTCCGCCCGCACTGGACGATCGAGCTACCACGCGCTGCAGACGGCGTTCACCAAGCGGCTGGCGAACCGGTGGCAGGCCTCGGCGACCTACACGTTGTCCGGATTGCGGGATGCGGAGTCGCGCCCGTTCACCGGCCTTCAAATGGTTCCGTTCCCGACCTCACCGGATCTGGGCGGCGAGTTTACGCTCGGGCAAACCGACCAGCGGCACCGCGCGGTGCTGAATGGCATCTGGCAGGTTGGCCGCGGCTTCCAGATGAGCGGGCTGTACTACCTCGGCGTGGGCGAGCGCTCGACGCACGTGTACAGCGGGGACCTGCGGGGGGTTGGCGGCGGGGGCGGCGGTCAGGCCCTGCGGCGGCAGCGGTTGCGGCCGGACGGCACCATTATCGCGCGCAACAGCTTCACGCAGCCCCGTCGTCAGCGCGTCGACCTGCGCGTGCAGCAGCGTATTCCGATGCGCGGCCGGCTGGCGATTGATGGCATCGTCGAGGTGTTCAACGTCTTCAACTCGCCCAACTGGACGCTGAACAGCGACCAGGCCAACCGGCTGTACAACACGCGGATCTCCGGCGAGAACCGGACCGCGCAGTTGGGGTTCAGGGTGGGATTCTGAGGAGGCTCTGGGCTCAAGGCTCGCGGCTCAGGGAAGAACGTTCTTCCTAAAGCCTTGAGCCTTGAGCCCAGGGCCTTGTCCTATCTCGCGAGGAACCGCTGGACCCGGTTGTTCGGGTCAACCTCCCCGGTGTAGAGATTGCCGTCCGAGTCGGTCGCCACCATGTGCAGCGCGTTGAAGCCGCCGCCGTTGCGACCGAGGTAGCCGATTCGGGCGGTCACCTTGTCGGTGCTCCGGTCCACCAGCCACACGACATTGTTCATGTGGTCGCCCACGAAGAGCGACCGGCTGTCCTTCGTCAGCGCCAGGCCGACGGCGGAGCCGTCGCCAAGCGTCGCCGGCGCCACTGAATACTCCCGCACGAACTTGCCCGGCTTCGTGAACACCTGAATTCGGTTCGCCTGCCGATCGGCGACGTAGACGTCATTGCCCGCCACGAAGATCGTGACGTGCCCGAGGAAGTCCTTGTAGGTCGTGAGCGGCACCTTCGCGTCGTAGCGCGGGCGCGGCATCGGGCCGATCTCGCCGAGCGGCTTGCCGTAGGCGCCCCAGCCGCGCTTGAACTTGTAGGTGTCCATGTCGAACACGAGGACGCGGCCGGCGAGGTAGTTGTCGATCACGTACACCTCGCGCGCCTTCTCGTCGAAGGACGCGCCCTCGACGCCGACGACGATCGCTTCGGTGCCGGCCGGCACGACGACCGCCGGCGGCCCGCCGGGCTTTGCCGGCACGGGGCGCTGGGGATGGCGCGGGAACTCGGCGACGAGCTTCCCCGGCTTCGTGTAGATCCGGAACGTGTCCGAGCCCACCCAGACCTGATCCTTCGAGTCGATCATCAGCATGTGGCCCTGGGGCGTATCCCATGAGTGCACCAGGTTGCCCTGGCGATCGAAGGCCAGCACCGCAGGCGCCTTCACGCAGCACTCGGCCTGCGGCGGGTCGACCGCGGCGAAATTCTCGGTGTCGTTCAGGTCGTTGGGGCGATGGAGGACCCAGATGATGTCGTCGTTGTCGACGCCCAGGCCGGTCACGCCGCCGAACGTCCACTTGTTCGGGAGCGGGAGCTTGGGCCACGAGCCGTCGAAGGTGAACTTGGCGACGGTCTGCGTCTCCTGCGCCGCGGGCTGTGCACCGGTACCGGTGAGCAGGGCCACGGTGACCGCGGCAGCAAGGATCCTGGTGAAGCGGGCTGTTCTCATATGCGTGTCTCCCTTGGCCGGCATGTCCTCAGCTCGGGGGAACATACACCACTTCGGCTACGATCGTCGCGTGCCAGACGCGTTCATCGTCTCCGCCGTCCGCACGCCTGTCGGCCGGGCCGGCGGCAGCCTCGCTGGCGTCCGTGCTGACGATCTTGCCGCGATCGTCGTGAAGGCGGCCGTCGAGCGCGCGGGTCTCGACCCTGCCCGCATCGACGACGTGATCCTGGGGTGCGCGAATCAGGCGGGGGAGGACAACCGCAACGTCGCCCGGATGGCCGTGCTCCTCGCCGGACTGCCGGCGGACGTCCCCGGCCAGACCGTCAACCGGCTCTGCGGCTCGGGTCTGCAGGCGGCCGCGAGCGCTGCCCAGGCCATCAAGGCCGGCGAGGGCGAGGTGTTCATCGCCGGTGGCGTGGAGAGCATGACGCGGGCGCCCTACGTGATGCTGAAGCCGGGCGTTCCGTGGAGCCGCGAGGCGCCGGCGGTGGCCGATTCCACGGTCGGCTGGCGGTTCGCCAATCCGCGAATGCGCGAGGGATGGACGATCTCGCTCGGCATGACCGCTGAGGTGGTCGCCGAACGCTACGGGATCTCCCGCGAGGATCAGGACGCCTTCGCGGCCGGGAGCCAGCAGCGGGCCGCCGCCGCGGTGCGGGACGGGGTATTCGCGGACGAGATCGTGCCGGTGGAGATGGCTGGCGCCGGCGGAAAAGCCGTGCGCGTCGAGGCCGACGAGCATCCCCGTCCGGGCACGACCATCGAAAAGCTGTCAGGGCTCGCCGCCGCCTTCAAGACCGGCGGCACGGTCACGGCGGGCAACTCGAGTGGCATCAACGACGGCGCGTCGGCGCTGGCGGTCGTCAGCTCGGCGCACAAGGGCGTAAGACCGCTGGCGCGCATCATCACAACCGCCGTGGCGGGTGTCGATCCCGACGTCATGGGCATCGGACCGGTCCCTGCGGTGCGCAAGGCGCTGGCACGCGCCGGGCTCACCATCGATCAGATGGATCTCGTCGAGCTGAACGAGGCGTTTGCGGCGCAGACGCTCGCGTGTATCCGCCAACTCGAGATCGACCCGGCCAGGGTCAATGTCTACGGCGGCGCCATTGCGCTCGGTCACGCGCTCGGATCGTCGGGCGCGAGGATGCTCACGACCCTCACGCACGCGCTCCATCGCCGCAAGGCGCGCTACGGCCTGGCCGCGATGTGCGTCGGCGTTGGCCAGGGTATCGCGATGATCGTCGAGCGACCCTAGGCGCGGTCCAGCGTTCCGGCGTTCTCCCGCAGCCACGGCAGCGTGGCCAGCGTCACGACCGTTGTGGCGAGCGCAAACAGGGCGATCGCCGTGGAGCTCTGATACACGAGAAAGAGATAGGCGGCGACGGCGGGGGCCGGGCCGCCGGCCGTGATCGCCGCCATGTGATAGCCGAGGCCTGAACCGGTGTAGCGTCGCGACGCGGGAAAGTTCTCCGCAATCACCGCCGCCTGCGGCCCGTACTGCAGATCCTGCAGCATGCCGTCCACCAGGAGTCCGAGGATGACCAGCGGCATCGCGCGCGTGTTCATCAGCGCGAAGAGCGCGAACACCCACAGTCCGGTGCCGACCGCGCCGATGCCGATAATCCGCCGACGGCCGTAGCGGTCGGCAAGATATCCGGCAAGCGGCAGCACCGCGAGCGAACCGATCGCACGAATGGACACGGCGTTCAGCAGGTCCGCGCGATCGAGGCCGAGCACCTGCGTGCCGTAGGTCAGCACGTACGTCGTCGTGATGTAGAACGGCGCAAGCTGGCCCGTCCGCAGCAGCATCGTCAGCACGACCTGGCGCCAGTTGAATCGGAGCACCTCCGCGATCGGCACGCGGACGATCTTCCGCTCTGCCTTGAGCGCCGTGAACACCGGCGACTCGAGCGTCCCGATGCGGATCCAGAGCCCGATCACAATCAGGACGATGCTCGCCAGGAAGGGGACACGCCATCCCCACTCGAGGAACGCGGCGTCGTCGAGCGTCGTGCTCATGACGGCCAGGGCCGAGTTCGCCATGATGGCGCCGAGCGGCGATCCCATCTGCGGGAAGCTCATGGCCAGCCCGCGGCGGCCGGGCGCCGCCCATTCGCCGGCCATCAGGATCGACCCGCTCCACTCGCCGCCGACTGCAATGCCCTGCATGACGCGAAAGACGGTCAGGAGCACCGCGCCCCAGATCCCGATGCGCTCGTATGAGGGAACGAGGCCCACACACACGGTCGCGACGCCCATGATGAGCATCGTGGTGACGAGCAGCGCCTTCCGGCCGATGCGGTCGCCGAAGTGGCCGAAGATCGCCGCGCCGAACGGCCGCGCGGCAAAACCGGCGAAGAACGTGACGTAGGAGAGGAGGCTGCCGAGCGCAGGGTCGAGATTCGAGAAGAACAGTTTTGGAAAGACGAGCGCGGCCGCCGCGCCGTACAGGTAGAAGTCGTACCACTCGACGGTCGTGCCGATCGTGGACGCGGCGACGGCGCGACGCAGGTGCCGCCGGCGGGTCTGTTCGTCGAAGTCTGGCACGCGGAGGCGGCGATTATCACACGCGGGGACGTATGATGGTCGCCCAGTCGCGATGAACAAGGTGGTGACGAGCGCGGCCGCCGCGGTGGCCGACATTCCCGACGGCGCGCGCATTATGGTCGGCGGGTTCGGCGTCTGCGGGGTGCCCGAGGATCTGATTCGCGCCCTGCATGCGCGTGGGAGCCGCCGGCTCACCATCATCAGCAACAATGCGGGCGTCGGCGGCGCGGGAGTCGGACGGCTCCTCGCGGCGAAGCAGATCGCGCGCCTCATCGGCACCTACGTCGGCGACAACGAGGAATTCGAGCGCCAGATGCGCAGCGGCGACATCGAGGCGGAGCTGATTCCGCAGGGGACGTTCGCGGAGCGGATGCGCGCCGCCGGGGCCGGGCTCGGCGGCTTCTTCACGCCGACCGGCGCCGGCACGATCGTCGCCGAAGGGAAGGAACGGCGCATCATCGACGGGCGCGAGTTCCTCCTCGAGCTGCCGCTGCACGCGGACTTCGCGCTGGTCAAGGCGTTCCGCGGCGATCGGCTCGGTAATCTCGTCTATCGGAAGACCGCGCGCAACTTCAATCCGGTGATGGCGATGGCCGCCGCGGTCACCATCGCGGAAGTCGAGGAGCTCGTCGAACCGGGCGGCATCGACCCTGAGACCGTCGTCACGCCCGGCATCTTCGTTGCGCGCGTCGTACAGGGAACCGGCTACGAGAAGGCGATTGAACGGCGGACGACGCGATGAACGCGCGTGAGCGCATCGTTCGCCGCGTCGCCCGCGAGCTGCGCGACGGCGACTATGTCAATCTCGGCATCGGTCTCCCGACGCTCGTGGCCAACTACATTCCTCCGGGGATCCATGTCGTCATCCACTCCGAGAACGGCATGCTGGGGGTGGGGCCGTATCCGGCCGACGACCAGGTTGACGCCGATCTCATCAATGCGGGGAAGGAGACGGTGACCGAGGAGGCGGGCGCGTCGTATTTCGACGGCGCGACGTCGTTCGCGATGGTGCGCGGGGGTCACATAGACCTTACGGTGCTCGGGGCGATGCAGGTTGATGCCGAGGGCAGTCTGGCCAACTGGATGATTCCAGGGACCATCATGCGGGGGATGGGCGGCGCGATGGACCTGGTGGCCGGCGCTCGCCGCGTCATCGTGGCCATGGAGCACACGACGCGGGCCGGGGCGCACAAGATCGTGGAGCGCTGCACGCTCCCGCTGACCGGCGCCAGGGTGGTCCACCGGATCATCACCGAACTGGCCGTCATCGACGTGACGCCACGGGGGCTCGTTCTGGTCGAGCGGGCCGAGAACTCGACGGTTGAGGCGGTACAGGCGGCCACCGGGTCCGGGCTGGTCGTGGCCGGCGGGGCGCCTGCGTTGTTCTAGGCGGTCCTCCGCCGCTTTGCTACAATCCCCGCTTGCCGAGAGGGGGCATGCTCATATGAAAAAACTCAGCGCCAAAAAACTCAGCGCCGCTGTGGCGGCTTTCGCGGTGTTACTCGTCGTCGGCGGGTTCGCACAGTCGCAGCAGCAGAAGGGCGGCGGCGACATCACGGGTCCGTACGAAGTGGTGGCCAACTGGCCGCAGAACTGGTGCGGGCAGGGCTTTCAGATCGGGTCGACTGCCGGTGTCTGGGCCGAGACGCCGGATCGCGTCTTCATCTTCTCCCGCGGATGCCTACCGGTTCTCGAAAATCCGGGCGACCCGGTGCCGACCCGCAATGCATCGGGGTATGACCTCTCACAGAAGGACCCGACCCGGCATCCGCGCTGGGATCACATCGTCAACATCGTCGATCGCAACGGCCGGCTGGTGGAGTCGTGGGAGCAGCACAACAAGCTGTTCGTCCGGCCGCACCGCGTCCTCGTGAACCCGTACGACCCGGAACGTCATGTGTGGCTCGTCGATGACGGTGTCCATGCTATCTACAAGTTCACGCGCGACGGCAAGCAGCTCGTGCAGACCATCGGCACGCCGCGTGTGCCTGGGAACGACGAAACCCACTTCGCGCGGCCGACCGATATCGCGTGGCTGCCCGACGGGACGTTCTTCATCAGCGACGGCTACATCAACACGCGCGTCGTGAAGTTCGACCGCAACGGCAAGTACCTCACGTCCTGGGGGATGAAGGGCACGCCGCCCACCGAAACGCGGCCGTACTACATGAACACGGTGCACGCGATTGTCGCCGACAAGCAGCGCCGTCTCTACGTCAGCGATCGCGCCAACAACCGCGTACAGGTCTTCGACGAGAACGGGAAGTTCCTGGACGTGTGGCCGAACGTGCCGCTGCCGTACTCGTTCCTGATGTCGGACGACCAGCACCTCTGGTCCGCGTCTGGGCAGACGCAGAAGTTCACGAAGTACGACCTGAACGGGAAGCTGCTGTCCTCCTGGGGCACGTTCGGCACGATGCCGGGCGGCTTCTGGGGTGTGCACCAGTTCCACGTCGACAGCGAGGGCGGTCTGTACACGGCCGACGTGCATGTTGGCCGGCCGCAGAAGTTCCGCCCGCGCCCCGGCGTGAATCGCGACCTGCTCATCGGCGCCCCAACCCGCGCGGTGCGCACGGTCACGACGTCGTCGAGCAACTAACCGCCCATTAAATAGGGTCGGGGGTCATTTAATGAGGACACTCCGGCCCCATCCGCTTGCCGTTGTCGTCTGCGCGCTGTTCGCGCTGACGGCGGCGGCCTCCTCGCAGTCTCCGCAGCGTCCGTCGTGGCTCGACCCGTACCGCGAGACCGCGGCGCAGCTGATCCACGAGTCCACACGCGACGACTTCGCGTGGCGGCGTCTCGCAGAGCTCACCGACACCTTCGGTCATCGCCTCAGCGGTTCCGAGAATCTCGAGCGCGCCATCGCGTGGGCGCGCGAGACGATGAAGCGCGACGGCCTGCAGAACGTCCGCACCGAGCCGGTCATGGTCCCGAAATGGGTGCGTGGCCGCGAGAGCGCAGAGATCCTTAGTCCTCCGCAGCATCCGATCGCGATGCTGGGGCTTGGCGGGTCCGTGGGCACGCCGTCCGGCGGCATCGAGGCGGACGTGCTGACCGTGGCGTCCTTTGACGAGGTGCGGTCCCGAGCGGAAGACGCGCGCGGGCGCATCGTGCTGTTCAACGCCCCGTTTTCCACCTACAGCGATACGGTGACCTACCGGACCAACGGCGCGCGCGTCGCGTCACAACTGGGCGCCCTGGCGGTGCTCGTGCGCGGCGTGGGCCCCGCGGGTCTTCGCACGCCTCACACGGGCAGCGTCCAGTACGGACAGGGCATTCCGCCGATTCCGGCCGCCTCGATTTCAGCCGAAGATGCGGACCGCATTGCGCGCCTCTCGGCCGCCGGGACCCGCGTGCGCGTCAGGCTGACGATGGAGGGGCGTACCGATCCTGACGTCGAGTCCGCGAATGTCGTCGGTGAGATCCGCGGGCGGGAGCGCCCGGAAGAGATCGTGCTGCTGGGCGGTCATATCGATTCCTGGGACGTCGGCACCGGCGCGTCAGACGACGGGGTCGGCTGCATCGTCACCTGGGAGGCCGCGCGGCTGATGGCGAAGCTGGGCATCAGGCCCCGCCGCACCATTCGCATCGTCCTCTGGACGAACGAGGAGAACGGGCTGCGCGGCGCCACGGCGTACGCCGCTCGTCACGCCGCACACGCCTCCAATCACGTGTTCGCGCTCGAGTCCGATTCAGGGGTCTTCGAGCCCGCCAGCCTCGGGTTCTCGGGGAGCGGTGCGGCGCGAGGCCTCGTTCGTGACATCGGGTCGCTGCTTACCCAACTGGGACTGTCGGACATCGTTGCGGGCGGCGGCGGGGCCGACATCGGACCAATCGCCCAGGCTGGCAACGCGCCGATGATGGCGTATCTCGGGAATCCCACCAGGTACTTCGCGATTCACCACACGCCGGCTGATACGGTGGAGCGGATCACGCCGCAGGAAGTGTCCAAAGCCGCAGCCGCCATCGCCGTCATGGCGTATGTCGTGGCGGAAATGCCCGATCGCCTGCCGCGCTGACACGGGCCGGCCGCGCAGTTGACACGCCAGGGAGACACGCGTAACGTCCGCGTTACCTGAGACGTTCCTTCAGGCGAGGAGGCGTTCATGTTCGCTATCTGGCGTGTACTGTGTGTCGGCGTGCTCTCGCTCCTGATATCGACCGCCACCGCGACCGCGCAGCAGCGCGGGTCGGTCAGCGGCAGAGTCCTTGACGCGGGGGGTCTGGTCCTGCCCGGCGCCACGGTCACCCTTACCGAACAGAACACCGGGTTCAACCGCACGGTCGTGACGGCTGAGAACGGCGCGTACGCGGTGCCTAATCTTGATCCGGGCGTCTATTCGCTCGTGGCGGAACTGGCGGGCTTCGCCACGGTCACGCGGAACGGCCTGCAGCTGACGGCCGGGTCGGCCATCACGGCGGATGTCACGCTGCAGGTCGCGGGGCTGCAGGAATCGATTCAAGTCACGGCGGAGATCCCGCTCGTGCAGACGTCGACGAACCAGATCGGCGGCACGCTCTCGAGCCGCGAGATCGAGGAAGTGCCGTCGAACTTCAGGAACTTCACTGCGCTGACGCAGTTGATTCCCGGCATCACGCCGAACCCGGCCGCCTCGACGTTCGAGGGTGGGCAGGTGGTGGCGAACGGGACGCCGTCGCAGCAGAACGTCTACCTGATCGACGGCATGTACAACAACGACGATCGGCTCGGCGGCAGCCAGGGCACGCAGGTGCGCATGGTGCTGGACAACATTGCCGAGTACCAGGTGCTGACGAACCAGTACAGCTCGCAGTACGGCGGCGGGGCGGGGACGATCATCAACATGATCTCGCGCGGCGGCACCAACGAACTGCACGGCCGCGTCTACTCGTACTTCCGGGACGACCGGTTCAACGCGCGCAACGCGTTCCTTCCGGCATCGGCCCCCAAGCCTCAGGAGCGGACGCTGCAGGCGGGCTTCGGCATCGGCGGCCCGATCGTCCGGAACCGCGCGCACTTCTACTTCACGATGGAGAAGGACCACGAGGACATCGCGGGGCAGAAGCGCTTCCCGGCCGCTGCGGCGCCGCTGGCTCGCGACATGGTCGGCACCTTCGAAGTCCGTGCGACGAACTATTTCGCGCGCGGCGATCTGCAGATTAACCAGCAGAACCTGCTCAACTTCCGGTGGGTGCTGGAGACCGCTCCGACGCGAGGCGAGGGATTCAACACCAACACCGAGACGATCGACGCCCAGGGGTGGGAGGGCGACCGGGACAACTTCATGGGCGCGACCTATACCTCCGTCTGGAGCAGCCGTGCGACCAACGAGCTCCGTGTAGGCCATATTGCCGAGGAGCTCGGGACCGGCGCGCAGGTGTTCTTTGACGACGACGTGAAGCAGATTGGGTTCAATAGCCGCGACCCGTTCTCCGTCGGGCAGCGGAACGTGCATCCGAGCTACATCACCGGCCGCGGCGGCGAGGGGCTGAACACCAGAATCAAAACCTACACCCTCGACGAGTCGTTCAGCTATTTCGCGCCCGCGCTGTGGGGACGCGAACATTCGTTCAAGGTTGGTGGCGGCCTCGGCATGCACGAGATGCCGCCCCGCACCACGTTCAGCTCGGGCACATTCCAGTTCCGGACGGACGCGCCCTACAACCCCACGAACCCGGCGACCTTCCCGTTCCAGTTCAACGTGACGGTCGGTCCGCCGGATCCCTACGGGTACCCGGTGTTTTCCCGGGACCGCCGGTACAACTTCTTCGCCGAAGATCGCGTGAAGGTCGCCGGCAATGTGACGTTGAACCTCGGCATCCGCTACGACCACCATCGGCAGACGCCGAACAGCAAGGATGACTTCGCCCCGCGAATCGGGTTTGCGTGGGACCTGCGGGGCACCGGGCGCACGGTCGTGCGCGGCGGCATCGGCAAGTTCTACGCGTATCCACCAGTGGTACTCGACCTGACGCTGCAGCAGAACGCCGTCCGCACGCGTTTCCCGGGCATCGCCATCAACGAGGCGCATCCGCTGGCCGGCCTGGTGCTGCGACCCGTCATGATCAACGACTCGGAGGGTAATCCCGGCGTGGCGCAGCTGAGCCCGGCCGCCCAGGCCGCGCTCAATGCCTTCCGCGACCAGGTACTCGCGGGCTCGACCTTCAACCAGAATCCCTGGGTGGACAGCCCGGATCGACAGCTGCCGTACACGTGGTCGTACAGCTTCGGCCTGAACCACCAGATCGGGTCGAACGCCGCGGTGGGCGTTGATTACGTCGCGAACGTGTCGCGCGATCAGCTCGGCGTGATTGATCTGAACGAACCGGTCAACCGCGTCCGGCCCGGGATCAACACGATCGATCCGGGCGGCCAGCTGATTCCGCTTGCGGCGCGCGGCACGACCTTCGCGCGCGTGCTGCAGGCCCAGACCAGCCCGGACTTCAACGGCGACTACAAGTCGGTTCAGGTCTCTCTGCTCAAGCGCATGGCCAATCGCTGGAGCGGCCGTCTGGCCTACACGGCGCAGGAAAGCCACTACGTCGGCCTCGGCAACCCGGACGCGCGGCGGGTGTGGTCCGACAGGGAAGTACGGGCGGACTACGGGCGGTTCGCGTCCGACAGAACGCACGTGCTGGCGGCGAGCAGCACCGTGAACGTCTGGCGCGCCTTCAACATCGCGGCGGTGGTGAGCGCGATTTCAGGGGCGCCGATCAACGAAACCGTCGGCTCGGATGTGAACGGCGATCTCGACAACAACGATCGGCCGATCCGCGGGATCAACGACCTGACGATCCCGATTCGGTCCGAGGTGGACGCGCAGGGGCGCGCGGTTATCAACGGCCTGGAAGGACCGGGGTCGCTGCTGGTCGACACGTCGTTCCGATACTCGATCCCGTTCGGCCGCGGCCTCGAGAGCCTCGACCTGTTCTACGACATCTTCAATCTCTTCAACCGTGAGAACCATGTGCCGCCGACCGGCAATCGCGCGTCGTCGGTATTCATGGTGCCGACTGCCGCGCAGTTCCCGCGGCAGATGCAGTTCGGCGTTCGCGTGCGGTTCTAGGAAGCAATTCCCCACGTGCCAACTTCCAATTCCCAAGACTCTTGGGAGTTGGGAGCTGGGCGATTGGGAGTTGGGTCAGCGCGGCGCGACGGCGGTGACCTCGCACATGATCCGGGCCCCCGGAATCCCGGTGCGGACGGCGCGGGTGGTCCGGCAGGGCCGCCAGTCTCCGAAGCGTTCCTGCATGGACGCCACGCCTTTCACTTCGCCCGTCCGCGCCATCAGCACGATGTTCTGCCATCCAAGGCGCGCCGTCTTCAGCATGCGATCGATGCTGTCCGCGACCATCTTTTCCTGAGCCGCCAGGTCGTCTGGCAGCTTGTAGCTGCCTGGATTCCAGGGATCGACGTCCGGCGGATACGCTGTGACCGCCGGGAAGTACACGAGGTCGACCGCGTTCGTCACGCGGATTGCGGGCGCCTGCGGCAGCTCCTTGAGCGCGACGCCCGGCCGGTCGATGATGGCTTCGATGCCGGCCACCGGCCCCCGCGCCGCGATCTGTTTGTGTGGAGCCGTGGCGGTGACCTGATACATGACGTTGACGCCAGGGACGCCGGTATCGACCACCCGCAGGCTCGTGCTGCACGGCCGCCAGTCGCCGTACTGGGCAGCGAAGTTGATCCCGCCGCCTCCCGGAGCGGCGTAGTTCACGTTGAAGACGATGTGCTCCCAGGTGGAGCCGGCCGCCTTCAGGATGCGATCGAGGTTGGCGGTCGCCATCTTGCCGCGCTCAGCTGCGTCCTCCGGCAGACGGAAGGATCCGGGATTCCACGGGTCCACCTCCGGCGGATAGGCGCTGATGCCTGAGATGATCAGCAGATCGAGCGTCGGGCTGATCTCGATAGCGGGCGCGAATGCCGCCCGGTCCGTGACTTCGGGCCGCGGAAAGATCGCGTGAAGGCCCTTCAGCTTCGATTGATGCGGTGAGTTTTCTGCCTGTGCCATTGACGCCTCGTTGTTGTAACGGCCTACCCGACGACGACCCGCGTGCCGGCGGGCGCGACCCACATGTCAATCTCCAGGCGCGCCTGGGGAGACGAGAGGCCATTGACCTCGTAGATCGTCATTGCGGGCCACCAGTCCTTGAAGTAGCTGCGCAGCACCGCCTCGATCTGCGGCGACTCGTCCATCCGCGTCTGGTACCGCGTCAGCTTGACGACATTGCGCCAGCCAAGGCCGGCCCAGTCGAGGATCTCCTTGTGGTTGATGATCGTCAGGCGGGTCTGCAGCCGGATGTCCTCCGGCTGCACCACTTCCTCGCGGGGGTCGTGCGGGTGCTTGTGGTACAGCTCCATGGCCGTCCCACCCGCGTGCGGAATGATGCCGTTGGTGAGCGGCACACGGATAAACGCGGCATTGCGGCCCGCGGCGCGGGCACCCGCCTGCACGGCGGCTTCCACAACTGGCGAGGGTGCGAGCGTCCCCAGTGACCCGCCGGCCGCGGCGATACCGCCAGAGCCGAGGACGCGAAGGAGTTGTCGTCGATCGAGAAACACCGCCATGCGTAATCTCCTGGAAAAAGAGATGGAGCCCGGATGTCACATCGCGAGATCAGAGTACACGCGTACCGCCGCCCGGCGTGTGGCCGTTTGCTCAGTCAACGACGGCCACCACCTGTATTTCGATCAATTGTTCCGGCTCGCCGAGCTCGAGCACCACGACGTTGGTCGACGTCGGTTTGTGGTTGAACGGGGCGAAGTACGAATTGATGACCGCACTCGCGCGCCCGAGGTCGCCGATGCGGGGCCGCGTCCTGAACACAAACATGTGCACAACATCGCCGAAGGTCGCACCGGAGGCCGCGAGTGTCTGCTTAATGCCGTCCATCGTCGCCCGCGTCTGCGCCTCGAGGTCGTTCGGCAGGTGCTTCACGACCTCGTCACGGCGATGCGGGTGATCGTGATACACCGGCACCGCAGTCGTGCCCGCCAGCCAGAGCATCTTCCCCGAGGCGACTTTGATGGCCGGCACGAACGGCATGTTCAATGACTTGTCGAAGCCCGGATGGTGAACGGCCTCGATATGTTCGCTGGGCGCCGCGGTCTGTGCGGCGGATGGCGTGGGGGCGGCAAGGAGTCCCGCGCACACGAACACGAAGATACCGGGCACTGCGACTCGCGTTGTCATGGCGAACTCCTGGTGAAGAGGGCTATCCGGCGCGACGGCTTGCCGAACTCATGCCACTTTGCCGGACGCCGCGCTCCGGCATGGCGCCGTCGCGACGACCCGCTCTGACCATCTTCGTTGTAAGAATTTCTCACGACAAGCTGTGCGCTTTCTGCACAACGGATGTGCCGCCAGGCTTGGGCGCCTGGCGATTCCATCGCCGTCTGCCTTCAAGACGGGCCGAAACGTGATCAGGTCTCGACGTGGCTCCCTGCTGGAATAACAGTTGCTTCGGCCCCGTGCTTCCGGTCCATCGACAGGTCCCCGTTCATGCGCGACCGCGTGTGTGCGAGGCCTGTCTGCCACAGGCGACGAGCTTCTAGAGACCAGGGGGGTCACGATGACGATCAGGAGGACAGTGGCGCGACTGCTCGCGGGTGTGCTGATGCTCGTGGCGCTCCCATGCGCAGCGTGGGCGCAGGCCACCGCTCAACTAAGCGGCACGGTGCGCGACCAGGACGGCGGCGTACTGCCAGGCGTGTCCGTGACGGTGAGTCACGTCGAGACCGGCCTGACGCGTACGACGGTTACCAACGAGACCGGCACCTACGCGCTGCCGAATCTCCCGCTCGGCACGCACCGGTTCGAGGCGGCTCTCCAGGGGTTCCAGACGTACGTGCAGACGGGAATCGTGCTGCAGGTCAACAGCAGCTTCCTCATCAACCCGGTGCTCAACGTCGGCGCTCTGGCCGAGAGCGTCGAAGTGGTCGCGTCCGCGGCCATGGTGGAGACGCGCGCTGTTGGCGTCGGCCAGGTGATGGAGAACGAGCGCATCCTGGCGCTCCCGCTCAACGGACGCAACGTGGCGGATTTGATTGTGCTCTCGGGGCAGGCCGTGCAGACGGCGACGACAACCGCCGGCAGCAGGTCCTTCCGAACAGGCGATCTCCAGCTGTCGGTCGGCGGGGGGCTGCGCGGCGGCGAGTCGTACATGCTGGACGGCGCCCGCTACAAGAATCTGTTCGACGGCAGCGCGCTGCCGTATCCGTTTCCCGATGCGCTCCAGGAGTTCAAGGTCGAGACGTCAGGCCTGTCGGCGGAACATTCGGGCGGCGCCAGCGTCAGCGCGGTGACCCGATCCGGCACGAACCAGTTTCATGGCACCGCCTTCGAGTTCCTGCGGAACGACCTGTTCAACGCCCGGGGCTATTTCGCCACCCGGAACAGTACGCTCAAGCGCAACCAGTTCGGCGGGACGTTCGGTGGGCCGGTGCTGGAAAACCGCGTGTTCTTCTTTGGCGGCTATCAGGGGACGATGCTGCGGCAGGATCCTGCCGACCAGCGCTCCCGGATTGTCACGCCGGCCATGCTGGCCGGCGACTGGACGACCGTCGCTTCCCCCGCCTGCAACAGCGGACGCCAGGTCACCCTGGGTGCGCCGTTCGTCAACAACCGGATCGATCCGGGGGTGTTCAGCCGTCCGTCCACCGACATTGCCAGACGGCTTCTCGCCGAGTCGGCGTCGCCGGATCCGTGCGGCGAGGTCGTCTTTGGCCGCCGCAATATCTATGACGAGCATCAGTACGTGGCGAGGGTGGACTATCAGCTGAACAACAGCCACTCTCTCTTCGGGCGCGCCATGATCTTCACCTACGTGGCGCCCCGGCCGTCCGACTTCAACAATCCGCTTCTGAACGCGAACTCGCAGGGCGCCGCGACGTCTTCACAAGGGTATGCGACCGGGTCCAACTACATCCTCAGCCCAACCGCTGTGAACTCGCTGCGCTTTTCCGCCAACGTCCCCAGCATCACGCGACGGACCTATGGCGGCTTCGATCCGACCGAGGTCGGCATCAATGCCGTGGCCGATACCAAGGGCTACACCATCGTGCTGATCCCCGGCGCGTTCAATATCGGGGCAGCGCACCTCAGCGCCGATTCGGTGTTTGACGGACACCATTTCACCATCGAGGACAGTCTCAACGTGGTGAAGGGTCGACACCAGATTGGCATCGGCGCGAGTCTCGCCTACGCGAGCATGCACACCGAACTGGCGACGTCGGTCGCGCCGACCTTCAGCTTTACGACGCAGGTGACGGGCTTGGCGGTTGGAGACTTCATGATCGGGCGGCCCGCGTCAATGGTGCAGGGCAGTCCGGCCGATGTCGTCCAGACGCAGTGGCTCCCGGTGATGTACGCCCAGGATGCCTGGCAGGTGAAGCCGACCGTCACGCTGACCTACGGCGTCCGGTGGGAGCCAGACCTTCCGGTGGCCATGGAGGAAGGCTTCATCGTCAACTTCGACTATGAGCGCTTCCGCCAGGGGACCAAGAGCACCGTGTTCAGGAACGCGCCGGCGGGGCTCTATTACCCGGGCGATCCCGGCTTCCCCGGCAAGACGGGCGTGAACAGCTCCTGGCTGAAGTTCGCGCCGCGCCTTGGTGCGGCGTGGGATGTCCAGGGCGACGGCCGCATGTCGGTACGGGGTTCGTACGGCCTCGGCTACGACCAGCAGTTCCTCGGGTATTACAACGGCACGTTCGTCGCGTCGCCGTTCTTCAACCGCCTGACGCTCGTCAACCCGGCGGGAGGCTTGGCCAATCCGTGGCAGGGCGTGCCAGGCGGCCAGCCGTTTCCGCGGACGCAGATCGGCGCGGACGCCGCCTTCCTTCCCTTCGGCGATTATCTGAGCATGCCGTACGACCGCGAACGGCCGCGGAGTCAGTCGTGGAACGCGACCGTGCAGCGGCAGTTCGGGATCGAATGGATGGCGATGGCGAGCTACGTTGGTACCCGCGGCGACCACCTGTGGGGCATCAAGATGCTGAACCCTGGGGTCTACGTGTCGAACGGCACGGCCACCTGCACCTTGCCGAACGGGCAGGCCATCACTGGCACCGGCACGCAGTGCTCGACGACGGGGAACACCAACCAGCGCCGGCGCTTCACCGTCGAGCGTCCGCAGGACGGCCAGTTCCTCGGCCGGGTCTCGGAGTTCGACACGAACGGGACGCAGGACTACCACGGTCTGCGGCTGTCGCTCGATCGGCGGTCGCCGCTCGGGTTGACCATTGGTGGCAACTACACGTACTCGCAATGTCTGCAGGACTTCACGAGTGACGGATTGCCCAACGTGGAAGAGGCCTATCCCGACCCGAGCAATCGTGGCGCCGAGCGCGGCCCGTGCTTCGGTTCGCGGAACCACGCGGCCAACGTCACGGGCGTGTACGCAGTGCCGGAATTCGCGAACCCCACGCTGCGTGCCGTGGCGAGCGGCTGGCGGGTGTCGGGCATCTACCGCCGGCTGAGCGGGCGGTTTGTGAACGTGACGGCGGGGCCGGACCGCGCGTTGACCGACATTGTCAATCAGCGGCCGAACCAGGTGCTGGATGACGTGTTCAGCGACACGTCGGGACGTCCGCTGTCGCAGTTCTGGAATCCGGCGGCCTTCGCTCTGCCGCCGGTCGGGACGATCAACGGCAATGCGGAGCGCAATGGCTTTGAGGGGCCGCCGACGTGGCAGCTCGACATGGCGCTGTCGCGCATCGTCCGGGTTGGCGCGCACGGACTCGAGTTCCGCGCGGAGGCGTACAACGTGACGAACAGCTTCCGGGCTGCCGATTTCGGCAACAATGTGCCGCTGAGTTCGCCGACGTTCGGGCAGATTCGCTCGGCGCTGGACTCCCGGATCCTGCAGTTTGCGCTGAAGTACTCCTTCTAGTTCCCGCACGCTCACCCGCTGCGCGTGGAAAAGGGCCGGTCCTTCCTCACCTCCAGGAAGGGCCGGCCCGCCTTGCGGTGCGACCGCCGGAGCCATCATGCGACGCTCGAATAATCTTCTGACCGTCCTGCTGTCCGGCGGAGCCCTCTTCGCCACCGGTCTCGCCGCCGTCCTGATGACGCAGGCGCTCTCGAAGCCGCCAGATGACCGGGTGGTCAGTTATCCGGACACGCTTGTCCTGAACGGGAAGGTCGTCACGGTCGACGACGCCTCCAGTGTTCAGGAAGCGCTCGCCATTCGCGACGGCAGGTTCCTCGCGGTGGGCACGACGGCGGAGATGCGGAGTCTGGCCGGGCCCTCCACGCGCATCATCGACGCCGGCGGCCGCACGGTGCTGCCGGGACTCATCGACACACACGTCCACCTGATCCAGGCGGCGGTCTTCTGGCGCGACGAGATTCGCGTGGACGAGGCGCGCAGCCTCGACGACATCTTTGCGGCGATCCGGGCGCGCGCGGCGACCGTGCCGCCGGGTACGTGGATTCTGATCCGCGGCGGCTGGCACTATTCCCAGCTGCGCGAGCGGCGCATGCCGACGCGGGCCGAACTCGACCGCGTGGCCCCTGCGCACCCGGTGCACGTGCAGGCCACCTACGAGGTGGTGCAGCTCAATTCGCTGGGAATCACGGCGAGCGGAATCACGGGGCAGACGGCACTGCCGCCTGGCGGGTCGATGGAGAAGGACGCCCAGGGTAATTTCACCGGCGTGCTGCGCGGCACGCGCGGGGTGCTGATGGGCCGCGAGAAGTACTTCCCGCGCCTGTCGTTCGACGACAAGATTGCCGGCCTGCGCGCCGTGATGCGGGAGTTCAACGCCGCCGGCCTGACGGGCATCATCGACGGCAACGGGCTGTCCATCATCGAGCACTGGCTGGACAGCGACGAGGACTACCAGGCGATGTTCGAAGTGTGGCGGCGTGGGCAGATGACGCTCCGCGTCGGGCTTCAGCTGGACTCGCGCGACGAGGCGCAGGCGCTCGACGTCCTGGATCGCTTTCCGGCGCGGTTCGGCGACGACATGTTCTGGCTGAACTCCGTCGGCGAGAACCTGATGCTGGACGTCTGGAATCCCGCCAGCTATCCGCTGCCGCCGGCGGCGCGTGCGGCGTTCACGCGCGTCGTCGAAGCGGCCGTCGCGCGCAACGCCACGATGCAGATCCACTCCCAGACCGAGCCGCAGCTGAACACCATGCTCGAGGTCTTCGAGGACGTGCACGCCCGGACGCCGCTCGATCACCTGCGCTTCACCCTTCTCCACGCGGAGCTGTTGACCCCGCCGATGATCGAACGGATGAAGCGTCTGGGCATGGGCGTCATGATCCAGTCCCGACAGCTGGTCACGGCGGACGTGCTGCAGAAGACCTGGGGCGCGCGTATGGACGATGCGCCGATTGTCAAGACGGTGTTCGAAAGCGGACTCCCGCTCGGCGGTGGCACGGACGGCACGGTCGCGGTGCCGTTCCGGCCGTTCATGGCGCTCTATTGGTACATCTCGGGGCGCAGCTGGCGCGGGGATCTCGTGCGGCCGACGCAGCGTCTCACACGCGAGCAGGCGCTGCAGGTCTATACGCGGCAGGCCGCCTGGTTCAGCTTTCAGGAGGACCGCCGCGGTGCGATTATGCCCGGCTTTCTCGCGGACCTCATCGTGCTCGACAAGGACTACCTGACGGTGCCCGAGGAGGAGATCGCGACCATCCGCCCGGTGATGACGATCGTCGACGGGAAGGTCGTGTTCGAGCGCTGACCCCCGGCCAGGGCGGCCGCCTCAGTCGATCCCGAACTTCTGCAGCTTGTCGTACAGCAGCCGCCGGTTGATCTTCAGGAGTTCGGCGGCACGCGACTTGTTTTCGTGCGCCTGCGCCAGAGCCCGGCGCACGAGGCTCTGTTCGAGCTTCGTGATCAGCGCATGGAATCCTTCATCCAGCGGCAGCTCCCCGAACGGATCGCTCCTGCGCGCCGGCGGCGGTGGGGCGAGCAGATCCGGGCCGATCGGCGCGCCCTGGCACAGGATGACACCGCGCTCGATCACGTGCTCGAGTTCGCGCACGTTGCCCGGCCAGCTGCCGGCCTTCAGCACGTCGATCGCCTGCGGGGTGAGGCTCGTCGGCGTGACCTTCCGCCGGGAAATCAGCTTGCGAAGGATGTGGGCGGCGAGGGCTGGAATGTCCTCGCGGCGATCGCGCAGCGGCGGCGCCTCGATCGTCACCACGTTGAGCCGGTAGAACAGGTCTTCCCTGAACGCCCCCTTCCGGATGGCCTGTTTCAGGTCGGCATTCGTCGCGGCCAGGATTCGCACGTCGAGCGCAATCGTCCGCTCCGATCCGAGCGGCTCGATCGTCCGCTCCTGCAGGACCCGCAGCAGCTTGACCTGCATGGAAGGCGAGAGCTCCCCGATTTCGTCGAGGAAAATGGTGCCGCCCTCGGCGATCTCGAACTTCCCGCGTTTCCGCGCGATGGCACCGGTGAAGGCGCCCTTCTCGTACCCGAAGAGCTCCGCCTCGAGCAGCGTGTCGGGGATCGCCGCGCAGTGGACGGCGACCAGCCGTGCGGCGCGCCGCGGGCTGTGAGCGTGGATGGCGCGCGCAATCAACTCCTTGCCGGTTCCGGATTCACCGAGGATCAGCACGGTGGAATCCGACGACGCGACCTGTGCGATCAGTTTGTAGACCTGCCGCATCGGTGCGCTGTCACCGACGAGTTCCACCTGCGCCGCGGATCCACTGTCTTCCACGTACCGCTCGAGGCTCATCGCCTGCAGGCGGTTGGCGATCGAGCGTTTCAGCTGGATGAGCAGCTCGTCGAAGCGAATCGGCTTGGTGAGGTAGTCATAGGCGCCGAGGGTCATCGCCTCGATCGCGACGTCGGAGCTGCCAAAGGCCGTCATCACCAGAATGGCCGGGGCCGCGGGATGTTCGCGCAGATCGCGCAGGATCGTCAGGCCGTCGCGGCCCGGCATCCGGATGTCGAGCAGCACGGCGTCGTAATTCGACTGCTGCAGCGCCTCGGTCGCTTCGGTCCCGTCGCACGCGGCATCCACGTGATAGTGCTCCTCCTCGAGGAGCGTCTGCAGCGTCTCGCGCGCCCGGACGTCGTCTTCGACGATGAGCACGTGGGCCTTTTTCACGCGTGTATCCGTTGCCGCGGCAAGCGGAGGGCGAAGGTCGTGCCGCCCTCGGTGGACTCGAATTCGAGGCTGCCGTCGTGATGCGCGGCCATCTCGCGTGAAATGGCCAGACCGAGGCCGGTTCCGTTTTCCTTGGTCGTGAAATACGGGTTGAAGATCTGCTCGCGGTCAGTGGGGCTGATTCCGGCCCCTCGGTCGGCGACCTCGATCCGCACGCTGTCGCCGTTGGTCTCCGCCGAGATCGTCACGACCGCTTGTTCCGGCGAGGCGTCGATCGCGTTGATCAGGAGGTTAATCAGGATCTGCTCGATGGCGAGCGCGTCGACCTCTGCTCCGATCGGGTTGTCGCCGAGCCCCACGAGGTCAACCTGCACGCGCTTGTGCCGCGCCTGTTCGCCGACAATGCGAACGGCCCGCTCGAGGAGGGGCCGCAGGTCATGCACGCGACGGTTGCGCCCCTCGGGCCGGCCGAACGTGAGCAGTCTCCCGAGAATCTGGTCGAGCCGGTCGACCTCGTCGATGGCCTCGCGGACCTCGCCGCCCTCGGTCGTGCCCTTGCGGACGCGGCGGTTCAGGAGTTCCAGCGTCAGGCGCAGGGAGTTGAGCGGGTTGCGGATCTCGTGCGCCACGCCCGAGACGACCCGTCCGAGTGCCGCCAGCCGATCCTGACGGCGCAGCGTCCCTTCGAGAGTGCCGCGTCGATCGGCCATGCGGTTGACGGCCTGGGCGACACCTCCGAAGTCGCCCCCAATCGCCGGCAGGCGGTAGTCGAAGTCATGTTCGAGGCGCGACAGGCCGGTCTGGAGCGCTTCGACGCCGTGCTGCAGGCGGAAGCTGATGGAGATCGTCATCGCCAGACCGAGTACGGCCGACAGCACCAGCCCCGCCAGCCACCAGCGACGGCGCTCCGCGGCGGGATTGTTGGCGTCGGACAGGCGCTTGAGCACCCACGCCACGGCATCCCTTGGGAAAATGGCGACGGCACACGCCACCAGCAAGTCGTTACCGTCCTCACGAATCAGCGATGTCGGCGGTGGACCGGCGGCGGCCGCCTGAGCAAGGTCCACCACGAGGCGCGCTTCGTTTTCCATCGGGTCCGTGGCAACGGCCGGCATCGTGAAGCTTTCACCCGTATGGCCCGCGAGACGGCGCTCGGGGCCGATCATGAAGCCGCCCTCCGCGCCTTCGTACGAACGCAGGACGGCCGACGACAGGCCCCGCAGCGAGAGGTCGAGGGCCTCGAAGACCTGGGGCGCCGGTTCGGACGCGTCGATCAGGGATTCCCGATCCACGAACTGCTGCTGGAGTTCTGCGACCGCGGTGGCGCATTCCTGCCGTGCTTCATCGGTCAGCGTCTGGCGCGTGCTCTGCCAGGCGTCCTGGATCAGGACGGCGGTGAGCACCGCCATCGAGATCGAGGTCAGGGCGATCAGCAGGCCCTGAGTCCGGAAGCGGTCCGGTGAATACCAGGCCACTGTTACCCTTCTGGAAGCCGCGGTGGTTCGGGGACGCCCATTTCGGCCTGTGCAAGCCGTTCGACACCCATGATGACGTCGCGCGACGCTTCAGAGAGCAGCCGGACGCGGCCGTATTCCCGGTCGTCGTAGGCGGCCCGGGCGACCTGGTAGAGGCGCCGGGCCACGCGGACATACTGGGTACCGCTGGCCCCCTGCGACTGCCGCCCGAAGTAGTCGCCCTGCTGAATTCTGAAATACGTGCGCTCGAGGTCGCGCGCCATCAGGAAGCGCATCTCTTCGCTGCGGTCGTCGCCCTGCCGGCCGCTTTTCGCCTCGATGATGCGTTCGCTGGCGTCCAGGAAATCCTTCATGGCGAGGTCCAAGCGTTCGACCAGGAACGATCTCGCCTGCGCCCGCCGGCGTCGTTCGATCAGGATCGCAATCTGCTCGTGGAGAAAGACGTTCTCCGGCGTGAGGTCACCCCTCGATGTTAACGCCTGGAGGCGTTGCACCGTATCACGAAGGGGATCGTCCTGGGCGGCGCCGCCCGCGGCGAGGGCGGCGACGATCACCAGGGCCAGCGGCATGTGCATCACGTGTAACAGGGACTCCTGCGGGTCAGGCGGTACGGATCGGCCCAGCTGAAGGCAACTGTCATTCCACTCCGCTGGCCCCCTGGCAGGCCGGGGTTCAAGCGCTGACGCCGGACGCTGTGTCGAAGGCACACAAACCGCTGTGAGAAAAGCGCACAGTTCGAGCGATCAATGGGCCGATTACGGAGGGGAGGAGACGCAATGTTTGCTTGGTGCCTTTCTTGCTTCGGGGCAAAGATATCGCCTTCGCACCGGCACGCACCGGTAAATATACAACCCCAATCGGAGCCCTCAAGACTTCGACGGAGGACGAATGCACATTGTGACTCGTACGTCTGTCACCGCGGCGACCTGTCTTGCCGCGGCCGCCTTTCTCGCGGCGCCCGTGTTTTCGCAGCAGGCGGCGCAAAGCGGGCGCCGGATCGGGTCGACCCAGCGGATCGCCGTAGGGGACGCCATCAAGGGCGGCGACATGAATATTGCGACCGGCTCCACCGATTTCGCGGGGGAGTGGGTGGTCTACGACGAAGAGGAGCGCGAGCTGGGAAACTTCACCGGCATTCCGCACTCTGAGGCCGGCCGGATGCGGGCTGAAACGCACGATGCGTCGGAATGGAGTACCCCCGAGTTCCAGTGCCGGCCGCACCCGATGCTCGCGCAGTGGCGCGCGTCCGGGGCAGTCCGGATCCGGAAGGACGTCGACCCGGTGAACCGGTCGGTGACCGCGTACCGGGTGACGTTTGTCCGCGGGCTCGACGACCGGGTCATTTATCTCGACGGCCGGCCTCATCCCTCCGAGTATGCGCCCCACACCTGGTACGGCTTCTCGACGGGCGAGTTCAGGGGCAACACGCTGATCATCACGACGACCCACTTGAAGGAAGGCTATTTTGACTGGAACGGCAACTCGGTGAGTGACAAGGCAAAGGTCACTGAATGGTGGGTGCGTCACGGCAACTTCCTCACCATCACGTTGATGCATGAGGATCCGGTCTATCTCAGCGAGCCGTTCATGCAATCGATCAGCTATTTGCTCGATACACACACCGAAGTCGAGTACTTCCCCTGCACCGTCATCACGGAAATCACATCGGGGCGGTTCCCGCATCACCTCCCCGGTAAGAACCCCTACCTCCGCGAGTACGCGGAGGACAATGGCATTCCGTACGAAGCAGCGCGGGGCGGCGCCGAGACGATGTATCCGGATTTCCGGCTGAAGATGCGCGGCACGGGGCGGACCGAATGAGCACGGAACGCGCCATCATGCGAATGACACGCCATACCCTGACGCGCGGTGGTTGTGCCGTGGCGCTGGTTCTGCTCGCCGTGGTCTCCGGCGTGGACCGTCTTGCGGCGCAGCAGGCGGCCCAGCCCGGTATTCAGGTGCTGCCCGTGCAGGGCAACGTCTACCTGCTTGGCGGGGCGGGCGGCAACATCAGCATTTCGACGGGGTACGACGGCACGCTGATTGTCGACGCAGGGCGCGCCGACATGTCGGCGGCTGTGCTCGATAATCTCGAGCAGCTCGCGACGCTCGTGCAGTTGCCGTTCTTCCCATTGGCACCGTGTGTCGGACCGCGGTGTCCGGGCGGCGCCGGGACCGGTGCCTATACGGGCGCGGGGTGGTGGACCAGCCAGGCGGTGAACGGCATGGTGCATTCGCCTGGAGCCCTCAAGCCGCTGCGCTTCATCGTCAACACGAGTGGCGACGCCGAGCATGCCGGCGGCAATCCCGCCGTTCGCGCCGCCGGGATGACATTCACGGGTGGGAATGTCGCACGCGGTGCCGGCGGGGAAGGGGTCGGTGCCGAGGTCTGGGCGCATGAGGCGGTCCTGAGCCGCATGGTCGGTGAAAAGGTGGACGTCGATCGGCATGCGCAGATGACGTACGACACGCCGAAGTACAAGTGGAACGGGTTCTTTAACGGCGAAGGCATCGAACTGATTCACGTGCCCGCCGCGTCGACGGACGGCGACACCATCGTCTATTTCCGGTACTCGGACGTGATCAGCACGGGCGACGTCTTTTCGATAGACCGATATCCGGCCATCCATATCGACCGCGGCGGTTCGATCCAGGGCACGGTCGACGGCCTCAACAGGATCCTCGACATGGCCGTAGCCCAGAACAAGTCCCAGGGGGGCACCTATATCGTGCCGGGCCACGGCCGGGTCGCCGACATCGGCGATGTCGCGAATTATCGCAACATGGTGATCCGGGTTCGCGACCGGATTCAGGACTCGATCAAGAACGGGCAGTCGCTGCAGCAAGTGCGAGCAGCACGTCCCACGCTGGATTTCGACGGTATGTACGGTTCTCCCGACGCATTCATTGAGGCGGTGTATCGAAGCCTCAGCACGCGCTAGACGCGAGGAGCCCATGATGAAAATGAAGAGCTTCGTTCTGACTGTGATGGTCCTGGTTGCGTCCGGTGTGGGGATTCAGGCCCACCATTCATTCGCCGGCACCTATGACCTGAAGCGCCAGGTCAAGGTTGAGGGCACGCTCATCCGCGTGCAGTTCCGGAACCCGCACTCGTTCGTGACCGTCAAGGCACCCGACGAAACGGGGACCATGCAGGATTGGTCTGTCGAGTGGAGCGGTCTGCCGCAGCTCGCCGGTGACGGCGTGTCGTCGAAGACCATCATGGTCGGGGATCCCGTTGTGATCACCGGCAATCCCTCGCGCACCGCTGGCGAGCACCGCCTCCGCATGGTGATGTTCCAGCGCACCTCGGACGGCTTTACGTGGGGCGGCCGGGCGAGCGAGGTCGTCAATTGATGCGACGCGGACTGCGGCGTGCGGCGCTGCTCTGCGCCTCGTCGGTCATCGCCGTCGCGGCGGCGTTTACTGAGACCGCGGCGCAGCAGCCGGCGGGGGGCCGGGGGCAGGGTCCGCAGCCCACGGCGCGGGCTGCGGCGGCCGTCGATGTCACCGGGAACTGGGTTTCGGTCATCACCGAAGAATGGGTATCGCGCATGGTGACGCCCAGGAAGGGCTACGTACGCGGCGGGGGCATTCACGTCACGCCCGAAGGCATGAAATTGGTGAACGCGTGGGATCCAGCCGGGGACGAAGCCGCCGGCGAGCAGTGCAAGGGATATGGCGCCGTCGGGGTGACCCGATTGCCCGGACGTGTACGCCTCAGCTGGCAGGACGAGACCACATTGAAGGCGGAGTTTGAGGCGGGGAATCAGGTGCGGCTGTTTCGCTTTGCGGCTGCGCCGGCAGCCGGTGCGCCAAGCTGGCAGGGACAATCGGCTGCGCAGTGGGAGCGGGCCGTGGCAGCCGCGGGGCAGCGCGAAGGTAACCTGAAGGTCACGACGACCAATCTGCGCGCGCAGTACGCCCGCAAGAACGGCCTGCCCGTCAGCGCCAGCGCGACGCTGACCGAGTATCTCCACGTGCTGCAGGCGCCGTCGGGCGATACCTGGCTCAGCTGGATCGGCGAACTCGACGAGCCGCGCTACTATCTCGAGCCGTATCACTACAGTTTTCAGTTCAAGAAGCTTCCGGCGAATTCGCCGTGGACGCCGGAGCCCTGCTCGGCGCGGTAGTCCGGTGAGGGTCAGCCTCGCGCTCGCCGCGGTGGCGTGTGGCACCCTTGGCGTGTCGGCCGCGAATGCGCAGGGACCCGACGCCGGCGACCTACGGCCGCGTGCCGTCGTGACGCGGATCGAATCAGCCATCGCAGTCGATGGGTTCTTGCGCGAGGAGGCCTGGCGGACTGCCGCGCCGCTCGGGGCGCTGACGCAACGCGAACCGAAGGTGGGCGCCGAGCCGTCGGAGCGCACGGTGATCACGGTGCTGTACGACGCCGACGCGCTCTACATCGGCATCGTCGCGCACGACTCCGAACCGGATGGGATTATCGGCACACAGATGACCCGCGACGGCGGCCTCCACGGCGACGATCGAATCGAGATTCTCCTGGATACGTTCCGCGATCAGCGGAATGCGTACTACTTTCGCCACGAACCCCGCGGGTGCGCTCGTCGACGGCCTCATCTTCGCGAATGGACAATCGAATCTGGAGTGGGACGCGATCTGGACGGTGCGGACGCGACGGGTCCCGGAGGGCTGGAGCGCGGAATTTGCGATCCCATTCAGGAGCCTGAGCTTCCCGGCCGGCCAGACCGTCTGGGGGCTCAATGTCGCACGCCACATCCGTAGGAAGGCGGAAGAAGACCGCTGGGCGGGCGCGCGACTGGAGACGCAGTTTTTTCACGTCTCCGAAGCTGGCGACCTCATGCGCCTGGAGGGTTTGAGCCAGGGCGTCGGGCTTGATCTGCGTCCATTCGCCGCGGGCCAGTGGCGTGACTCGGCGCGACGCGACACCACCACGCTGACTGGCCGACCTGGTTTCGACCTGACGTACAACGTCACGTCGAGCCTCAAGGTAACCGCCACGGTCAATACCGACTTCGGCGAGACGGAGGTCGACGCCCGGCAGATTAATCTGACTCGCTTTTCGCTCTTTTTTCCGGAGAAGCGCGCCTTCTTCCTCGAAGATGCAGGCGTCTTCAGTTTTTCCAATACCGGCATCCGCGGGTCATGGGGCATCCCAGCCCTTCGGTCAGAGGCGCTGCCGTTCTTCAGCCGCCAGATTGGCCTTCTGAACGGCGAGGAGGTCCCGATCGACGTGGGCGTGAAAGTGACGGGCAAGATCGGACGTACGGATCTCGGAGTCCTCGACGTCCGGACATCCGACAGTGTAACCACGCCCGCGCGGAACCTTCTTGTTGCGCGCCTCCGGCGAAATTTTCTCCAGCAATCCTCCATTGGCGCGATCGTGACGCACGGCGACCCTGCGCGTGCGCGCGACAGCGCCACCTACGGCGCCGATCTGCGCCTGGCGACAGCGCGGTTTCTGGGGCAATCGCGAAACCTGATGCTGAACGCGTATGGTCTGCAGACGGTGACGGAGGGACGACGAGGGAACAATCTTTCGTACGGCGCGTCCCTCGAGTACCCCAATGACGTGGTCGAAGCGGAGGTGGTGCTGCGTGAGATTCAGCAGGACTTTCGGCCAGCGCTCGGATTCGTGTCCCGTAGAAACGTGCGGGTGTTTCGTGCCGGCGGCCGCTACAACCCTCGGCCCGGCGAGTTTCTCGGTCTGCAGCAGATGTTCCACGGAGCGTACTTCACCCGATACACGCGTCTGGACATCGACCAGACAGAGAGCTGGAACCTGCACGTGATTGCGCCAATCGACTGGCATTTTGCGTCGGGCGATGCCGTCCACTCCATGTTTAGCCCGGTGGTCAACTACGAGCGGTTGTTCGCGCCGTTCGAGATTTCTCCCGGAGTCGTTCTCCCCGGGGGCGAGTACCGGTTCACGCGCTGGCGCTCCGATCTCGCGACAGCGCCTCAGCGAACGCTGCAGACGAACATCAACTGGCAGTTCGGCCGCTATTGGTCGGGGACCGCCGACGAGCTTCAGGTATCGGTCACGTACCGGCTGCCACCGCGGCTCGCGATCACGCTCAATACGAATCAGACGTTCGCCGATTTGCCGCAGGGGAGCTTCGTTGCCCGCATCCTCGGCATGCAGTTCAATTACTCGTTCTCGCCGTTCCTGTCGACGTCAGGCCTCGCGCAGTTCGACAATCTGACAAGGAACCTTGGATGGCAGAGCCGGCTGCGGTGGATTCAGCGCCCTGGCAACGACGTCTTCCTCGTGTTCAGCCAGGGATGGCTGCAGGACGCTCTGGGTGGACTGCGGTTCCATCAGCAGGACCAGAAGCTGTCTGGCAAACTGCAGTACACGGTGCGGCTGTAAGATCACGATGAGAAGGAGGACTGCGATGCCTACACCCTATCGCCTGGTCGCGTGCACGCTGGTGGCCCTGCTGGGTCCGGCGGTGATGACCCCGCTGGCCGCACTGCAGGGCGGTCCTCCGCCCGCGGCTCCGGTCGCTGATAAAGGCCTGACGGATCCGGCGCTTGCTGGCGCGCTCGACACGCACGCGCACATGGCGCCAGACAGCCCGGAGCCGCAGATCCGTGGGATCGACGTTATCGACTACGCGCAGATGGCGAAGGCGCGCGGCATGCGCGGATTCGTGATCAAGCAGCAGTACGACCAGACGGCGCAGCTGGCGTACCTGGCCCGGAAGGTCGTGCCCGGTCTCGAGGTGTTCGGCGGCATCGTGATGAGCCGCACCGTCGGCGGCATGAGCGCCGAAGCCGTCCAGCACATGGCCCGCGTCACCGGCGGCTGGGGACGGATCGTCTGGATGCCGACCCTCAATGCCGAAGGCAACACCGTCGGTGGCACCAATCCTCCGTTTGTGCTCGTGTCGAAGAACGGAGAGCTGCTGCCCGAGACACGCGCGGTCCTCGAGGTCATTGCGAAGACGCGAACCGTCGACAGCAACGGCGAGCTGGTCCTTGCGACCGGGCACATGCCGTCGAAGGAAGCGCTGATGGTGCTTCGCGCGGCGCGCGACGCCGGCGTGAAGCACATGGTCGTCACGCACGGGGCAACCACCTGGCCGATTCCAGACCTTCAGGAGGCGATCACGCTTGGCGCGATGGTCGAGGCACGAGCCGGGTTCGATCTGATTGCGGAACCCCGGCCGAACGGCGACCCGCGAAAGGTCACGACCGACGTGATCCGGCAGCTCGGTCCGGAGCACATCGTGATCGCGAGCGATCTGGGCCAGCGCACGAATCCGGTCCACCCGGACGGGCTCGCGACCGCGGCGAAGTGGCTGCGAAGCCAGGGTTTCACGGACCGGCAGTTGACGATGATGTTCAAGGAAAATCCGGCGCGCCTGATGGGGCTTCCGCTCCAGTAACAGAAGGAGTCTGCAGATGAACGGCACACGGATATTCGCGGCGGCGGCGGTGTGGTGCCTGGCGGCGGCGTCCGCCCTGAGTCAGCAGGCGGCTCCTGCCCGGCAGCAGGCGCAGGCACCCGCCGCGCCTCGCTCGCGGGTTGCGGCGACCGACATGAAAGCCACAGCGATCCCCGGCGTCGTTGCCGAGGGCGCCACGGTGCAGGTCATCAAACGCGATTTCGAAGTGGCCATCAACGGGCCGATTGGACTGCCGGACGGCAGTGGCGTGCTCATCGCCGAAATCCTCCGCAACCGCGTCTGGAAATTCGACAACAACAACCAGGGATCCGTCTTCGTCGACAACTCGAGCGGCGCTTTGTGCCTCGCGTTCGACGCCAAGGGACGGCTGATCGCCAATCAGACGACGCCGGCCGAGCGAAACAAGATTGCGGTGATCTATCCGCGCGGTCAGGAAGCCGTGCTCGCAGACAACTTCGACGGGATGGCGTTTGGGCGGCCGAACGACCTGGCAATCAATCGCGGGGGCGGCATCTACTTTACCGACCCCGGCCCCAATCAGGGGCAGATGAAGATCGGTCATCCGAAAACGGATCCGGCAGTGTTCTACATTCCGTCAGGCGGCAAGGCCCTGAAGGTCGCTGTGGACATTCCCGATCCGAACGGTCTGATCCTCAGCCCTGACGAGAAGACGCTGTACGTCGCCGACACGTCGAGCGAGTTCGTGTATGCCTATGACGTGCGAGCCGATGGGCAGCTCGGAACCCGTAGAAATTTCGCGCGACTGCAGGAGGGCAAGGAGGCGGAGGCGGATGGACTGGCGATCGATAACGACGGCCGCCTCTACGCGTCAGTCTGGGGAGGCGTCGAAGTGTTCGATGCGCAGGGCCGCAGACTCGGGCTGATTCCCGGCAGCGGACCAGGAAACCTGGCATTCGGCGGACCTGACAGAAGGACGCTGTACATCACCGGCGGAACGTCGCTGTCGAAAGTGCCCTTGCTCGCGCAGGGGCCGAAAGCGCGCGCGAAATAAAGGGCTAGCGAAGTTCGGTCAGGGTGACGTCGAGCAGGCGGGTCTGGCGCGGAGCGCGCGCCCACTGCACCAGGATCGGGCTCTGGTAGGTCCCCTCGATCAGCCCGTGCGTGCCATCGGGCCGTTCCGACACCAGCAGACTCACCGAGCGGCGCATCCGGAAGAAGCGCGCCGCCGGGACGGCGAGCGTGCGCGCCAGCAGGCGCTCGACGATGGAGCCGCGCAGGCCCAGCGTGTCGAGGCTCTTGTTGAGCACACGAACGAAGTCGTATTTCGCGTAGCCGAGCGTCTTGGCCGGCACCGCGCGGGGATTGGCCCACGCGTGGCCCGCTTTCTCGGCGAAGAACCGCATCGGGTTGCGCAGCACGTCCGCCAGGTCGTGCCTCATCAACAGCGTTTCGAATTCGTTGATGGTCAGCGCGGAGTGGCGCTCTGACGGATCGAGCGTGATGCGCAGGCGGCCCTTGCCAATGCCGGCCTTCGACACGAACTCGGACAATTGCTCGTACACGCCGAGCCGCCGGTCCTTCAAATTGATCGAATCAATCGGGTGCGTGGACACCGGGACTTCAATGCGGGTGGCGCCAATCACGCGTTCGTTGTGGAACCCGATGAGGCGCGTCAGGCGCTTGCGCGGCTTGCCCTCGACCACTCCATCGAGATCGACGAAGAAGACCGATTCGCCAGGCCGGTTCGGATGCGTGACGCAGGCGCGCAGGCCGCCCGCGATGAACGCCAGATGCGAATCGGCGTTCCGTGGCTCCACGGCGCGCTGCTCCGGACAGAGTTCGTCGCGGCGCTCCAGGCGGTCGTGCTCGTACCCGGCGCCTTCAGGAAAGATCGTGCGGAACGCTTCGAGGTAGCTGGGGACGCCATGTGCGCTCAGCCGCGCCGCGAGGCTCCGGTCCAGAAAGCCCGCCGTCGTATGCGACGACCAGTACAGGCAGTTCGGGTACGGCGCGAAGGCTTCGTGCTCCGCTGCGAAGTGGGATCGCAATTCGACGACGTCGAATCGCGCCTTGGGAACGAGCTCGAGGGTAAGGTCGAGCGGCTGGCTGGTTCTCTGCTGGGGCACTCTCAGACGAAAACTAGCGTAACACAGCATTTCCACAGGGGCGACCCCTGTGGACCCGTCGTACGATGAGGTCAGGATGACCGATCAGCCGCCGCCCCGGGCACCACGGGGGCGGGCGATAACCTTCTTCATCATCGTGGCCGCGCTCGCCGCGGCGGGGGTTGTGTTCGCGCTACTCCTGCACGCGCCATTCACGCGCGGGGCCGTGCTCGGGTACGTCCTTCCCAGGATCGAGCGTGACTACCAGCTTCAACTGACCGCTTCGCGGCTCGACTACAACCTGGCCGCGTTGCGCGTCGGACTGGCGGATGTCCGGTTCGCGGCCCCCCACGCGCCAGACGCCCCCTTCTTCATCGCCGACTACGTCCTCGTGGACCTGCCCTGGGGCAGCCTCCTGGGCAACATCGTTCTTGATGACGTCAGCGTCACGAACGGCGTTGTCGTCGTCAGACGAGACGTGGACGGTACGACCAACCTGCCGGCGGGCTCCGGCGAGCAGGGTGGCGAGCCCGCCGCGCTGCGAATCAATCGGCTGGGCGTCAACCGCCTCACCGTTGATCTGAACGACGCGCAGGCCATCGCGAGCCTGTGGCTCCCGGCTGTGGCTATCGAGCTGACGCCGGCCGAAGGCTTCCTCCGTATGGAGACCGCAGGATTTGTACGCACCGAGACACAGGAGACCGCGATTCAGCAATTCAGTGGCGGTGCGCGCTTCGACGGACGGGCGCTTCACCTGTCGAACGTCGACCTCCGCACGGCTGATGCGAGTGCGCGCATCAACGGCGCGGTGACGGTGATTGCGCGAGACCCGTCGGTGGACCTCACGATTGCCGGAAGCGCCGATGTGACACGCGTGTCGCGATGGTTCGTCGCCGACGGGGAGCTGCCCACCGGGATGGTCGCGTTCGATGCCGCCGTCGAAGGACCGTTCACGGCGATCACCACCGTGGCGAGCGTCACGTCGGAGCGCCTTGCGCTGGGTGGCGTGGTGCTGACCGGGTTGGACGGGCGCGCGCGAGTGACGTCAACGGCCGCCGACGTCGAGCGGATCGGCTTCGGCTTCGCGGGCGGGACGGTGTCGGCGATGGGCGTGCTGCCGCTCGACGAGGCGGGAAGCGGCCGCCTGTCGGCGTCATGGACACGCGTGGACGCTGCCGCCGCCATACGGGCTGTGGCTCCTGGCGCCGAGCTGATGCCGTCCGGCGAGTTCTCGGGCGACATCAGCATGGACGGCACGGGTCTCGCGTTCGAACGGTGGAGAGGGCTGGTGCGCCTGGCGCTCGAGGGCGGCGCGACGCGCCGGGGAGAGATCCCTGCGCCCGGCAGCTCGATCGTGCGGCTCGATGAGGGCCGGTGGCATCTCGAAGGGCGTCACCTCGTGGGTGGCGTGGCTTCGGCGGGGGTCGTGCTGAGCGGGACCACCGCCAGCAGCATCGTTGCCGGCGATATCGACCTCGCGCCGACGAGCCTCATCTCGCTGGCGGACGTGCTGCGCGGCGCCGGCCTGGCGGAGGTCAATCGCGACGTCGTCACCGGTGGCTCAATCGCGGGCACGCTGCGCGTCACGGGCGAGATGACCGACCCCGTCATCACAAGCGACATTGCGGTGCGCGAGCTCGCGACTGCCGACGCGTCAATTTCGCTGATTGAAGCGACGATCAGCGGACGTCCGGCCGGGCCCGCTCTGGACTTCAGCGCCGCCGCGTCCGGCGCCGTACTCGCCGGAGAGCCGTTTGCCGATCTCCGGGCGGCGGGCCGGATCGTCGAATCGATGGTGCTGCTGGACGGCGTGACGGCCGCGCAGCCGTCGACCGCGGGCGTGCTGAACGCGCGCGGCACGTACGATCTCGACTCGGGACGCTACGACGTACGGGTCGAGGGCTCGGGCTGGCGGGTCTCCCCGACACCAGACCGGCCCGGCGCTGCCGACATTGCCCTGACGTTCACAGGGACGGGGACGGTTGACGACCCCGCCGGTGCTGGAACTGTCGCCATCCGGGACGCCGCGTGGGAGATGACCGGCCTTGGCGACATGACCGCCTCGTTCGAACTGGCCCGGCGCAGCGCGCACATCACGGCCGAGGCCCCGGCGTTTGCCGTGACCGCGGACGTTCAGGTCGCGCTCGACGCGCCATACGCCGCGACCGTCGACGCGCGTGCGGCGGGCCTCGACCTGGCCCGGCTGCTTCGGGGCATCGACACGCCAGTGCCCATTTCCGGGACGACGACCGTCGCGATTCGTGCAGAAGGGCCGCTCGAATCATGGCGCACGGGTACCGCATCAATCGAGGTGACATCACTCGCCGCCCGTGCCGGCGATCTCGACGTGAGCCTGGCAGAGACGGCGCGTGCGCGCTACGGCTCGGAGCGCGTGTTTATCGATCGCCTCGAAGTGGAGGCCGAAGACCTTCGGGTGTCAGCGTCCGGCGACCTGGCGACATTCGGAGGCAGCGCGGGAGGCGCTCCCGCCTCGGGTCTTCTCGTCACGATGATCGGCGACGTGGGTCAGGTCGTGCGCGCTGCTGCGGCTGCAGGGCTCACCGAGCTGCCTGTTACCGGCGGCACCGGTCCGGTCGCCTTGCTCGCACGCATCACGGGCGCCGTCGAAGATCCCGTGATCGCCGCCGACCTCGAGGTGGGTCCTGGGACGGTGACCCTCCGGGACCTGCCGCCGGCATCGAATATCCGACTCCGCGCGCACGCCGAAGACGGCTGGGTCGAGCTCCGCGAAGCGCAGGTGACCTACGAGGGCGCCGACATCACCGCAACCGGCAAGGCGCTCGTTCAACCACGATCCGGGGAACTTCACGCGCGCGCCACGAACCTGACTGCCGCTGTGCTTCGTCCGTTCGTCGATCCTGGAACCCTGGATGAAGTGACCGGCTCCGTTGACGCCACCCTCGACCTCGTCGCTCCGACACTCGAACTGTCCGACCTGACCGGCGAGCTGCGTATCGACCGCCTTGATGTGCGCGTGGCGGACCTGCCGGTGACCCAGCGTGTGCCGACGAGAATCGTGGCGCGCGACGGGTTCGCGCGCGTGGAAGCCTGGGAATGGGTAGGGCAGGGCGCCACGCTCGGTGTCCGCGGCCAGGTGCGGCTCGAGGACCGTCAGGCCGCCATTCTTGCCAACGGCGTCATCGACCTGCGGATGCTCACGCCATTCGTGCGCGACGCGGGCATGACCACCGCCGGCCGGATGGAGCCGCGTCTCTCCATCACCGGGCCGATCGACAGCCCCCGGATCGACGGCGATGTCCTCGTGAGTGACGGTGAAGTGCGGCTCGTCGACCCGCGAGTGGTCGTGTCGGGTCTGACGGTCCGGACGGTGCTATCGCGCATGTCCGGCCGCATCACCGAGCTCGCCGGCTCGATCAACGGCGGCACACTCACCGGCGGAGGGGCCGTCGACTTCAACGACGACGGGCAGCTCGGCCTGCAGCTGAGCAGCGACATCCGCGGTATGGCGCTCGAGTTTCCAGCCGGTCTTCGCAGCGAAATCGACGCCGCGCTCGGGCTCTCCTTCGTGGCGCCGGAGCCGATGTCGGGGCTGCTGTCGGGAACGGTCACCGTCGTCCGCGGCTCGTATCGCGAGCCGCTTGCCGTGGTGACCGGCTTGCTCGCCGCGTCACGGGCGCGGCAGCTGGCGGCCGCCGCCGAGCCGTCGCCGCTCCTCGATGCCCTTGCGCTGGACGTGCGCGTGACGACCGACGAAGACATCTTCGTGGACAACAACTACGGCCGCTTCCAGCTTGGAGGCGACTTCCGCCTGATTGGAACGGCCTCGGCGCCTGGAATGTCCGGACGGGCGGAGTTGCGCGAAGGCGGCCAGTTGTTTGTCGGACGCAATGCGTACACGGTGAACTTCGGGGCCATCGATTTCACGAGTGCCGCGGCAATCGAGCCGAACCTCAACGTCGAGGTCACGACCCGCGCCGGCGGGGAAGACATCGACGTCTCCCTGACCGGGCCCGCTGAAAGTCCCACGGTCACACTGGCGTCGCCCTCGAATCCCGATCTCGGCGAGGCGGAGCTCGCCTCGCTCCTGCTGACTGGGCGGCAGCTCGAGGACCTGGCGCCCGGCGATGCGGCATTCGTCGGGACGCAGGTGCTGGGCAATTTCTCCGCCGAGGTGCTGGGCTTCGCCAGCCGCGCCGTGGGTCTCGACACCCTGCGTCTCGGCGGCGTCGACACCCCGACGACGCGGCGCGATCCGACCGCCATCGCCACGGAGCTCGATCCGACAACGCGGGTGACGTTCGGCAAGAGCATCGGATCTGACGTCGACGTGACGTTCTCCCAGAGCCTGCGTGACAGCGACGCCCAGACGTGGATCGTGGACTATCTTCCGGCCCGCGGGCTTGAACTGCGGCTCGTGTCCGGCGACGAGGACCTGCGATCGTACGGGTTCCGTCACGATGTCGCCTTTGGCGGCGCTCCGCGCACCGCTCAGACGGCGGCCGTGCGCGCCGATGTGCGGGTGGCGAGGATCGATCTCGCCGGTGATGTGGCGCTGCCGGAGATGCGCGTCCGCGGTTCGCTCCGGCTGGCGCCGGGCGACAGGTTCGATTTTGCGAGCTGGCAGGAGGACCGCGACCGGCTCGATGCCCTGTATCTCGACGAGGGGTATCTGACGGCACGGATCAACGCCCGGCGGATGGACGAGACAGAGGGTGTCGTGCTGATTTATGAGATCGAGGCAGGTCCCCTTGCCTCGGTTGAGATCACCGGCATCCCGGCGACGGCCGTCCTGCGCGAGCGCCTCGAGACGGCGTGGGCCACGTCGGTATTCGATGATTTTCTGATCGACGAAGCGGCGGGCATCGTTCGGGCCGATCTCGGCGCTGACGGCCACCTCCAGCCGGCGATCGACGTCACCCTTCGCGAGATGCCAGGGTCGAAGGTGTTGGCGATTGCCGTCGATTCCGGCCCGAGGACGACCCGCATTGTGATTCGGGTCGATGGAGTAGACGAAGCACTCGGAAAGGAGATCCAGGCCAACCTCCGCGCACAGGGCCTCGAAGACGACGTGGTGTCGGAGGGTGACCGGATCGAGGCGGAGGCGACGGCATTCCTGCGCCGCCGTGGATACCTCCGCGCGACTGTCACCGCCGGGACGCCGCTCTTCGAAGCCGACGAAGCGACGCTCCCGCTGACGGTGGACGCCGGCGCCATCTTCGTCATCTCCGAGGTGTCGTTTCCGGGGTCCGGCGGCCTCGACATCGACGTGCGCGGCGTGGCGGGCGTGAATCCGGGAGAGCCGTACGCGCCGACCGCCATCGAGGAAGCCCGCCAGCGGCTCGTGGCCGTCTATCGGCGCGAAGGATTCGCCGCAGCGGCCGTCGCGGCGCGCCCCGTCGTCGATGAGGCGCGGCCGGACGTGGCGGTGGCCTTCGACGTGACGGAGGGCCCTCGTCAGGTGCTCAGCGAGGTCGCCATTACCGGCAACCGGCGGGTGGCGGAGGAGGTGATTCGCCGGGCACTCGACATGTCGGAAGGGGACCCGCTCCGGGCCGACGATGTGCTGCAGGCGCGTACGCGGGTGTTCAACACGGGACTCTTCCGCCGTATCGACGTCGCGTCCGAGCCCTCCACCGCCGCCGCGGCCGCCGCGGCCGACGCGACCACGACGTCCATGCGCCTGCACGTCACGGTGGAAGAGTGGCCGGCCGTGCGTCTGCGGTACGGCTTGGTGGTGGCCGAAGAGCGGCCGGAAGACAAGCTGGACGGACGCGAGCTGGTGCCGGGCGTGTCCGCCGACGTCACGCGCCGCATGCTGTTTGGCCGGCCGATCGGGATTGGCACCGCCGTCACGCTGCAGCGCCGCGACCAGCGCGGCCGTGTCTTTGTGAACACCCCGACACTGTTCAGCCTGCCGATTGAAACGTCCCTGATCGGTGAACGATCGCGGGAGCAGTTCCAGGCGGTCAGCCTGGTCACGTACCGGGACAGCGTCACCTGGGAGCAACGCTCGCGGATCGCGCGGAACCTGACGCTGTCCTACGCCTACACCTTCGAGCGGAACCACACCTTCGACACCGACCCGAACGAAGGGGACGAGTTCGTATTCGACATCACGGTCAATATCGCGCGGCTCAACGGCGCCGTCGCCTGGGACACCCGCAACGACCCCACTGACACCACCCGAGGTGTGTTCGCGTCGTCGACGTCCGAGTACGCACCGGAAGCCGTCGGATCGGACATCAGGTTCATCCGTCAGCTCCAGCAGGCGTACTACTTCCGGCCGTGGCGCGGGATGGTGTTTGCGTCCGCCGCCAGAGCGGGGGTCGTCGTGCCGCTCGGGGGACAGGAGCTGATCGTGTCGGAGCGATTCTTCGCCGGCGGTTCGCGGTCGGTGCGTGGCGTGGCGGAGGAGGGGCTCGGTGGGCGCGACTTCTTCGGCGCCCCGACCGGTGGTCAGCTGATGGCCGTGCTCAACCAGGAAGTGCGGGTGCCGATTTACGGCTGGGTGCGGGGCGTCGGGTTTGTGGACGCCGGAAACGTGTTCACGAAGCCGCGCGACGGGAGTCTGCGCGATCTGGTGGGGTCGGTTGGCGTGGGTCTGCGGCTGGCGACGCCGTTTGCGCTGTTGCGGGTCGATTTCGCGAAAACGGCCTGGGGCGCGCCGGCGACCTCAGGCCGTTGGACGTTTGGGATTGGACAGGCGTTCTAGGGTTCCTGGGGTTCCTGGGGTTCCTGGGGTTCCTGGGGTTCCTGGGGTTCCTGGGGTTCCTGGGGTGCCTGGGGTGCCTAGGGTTCCTGGGGTGCCTAGAGTTCCTAGAGTTCCTAGAGTGCCTGGAGTTCCGGGTCTAGCGGCCTCGGACCGTTTTCATGATCTGCAGCACTTCTGGGCGTTCGGGCGCCTCGGGGGCCAGCTTCAGGAACTGTTCGAAGTGGTTCGCCATGCGGTCGGGCCGGCCGGCGCGGTAGTGCATCAGGCCGCCGTAGTAGTGCGCGTAGGCGAGCGCCGGATTCAGGTCCGATGCGCGATCGAACGCGTCGGCGGCCCCGCGCCAGTCTTCGCGCTTCGCGAGGACCAGGCCGAGCTGATAATGCGCTTCCGGCAGTCGGCCGGCGCGTGAGACCGCTTCCCGCGCCGCGTCGAGCGCCGCATCGGTGTTGTCGTCCAGCAGGAGCTGGGCGGACAGCCCGATAAAGTGCCACGGGTCGTCCTCGGGAAGCACCACGAGCTCACCGTAGTCCGCACGCGCCTGTTCGACGGCCCCAAGCTTCTGATGGCTCTGGGCCGCCGTGTAGATCACGTCGGGGGCCTGGGCATCGCCGGCCGTTTCCACCACCTGCTGATACTGCCCGGCCTCATACAGCCGCCGGACCTGCGCGGCGTCCTGGGCCGAGGCCAGCGAGGGGGCGAGAAGCATCGCAATCAGGAATGTCTTCATGGTTGCACTCATCTTCATGCTGCATTCATTGTACGGCACCAGTTGCGCTTCGCGTGCCAACGCGGGCGGCTCTGCAACCTGTTGCGAATACAAGGAAAGCGAGGCGGTCCTTCTGCGCCTGTCCGGTTTTTGCGTCGTCCTGCGCTGTGGCGGGCTGACGGTCCTGTCCTCGGGAGGGGAGCCCGTGAGCGTGGGCGGCCGGGAGGGGACGGGGGGACGGCGTTCAGGCTGACATGCAGCCACGGTCGCAGCGCGATGCCTGCTATGCAGATCCGCATATTCCGTCCCGGTGGGCGTCTGCGATTCAGCGCAAGGCACGCCTCATGAACGAGTTCCGAAGCGTTTGAGCGCCGCCGCAATGGGCGCTACACTGCGGCCGTCGCAGGCGTATTTGGATTATCCAGATCCGCCTACTATTCGTTAGCCGGAATAGCTTGGAGTCTTTCCAAGATTCAAGCGGCCGACAGCTTCGCGACCCGAAGTGTCTTGCGATGTCGTTCGGCATGCCAGAGGTCGTACTGCACTTGCTGGTTCATCCAACTCTCGGCGGTCGTGCCGAAGGCGAGCGACAGTCGTACCGCCATTTCGGGACTAATCCCGGCGCGGCCGTTCAGGATGCTCGAGAGCGTCTTCCGACTCACCCCCAGTGCGGCTGCGGCCTGGGTGACCGTCAGCCCCAACGGCTTCAAGCACAATTCCAGGAGTACTTCGCCGGGGTGTGGCGGGTTGTGCATCTTCATGATTTCGACCTCAGTGATAGTCCTCGTAGTCGACGCGTTCGGCCTCTTTAGCGGAAAAGCTGAACGTGACCCGCCAGTTGCCGCTCACTTTCACCGCCCACGTCCCTTTCCGCGTGCCCTGCAACTCGTGCAGGTCCAAGCCCGGCAGACCCAGGTCGCGTGGGTCAGCCGCTGCGTTCAAGTGGCCGAGAATCAGCCGAAGGCGGTCGCCGTGTTTCGACTGGATGCCCCGTCTATTCCCGGTGGCGAAGAAGCGTTCGAGCCCTTTGTGCCGAAAGCTCTTGATCGCCACGAAGACCAGTGTAACCTATGTGGTTACATGTGGCAATCCGGCTAACCTCCAAATGGAGCCGACGCGCGCGCTCGTCTGTGCCATCATGTCGCCGTCGCGCGCGGCTCATTTGGACCGTTAGGCTGCGCGGTCGAAAGAAGCTGTTTTAGCCGCAACGTTGAACGCCTTCCTTGTCATGTCGAGTTCCCCCGCGTGGTTCCGACATTGAAGCCGATCGATGCGCCAACGGCGGGAATCACTGGCGCTCGGGTAGGCGCGCCGCTCACCGTTGGAAGTAGGCTGTTACGACATGAGAACCCCCACGGTCTTCGTAGCCGCCCTCATCTGGGCAGTCCTGGTGGTGGCTGCGGTTCATTTTCTTGATTTCCCTGGGAGTGTCCCCAACTTTCAGCAGGCGAGCAGCGGCGGCGCGTTGTTGGACGCCGTGCCAGCATTCACGGCGGATAGCATTTACCAGCGACTCGACGCGTATGGCCACGAGGGACGAAAGAACTATTCCTTTAGAAATGTGACCGTCGACGTTCTGCTGCCATTGAGCGCCCTGCCCTTTCTGTTTTTGCTCATGCTCAGGGCCGTGACTGCTGTCCCGGTCGGTCGTTCGTGGCGAGCGACGCTGCTCTCAGTGCCGCTTGTCTACGTCATTTTCGATCTTGTAGAGAACTCGATCGTCCTCGTTCTATTGAGTAGTTACCCCGAACGCATAAACGCGTTGGCGATGACCTTGCCCTCTGTGACGATCATAAAGAGAATCGCCTCCCTGCTTGCCATTGGCGTCCCCTTGATGATGCTTGGATTTCGGATTTTTTCGCAGGTTCCAGAAACCAAAGCTCCACCACACTGGGAAGGCGGGCTGACCTACGGCCGCTGGTGCAGCGGCGAATCGTGAGAAGGCTCGTGTACCGACCGGAATCTGAGGTGACAATGAAGATCGCCGAGATTTGGCGATATCCGGTCAAGACAATGGCTGGAGAGAAGCTGGAACGCGTGGCCATTGGGTCCCTCGGTATCGAAGGTGATCGGGTCGTGCATGTCGAGAACGCCAAGGGTAGGGTCATCACCTCCCGTTCGCATCCGCGCTTTCTAGGGCATAAGGGCTCGCTCAGCCCGCATGGCAAGATCTTGGTCGACGGTCGGCCCTGGGACAGTCCGGAGGTTGCCGCCGAGGTCATGGATATTGCCGGGCCAGGCGCACGGCTTGTTCGCTACGACGGCGCCGAGCGATTCGACGTGTTGCCGCTGCTGGTGGCCACCGATGGCGCGATCGCCGCCTTCGGCCATGACGGACGCCGCTTGCGACCAAACATCGTGGTTGGCGGAGTCGAGGGCCTGAGCGAGAGAGAGTGGCCGGGCGCGTGCCTGCGAATTGGCAAAGTCCTCATCGGTGTTCAGGATCTGCGTCTGCGCTGCATCATGACCTCATACGATCCCGACACCCAGGTTCAGGACAAGGAGATTACGCGAGGCATCTACCAGCGGTTCGACGGCAAGCTTGCGCTCAACTGCTTCATTATCGAAGGCGGCGAGATGACTCTTGGCGACGAGGTGCAACTGGTACCAGGGCGTTCCTGCGCTGGACCCGGTTTCCAGGTGACGCTGTGAAGGGCCGTCTCACAGTGGGCAAGCTGCCTGGAACTGCGTTAGCCCTGTGGCTACTTGGCGTCCAGCTGTGTACGACGGCCGCTTGCGGCGGAACCGGGGCGGGGACAGGTTCGACGCCGACCACGCCAAGCGCAACGGGCAGCCCGGCCGGGCGGTTTGTGACGGTGGGGTTCTGGCAAGACCCGGCGTGCACTGGAGAACCCAGCAACACGACAGCCTTCCCCGTCGGCGACGGCGGCACGCAGTGCTTCGCATGGCCGGGACGGTCAGGCGAAAATTCCGCGAGCCGGTTCTCTTGCGGGGAGCAAAGCTTCAGTTACACACAGTGGACGACGCTGACCTGCAGCGGTGGACAAGTACCGGAGGGGACCCGCAAGACTGCTGGCACATCCACGTGCACACAAGGCGTGCCCCCGACCCAGTACGCCCGCATTCTGGACTTCAGCGGATGTGCGAGGTGACGTTACCCCACCATCTCCTCATCCCCGGGGAACCCGTGCTGCTTCCGGCCCGTGGGTCCTTCGTGTTTGGCCGTCGTCTTGTACAGCTCGTATCGCCCGTCCGTGGCGTGCTCGCGCATGCGCCTGCGGAGAGCCTCCATCCGCTTCTCTGACATCTGTGTGAAGCCCAGCGCCACTGTGAGGTTCTGGCGCAGGACCTTCATCGAGTCGATGCCGCTGACGGTTGTGGCCACCGGCAGGCTCATCGCGTAGCGGAGGGCGTCCTGCGGCGTGACGATCTTCTTCCTCAGTTGAATGGCGTCGCCGCCCAGGCTCTTCATGCCGACGGGAGCGATGCCGCGGCCGACGAGCGCCGGCAGGATCTCCCGCTCGAACGAGCGGAACGAGGCATCGAAGCAATTGAGCGGCAGCTGGCAGGCATCGAACCGGAAGTCGTGCTTCAGCATCGCCAGATGAATGTCCGGATGCTTGTGGCCCGTGAAGCCGACAAACCGCACCTTGCCCTGCTTCCGCGCCAGTTCCAGCGCCTCGACGACTCCGCCGGCCGCGAAGTGGCGCTCGGGATCGTTGTCGTACACGCATTCATGGATCTGCCAGAGGTCCAGCGTGTCCGTGCGCAGCCGCCGCAGGGACTGCTCCAGCTGTTTCATCGCTTCACGCTTGCCGCGGCCGTGGGTGCAGACCTTCGTCATGAGGAACACTCGCTCGCGGCGGCCGGCAAGGGCCTTCCCCATGCGGGTTTCCGCGCGTCCCTCCTGGTACTCCCACGCGTTGTCCATGAACGTGATGCCGGCGTCGATGGCGGCATGGACGACCCTGATGGCCTCCCGCTCGCTCGTCATCCTGCCGATGTGATACCCACCCAGGCCGAGCGCCGATACCATGACGCCGGTGGACCCGAGCGGCCGCAGAGGAATGTCCGAATTCATATCTTGCTGATTATCGCGCGCGCACGTACCATCGCTGTCCTACCAAGGAGGCGCGATGCGCGGCAACGAGAAAGTCATAGCAGAGCTTAATGTGGCGCTCCGTGAGGAGCTCACGGCGATCAATCAGTACTTCATCCACGCGGAGATGTGCCACCACTGGGGGTACCACAAGCTTGGGTCGTACATCCGGAAGCAGTCGATCGACGAGATGAAGCACGCGGAGTCGCTCATCGAGCGGATCCTGTTCCTCGACGGGACACCGAAGATGGAGTACCTCGACCTGAACATCGGCCAGTCGGTGAAGGATCAGATCGCGGCGGACCTGAAGCTCGAGGTCAACGCGGTCAAGATGTACAACAAGGCGATTCAAGTCTCACGCGACGCGCTGGACGATGCGTCACGTGAGCTCTTTGCGAAGCTCCTCAAGGACGAGGAGGAACACGTCAGCTGGCTCGAAGCGCAGACCCACCTGATCAAGGAGCTTGGCTACGAGACGTATCTGTCCAACCAGGCGGAAGGACAGAACGAGTAGCTAGACGGCCTGCGCCTCGACGGTAATGGCCACGCTGCCGCGGAGCGCGTTGGAGATCGGGCAGCCCTTTTCGGCGCCGGTCGCCAGCTCGCTCAGCGTGGCCTTGTCGATCCCTTCAAGCCCTTCCACGACGGCTTTCAGGTGCGACGACACGACCTTGAGGCCGGCGTCGCTCTTGTCGCCGGTGATCGTCGCGGTGACGCGCACCTTGCTCGCCTTGCCGCCCTGCTTGGTGATGGTGTTCGTGAGCACCATCGCGTAGCAGACCGCGTGTGAGGCGGCCATCAGCTCTTCGGGCGTGGTCTTGCCGTCGCCCGCAGGGGCGATTCGGCTTGGAAATGTCACCGGGACGGAAAACGCGCCGGTGCCGGCCTTGGCCTGGCCGCTGCCGTCCATCAGATTGCCTGTCCAGTTCACATCTGCGTGCCGCGCGAAAGTTGCCATAGCGGATGAGTATTACACATCTCGTTCACGCTTCTGGGTTCTCACTTCTTGGTTCGTGTTCAAGTTCGAAGGTTCGGGGTGCAGGGTTCAGGGTTCGTCCAGTTCGACCAGAGGGACACCAGGCTGGACGAGGTCACCTTTCTGGCAGTTGACCGCTTTTACACGACCGTCGCGAGGCGACCTGATTGGCAGCTCCATCTTCATCGCCTCGAGCGTGACGAGCAGGTCGCCGGCCGTCACCATGTCGCCCGCGTTGACCTCGACGCCGGCGACGGTGGCGGGCATGGGGGAGGAGAGGGCATCGCTGCCGCTGACTCCGGCGGGTCCGCGGCTCGATGGGTCCCCGCTCGCCGCGGGATCCGCCCTGCGTACGATTGGTGACCGGCCCGTCTGCGGCGGCTGCAGCAGGCGCCAGCCACGCAGGGTCGTCCACGGGTCGGCGTCGTCGGCCGGCGCGTCCGATGCTTCGGCAATCCGCGTCATCGACTCTGCGCGCTCGCGGTCGATGAAATGGGTGTCGATATCGCCGCTGACGAAGCGCGGATGCTCGAGCAGCGCAATCAGCAGTGGGATGTTCGTGCGGATGCCTTCGATCTCATAGCGCCGGAGCGCCGCAATCGCGCGCAGGCGTGCGGCCTCGCGCGAATCGCCCGTGGCAATCAGCTTCGCGATCATCGGGTCGTAGTGCACCGAGATCTCGCCGCCTTCGACGACGCCGCTGTCGATCCGGATGCCGGGCATGTCGGGTTCGCGGTAGCGCCGCAGCGGCCCGGCCTGCGGCAGGTCGTTCCGGTCGGGGTCCTCCGCGTAGATCCGCGCCTCGATGGCGTGTCCGCGCTGCGTCAGACCGGCCTGCGTCCAGGGCAGCGGCTCACCGGCGGCGATGGCGATCTGCGCGCGCACGATGTCGACCCCGGTGGTCTGTTCCGTCACGGGGTGTTCCACCTGCAGGCGCGTGTTCATCTCGAGGAAGTAGAAGTGCGCCCCGTCGTCCGTGCCGTCGAGCAGGAACTCCACGGTGCCGGCGCTTTCATAGCCGGCTGCGCGCGCGAGCGCGACCGCCGCCTCGCCCATGCGCGCGCGCAGCCGCGGCGTCAGCGCCGTGGACGGCGATTCTTCGATGACCTTCTGGTGGCGGCGCTGCAGCGAGCACTCGCGCTCGAAAAGATGGACGACGTGCCCGTGGCGGTCGGCCAGAATCTGCATCTCGACATGGCGCGGGCGATCGATCAGCCGCTCGAGGTACAGCGTGCCGTCGCCAAACGCCGCCACCGCGACCCGCCGGGCCTGCGCGATGGCATCCATCAGCGAGGCGTCATCCCGCACCGCCGTCATCCCGATGCCGCCGCCGCCTTCGGACGGCTTGATGAGGATCGGATAGCCGATGCGGCGGGCGGCGTCCGCGATGGTCACGTCGGTCTGGTCGGCGGGCGTGGCGCCGGGCACGACAGGAATGCCGGCATCCGCGGCAAGCCGGCGAGCCGATATCTTCGACCCGAGCCGCGCGATGACGTCCGCCGGCGGCCCCACGAACGCGATCCGTTCGCGCGCGCATGCCTCCGCAAACATGTGGTTCTCGGCCAGAAACCCGTACCCGGGGTGGATCGCCTGGCAGTCGGTCTCGCGCGCCGCCGCGAGGATTGCGCTGATGGAGAGGTAGCTGTCGGTCGCAGGCGCCGGACCGATGCGAACCGCACGATCGGCGCGCGCGGTGTGGAGCGCGGTCGCGTCGGCATCCGAATACACCGCCACGGACTCAATGCCGAGCGCGCGGCACGCACGAATAATGCGGACGGCGATCTCGCCACGATTCGCGACGAGCAGCCGACGGAACGTCACATCCGGAAGACGCCGAATTTCGGAGGGGGAATCGGGGCGTTGAAGGCCATCGACAGGCCCAGCGCGAGCGCCTGGCGCGTCTCCGCCGGATCCAGGATCCCGTCGTCCCACAGGCGCGCCGTCGAGTAGTACGGCGACCCCTCCGCCTCGTACTTCTCGAGAATCGGCTGCCGGATGGCCTGCTCGTCGGGTCCGCTGAGCGTGCCGCCGTCGCGCGCCAGTTGGTCCCGCTTCACGGTGGAGAGCACCGCCGCCGCCTGCTCGCCGCCCATCACGGAAATGCGCGAGTTCGGCCACATCCAGAGCAGCCGCGGCTCATACGCCCGCCCGCACATGCCGTAGTTGCCGGCGCCAAATGACCCGCCGATCACGACGGTGAACTTCGGCACGACCGAGTTGGCGACCGCGTGGACCATCTTGGCCCCGTCCTTCGCAATACCGCCACGCTCGTACTCACGGCCCACCATGAAGCCGGTGATGTTCTGGAGGAACACCAGCGGGATACCGCGCATGTTGCAGAGCTCGATGAAATGCGTCGCCTTGAGCGCCGACTCGGAAAACAGCACTCCGTTGTTGGCGACGATGCCGATCAGGAAACCGTGCAGCCGCGCGAAGCCGGTGACGAGCGTCGGGGCGTAGCGCTCCTTGAATTCGTCGAAGCGGGACCCATCGACGAGCCTCGCGATCACCTCGCGGACGTCATACGCCTTGCGCGCGTCGGACGGGACGATCCCGTAGAGCTCAGACGGGTCGTACGCCGGGTCTTCCGGTGTCGTCACGTCAACCGGCAGCACCTTGCGATCGTTCAACGTCGACACGATGGTCCGCGCCAGCTGGAGCGCATGCCGGTCGTCGTTCGCCAGGTAGTCCGCGACGCCTGAGAGCCGCGTATGCACGTCGGCGCCGCCCAGTTCCTCTGCCGTGACGTCTTCGCCGGTGGCTGCCTTGACCAGCGGCGGACCGCCCAGAAAGATGGTGCCTGTGCCCTTGACGATGATCGTTTCGTCCGACATTGCAGGCACGTACGCGCCGCCGGCGGTGCACGAGCCCATGACGACCGCGATCTGTGGAATCCGTTCGGCCGACATGCGCGCCTGGTTGTAGAAGATGCGGCCGAAGTGATCCCGGTCCGGGAACACCTCGGCCTGCAGCGGCAGGAACGCGCCGCCGGAATCGACCAGGTAGAGACAGGGAAGCCGGTTCTCGAGCGCAACCTGCTGGGCCCGAAGGTGCTTCTTGACGGTCAGCGGGTAGTAGGTACCGCCCTTGACGGTCGCGTCGTTGGCGACGATCAGCACCTCGCGTCCGGAGACGCGGCCGACGCCCGTGACGAGGCCGGCACCAGGCGCCTCGTTCTCGTACATGTCCCAGGCGGCCAGCGGCGACAGTTCGAGGAACGGCGCGCCATCGTCGAGCAGCAGGTCGATGCGCTCGCGGACCGGGAGTTTCCCCTGCTGGCGATGCCGCTCCACGTACTTGGGCCCGCCACCCTGCTGACAGACCAGCACCCGGTCGCGCAGCTGCTTCACGAGACCGGCCATGCGGGCCCGGTTGTCGCGGAAGTCGGCTGAGTCGGTGCGGATCCGGCTGGCGAGGCGTTCCAGTGTCTGTCCAAGGGGCGCCATGCGCGGCATTATAGGCCGCGACGAAGAGCCTGACAGTGTGTCCGTCTGAGATGCACCGTGTAATGTTTCACGACGTGTCGGCTTGTTGTGCATGGATTGAAGACGCGCCGTGCTAGCCTGTCCACAGGGCAGGCAGGACCATGGCGACATCTCAGAACAGGACCAAACGGCGCCGGCGCGTCCTCGCGATTGACGATGAGCCCGCGATGACTGAGTGGTTGCGGATGGTCATCGAAGCCGACGGCTATGACGTGCGAACCGCCCTCATCGCCACCCGAGGCGAGGAGATCTTCAAGCAGTGGCGCCCGGACGTCGTGGTGACCGACCTCATGCTGCCCGACCTCGACGGGATCGCGCTGCTGCGCCGCCTCAAGGAGATCGATCCGACCCCTGAAATCATCATCATCGGCGGGCAGGGGACGCTGGCCCGTGCGGCTGAAGCCGGGCAGGCCGGGGCGTTCTTCTTCCTCGAGAAGCCGGTGACGCAGGACGGGCTGCTCGACATGATCCGCCGCGCCATCGGCCAGACCCAGGAGAAGGCGGAGCACAAGCAGCTAAGGGAGCAGGTCCGCGGCGGGCAGTACAGCTTCAACAACATCATCGGGCAGAGCAGGAAGATGACGGACCTGTTCGAGCTGGTGGAGAGCGTGGCTCCCAGCGACGCGAACATCCTGATTCAGGGTGAGAACGGCACCGGGAAGGAGCTCATCGCCAACGCGATCCACGTCAGCTCGGCGCGGGTCAGGGGGCCGTTCATCAAGATCAACTGCGCGGCGATCCCGACGGATCTGATCGAGAGCGAGCTGTTCGGCTACAAGAAGGGCGCGTTCACCGGCGCGAGCAACGACAAGCTCGGGCTGTTCGAGATGGCCGAAGGCGGCTCGCTCCTGCTCGACGAGATCGGCGAGATGCCGCCGTACCTGCAGACCAAGCTCCTGCGCGTGCTGCAGGAGCGTGAGTACCGGCCGATCGGCAGCGACCGGCTCGTGCACGTCGACCTCCGGTTGATCTGCGCCACGAACATCGACCTCGAGACCGCGCTCCGGGAAGGAAAGCTTCGCGAGGACCTCTACTTCCGCATCAACACCATTACGCTGCGGGTGCCGCCGCTCAGGGAGCGGAGCGAGGACATTCCGCTGCTGTGCAACTACTTCCTGTCGAAGTTCAACCAGCGGTATCAGAAGGTCGTGCGGGCGATTTCGCCGTCGGCATATCACCTGCTCATCCGCAACCGCTGGGCTGGCAACGTCCGCGAGCT
>CAXNKG010000009.1:0-75909 GCA_964202965.1 Vicinamibacterales bacterium
AAATTGGTCGGGATGACAGGATTCGAACCTGCGACCCCCTGACCCCCAGTCAGGTGCGCTACCAGGCTGCGCTACATCCCGAACTTTGAACTACGTGCGTGCCCGTTTCGCTTTACGCGCAACAGGCTTTCGTGCGGTGCCTCTCTTCGCTTGCACCGCGCGCTTCGGCGCCGGCCTTGCCTTCGCCGCGCGCGTGCTGCGTGAGGCGCTCGAGGACCTCGGCGATCCGTTCCTCGGCAGCTGCGCGAGCGACGTGGCGCCCGCATGCTTTGACAGCACGTCGAGAATCGACCGCAGCCCCTGCCGGACGATGTCAATGCGCGACCTGACGTCGTCGCCGAGCGTCTCCATCACTTCGGCGATTTCGGCGTCGGTGACTTCCGCTGGTCTCGGCGCGTCGCCTTCGATCCGCCGCCGCGCGCCCGAGAGCGTCAGGCCCTCGACGAACACCAGCTGCTTGATCCGCAGCACCTGGTCGACGTCCGACTGCCGATAGAGCCTCGTCGAGTCGGGCGACTTCTGGACCCCGATCCCGGGAAATTCCTTCTCCCACGACCGCAGCACGTACGGCTGCACGCCCGTCGCCTCGCAGACCTCCGAGGCTTTGTACACCTTTGGGGTCACCGCAGGAAGTATAGCAGTCAGGCCGGCGCAGCTGGCCCGAAGACACTGGCTCTATCTTTTCCTCTTTCGGACGTGGAGGCGGATCGGGGTCCCCAGGAATCCGAACGTCTCCCGCAGCTGATTGATCAGGAATCGCTCGTAGGAAAAATGGAGCTCCGTCGCCACATTCGTAAACAGCACGAAGGTGGGAGGGCCGACGCCGGTCTGCGCGGCATAGAGAATCCGCACTTCCGTCCGCCCGGGGCTGGGCGGCGGATGCGCCGCCGTGACCCGCGCGATGAACTTGTTCAGCTCCGGCGTCTTCACGCGCATCATCCGCGCGACCGCCACGCGATCGATCATCTCGAGCAGCTTCGGCGTCCGCTCCCCGGTCATGGCCGACAGGTGCAGGATCGGTGCGTAATCAAGGAACCTGAGCTGGCGCCGCGTCGCGTCGTCGAAGACCTTCGAAAAGTCAGGACCGCGGTCCTTCATCAGATCCCACTTATTGGCCGCGATGATGATGCTCGACCCCGCCTTGTCCGCCGCGCCGGCGATGCTGCCGTCCTGGTCGGTGACGCCGACGCTCGAGTCAATCATCAGCACCGTCACGTCGGCCGACTCGATGGCGCGGCGCGTCAGCAGCACGCTCACCGACTCAATCTGGCCGCCGCCAGACACCTTTCCCGCGCGCCGCATTCCCGCGGTGTCAACGATCCGGAACTTCCGCTTGTGCCAGATCAGCTCCACGTCCACGGCATCCCTGGTGGTGCCCGGGATCTCGCTGACGATCATCCGCTCTTCCTTGAGCAACCGATTGACCAGCGAGGACTTACCGGCATTCGGACGCCCCACGATCACCACGCGCAGTTCGCCCGCCTCGCGACGCTCCCCCCCCGGATCCTCCGTCACGACATCGTCCGACCGGCGCTCGATCCCGAGCGCCGCGACGATGGCATCGAGCAGATCGCCGGTGCCTTCGCCATGCTCGGCAGAGATCTGGAAGATGGGTTCGAAGCCGAGCTGATGGAACTCCATCGCGCCATCGCGGGCGCGCTTGTCGTCGGACTTGTTGACCGCCACGATGACCGGCTTGTCCGCGGCGCGCAGCACCTTCGAGATTTCGCGGTCGCCCGGCGTCAGGCCTTCGCGTCCATCTACAAGCAACACAAGGAGATCGGCCTGCTCCACGGCGCGGCGGCCACGTTCGAGCACGAGCTCGTGCAGCGGGTCCTTGCTGGCGCCGAACATTCCGCCTGTATCGACGACTTCGAAGTGCCGACCCTGCCACTCCGCCGGATGGGTGATGACGTCACGGGTCGTTCCGGCAATCGGAGCGACGATCGCCCGGCGCCGCCCGGTCAGCCGGTTGAACAACGTCGATTTGCCGACGTTTGGGCGGCCGATCAGGACGACGGAAGGGGAGTTATGTCGACTCATTTGACGGCGTATTTGACAGCGTAAGTGGTTCTTTCTATAGTAGTTACGTCTTTTGTCCCCTGAAGGAAATCCCCAAGCATGATCAAGGTCGACATCGTCAACGAGGTCTCGAAAATCGCCGCCATCACCAAGGTGAAGGCTGAGCTGGCGGTCGATGCCGTTTTCGACGCGATGCGACTCTCCATGCAGCGTGGGGACCGGATCGAGCTTCGCGGCTTCGGTGTTTTTCAGGTGAAGCCCCGAAAGCGCGGCATCGGCCGCAACCCCCGCACCGGCAAGGAAGTCCGCATCCCTCCGGGTCGGACGATCCGGTTCAAGCCGGGTAAAGAGCTCCAGAATATCGGTTAACGGCCCGCCATGGGCTCATCTTCCCAAGAAAATCTCCAGCCCGGGTCTGCCCCGGACGACCTGACCTACGTTTCCACCGTTCCAGCCGAACGGCCGCGGAAGCGTTCGTGGCGGCACATCCTTCTGCTCGCGCTGACGGTGCTCTCCACCACTCTAGCGGGTGCGGACCATTTCGCCAGCTTTTACAGGGATTTCGGGAACCAGCCCCTGGACCTCTCTGGCGTTGGCCTGTTCCTGAGCGGCCTCTGGTACAGCGCGTCGATTCTGGCCATCCTGGGCGCCCACGAGTTCGGGCACTACTACGCGTGCCGGTATTACCGGGTGGACGCCTCCCTGCCCTACTTCATCCCGGCGCCCCTGCCGCTGACGGGAACGCTCGGCGCCTTCATCCGCATCCGCCAGATGATTCCCACCAAGCGCGCGCTGTTCGACATCGGCATCGCGGGCCCGATCGCCGGGTTCGTCGTCGCCATCCCGGTGCTGCTCGTCGGCATGAGCCTCTCGCGGCTGACGCAGCTGCCTCCGGACACCAGCGGCTTCGTCGAACTGGGAGAACCGCTCCTCTTCAAGGGAGTCGCGTGGCTGATGTGGGGAACTCCGCCGGAGGGCTACTCCATCAACATGCACCCGATGGCATTCGCCGCCTGGTTCGGCCTACTCGCCACAGCGCTCAACCTCTTTCCGATCGGGCAGCTCGATGGCGGCCACATCTCCTATGCCGTGCTCGGCCGCAAGAGCACGCTTGTGACGCTTGCGACCGTCGTGGCGCTGATCGGCCTGACGTTCGTCTCCATGTCCTGGCTGGTCTGGACCGTCCTCACCGTCGTCATGCTGGTGGCATTCGGACCCCGTCACCCCAAAACGCTTGACGAGCATGTCCCGCTGGATCGCGGACGGAAGCTCCTGGCGCTCTTCGCGCTGCTGATGTTCGTCCTCTGCTTCACGCCGGCGCCCATCGAACCGCTGGACCTGGTGTCATCGCCGTAACGCGCGGTTACAGCACATTCAGCGGGTCGATATCGACGGTCACGCGCCGCCGGACGTCCGGCATGGCCGCAAGCACCGCTTTCATCGCGTCACGCATCTGCGCGCGGCGCGTGCCTTTCAGAAAGAACTGGACGCGGTGCTCGCCGCGCAGACGGCCGAGCGGCGCGGGAGCCGGGCCCAGCAGGCGAAACGGGACGCGGCTGGCGGCCGGCTCGAGATGGCGCACCAGCGCTGCGGCCGTGTCCATCGCTTCGTCAAACGTCCGCCCGCGCACGAGCGTGTTGATCAGGGCGACCATCGGGGGATACCGCATCGCGCGCCGGTACTCGATCTCGCGCTCGAAGAACGCGCGGTAATCCTGCCGGCACGCCACCTGGATGCTGTAATGCTCCGGGTAGAGCGTCTGCACGATCGCCTCCCCGGCCTGCTCGCCCCGCCCTGCGCGACCCGCGACCTGGGTCAGAAGCTGGAACGTGCGTTCGGAGGCTCGAAAGTCGGCGAGCCCCAGACCGACGTCGGCTGACACGACGCCGACGAGCGTCACCCGCGGGAAGTCGTGCCCCTTCGCAATCATCTGCGTGCCCACGAGAATGTCGAGCTCGCCGGCGCCGAACTGCGTGAGCAGTCTCGTGAGTTCCCCCTTGCGGCGCACCGAATCGCGATCGACCCGCCCGATGCGGGCATCCGGAAACCGCTCCCTCAGGTGCTGCTCGATCCGCTCGGTGCCGAAGCCGGTATGTTCGAGATATGGCGCCGCGCACTTGCGGCACGCCTTTGGCACCTGCATCGCGTAGTTGCAGTAATGACAGCGGGCACGCCATCCCGCCCTCGCACGGTGCACCGTCAGCGACACGCTGCAGTTGGGGCACTCGAACGTGTCGCCGCACTGGCGGCAGAAGACCGCGGTGGCATATCCCCGTCGATTCAGGAGGACGAGCACCTGCTCGCGCCGCGTCAGCCGATCGTCAATTGCGTCCGCCATCAGACGGCTGATGACGACGTCTGGGCCGTCCACCGCGTATTCGTCGCGCATGTTCACCAGGTGAACCGAGGCGAGGGGGCGGTCGAGCACCCGCCGCTCGAGGCTGATGCCGGTGTACTTGCCGGTCGCGGCGTTCTGATAGGTCTCCATCGACGGCGTGGCGCTGCCGAGCACGACCAGCGCACCCGCCGCCTGGGCCCGCACGATCGCCACGTCGCGGCCGTGATACCGCGGCGACTCATCCTGCTTGTACGAGCTGTCGTGCTCCTCGTCCACGATGATCAATCCGGGACTGGCCAGCGGCGCGAACACCGCCGACCGCGTCCCGACGACCACCTGGATATCGCCGCTCCGGATGCGCTGCCACTGATCGTGGCGCTCGCCGTCGGAAAGCGCGCTGTGCTGAATGGCGACGCGCGCGCCGAACGCGGATCGGAACAGCGCCGCGACCGACGGCGTCAGCGCGATCTCCGGCACCATCAGCAGGACCTGGCGGCCCTGGGCGCAGACGCGGTCGGCGAGCCGCAGGTACAGTTCGGTCTTGCCGCTGCCCGTCACGCCGTGGAGCAGCGCAACATGGAACGCACGAGCATCCGCGAGACCGCCGAGCGTCGTGAGTGCGGCGGCCTGCTCGCCGGTGAGCTCCCGGGTGTCATCCCGGGTGACGCTCGCGAGCGCCGACCGCTCAAACGGGTCGCGCTCGTCCTGGGCCAGTCGCGCCACGGCAAGGCCGCTCGAGATCAAACGGCGCAGTACGTCCGGGCTCACGCCCCGGTCTCTGAGATCAGATGCCGGCACGCCGGCCGGCGCGGCGGCCAGGATCTCGAGGCCATCCCGCTGCTTCCGCGTGGCGTCATCGAGGGCCGACAGGCCGTGCGCGGTAATCGAGATGACCCGCCGGGTCTTGTAGGCCGAGGCGCGGCGCGACCCCGGCGGCATCGCAACCATGATTGCGTCGCCGATACCGGCCATGTAGTAGTCGGCGACCCAGCGGCAGAGCCTGACGACGTCTGGCGGCAGGAACGGCGTCTCGTCGAGCACCTCCACGAGGTCACGCGGCGTGGTATCCGGCTCGAGCGTGGCGTCGTGCCCGATCACGCATCCGACGAGGGCGCGCGTGCCGACCGGAACGCGCACGCGGGCGCCGATCACGGGCAGGTTCGGGACGGACTCAGGAACGCTGTACGTGAGGGCGTCGAGGTACGGGATCGGGACCGCGACGGAAACGAGACGCACTACTCGCCTGTGAGGATCGCTCGGACTCGCTTCATGTCCTCCCAGACGTCCCGCTTCGCGGACGGGGTGCGGAGCAGATACGCCGGGTGATAGGTCGGCATCAGGATCGCATCGCGGTAGGCGAACTCGCGTCCGCGGATCTTCGTGATCGGCTCGGTCGTCCGGAGCAGGCACTGCGCCGCGAACGTTCCGAGCGCCACGATGACCCTGGGCTTGATCGTGTCGATCTGGCGGAAAAGGAACGGCTCGCACTGCTCCACTTCATCCGGTTCGGGATTGCGGTTCTGGGGCGGGCGGCACTTGATCACGTTGGCGATGTAGACGTCCTCGCGGCGAAGGTCGATCGCCTCGATGATCTTCGTCAGGAGCTGTCCCGCACGCCCGACGAACGGTTCGCCCTTGATATCTTCATCCGCCCCTGGCGCCTCTCCCACGAACATCAGATCGGCGTTCGGATTGCCGACGCCAAACACGATCTGCTGCCGTCCCAGTCCCGAGAGCTTGCACCGAGTGCAGTCCCCGAGGTCTGTGCGGATGACGGCAAGAGACGCAGCAGGCACCCCAGGCACCCCAGGCACCCCAGGAACTTCAGGAACCCTAGGAACTCTAGGAACCCCAGGAACTTCAGAAACCCCGGCCACCTCTGCCCTCTGGCGCCAGGACGGGTCTGTTCGGATGCCCTCCACCCCGAGTTCGCCAAAGAACTCGAGATGGGCCCTGAGCTGATCAGTGGACATCAGGCGCGCGCAGGCGAGGCGGCGCGGCTGCGGATCAGCCGTTCGACGCGGTCGAGGATGGCGGCGGCGACGCGCTCTTTCGACTGCACGGCGACGTCCTGCTCGTCGTCGGCGCCGATGATTGTCACGGCGTTGGTCGGCACATCAAAACCGGCATCCGCGCGCGAGACGTCATTGGCGACGATGAGGTCGATGCCCTTGCGCGTCCGCTTCTCGCGGGCCTTCGCGGCGGCGTTTCCCGTCTCCGCGGCAAAGCCGACGAGCAGCGGGACTCCGGTGGCGCGAGAGGTCATCCTGCCGAGATCGGCCAGGATGTCCGCCGTTCGTTCCAGCTGGAGCGTCAGCGGACCCTCCGTCTTGGCGACCTTCTCGCCGGCGGGCGCCGCGGGGGTATAGTCGGCGACCGCGGCCGCCATCACCACGACGTCGGCCCGAATGGCCGCCTGCATGACCGCGGCGTGCATCTCCCGCGCGCTCCGCACGCGGACGAGCTCGTCAGCCGGCGGCGGCTCCATCTGCGTTGGCCCGGCAATCAGCGTCACCTTCGCGCCCCGGCGCGTCGCTTCGGACGCGATCGCGAATCCCATCCGGCCGCTCGATCGGTTGCCGACAAACCGGACCGGGTCGATGTCTTCGAGTGTGGGACCGGCCGTCACCAGCACGCGACGGCCGCGCAGCACGGAATCCACTGGCACGAGCATCCGGAGGGCGGCCGCGACCACGTCCGCCGGTTCGGCGAGGCGTCCTTTGCCGATCCAGCCGCACGCCAGATACCCCTCGCCCGGCTCGACGAACTGCACGCCGCGCGCCTGCAGCGTCTCGACGTTCCGCTGCACGGCGGGATGCGCGAGCATGTTGGAATTCATCGCCGGCGCAATCAGGACAGGAGCGCGCGTGGCCAGATACAGGGAGGTCAGGAAGTCGTCGGCAATGCCGTTGGCGAACTTGCCCAGGACGTTGGCCGTGCACGGCGCCACCACGAGGAGCGCGATGCCGTCCGCGATGGCGATGTGCTCGATGTCGGCGTTCATCCCGGATGTCCATTGGGACGTAATCACCGGCCGGCGCGTGATCGCCTCGAACGTCACGGGGCCGACAAAGCGCGCCGCGGCGCGCGTCATCACGGCGACGACGTCGTGCCCCTGCTTCTGCAGACCGCGGCAGACCTCGACCGCCTTGTATGCGCCGATCCCGCCGGTCACGCCAACAGCGATTAAGGACATCTCTGCCTACTGCCTACTCTTCGAGCTTCTCCACTTTCCGCGTGAGGATCTCTTTTTGTGCAATCGTGATCTTCTTGTCGCCCTGCTCGCGCGGGATCGACCCGGCCAGGAGCTGCCGGGCGCGCTGGCCCGCAAGGACGACGAACTCAAATCGGTTTTCTTTGGGCGTGCTTGCCATGCTTGAACGTCTCAATAATCTTTTCGGCATCCCGGCGCAATAGCTTCACTCTTGCCCGCTCCGCCAGGACTATCGACTGCAGCCGCTCGACCGCAGCCTCGACTTCATCGTTGATCACTACGTATTCGTACTGCGCGAACTCGCTGACTTCACGGCAGGCGATCTCCAGCCGGCTCACGATCTGCTCTTCGGAATCCTTGCTGCGCCCGCGCAGCCGCTGCTCGAGGACGGCCGCCGACGGCGGCAGCACGAAGATCCCGACGGTCTCGATACCCCGGGTGCGCACCTGCCGGGCTCCCTGGACGTCGATCACGAGCACCACGTCCTGGCCCGCGGTCAGGAGGGCTTCGGTGTCGGTCTGCGCCGTGCCGTAGCAGTGGCCGAAGACATCGGCCCATTCGAGAAACTCGCTCGCCTCGACCATCGCAGCGAACCGGGCACGGCTGATGAAATTATAGTCGACGCCGTCCGACTCGCCCGCCCGCGACGGGCGCGAGGTGTACGACCGGGACATGCGCAGATTGGGCACGAGATGCACCAGCCGCTCGACCAGCGTCGTCTTGCCGGTGCCTGACGGCGCCGACACGATGAACAGCAGGCCCCGCCCCTGGGACACCTTACTCGACATTCTGGACCTGCTCGCGCATGCGTTCGAGCTCCGCCTTCGCGTTGATGATCAGCTCCGACACATTCAGGCCGTCGGCCTTGGAGCCGACGGTGTTGATCTCGCGGTTCATCTCCTGGAGGAGGAAGTCGAGCTTCCGGCCGCACGGCTCGTCCGACGCCTGCAGCGCCTCCCAGTGCGCCAGATGCGCCCGGAACCGCGTGACCTCCTCGGCGATGTCCGACCGCGCCGCGGCCCGGACAATCTCCTGCGCAATCATCCCCTGATCCACCGGGAGCTCGAAGCTGATTTCGCGGATGCGATCCTGGAGCCGCGCCTCGAGCGACGAGCGGCCCTCGTCGGCGGCGGCGGCCAGCGCGCCGATCAGCGACGCCAGCGTCTGCCGGCGACCGTCGAGGTCGGCCCGCAGGTGACTTCCCTCGCGCATCCGCATGGCGTCGAGATCCGCCAGCGCCTGCTCGACCGCGGCCTCGACGCTCGTGCCCAGCTGCGCCTCCACGGCGGGATCCGCCTCGAGAGGACGGTCGCGAATCGTGATGGCCTGGGGCAGGCGCAGCAGGTCGCCCGGCGTCAGCGGACCCGCAATGAGTCCCCTGCCGCGCGCCTGCTCGAGCGCAGCCGTCAGAGCGTTCGCGAAGTCGGCGTTCAGCTCCACGGTGGGCGCCGCGGCCGTGCGCAGCTGCACCGTGATGGCCAGTTCCACCCGTCCCCGCGCGAGCCGTTTCTGCAGCAGGGCGCGCACGCGCGATTCGAGACCGGCCAGTGACGCCGGGATGCGGAGCTGCACATCGAGAAAGCGGTGGTTGACCGCCCGGAGGGTGATGCCGATTGTGGCGCGCTCGTCCTCATGCGTGAGCGACGCGAACCCGGTCATCGACTTAATCATCTGTGCATCGCGAGTCGTCAGATCTCACTGTCACTCGGTTCTTCCTGCAGTTGCAGGTCATAGAGTTTCGCATACGGCCCGCCGCGCGCCATGAGCTCCTCGTGGGTGCCGGCCTCGACAATGCGGCCCCGCTCGAGCACGACGATCGCGTCGGCGCGCCGCACGGTCGACAGCCGATGCGCAATCACGAAGCAGGTCCGGTCGCGCATCAGGTTCGACAGCGCGTCCTGTACGAGCATCTCGGCCTCGGTATCGAGCGCGGAGGTCGCCTCGTCCAGGATGAGAATCGGCGCGGCGCGCAGAATCGCCCTGGCGATGGCGATCCGCTGCCGCTGGCCGCCCGACAACCGCTGGCCCCGCTCCCCAATCATCGTGTCGTACCCGCGGTCGAGCCGCACGATGAATTCATCCGCGTGCGCCGCCAGGGCCGCAGCTTCGACGGCGTCCCGGCCCGCATCCGGGCGGCCGTACGCGACATTGGCGGCGATCGTGTCGTCGAACAACACGGTCTCCTGCGTGACCATCCCAATCTGCGACCGGAGCGAGGCCAGCGTGACGTCCCGGATGTCATGACCGTCGATGAGAATCGCCCCGCCGGTCACGTCGTAGAACCGTGGAATCAGGTTCACCAGCGTCGTCTTGCCGGCTCCGCTCCGGCCGACAATCGCCAGCATCTGGCCCGCGCCCACGCTGAACGTGACGCCATCGAGCGTTGCCGTGGTCTCGCTGTCGCCGTAGGCGAAGCGGACGTCCCGGAACTCGATCCGCCTCGCGAAGGGCGGCAGCGGCACGGCCCCCGTCCGCTCCTGCACCTCGTTGTGTGAATCGAGAATCTCGAAAATGCGCTCGGCCGCCGCCATCGCCTGCTGCAGGTCCGCGTTGACGCGGCTCAGCTTCTTGGCGGGGGCGTACATCATGAAGAGCGCGGCGACGAACGCCGTGAACTCGCCCGGCGAGAGACGGCCGGCGGCGATTTCCTGCGAGCCGTACACCAGCGCGCCCACGAACGCGAGGCCGCCGATAAACTCCATGAGTGGCGGGAGCACCGACAGGGCGCTCGTCACCGTCATGCTCGTGCGGTAGAAGGCGTCCGATGACCGCTCGAACTTCGCCGTCTCCCTCGCCTCGGCGCCGAACGCCTTCACGATCCGGTGGCCCGTGATCGCTTCGGCGCTCACGTGCGACATCTGTTCGAGCGCTTCCTGGCTGCGGCGCGCGGTTCGCCGCACCCGCTGTCCGAGCCGGACCAGCGGATAGACGACAAGCGGCGCGCCGGTCAGACAGACCAGCGCGAGGCGCGCGTCGTAGTAGAACAGCAGTCCCGCGAACCCTACCAGTGCGAGCGACTCGCGTGTCAGGTCGCCGATTGTCTCGGAGACCGCCCTCTGCACCTGCGCCACGTCGTTCGTGATGCGCGACATCAGGCGGCCCGTGGTCTGCACCGAGAAGAACGCCGCGGACTGCCCCAGGATGTGGCGGAAGAGGATGTTGCGAAGGTCGCGGACCACCCGCTGGCCGGCGTCCGTCATCAGATAGCCGGACAGGTAGGCGCCGATGCCCTTCAGCAGGTAGATCACGAGAATGGCCGCCGCGATCGGGCCGAGGTTTTCGCGATTGGGAAGCACCTCGTCGAAGATGGGCTGAATCAGCGCGGCAAGACCGGCCGAGGCGGCGCCATACAGGACCATGGCCGCCAGCGCCCAGATCAACCGGCTGCGGTGCGGCCGTGCATACGTGAGGAGGCGGAAGAAGACGCTCACTCGGTAAACCGGTACCGCAGCAGCACCCAGAACGCGACGATGCCGTCGCGCCACCCGATCTTCTTGCCCTCGTCGTATCCCCGTCCGTCGTACGTGATCGGCACCTCGTAGACCCGGTAGCCGCGTTTGAAGATCTTGGCCGTCAACTCGGGCTCGATGCCGAAGCCGTTCGAGCGCAGCGTCATCGACCGCAGAACCTCCGTGCGCATGACCTTGTAGCAGGTCTCCATGTCGCTCAACATCGTGTTGTACAGGATGTTGGTCAGGAGCGTCAGCGCCCGATTCCCCAGGTAGTGCGAGAACAGGAACACGCGGTGGCGGCCGAGGAACCGCGAGCCGTACACCACATCCGCCCGTCCCTGGCAGATCAGCTCGATCAGCATCGGGAACTCCTCGGGCGAGTACTCCAGATCGGCATCCTGGATCACCACGAGATCGCCGCTCACCGCTTCGAACCCGCGGCGGAGCGCGGCGCCTTTCCCCTGATTGCGTGGCTGGAGCAACAGAGTGAACCCGAGCTGCTCTTGAAGCTTCACCAGGATGTCCCGGGTGCCGTCCGTTGACGCGTCGTCAACGACGATGAGCTGCGTACGCACAGGGACCGCGAGGACCCGGCGGACGATTTCCTCAATCGTGGCCGACTCGTTGAACGCCGGCATCACAACCGACAGCAGCGGATTCTCGAGCACGCCCCGCAGCGTCGACATCAGGCGCGCTCCGTGCCGGCGGCCGTCTCAAACCCGCGCGGATGGGCCGAATGCCATCGCCAGGCGTCGGCGACGATCGTCTCGAGGGCCGGCCGCGACGGCGCCCAGCCAAGGTCGGCTCTGATCCGGGCCGCGGACGCATAGAGGGACGCGGGATCGCCCGGCCGCCGCGGCGCCTGCCGCCGGGGAACGGTGCCGCCGGTCACGCGCTCCACCGCGGCGAGCACGTCGCGGACAGACGAGGGCCGCTCGGTGCCCACGTTGTAGGTCGCCGACGCGCCGCCCTGTTCGAGCCGCTGCAGGGCGCGCAGATGGGCATCGGCGAGATCCATCACATGGATGTAATCACGCAGGCAGGTCCCGTCTGGTGTCGGATAGTCCTCGCCGAAGACGTCAAACGGAGGACCTCCCGACGCCGCATCGAACGCCCGCGGAATCGCGTGGATCTCGGGGGTATGGTCTTCACCCAGCTCCCCATCGGGGTCGGCGCCCGCAGCGTTGAAGTACCGCAGGCGGACGGAGCGAAGTCCGTACGCCCGCTCGTAGTGCGGCAGCGCCTGCTCCACGGCGAGCTTGGTCTGCCCGTACGCATTGATGGGCGTGGTCGGATGATCTTCCGCCAGCGGCACGCGCACCGGCTCTCCGTACACCGCGCAGGTCGAGGAAAACACAAAGCGCGTGCAGCCCTCGGCGGCCATCGCTTCGAGCGTGGCAAGGGCGCCACGCACATTGTTCCTGTAATAGCCGGCGGGGTCCTTCACAGAGTCCGAGACGACGAGCCACGCGGCAAAGTGCATGACGGCATCGGCCCGGCTGTCGCGCAGCGCGCGGCGCACGGCGTCGGTGTCGCTGATATCGCCCTCGATGAGCGGCGCGCCCAGACACGCGGCGCGATGGCCCGCTGAGAGATTGTCGAAGATGACGGTGCGGTACCCCGCGCGGCGAAGCACCTTCGCCGTGTGGCTCCCGATGTAACCGGCGCCCCCGGTGACGAGTACGGTGCGCGGTGCAGTCATCCCTGGATGCAGACCGTCACTGTCGCCCGATGGAGTAATACGTAAAGCCGTGCTCCCGCATCTGCGCCGGGTCGTAGATGTTGCGGCCATCGAAGACGACCGGCGACCTCATCAGGGCTCGCATCCGGGCGAAATCAGGATGCCGGAACTCGCTCCATTCGGTGACGATCGCCAGGCAATCCGCCCCCTTCAGTGCGTCGTAATTGCCGGAGGCCAAACTGATGCGCGAGCCGAAGATCGACTTCGCCACCGGCATCGCCTCTGGATCGTAGGCCTGCACCCGCGCGCCGCCGTTGAGCAGCGCTTCGATGAGCGCCACCGACGGCGCCTCCCGCATGTCGTCGGTGCGCGGCTTGAAGGAGAGCCCCCAGACGGCGACGGTCTTCCCCCTCAGGCTGCCGACATGCTTGCGGATCTTGCCGATGAGCCGGGTCTTCTGCTGGGCATTCACGGCCTCCACCGCGCGGAGAATCCTGAACTCGTAGTTCTTCTGCGCTGCCGCGTGCACCAGGGCCTGCACGTCCTTGGGAAAGCAGCTGCCGCCATAGCCGATGCCCGGGAACAGGAAGGACGTGCCGATGCGCCTGTCGGAGCCGATGGCGCGGCGGACTTGATCGACGTCGGCACCGACCGCCTCGCAGAGGTTCGCGATCTCGTTCATGAACGAGATCCGCGTCGCGAGCATCGCGTTCGCGGCGTACTTCGACAGTTCCGCGCTTGGGCAGTCCATGACCATGATCGGAGCGCCCGTGCGCGTAAACGGCCCGTACAACTCGCGCATGATCTCTTCGGCCCGCGAATCCTCGGCGCCGATCACGACGCGGTCGGGTTTCATGAAGTCCTCAACCGCCGCGCCCTGCTTCAGGAACTCCGGGTTGTTCACCACGCTGAAGGGATGCGTCGTCTCCCGGCGGACGGCTTCGCGAACCTCGTCGCTCGTGCCGACCGGCACGGTGCTCTTGACCACGATGACCTTGTAGCCGTTCATGGCCCGCGCAACGTCTCGCGCCACGCCGAGCACCTGCTGCAGATCGGCCGACCCGTCCTCACCCGGCGGCGTCCCGACGGCGATAAAGATGATGGCGGCCTCGCGGACCGCCTTCGGCAGCGCTGAGGCAAACGTCAGCCGGCCTTCCTGCCGGTTGCGGCGCACGAGCTCTTCGAGGCCCGGTTCATAGAACGGCATCTTGCCGCGCCGCAGGGTTCGAACTTTGGACTGGTCGTTGTCGACGCACACGACGTCATTGCCGCTTTCGGCCAGACAGGCGCCGGCGACAAGGCCGACGTAGCCCGTCCCGATAACCGCGATCTTCATCCGCTCTCCGCCACTTTCGACTCCCGTTCGCCCCGCAAACCGCAGAAGCTATCATAGCCGTTCAGATGAACATCCTCGTCGACTACCGGCCCGCGCTCCGCCAGCGCACCGGCGTCGGCGAATACGTGCACCGGCTTGTGCAGGCCTATGCCGCCGCGTTTCCGGGTGAGGTCACCGTCTTCACGAGTTCGTGGAAGGACAGGCCGGACCCCGCGCTGGCCGCCACACTCGGTGCACGGGTCGTCGATCGCCGCGTGCCGGTACGACTCCTGAATCTCCTCTGGCACCGCGCCGGCTGGCCGCCGATTGAAGCGCTGGCCGGTAACGCCCACGTCGTGCACGCGCCCCATCCGCTGCTGATTCCGGCGCGGCGCGCCGCGCAGGTCATCACGATTCACGATCTCTTCTTTCTGGCGAACCGGGACGCGACGCGCGCGGAGATTCGCCGAGACTATGCGGACCTGGCGGGTCCGCACGCGCGACGCGCGGACGCGATCATCACGTCAACCGAGTATGGGCGCCGTATCGTCCACACGGAGCTGGCCGTGCCGCTGGAGCGCATCTACGTCTGCCCGCCCGGCGCGCCGCCGTGGAAGCCCCGCGCCACCGGCGCGTCGCCGGCTGGATACATCCTGTTCGTCGGCACGCTCGAGCCGCGGAAGAACGTCGGCGCGCTGCTTGACGCCTTCGAGCTTCTGCTCGCCCGCCGGCGTCCGCTGCCCGAGTTGCTCCTCGCCGGCCGCGCCACCCCCGCCGCCGGTGCATGGCTCGAACGCATTCAGCGCTCGCCGCTCTCCGGGCATGTGCGGCATCTCGGCTATGTCGCCGACGACCAGCGCGAGCGACTGTATGCCGGCGCACGGGCGGTCGTGGTGCCGTCGCTCGATGAAGGGTTCGGGTTTCCGGCGCTCGAGGCGATGTCGGCCGGCGTCCCGGTGATCGCGGCCAACCGCGGCTCGCTTCCCGAGGTCCTCGGCGACGCAGGCTGGCTTGTGGACCCCACAGATGTTGAAGCCCTGGCCGGCGCGATCGACAGTGCCGCCACCGATGACGCCGCCGCCGCGCGTGCGGGGACGGCCGGTCTGGCGCGTGCCGCGACGTTCACATGGACGCGGGCGGCGGACGCGCTCCGCCGCGCATACACGGACGCTGTCGTCCGCCGGGCCGCACGGTAGCGATGCGGATCGCGATCGATGCGCGCGAACTCGACGGCCAGCCAACCGGGGTCGGCCGCGTACTCGCCGGCATTCTCCACGCCTGGGACGCACGGCCCGACGCGGGCGCCCACGAGGTCATCCTGTGCCGTCCGGACGGACCGCGCCACGGGACCGTGTGGGAGCAATTCACGCTGCCCAGGCTTGTCCGGCGGGCGAACGCCGACGTGCTGTTTGCCCCGGCGTACACCGGCCCCCTCGTCTCGCCGGTCCCGCTGGTCACGGCCGTCTACGACGTGTCGTTCGCGGCGCACCCCGAATGGTTCGGCACGCGCGAGGGCCTCAGGCGCCGGGTCCTCACGGGCATGAGCGCACGCCGGGCCGCGACGGTCCTCACCAGCTCCGAGTTCTCACGCCGCGAGATCACCCGGTATCTCCGTGTCGACCCCGCCCGCATCGATGTGGTGTATCCGGGCATCACTCGCGCGGCACCCGCCCCGGCGCCGGTCGCTCGCGACAGCCTTGTGCTGTTTGTCGGCTCCCTGTTTACGAGGCGGCATGTGCCGGAGCTCATCGATGGCTTCGGACGTCTCGCCCGCCGACGGCCCGATGTGCGGCTGGAGGTCGTGGGGGATAACCGGACCAGTCCGCGCATCGATTTCGACGCGCTGGCGGCGGCGGCGAACGCCGGTGGACGAATCGCGCTGCGATCCTACGTGCCGGACGCCGAGCTGACCGCGCTCTACGCGCGCGCGCGGGCGTTCGCCTTCCTGTCCGAATACGAAGGGTTCGGCTTCACGCCGCTCGAGGCGCTGGCGGCCGGCGTGCCGATTGCCGTCCTGGATACGCCGATCGCCCGGGAGGTGTACGGCGACGCCGCGCTCTTCCTCCGCGCACCGGACCCCCCGCTCGTCGAGGCGGCGCTCGATCGTCTGCTGTATGACGAGGCCGAACGCACGCGCATCCTCAGCGCTGCCGCGGCACTCCTTCCGCGCTACTCATGGCACGCCTGCGCGGCGGCCGTCCTGAGGGCACTCGTGAGAGCGGCTCGCTGATGCGCGTCTCGGTCGTCATCGTCACCTACAACTCCCGGAGCGATATCGATCGCTGCCTCGAATCGCTCCGCCAGCATGGCGGATCCGCGCCGCTCGAGATCGTCGTCGTCGACAACCACTCCACGGACGGAACGGCTGCCGCGGTTCGCGAGCGCTGGCCGTCAGTCCCGGTCATCGGCGTCGGCTCGAACGTCGGGTTCGCGCGCGCCAACAACATTGGGGTGCGACAGACGACGGGCGAGCTGATCCTGTTTCTGAACCCGGATACGGAGGTCCGCCCTGGAGCCCTTGACCGTCTCATCGCCGCGCTGACCGCGCGGTCCGACGCCGCAGTGGCCGGACCGCGGCTCCTCGACACGTCGGGGCGCCCGGAGCTCTCCTTTGGGGCGATGATGGGTCCGCTCGCGGAGCTTCGGCAGAAGGTGCTGGTCCAGGGACATGACAAGGGGTGGCCGCTGGTCACGGCGCACGTCCGCCGCCTGACAGGTGCGCCGCGCGACGTCGACTGGGTCAGCGGGGCATGCCTGCTTGCGTGGCGGGCGGATGCCGAGGCGGCCGGCCTCTTCGACGAGCGGTATTTCATGTACGCGGAGGATGTCGACCTGTGCGCCGCCATCCGGGCACGCGGCCGGGCGGTGCTGTTTGTCCCGGAGGCCGAGGTCGTCCACGTCCGGGGACGGTCCGGGGCAGCCGCGCCCGGCGCGACGGCTGCCGCATACCGCGCCAGCCATGTCGCCTTCTACGAAAAGCACCGGCCTGCCTGGGCGCCTATCCTCCGTGCTTACCTGAAGTTACGAGGCCTGCTGCCCGATACTTCGGGTAGTCCTTCTGGACCCGCCTGATGTCCTCATCCGAATTCTCCATCTGGACCTGCCCATCGTGTGGACGCCAGGTTCCCCGTCGCGTGGACACCTGCCGGTGCGGCGCGGCGCGGGGCGTGTCAGCCCCATCCAGCGAACACGACAGGGCCCGCCCGGCGAGGGCTGGCACGCAGGGCCCTTTCCGCCTGCTGTTGGGGGTACTGCTGGGCGTGGGACTCGCCGCTGCGCTCTGGCTTCAATTCGCCGCACCCGGGCCGAGACGCGACCAGCCCGCGGCGAGCGGCCTCGCCGCCTCAGGCGCGGCGGGCGACGACCCGTCCGGCGATGCGGAAGCGGCTGAGCCTGCCGCCGCCGGCGCCCGACCGTTCGCGACAACCGATACCCCTCCCCCGCCACTCCCCGCACCGGGCGCGCCGCAGCCGCTGCTTGAAGACACGGTGGCGAGCAGCCTTCCGGCGGTCGCCTCGATTCAGGCGGGGCAGGCGCGCGGGACCGGTTTCTTCGTGCGCGCCAATCTGGTCATCACCAACGCACATGTGGTCGAGGGCCACTCGTCTGTCCGGCTTCAGGCGGGCGGCATGCGGCACACCGCCCGAGTCGCCACGGTGTCACCCGGCACTGACCTCGCACTGCTCCAGATCGACCGGCCGAGCGCGCAGCAGGTGACACTGCGCCTGGGATCGCTCGATGACGTGCGCGTCGGCGAGGAAGTCGTCGCGATCGGATCGGCATTCGGGGTGCTGCCGAACACGGTGACCCGCGGCATCGTAAGCGCGGTACGAAACACCGGCTCCGTCACGCTCATCCAGACGGATGCGGCGATCAACCCCGGGAACAGCGGCGGACCGCTCCTCGATCGGAGCGGCGTCGTGATTGGAATCAACACCATGCGTGTGGCGGAGCGCGGGGGGCAGGGGGTGGCGTTCGCCGTGGCTGTCACGCATGCCGTCCAGTTGCTCAGCGGCGGGAGCTCGACGGCCTCGGCGACCCCCCTCCAGGGGCTCAACCGCCTGATGGGCTCCTCCCCCTCAACGGCCGGCGATCTGCGCGACGAGGGCACGCAGGCCTATGAGGCCGCGCTCGGATCGATCGCGCGCACGGCCGATGAGCTGGACGACTACTGGATGCGCTACGGCCCGAGTTGCGTCCGCACGGCCGCGCGCGCGGCCGACCGTCCCTGGCTCGTGGCGTTCGAGCCGAATGGCCTCACCCTGGTGCCGTCAGGGGCGTACAACTGCGAGGAATGGCTGCGCGTGGTCCGCACCAATGCCGACACGGTCCGCGCGGACATGGTGCGCGCGGGCGAAGCGGCGCGCCGCCTGGGGGTCTATCCGGGCGTCATGCGCGATCTGCGGCGACGGCATCGACTCGAGTGGCAGGGATGGGAACGGTAGCCCGCTGAGTATCATGGGTTGATGCGGGTCGCGATCGACGCCCGGAAGCTTCACGATTTCGGCATCGGCACCTACACACGGAACCTTCTTCGTCATCTGGCACGGCTGGATCAGGAGAGCGAGTACGTCCTCCTGTGCCACGAACCGGATCTCGGTATCGGCGCGCAGTTCGGTCCCAATTTCCGGACTGTTCTGGAGCCGTCGCCCAACTATTCCGTCCGTGAACAGTTCCATGTGCCGTGGGTCCTGCGCCGGGAGCGGCCGGACGTCTTTCACGCGCCGCATTACGTGCTGCCGCCGGCCGCCACGTGCCGATCGGTTGTCACCATCCACGACTGCATCCATCTGATGTTTCCGCAGTACCTCCCCAACCGCGCCGCCCACCTCTACGCGCGGGCATCGATGTGGATGGCGGTGCGGCGGTCGGACCGGATTCTGACGGTCTCGGAGGCGTCCAAGCGCGACATCATCCGCTTCTTCAACGTCCGTCCGGAGAAGATCGTTGTCGCGTACAACGCCATCGACGAACGGTTCCGTCAGGCGCCAACCGACGCGGCGATCGCCCGCGTACGCGAGCGGTACCAGCTGAATCATGGGTTCGTGCTCTACGTGGGCAATATCAAACCCCACAAGAATCTGGTCCGGCTCATCGAGGCGTACGACCTGCTGCGCCAGCGCGGGTTCGATTACCTGAAGCTGCTCATCATCGGCGACGAGATCTCGAAGCTGCCGGCGCTCCGTCGCGCGGTGCACACGCACAAGCTGCACAAACACGTCCGGTTCCTCGGATACCTGCCCGACGACACGCTGGCCGTGCTCTACCGGCTGGCGGCCGTGTTCGTGTTTCCCTCGCTGTATGAAGGATTCGGGCTGCCGCCGCTCGAAGCCATGGCGTGCGGCACGCCGGTCGTGACGTCGAATCTCTCCTCGATGCCCGAGGTCACCGGTGACGCGGCCGTGCTGGTCGACCCCTACGACGTGGAATCGATTGCCGGCGGCATGCAGAAGGTGCTCTCGAATCCGGCGCTGAGCCAGGAACTGCGCGAGAGAGGCATCGCGCGCGCGCGCGACTTTTCATGGGAGCGGTCGGTCGCCCGGACGCTCGATGTGTACCGGGAGGTCGCCGGGGCATCGTAGCCCCCGCATGCGAACGGCCCTCATCCACGACTGGCTCACCGGCATGCGCGGCGGCGAGCGTGTGCTCGAAGTGCTGTGCGGGCTCTACCCCGACGCCGACATCTTCACGCTCGTCCACCAGCGGGGATCCGTCTCGCCCGTGATCGAGCGCCACCGGATCACCACGTCGTTCATCCAGCACCTGCCGATGGGCGCGCGGCGGTACCGGGAGTACCTGCCGCTCTTTCCGCTGGCCATCACTCGCTTCGACCTCACGCCCTACGATCTCGTGATCAGCTCGAGCCACTGCGCGGCCAAGGCCGTGATCGCGCCGGCGCACGCGCGCCACATCTCCTACTGCCACTCGCCGATGCGCTATGCGTGGGATCAGTTCGATGCGTACTTCGGGCCGGCGCGGAAAGGCGCGCTCGCGAGCCGCCTGGTGTACCGGCCGGTCCTGTCACGGCTCGCGCGATGGGATGCGTCCACCGCGCCGCGCGTGCACCGCTTCGTAGCCAATTCCGCGCACGTCGCGGAGCGGATCCGCCGATACTATAATCGTGTAGCGACAATCGTGTATCCCCCGGTTGACACGGCCTTCTTTCACCCTTCCGACGTCACACCGGGCGATCACTTTCTGATTGTGTCGGCGCTCGTCCCCTACAAGCGGATTGACATGGCGATCGATGCGTGTGCGCGACTGGGCGCGCCGCTCCGGATCGTGGGTGACGGCCCGGATCGCGCGGAGTTGCAGCGGCGCGCGGGCCCGCACGTGGCGTTCCTCGGGCACCTGAGCGACGAAGAGGTCCGCGAGGAGTACCGGCGGGCCCTCGCCGTGATCATGCCCGGCGAGGAAGATTTCGGCATCGTGCCGGTCGAGGCCCAGGCCTGCGGCCGGCCGGTCGTGGCGCTGGCGCGCGGGGGCGCGCTCGAGACTGTCGTCGATAATGAGACGGGCGTGCTGTTCGCCAAGCCTGACGCGGCATCGCTGGCCGCGGCGCTCGACCGGGCGGCCCGCATGTCGTTCGATCGCCGGCGCCTGCGGGCGCACGCGGAGCGATTCGCGCGGGAACGCCACGTCGACCATATGCGCGGGGTCATCGCCGAATCGGTGAGCGCACCCCTGGGAACCCGATGGTAAAGCGCTACAACCGGCTCCTCGTCGCCTTTTACGTCGTCACCGATGCCGTGCTCGCCGTGTGGGCGTTCGTGCTGGCGTACGCCATCCGGTTCGAAAGTGGCCTCGTCCCGATCACCCGGGGCTATCCCCCCTTCGAGCAGTACCTCAACGTGCTGCCGTTCGTCGCGGTCCTGACTCCGTTCGCCTTCCATCTGCAGGGGGTCTATCGGCTGCGGCGCGGCCGGTCGCGCGTCGACGACTTCTTCGCGGTGCTCATCGGGACCATCCTGGCGGTCGTGCTGGGCGTCATCGCCACCCTGTACGTCGGCGCCTACTACGCGACCGACGAAGAGAAGGCGCGCGGCGCCTATGAGGTGTCGCAGCTGGTCTGGGGCGTGTTCCTGGTCGTCACCGTGCTGTTCACCTATGCCGCGCGGGAGGGCGTCCGGGAACTGCTCGAGCGCCGGTGGCGGGCGGGCATCGGCCTCAAGCGGATCCTGATTGCCGGCGCGGGCGACCTCGGCCGCCTCGTCGCCGACCGCATGCTGCAGCATCGCGAGCTCGGCTATCAGGTGGTCGGGTTCGTGGACGATCGGGCGGCCGGGGATCACATCGGGTACCGCGGGCTCCCGCTCCTCGGCACCCTCGCGGACGTCGGCGAGATCGCGCAGCGCGAGCGGGTCGACCACCTCTACGTCGCGCTCTCTCTCGAAGAACACGCCAAGCTCCTCGACCTCATCGAAATCACGAGCCGCGAATGCATCGACGTCAAGGTTGTCCCCGACCTCCTCCAGTTCATCGCGCTCCGCGCGCGCCTGGAGGACCTGGATGGCCTGCCCGTCATCAACGTCAACGACGTGCCGCTCCAGGGCTTCAACGCCTGGCTCAAGCGGTCAATTGACGCCGTACTCTCGGCTGTCGCGCTCCTGATCCTCTCGATTCCGCTCGCCCTCATCGCCACGCTGATCAAGGTCACGTCGAACGGCCCGATCTTCTACCGGCAGGAGCGGATGGGGCTCGACGGGAAGGCGTTCACCGTCTACAAGTTCCGATCAATGGAGGATGGCGCCGAGGACGTGACCGGTCCGATCTGGGCGCGCGACAACGACCCGCGCGTCACGAGACTGGGGCACTGGCTGCGCCGCCTCGATCTCGACGAACTCCCTCAGTTCTGGAATGTCCTGCGGGGCGACATGTCGATCGTCGGGCCGCGTCCTGAGCGGCCGTACTTCGTCGAACAGTTCAAGCACCGCATCCCGCAGTACATGCTGCGCCACAAGGTCAAGGCCGGCATCACCGGCTGGGCGCAGGTGAACGGCTGGCGGGGCAACACCTCGCTCGAAAAGCGCATCGAGTACGACCTGTATTACATCGAGAACTGGTCGGTGACGCTCGATATCAAGATCATGTGGCTGACGCTCGTGCGCGGCGTCTTCCAGCGGGACGCGGCGGTGTGAGGGTCGTCGTCACCGGCGCCGCGGGGTTCATCGGGTCGCATCTCGCTGAGGCGCTCCTCGATCGCGGGCACTCGGTGGTCGGCCTCGACAACCTCTTGACGGGCGATCTCGCCAACGTCGATCACCTGCGGAGCCGCGAGTTCGAATTCATCCATCACGACGTCACCCGATACATCGACGTGGCCGGTCCCGTCGATGCGGTGCTCCACTGGGCCAGCCCGGCGAGTCCCATCGACTATCTCGAGCTGCCGATTCAGACGCTCAAGGTCGGCTCACTCGGGACCCATAACGCCCTCGGGCTCGCCAAGGCGAAACGCGCGAGGTTCGTCCTCGCCTCGACGTCGGAGGTGTACGGCGACCCGCTGGAGCATCCCCAGAAAGAGACCTACTGGGGGAACGTCAACCCGATCGGCCCGCGCGGCGTGTATGACGAAGCCAAGCGCTTTGCCGAGGCCATCACGCTCGCCTACCACCGGTACCACGGCGTCGACACGAAGATCGTGAGGATCTTCAACACCTACGGGCCCCGTATGCGGCTCCGCGACGGCCGCGCCGTGCCGGCATTCATGTCGCAGGCCCTCCGGAACGAGGAGCTCACCGTCTTCGGAGACGGCACCCAGACGCGCAGCTTCTGCTACGTCTCGGATCTGGTCGATGGCATCCTGCGGCTGCTGGATTCGAGCACGAACGAGCCGGTGAACATCGGCAACCCCCACGAGATCACCATCGAGGAGATCGCCCGCACGATCATCAGGCTGACCGGCTCACGCAGCACGATCGTCTACAGGCCCCTGCCCGTCGACGATCCGAAACAACGCCGCCCCGACATCACCCGTGCCCGGACGCTCCTCGGATGGGAGCCGAAGGTTGGACTGGAAGAGGGGCTTCTGAAGACGATCGGCTCTTTCAGGCAGAAGGTCGCGTAGCGTCAGCTCTGCGGCTCGTTGATCAGGCGCCGCAGCTTGAAGAAATAGTCCACCGCTGACACCAGCGTCAGCGTCAGCGACAGCCACACGAAGAGATCGATCAGCAGGCTCTCCTCCTGCCGCACGTTGTAATACATCACCACGACGCTCGTGACGATGAACGTGGCCGTGGCGCCCTTTCCCCAGATGGAAGGCGTGAACGGACGCGGCCCCATGACGACGCTGATAATCGCCACTACGCCGACGATCACGACGTCCCGGCTGATGACGAGCACCGTGAGCCAGAGCGGCAGGTGGTTCGTGAGCGGGATGCCCGGCAGCGTGAGGACGATGAACGTCGTCACCAGCAGAAGTTTGTCCGCCATCGGATCGAGCCAGGCGCCAAGGTTCGTCCGCTGCCCTGCGCGCCGCGCGATCAGACCATCCAGCGCGTCGGTGAGGCCGGCGAGGATGAACGTGACGAGCGCCCACCCCAGAAAGCCGTACACGAGCAGCAGCACGAAGGCGGGCACCAGCATGATCCGGAGGATCGTGAGCTGGTTGGCGACGGTCAGATTGCCCACTGGTCAGCGCACGTTCGCGAGGCCGCGGAGGCGGGCGATGACGTCGGTGGCGTCCGTACCAGAGACGGGCAGCGAAATGTCGAACCGCCCCCCCTCGCGCAGCGGCATGATGCCTGACGCCACGGCCACCGCCGCCGCCGGGTAGCTGAGATGCCCCTCCGCCATGTCCGCGACGCGGGGGCGATCGGTGAGAAAGCCGCGCAGCGCGGGACGGCCCGTCGCGAGGATCGCGATCACACGGCTGACGGCCGCCGCCAGGTCGGCACGGGTAATCGGCTCCAGCGGCTGGAAGGTGTGGTTGGCGAACGGTTCCATCAGCCCGGCCCTGGCGACCTGAGTCACCCACGCCGCGGCCCAGTGCCCCCCCAGATCCGTGATGACGGCTTCGCGCGGCGGCGCCTGCTGAACAACGTCGTCGAGTCGCACGCCAAGCAGCGCCGCAAGCCCGCCGCGCGTCAACTGTGCCGCCGAGGCAGCGTCCCGGAACTCCGCCGGAAGCCTGGCCTCGCGCACACGCGCGGCGACCGCCGCCACGCGCGCGGTCAGCTCGGGCGACGGATCGATCTCCAGGGCGCGCCGGTACGCCGCCTCGGCGCCGGCGACGTCCTGGCGGGCTTCGAGCAGCTCGCCTGTCTGCAGGATGGCGGCAGCATCGCCTGGGTCGATCTCGGTGGCGCGCCGCAGGTGCGCCAGAGCCGCATCATCGTTGCCCCGTTGCTGCTCCAGTCCCGCACGCTCCCGATGGAGAAACCCGCTGTCAGGTGAGGCGGCAATGGCGCGGTCGTACGCGCCGGCGGCGTCCTCCAGCCGGCCGGCCGATGCCGCGGCCCGCGCCGACGCGATGAGCGCCTGCAGGGCCCGGAAGCGCAGGACCTCCACGCGTTGACGGAGGTCGGCCAGGGACCCGTCAACGGCCAGCGCCGCCTCGAAGGAGGCCAGCGCTTCGTCGTCGCGCTTCAATTCCAGGAGCGCCTGTCCGCGACCGACGAGCGCGGGCACGTACATCGGCGTGGCCGTCACCACCGCGGTGAACGTCCCCAGCGCCTGCTCGAGGTTGCGACCGGCAAGGGCCACGTAGGCGCTGCCGGCGGCCGCCGGAGCAAAGGCCGGAGACCGCCGGGCAAGGGCGACGAACTCCTGTTCCGCGCCGCGCAGGTCGCCGTTCTGGAGGAAGCGCCACCCGATGTCGACCGCCGCCGAATCGGACGGACTGCCGGTTCCGGCAGGCACCACCGGGTACATGAACTCCGGGTACGCCAGCGATGCCGGTAGCGGCGGCGCCGTGCGGGTCGCGCATCCCGCCAGGATCGCCAGTGAGACGCCGACGGCCGTGGCCCTAGTCAGTCGCATCCAATCCTTCCAGCGTCTCTTCAAGCGGCGTCGTCAGGCGCGCGATATAGCGCCGCGGCACATCGGCCTCGATCACCACGCGTCCGTTGGCAGCGACGTGGCTGACCACACGGGCGACCCGGTAGAGGCGCGCAATCTGCTGACGATCGAATTCCTTGTCCGTATCAAACGCTATCGTAATCCGGCGTGTGTCGAGCGCCACACGGGACGCCACCATCTGGACCAGCTCGTCAATCCCGGTTCCGGTCCGCGCCGAAATAAGGACCGCGGCCGGATCGGCAGCGGCGATCCGGCGCCGCTCGTCGGGTGTGATCGTGTCGATCTTGTTATACACGTCCACGACCGGCACCGACACCGCGCCCACCTCGTCGAGCACGCGGCGGACCGCCGCGACCTGACGCTCGCGCTCCGGCGCCCCCGCATCGATGACGTGCAGCGCCAGATCGGCCTCGGCCACCTCCTCGAGCGTGGCGCGGAACGCCGCCACCAGCGTGTGCGGCAGACGCTCGATGAAGCCGACCGTATCCGACAGGAGCAGCTCTCGGCGATCGGGGAGTCGAATCTGGCGGACCAGCGGGTCAAGGGTGACGAACAGGGCGTCCGACGCCGTCGCCTTCTCGTGGGTCAGGCGGTTGAACAACGTGGTCTTGCCTGCATTCGTGTAACCGACGAGCGCGACCGTCGGTACCGACTGTTTCTGCCGCCGCTCGCGGAGCTGCGCACGCCGCTGCCGGACCTGGTCGATTTCACGCTGGATGGACTGAATTCTCGTGCGGATACGCCGGCGGTCGGTCTCGAGCTTCGTTTCACCCGGACCGCGCGTGCCGATACCGCCGCCGAGCCGGGAAAGGACCGTCCCGGTGCCGACGAGGCGCGGCAACAGGTATCGGAGTTGCGCCAGCTCAACCTGCCACTTCCCCTCGCGGGTGCGGGCGCGCCGCGCGAAGATGTCGAGGATCAGCTGCGTGCGATCGAGCACTTTGCGTTCGAGACGCTCCTCGAGCTCGCGGAGCTGGGCCGGCGTCAGCTCGTTGTCGAAGATGACGACGTCGATGTCGCCGGCCGCGCAGGACGCCGCCAGCGACACGGCCTTGCCGCTGCCGATGAACGTGGCCGCATCGGGCTTCTGACGCTCCTGCAGGACGCGGAGCAGGACGACGGCGCCGGCCGCCTCGGCGAGGCCGGCGAGTTCCTCCAGCGAATGTTCGGCATCGACCCGCCGCGCGGAGCCGGTGATGAGGCCCACGAGGGCCGCACGCTCAGCCTTGGGTACTGCCACGTCCGTCAAACTACGATAGCACCGCTATTCTTCGACTGCAGGCGTCGGCTCGATCGGCGGATTGCGCTCCACCATCACACGCCTGACGACCAGCGCCAGCAGCACCAGCAGCACCGCCCCGGTGATGAAGACGGCGCGGATGCTGCGGGTCGCAATCAGGCCGGCAAGGACCGGGCTCAGCGCCACGCCGGCAACCGAAGCGCTCGTGAGAAAGCCGAACCCCGTCGCATGAACGTCCTGGGGGATCACGGCGCCGCCCGCCGCGAACGCCGTCGTGACCGAGGTGCCGATGCACAGCCCCACCATCCCGACGGCGATGGCCATCACCCAGAAGGTGCTGGACGCCGCGAACAGACCGAGGCCCGACGCCGCAATCAGCACCGCCCACGCAATCACCACGCGCGGCGAGTGGCGCGTCAACAGCCGGCTGGATAGCTGGTTTCCGGCGCCCGCGGTCAGCGCCAGGATGGAGAAGAGGAAACCCGCGACGACCGGCACCCGCTCGGCGGGATAGCCAATCTGATCGAGGTGCAGGGGCAGGATGGGACCGAAACTGCGATCGACCAGTTGAAGGCCAAACAGCACGACCATCACGAGCAGAAAGTTCTCGAACGCCAGAATGGACGCGAAGGGCGTCTTGCCGCGCCCGGCCGCCGACCGCGCCGCGCGTGGGGGCTCCTGGTACATCACGGAGATCATGATGAGCGCGACCAGGTAGAAGCCGGCCGCCACGACGAACGAGTTGCGGAGGCCGAAGATGGGCGCCAGCATCCCGCCGATGACGGGACCGATCGCGGGCCCCATCCGCTGAGCGGTCTGTACGGTGCCGATCGCCAGCGCCATTTTCTCGCGCGGAGCCGAAAGCGCCGCCATCGAGAGCGTCAGGGGTCCATACCCGGCAAAGAAACCCTGGAGCGCCCTGAGCGCGAACAGGTGCCACGGCCTGGTGACGTACGACATCGCGGCCATGACGAGGATGAAGCTGACGAGCGACCGCTGCACGAGCAGCTTGTGCCCGAACCGGTCGCCGACGCGGCCCCAGAGCGGTGCGGTCAGCGCGGCGATCGCCGGTGATGCGCCCAGCGTGACGCCGGTCCAGAGCGCGATCTCGCCGACGTCGGTGACGCCGAGCTCGCGGATATAGAGCGGGAGAAACGGCATCACCAGCGTGAAGCCGGTGAACCCGACGAAGGCCGCCGCGGTGACGGCGGCCTGATTGCGCTTCCAGTTATGGGTGCCGCTCAAAAATGAATCTTGACGTCCTTCGACGGATCGATCTGAATGCTGTCGATGAACCGGATCCGGTGTGGCTTCGTCTGCATGATGAGCGACGTGGTGCGCGTGCCCTCGCCGAAGAACCGGACACCTTTCATCAACGCGCCGTCCGTGACGCCCGTCGCCGCGAAGATGATTTTCTCACCGGATGCCAGGTCCTTCGACCGGTAGATCCGCTTCGGGTCCGTGATCCCCATCGTCCGGCAGCGCTCCTCATCTTCCGGCTTGCTGATCACGAGCCGGGCGAAGATCTCGCCATTGAGGCAGCGCATCGCCGCGGCCGTCAGGACCCCCTCGGGTGCGCCGCCGGTGCCCATCACGGCGTGGACGCCGCTGCCGACCACCGCCGCCGCGATGCCTGCGGACAGGTCGCCGTCGCCGATCAACTGAATGCGCGCGCCGGTCGCGCGAATCTCCTCTATAAGCTTCTCGTGGCGCGGACGGTCCAGGACGATGATGACGAGGTCCTCGACGCGCCGGCCGAGCGCCTGCGCGATCGCCCGCAGATTGAATCGCACCGGCGCATCGAGATCGACCACGTCCTTCGAACTCGGGCCGACGACGAGCTTCTCCATGTAGAGGTCGGGCGCGTGCAGGAGTCCGCCGCGCTCGGAGGCCGCCAGGACCGCCAGGGCATTGGCGGCGCCGGTCGCGCAGAGGTTGGTCCCCTCGAGCGGGTCAACGGCGATGTCGATCTGTGGATAGGCACGCCCGTTGGGCGCCTTGTGCGCCATCCCGACCTTCTCGCCGATGTACAGCATGGGCGCCTCGTCGCGCTCGCCCTCGCCGATCACGATCGTGCCGTCAATCGGTACTGAGTCGAGCTCGTGGCGCATGGCCTCCACGGCGACCTGGTCGGACTTGTGCCGGTCCCCCTGCCCCATCGTCTGGGCGCAGGCGACAGCCGCCTGTTCCACGACGCGGAGGAAATCGAGCGACAGGTCGGCATCCGTGCCCGGGCGGCTCGCCGCGTCACCGCGTCGATCGACTCCCCGCGTCATGGTCATTGTCCTTTTCCCTCCCAGGCCGGCAGCGCGCAGCGTGTCGGCCGATCCGTCCGGTAGCCGAGCAGATAGTCGGCCTGCATGATCTTGTGGATTTCGCGCGTCCCCTCGTAGATCACCGCCGCCTTGCAGTTGCGGTAGAACCGGCCCACGGGATACTCATCGGAGTAGCCGTTGGCGCCATGGATCTGGACGGCGTCGCTCGCAGCGCGCTCGGACGCGACGGTCGAAAACCACTTCGCCAGGCCGGTCTCTTTCGTATTCCGGCGGCCCTGATTCTTCAGCCATCCCGAGCGGAGCCAGAGCAGCCGTGACGCCTCGTAGTCCGACTCCATCTGCGCAATCATCTCTTTGACCAGCTGGTGCTCGCCGATCTCGACACCGAACGTCTTGCGCGTCTTCGCGTATGTCACACTGGCGTCGCGGCAGGCCCGGATGAGTCCCGTGGCGCCGGCGGCGACGGTGTAGCGCCCCTGATCGAGCGCGAACATCGCGATCTTGAATCCCTCGCCCTCGCGTCCCACGAGGTTCTCCTGCGGGATCTCGACATCTTCCATCTTGAAGAAGCCGGTATTCCCCGCCAGGATGCCCCACTTCTCCTTGAGCGTGCCGCTCGAGAACCCCTTGAACCCGCGCTCGACGATGAACGCGCTGATGCCGCTCGTATCCCGCTGCTTCTTCTTCTCCAGGTCGCTATAGGCAAACACCAGGAAGTGATCGGCAACGTCCCCCAGCGAAATCCACATCTTCTCGCCTGTCAGCAGATAGCGATCGCCCTTTTTGATGGCCACCGTCTGAAGCCCGCGCACATCGCTGCCCGCGGACGGCTCCGTCAGGCCATAGCTGGCGATCTTCGTTCCCTGCGCCTGCGGGACGAGATAGCGCTGCTTCTGATCCTCTGTCCCCCACGCCAGGAGCGTGAGCGAGTTCAGTCCCATGTGGACTGACATGATCACTCGCAGTGAGGTATCGACGTACTCAAGCTCCTCGCTGGCGAGGCCGAGGGCGATGTAATCCATCCCGGCGCCGCCGTATTCCACGGGAATGGAAATTCCGAGCAGCCCAAGCGAGGCCATCTGGGGAAGAATCGCGGGATCGAAACGGTGGGCGCGGTCCAGGTCGTGAATGCGCGGAGCGACTTCGCGCCCGGCCCACTCGCGTACTGACTGCGCGAGAAGCCGGTGGTCGTCCGTCAGATCGAAACTCAGCATCCGGGCAAACGTACCACAGTCACCCGCGCGCCGCGAGCCAGCTGCAGACGCTCGGCGGCGCTCCCGCCGTTCACCGCCACTTCGAGATGCCCGGAACTGCCAAAGAGCGCGCACACGGAGCCGGGAGCGACGTCGGCATAGGTCGCGACGACGCGGTCAACCGCCTGCGTCCCCACCGTCACCTCGATGTCCGCCCCCGCAAATCGCTCGAAGGTCCGTCTGTCGAGATTCGTGATCAGATTGCCGAATCGATCGACGCGAAGGACGTCCGCGACGATCTGTGCATCCGTAACCACCGGTTCCGGGACGTCGAGCGTCGTCCACGTAGTGAGCGTCCGCCCGAGCGCGCTCAGTTCCAGCCCTTTTGCCAGCCACGCCGCGGCGGGCGCAAACCGGTCCCGTCCCTCGAAGGTGCGGCTGACCGTGGGCCGCGCGTACTTCCGCTCCGTCAACTCGACCACGCGCCGCGGCGCAGTTTCGCGGAAGACGAGACTGAGGATGCCGTTGTCTGGTGCGACGAACCGGTATCCCCCGGCCTCCGCCGCCAGCGGCCGCCGGGCCGATCCGACGCCGGGGTCCACGACGACCAGAAAAATCGTTCCGGCCGGGAAGGACTTATAGGACGCCGCGAGCTCGAGGCCACCCCCCAGGACGTCGTGCGGATCGATATCGTGGGTGATATCGACGAGCGCCGCCTCGGGGCACAACCCGAGCACGACGCCCTTCATCGCGCCCGCGTAGTGGTCCCTGGTGCCGAAATCAGTGAGCAGCGCGACGACAGGCCTGGCCATTTGAATGGGGTCGGGGGTCCTTTATGTGTGTCCTCTTTAAATGACCCCCGACCCCATTTCAGTGGCCGGCGATTTGGGTGGCTTGCGGAACAGCACCTCCCGCAGATTGGTCTTGAGGAGGAAGTTCTCGGTGATTCGCAGCGGCTCGAAGAGCCGTTGGATGTCGCGATTCAGCAACGGCCGCTGCTTGGCCCGAGCCGCCGCGTACGGCTTGTGCTGCAGATGCGCGCGGTCGATTACGACGTGCTTGGTGTAGGTGGCCGGCGTGTTCGGGCGTGGCTCAGCCGTCGTGAAGAACGCGAGCAGTGCGCCGCCGGGACGCAGGACGCGCTTCAACTGTCGAGCAAGCCGCTCGCCTGCGTCCTTGTCCAGGTAGTCAAAGATGTCCCAGCAGAGAATCCCGTCGATCGTCTCCGATTCCTGGGGAAAGCGCGTATCGAAGAAACGCGGAAGATCCTCCAGCCTGCCCCCGGTGACATGCCGATCGATGTCCTTCGACAGATCCTCCACGAGGATCTTGCATCCGACCTCCTGGCCGAAGAACGTGACGTTCGAGCCGACAACCGGGCCGAGATCGAGGAGGACGGGCGCCGTCCGGCCGCTCAACCCGGCAAGGAACCGGTCGAGCGCTTTGGTGGGGTGGCTGGGACCGTCGACGGCGTCAGGCGGTTCTTCCTTCCGGCGGCGGGTAAAGAGGTCCGAGAAAGCCACGGGCAACTCGTGACTGGAGATGCCGCGCATCCCCAGTCACAGTAAGAATGCGGTCCTAGCGCGCCGCGGGCTGGGCCACTTGGGCGGCCGGAGCCGGCTGCGCCGCGGGAGCGGCCTGCGCGGCCGGACGCTGCTGCTGTTGATGAGCCTGCGGCTTCGCCGCGGCCTCGGGTCCCTTGCGCTGCATGTCGACGCTGCCGCGGAAATGCGCGCCGTCGGCGATCGCCACGCGCGGGGCAACGATGTCACCGTCGACAGAGCCGCCGTCACGAATCTCGACCTTGTCGGTCGCGTTGACGTTGCCGGTGACTTCGCCGAGAACAATCAGCGCCTTCGCGAACACCTGCGCCCGAATCTTGCCATTGGGGCCGATGGTGAGAATGTGGTCCTTCAACTCGATCTTGCCCTCGACCTGGCCTTCGATGGTGACGTCCTCACTACCGTTCAACTCGCCCTTGATGACCACCGACTTTCCAATATTCACAACATCTCTCCCCGTCTGCGGCCGAGGCTCAGGCTGCGCGGACGAACTTGACTGTTGACTCTGGACGGCCGGCCCTGTGGGGGTGACAGCGCCGCTCGCCGGTTTCACGGATTCATCTCGCTTCCACATATGCGTCCTCCGCCTGCTTCCTTCGGGTCAGCGGGCTTCTTTCGTGGGCCTCTCACGATCCAAAAAACCGGATAGGTGGACGGCCCGAGCCAGAGCCCACAGAGTATATCGGCCGCTCGAAACTATTGTCTAGGGCGTTTTATTGCTGGGACTTAGCGCGAATGCTACGATGCCGTTCAGGGCCTTTCAGGTGCATCGGATCTACCTCGATCACAACGCCACGACCCCCCTCCATCCCGCCGTCATCGACACCATGACGACGGTCATGCGGGAGACCTTCGGGAACCCGTCGAGCGTCCACCACTTTGGGCAAAAGGCCAAGTCGGTCGTCGACGAGGCCCGAACCGCAGTGGCGGACCTTCTCGGCGGCGATCCGTCCGAAGTCGTCTTCACGAGCGGGGGGACGGAAAGCGACAACTTCGCGATCCGCGGCATTGCCGAGGCGCTCGAGCACTCCGGCCGGCGGCACCTCATTGCCACCGGCATCGAGCACGAGGCGGTGCTCAACACCCTGAGGGCGCTCGCCCGGCGCGGGTGGACGACTACGCTTCTCCCCGTCGATCAGACGGGCATCGTATCGCCCGGCGCCCTGGGCGCCGCGCTCACGGATCAGACCGCGCTCGTCTCGGTCATGCACGCCAATAACGAGATCGGCACGATCCAGCCGATCGCCGAGCTCGCGCGCCTGGCGCACGACCGGGGCGCGATCTTCCATACAGACGCCGTGCAGACCGCCGGAAAGATTCCGCTCGACGCCAAGGCGCTCGGCGCCGACCTTGTGTCGATCTCGGCGCACAAATTCTACGGTCCCAAGGGCGTGGGCGTGCTCTGGATTCGCCGCGGCCTGCGTCTGGTTCCGCTCATGAGCGGCGGCAAACATGAGCGCAGCCGCCGGGCCGGCACCGAGAACGTGGCGGGGATCGCCGGCATGGGTCAGGCGGCGACAATCGCCCTCGAGAAGATGGCGGAGGAGGCGCCGCGCCTGGCTGCGCTGCGCGATCGACTCGAGGAGGCGGTGCTCCAGGCGGTTCCTGGCACCGCGGTGAACGGCGCCCGCGCCGCCCGTGTCGCCAACACGACGAACATCAGCTTCGACCGGGTCGAGGCGGAGTCGCTCCTGATTGCGCTCGATCTGGAAGGCGTGGCGGTGTCCACGGGATCCGCCTGCTCGTCGGGCACGCTCGAGCCGTCGCACGTCCTCAAGGCGATGGGATTCCCTGCCCATCGGGCGCAGAACTCCATCCGCTTCAGCCTGGGCGCCGCAAATACGGACGCGGAGATCGATCGCGTGGTGGCGATCCTGCCGGCGGTGGTCGACAAGCTTCGAACCCTTACACGAGTGCCCGCTCGTGCCTGATACGCGGATCGTCGTCGCCATGTCCGGGGGCGTGGACTCGTCTGTCGCAGCCGCGCTCCTCGCCGAGCAAGGGCATGACGTCATCGGGTTGTCGATGCAGCTGTATGATCAGCGCGGCACGCAGTCGTTCGGCAGCTGCTGCACCCTCGACGATCTCCACGACGCGCGCCGCGTGGCGGCGGCCATCGGCATCCCGCACTACATCCTGAATCTCGAGCAGCGATTCCAGGACACCGTTGTCTCAAACTTCGTGCGCGAGTACGCCTCGGGCCGGACGCCGCTCCCCTGCGCGCACTGCAACAGCGACCTGAAGTTCTCGACGCTGCTCGAGCGGGCGCGAGGGTTCGGTGCAGATCGTGTCGCGACGGGACATTACGCGCGCGTCGAGACGGGCCCTGATGGACGCGTCCTGCTGAAGCGGAGCGCGGACACTGGCAAGGATCAGTCGTATTTCCTGTTCTCTCTCACGCAGGACCAGCTCGCGTCGGCGGTTTTTCCGGTCGGGGCACTCCTCAAGCCGGCAGTCCGGCGCGAAGCGCAGCGCCTGGGCCTGGCCGTTGCGGACAAGGCGGACAGTCAGGAAATCTGCTTTGTCCCGGACGGCGACTATGCGTCGTTCGTGGCGCGCCAGGAGCCGGCGGTCGCCCGCACAGGGACCATCGTGAACCAGCAGGGCGATGTGCTCGGCGCGCACGAGGGCGTTCACCGCTTCACCGTGGGTCAGCGCAAGGGCCTCGGCGTCTCTGCGTCGATTCCACTGTACGTGCTGAAGATCGACGTGGACGCAGCGGCGGTGACTGTCGGTCCCCGGGCTGCACTCGATCAGACGGCGCTGACGGCGTCAGGTGTCAACTGGATTGCCGTGGATGCGCCCGCCTCATGGACCCCGGTCGCCGCGCAGATCCGCCATCGTCATCGCGCCGCTGCCGGGCGCGTGCGAAGCCTGGACCAGGGCCGTGCCGAGTTCGAGTTCGAAACGCCGCAGCCGGCCATCACCCCTGGCCAGGCGGTTGTCTTTTACGAGGACGATGTCGTGGTGGGAGGCGGCTGGATCGATTAGCGCTGAAGCCGCTTCAGAATCTGAATCTGGCCGGCGTGATGCAGGTCGTGCGCGGCAATCCCTGACAGTAAGGCGAAGCTACTGACCTTGCTGCCGCGCGGCGTGCGGTCCAGTTCACGGTCGGAGAGCGCGGCGACCGCCTCCCTGAGCCGTGTGTGCTGTTCGTCGAGGAGCGCCACATCCTGACGCCAGCCACGTTCATCCGAGGCATCCTCCCGCACGAACCAGTTCGAGCCCTTCAGCGGAAACGACCCTCGCGCGCCGCCGGCAAAGCGCCGCTGCACTGCGTACTTCCAGTACGCGGCATGGACCACCAATTCCCAGATGTTGTGACGACTACGCGCGGGCCGCCACGCCGCCTGACGCGCGCCGAGACCGCGGATGGATCCGCGGAGATTGGTCCCGTGCCAGGACCGCCTGTTGTAGGCGGTATCCAGGATAGTGAGCAGATCGGCGACGCGCTCGTTCACAGCTGCGCGACGGTCGACGGCTGGTGCAGCTCGTCTGGAATGCCTTCGAGGTACCGCTCGGCGTCGATCGCCGCCATGCACCCCGATCCGGCGGCGGTCACCGCCTGGCGGTAGATGTGGTCCTGCACGTCGCCGGCCGCGAACACGCCGGGGACATTCGTCCGCGTCCCTTCGCGGGTGACGACGTAGCCGCTGGCGTCGAGGGCCACCTGGTCCTTGAAGAGCGACGTGTTCGGCGTATGGCCTATGGCGATGAATACGCCGTCGAGCGGCACGTCGCGGAGCTGCCCGGTCTTCAGATTCCGGACCACGATGCCCGTCACCTCGCCCTTCTGGACGTCGTTGATGTCGGCAATCTCGGAATCCCAGATGAAATCGATCTTCGGGTTCGCCAGCGCCTTGTCCTGCATGATCTTCGACGCCCGAAGCGTATCGCGCCGATGAATCACCGTGACCTTCGAGGCGAAGCGGGAGAGGTACACCGCCTCCTCCATCGCCGAGTCGCCCCCGCCCACGACGGCAATGGGCTTGCCGCGGAAGAAGTAGCCGTCACATGTCGCGCACGTCGAGACGCCGTGCCCCGAGAGCTTCCGGTCGGCGCCGATCTCGAGCCAGCGCGCCGACGCCCCTGTCGCAATGATGAGCGCCTCGGCCGTGATCGTCTTGCCGTCGCCCATCGCCAGCGTGAAAGGCCGCCGTGACAGGTCGACGGACACCACGTTGCCCATGAGAATCTCTGTGCCGAAGCGCTCCGCCTGGGCGCGCATCTCGGTCATGAGATCGGGACCCATGATGCCGTCGCGGTATCCCGGCCAGTTGTCGACCATCGTCGTCAGCATGAGCTGCCCGCCCGCTTCGAGGCCTTCGATGAGCAGGGGCGAGAGGTTCGCGCGCGCCGTGTAGAGCGCGGCCGTCAGCCCCGCTGGGCCGGAGCCGATGATCACGACCTTCCGATCGGCCATCAGAGGTGTTTTTCGATCATGCGCGCGATGTCTTCCTTCGGCGCGAGGCCCACGAGGGTGTCGGCCAGCTGGCCGTCCTTGAACAGCAGCAGCGTCGGGATGCCGCGAATCATGAAGCGGCTGGGCACGTTCGGGTTCTCGTCCACGTTCATCTTGGCCACGCTCGCCCGGCCGTCGTAGGTGCCGGCCAGTTCTTCCACGATCGGGGCGATGCGCCGGCAGGGGCCGCACCATTCCGCCCAGAAGTCCACGAGGGTGACGCCGTTCTTGATCTCCGTGTCGAAATTGCTATCGGTCAGGATCTTGAGTTTGTCGGATGCCATGTCTCTCTCTCTTGGTTTATCGCTCTATATTGTCGCGCGTTCGTAGACTTCCACATACCTCCGGGCGGAAGTATCCCAGGACAGGTCGAGCGCCATGCCGGCCGTCTGGAGACGACGCCAGGCGCCGCGGTCGTGGTACGTGCGAATAGCCTGCCGGAGCGCTTCGACCAGGGCAGCCGGCGTATAGGCCTGAAACGTAAAACCGGTGCCAGCGCCTGTCGAGAAATCGACATTCTGAACGGTATCGAACAGCCCCCCTACGGCCCTGACGACGGGCACGGTGCCATACCTGAGGCTGTACATCTGGTTGAGACCGCACGGCTCGAAGCGGGACGGCATCAGGAACAGGTCCGCCCCGGCCTCGATCTGGTGCGCGAGCGCTTCGTCGAAGCCAATCCGGACCGCGACGCGGTCGGGATGCGCCGCGGCCAGTGATGTCCACATTTCCTCGTACCGGCGCTCCCCGTTTCCGAGGAGGACATACGCGGCGTCGATCCGGAGCAGATCGGTCAGGCTCCGCGCCAGGAGGTCGAAGCCCTTCTGGTCCACCAGGCGCGAGACCATCCCGACGACGGGACGGTCGAGATCGGGCTCAGTTGAAGGCAGACCCAGCGCGGCCAGCAGCTGCCGCTTGGCGACACGCTTTCCGTCGAGGTGCTCGGCGTCGTACGGCGCGTCAACGTACCGGTCAGCCGCGGGGTTCCATTCGTCGTAGTCGATCCCGTTCAGGATCCCGACGAGGTCGGCGCCGCGGCTGCGAAGGATTCCGTCGAATCCACAGCCGAACTCCTCCGTCTGAATTTCCTCGGCATAGCGCGGACTGACAGTGGTGACGAGGCGGCTGAAGACGATCCCACCCTTGAGAAGACTGATGCGCCCCCAGAACTCCAGCGCGTCGGCACTCAAGAGTTCGCGTCCCAGACCGATGCGCGACAGCCACTCCGCGCCGAAGAGTCCCTGGTACGCGAGATTGTGAATGGTGAACACGACGGGCCCGCGGTGGACCACCGGAATGAGGCCGGCCTGCCAATCGTGGGCATGAATCAGGTCGTAGGAGTGGGACGGCTGGCCGGCCCATGCCAGCGCCGCGCGGCTCAGGAAGGCGAATCGCGCGGCGTTGTCCGGATAGTCCTCCCCGGCATGCACATAGAGGTCGTCGCGATCGAAGTACGCGGGGTGATCAACGAAGAGCGTCCGTACGCCGTGGCTGGTGACAGCGTGCACCTGCGCGTCCCTGGCGGCGCTCCCGTCAATCACGGTCACCACGCCGGCGCGCGCGCCTTCGGGAACGCCGCGATAGCGCGGCATGATGACGTCCACGGCATGTCCCAGCCGCGCCAGCGCGCGCGGGAGCGCCATAAGGACGTCAGCCAGGCCACCGGTCTTGGCGAACGGCGCGGCCTCTGAGGCCACCATTAAGATGCGCACGGGATTACCCGATCAAGGCTCGAGGCTCTAGGCTCGAGGCTCAAGGCATGGGTCAGGCATGAGCATTATGCCTTGGGCCCAGAGCCTTGAGCCATTGGTATGATCGACCCGTGGCCAGTCCTCCCGCTCCTTCAGGGCGCTCGGAAACGCGGGAAACAGCGGAGCTTCGCGCGCTCAAGGAGCGGCAGCCTGAGCTCGGCGATGCGGTCGACCTGCACCTCGAGCTGCTCGAGGTCCAGCGCCGTATCCAGGGCCGCATCCCGCTTCCCTCCTTCGAGCTGAACGCCGCCATCTTCGGGCACCATCAGGCGACCGCCTCGCCCCTTCTGCGATTCGAGGACATCCCGATCGAGCTCTCGGACCTGCGCCTCGTCGTCCGGCAGATGGCGGACATCCTGCGGCGCTTCGGGGCGCTCGAGGAGGATGACTATCGGAGGGCGCAGGCGGTCGGGCGTGATGCGTCACTGGCGGCGGTGCTCGGCGACTGGTACCGCGTCCCGGCGCAGCGGCTGGCGTCGGCGGCAGGCGTGGCCGCCGCCGCGGCGCCGCCGGACGACACGGGCGCGCTCGACCAGCTCTTTACTGTCGCCATGAGGCCGTTCCTCTCACGATGCGCGGAGGTCGTCCAGCAGCGGCCCGAACTGTCCGCATGGCCGCATCCCCACTGTGCTGTGTGCGGCGGGGAGCCCGACCTGGCCGTCATTACGCCGGCGGCCGAACGCCACCTGATCTGCGGGCGCTGCGGCCTGCGCTGGAAATTCGAGCCACTCACCTGCCCGTACTGCCGGAACAGCGACCGCTCGAAGATCACGTCGTTTGCGACGCCGGACGGGCGCTACCGCGTCTACGCCTGCGATGTCTGCACGCGCTACCTCAAGGCGTACGACGCGCGACATGCGACGCGGCCGGTGATGCCGGTGGTGGACAGTGTAGCGACGCTGCCGCTGGATGCGGCGGCGATACAGAGGGGATATTCCTAGCGGTTCGAGGCTCTGGGCTCTAGGCTCTGGGTCCTAGTTACTTGCCGCTGTGGCCGAGGCGGCTTCGACCGTGGGCACCAGCAGATCCTGCGCCTTCCCTGCGAGCCAGTTGAACAGGTGCCGCGTCTCCCAGAAGCGGCCCGCGTTCGACTTGGCGCCGAGCACGACCACCGCGATCTGCGGACCGCCGTGCGGCAGCCGGAGCAGCGTCGCCAGGCAGTAGCCGGCCTTCCGGATGAAACCGGTCTTGCCGCCAAGCACGTCGACGTCACCCGTCCGAACCAGCTGATTCGTGCTGCGGATGCTGATCTTGCGGCGGCCGGACGCGACCGTGTACTCCTGCTTCTGCATGATCGACGCAACGCGGTGATCGCCGGAAACCTGCGCGATGAGCCGCGCCATGTCATACGCCGATGAGACGTTGTCGGACAGCAGCCCAGACGGGTCGGCGTAACGCGTACTGACCAACCCCAGCTCTTCCGCCTTTGTGTTCATCCGGTCGATGAAGCCCTCCGAGCCGTGCGGCGAGACACGCGCCAGCGCGCGGGCGGCCGCATTGTCCGACGCGATCAGCAGCAGGTGCAGCAGGTCGCCTGTCGTCACCTTGTAACCTGCGCGGAGATAGGTGGTCGAGGCGCGATACACGTCCGCGCGCTGGATGACGATTTCGCGGGTGAGATCGGGATCGTCTTCGAGGAAGACCGCCGCCGTCATCACCTTGGTGATGCTCGCAATCGACCGCTGGTCCTGTGAGTTCTGCTCCCAGAGCACCTTGCCCGTCTCCGGGTTGTAGATGATCGCGGCCTCCGCCCGGAGGTCGGGCACTTCGGATCCGGTCTCGTCGAGCTTGAATCGGGGCGTCTGTGCCTCGCGCAGCGCCCGCGCCTGCAGCGCCGCGCGGGTGGCACGTGTCGTGCGCGCGCGCGTCGGCGTGGGAGCCGCGGAACCCGGCTGCGTCGTATAGACCACCAGGCGCTTCCCGGCCTGGATGCTGTTGCCCCGCAGACCGTTCCATGCCTTCAGCTCGGCGACCGTGGTGCGATAACGCCGCGAAATGGATGAGAGCGTGTCGCCGCGCCGGACGACGTGCGTGACTTCACGCGGGGTGGAGGTCGTGGTAGATGAGGCGGCGGTGGTGGCTCCCGGTGTCTCGACGGCCGGCAGCGCGAGAGGCGCCTGAGGCTCACTGGGACCGCGGGGAGCTGCCGTCTGGCCGGCTGCGACATGGGGCAGCATCGACGCCAGGATGACGCCGAGCATACCGATGAGTTGAGCCTTGCCGGTCAGCCGAACCTGGATCACGGGCAACCCCTTACGCAACAGCCTGTTACGAATGTGTCGGCATTCTAGCAAAGTTTCTGTAGGCTGCAAGGGATTTTGACAGACCAGTGGCGCTCCACGGTACCCTTGGTGTACAGATTCCGGTCACCTCAGCCCCATGACTCTTCGAATCGCCGAGTTCACGGCCCTGCGCGCCGCCATTTCGGTGCGCGGCACCACGAGGGTTGTCGTCGCGGCCGTCACCGTCGGCATCTGGGCGATCCTCGCCGTAGTCCTGGTGCTTTTCAGCAACCTGCCGCTCGCCATCCTGATCCCGCTCGCCGTGCTGGCGGCGGGGTTTGAAGCGGTCCACGCCCTCCACGCGGGGGTCGAGCGCATCGGGCGGTATCTGCAGGTGTCCTACGAGGAAGGGCCGGACGCGCCACAGTGGGAAACGGCGGCCCTGGCGGTCGGTCCCGCGCTGCCGGGTGGCGGGGTGGATCCGCTCTTTTCCGTGCTGTTCATCGGCGCCGCGGCCCTGAACCTCGCCGCGGCCCTGCCGGTCGCGCCGACCTGGCAGGAACTGGCCGTCCTCGGGGTCTGCCACGCCGGCCTCGTCCTCCGGATCGTCCGGGCCAGGGTCGCTGCCGCGCGCCAGCGGGCAGTCGAACTCGACAGCTTCAGGGCGCTGTTACTCCGACAACGCGATCGCGGTTAGCAGCGTCCGCTGTGTGCCGCGCCACGAATCAGTCGTGTCGAAGGCCTCGTCGAGGGTATGGGCGCCGGTGCCACTGCCGCCGGCGTCAATCGTGATCGCCGGAATATTGAGACTCATCGGCGCGTTGGCGTCGGTCGAGCCCTCGGTGAGCTCGATGGGCAGCCCAAGGGCGCGCGTCACCGACACCGCCCGCTGCACAATGTCGGATGAGGCGGCCACGCTGCCTGCGGGGCGATCGCCCACCAGCATCTTGGTCACCGTCAGCCGGCCCTTCTGGTCCCATCGCGCGTTCTCAGCCGCCAGCGCGGCGTCGACGGCGGCGTGGAATTTCCCATCAAGGTCGGCGAGCGCGTCGGGGTTCGCCGACCGCATGTCGACTTCCATCCAGGCGTCCGACGAAATCGAGTTGACGGAGGTTCCCCCGCCGATCCGACCCACGTTGAACGTCGTTCGGGGCTCCGTCGGAGGACGGATGTCAGCCAGTCCCGTGATCGCCCGCCCAAGCGCGTGAACCGGGTTGGCTATCCCGAAGGCACCGTAACTGTGACCGCCCGGACCGGCGAACGTCACGCGATAGCGAAGACTGCCGACCGAGACGTGGGTGATCCCGTAGCCGGTTCCATCGACGGACACAAAGCGATCGACCTGCCCCTTCAGCGTGTCGTTGATGAGCGCCTTCGCACCGCGCAGGTCGCCCAGCCCCTCTTCGCCGACGGTCCCCACGAAGGTGATGGTGCCGGCGGTCTGAACCTTTCCTGCATCGAGCGCGCGAACCACCGCCAGCAGGACGGCCAGTCCGCGGCAGTCGTCGCCGATGCCAGGACCACGCAGCAGTGGGCCCTGGCGGGTCACCGTGACGTCCGTCTCGGCAGGAAAGACCGTGTCGAGATGTGCACTGAAGACGAGATGGGGGCGGGCTGCGCGTCCGGGACGCTCGCCGAGGACGTTCCCCGTTTTGTCGATCCGCACGTTCCGTAGTCCGACTTGCCGGAAGGCGTCGGCGTACGCCTTCGCCCGGGCGGCCTCCATGAACGGCGGGGCCGGAATTTCGCACAACCGGATCTGCTCCTCGATGGCCGCCGGCTCGGCCGCCCGCGCATGATCCAGAGCCGTGCGGACCGCCGCATCGTTCATCAGCCGAGGACCAGGGTCGCCGACCTGCGCGGCAGCGGTCGAATCGAGCCCGATCACCCCGATCGCCGCTGTCAGTGCCACAACCGCACGCCTGATTCGCATGATTCGAGACGATAACACCATCCAACAGTTTGAAATCGGATCCACTCAGCCACGCTCCGTGGCGCGCCCGCCACACCTGCCGGGAATGGCGGCCTGACAAAGTGATGATGTCGACCGCCAAGAATCGCGCCATATTTCTGCGATCACGCGCAAGGGGCCCTCTAAACACCGGACTTCGACCTCATCGGTACAGAACTTGCTGCTGTGTCGTGCGGAGGCCTCAGGGAATGAGTCTGGTGCGGCTCTTGGAGTTTCGAACCCTCACCTGTGGGTGCGTGATCGGTCGCTATCGTGAAGTCGCGACCAGCCGTGAACTCACATACGTCGAAGAGAAAGGTCATGGCTGTGACATGCACGGCCATCGCCGCAATCACACGATCGCCGCGGAACGTGTCTACGGGTCCGCCGTTCCATTCGCCGTCAAGGCGTCCTGAACCTCCGCGCTGACGCTGTCGGGCCGTACCCACGCGGTACAATCCCGACCGTGTCGCGCCCTCCGCAACCGCATACGTCCCTCATCGGCCGGCGCGGAGGCTATCGGTTCTACCTGGGGGACTGCATGGACGTCCTCGCATCGCTCCCCGCCGGCTCGATCGACGCCATCGTGACCTCCCCGCCCTATAACCTGGGAATCCGGTATCGAAGTTACGACGACACCATGCCCCGCGACCGCTATCTCGAGTGGACCGGTGAGTGGATTCGCCGCGCCACGAGGGTGCTCGCACCCGATGGGTCCCTGTTCCTGAACGTCGGCGCCAAGCCGACCGACCCCTGGACCGCGATGGATGTGGCGGCGGCGGCCAGGCCGCACCTGCATCTCCAGAACACCATTCACTGGATCAAGTCGATCGCGATTGAAAAGGCCCTGGCGGGCACCCGTTCCGGCCTCGAGCAGGATCTGGCCGTGGGCCATTACAAGCCGATCAACAGCAAGCGCTTCCTCCACGACTGCCACGAGTTCGTGTTCCACTTCACCCCGAAGGGGCACACGCCCCTGGACCGGCGGGCGATCGGGGTTCGCTACCAGGATCCGTCGAACGTGGGACGCTGGCAGTCTGCGGCGTCTGGCGTCCGCTGCCGCGGCAACACCTGGTTCATCCCGTACGACACGATCCAGAACCGCGAGAAGGACCGGCCGCATCCCGCGACCTTCCCTCCTCTGCTCCCCGAGATGTGCCTCCGCCTGCACGGCCTGAAGCGCATCACCACGGTGGCCGACCCATTTCTGGGCCTGGGATCCACCGCCGTCGCCTGCGCGCAACTCGGCCTGGGCTTCATCGGGATTGAAATGGACAAGGGGTATCTGAAGCAGGCCGTCGATCGAACTCGCGCAGCGCTGGGCGAGGAGTAGAACGTGGGGGCCGGCTTCAGCCGGCTCTGCACCCGGCGGCGCGGAACCGTATGCCCTCCGCAAAACCGGCTTGTTTGCGACATCCTCAGCATCCGCCGCCGCCAGGTCCGAGCTAATCCAGCTTCGCGATGACTACGGTTTTGCGCCGGACACACGGTCCCGCGCCACCGCCCCTCACTTCACAGGTTGCAAACCATACCGAGGCGCCGTCCTGGCTGGACATCTCCAGCAGCGTAATCCCTTCGTTAAGGCTCACGCCCTGCGGCACGGGCTCGCGCAAGCAGCCCATCAAGCTCCTGTCTTTCAAGTAAACGTCCGTCCACAACGACCGCACGAACCCGCCGGACGTTCCTGATCTCGTCGAGTGGGTTTCCGTCGAGGAGAACCATGTCAGCGGCCTTGCCAGGCGCGATGCTACCAAGAGTCTTCTCACGGTCGAGATATCGTGCCGGATTGACTGTCGCACTTTGAAGTGCCGCCAGCGGAGTCATGCCGCCCGCTACCATCGCTGCCAGTTCGTCGAATACGCAGAAACCAGCGATGAGCGCGTCGCATCCTGCAAGGATTCCCACGCCGGCTCTCGCCATATCGCTCGTCGCTGTCCTCGCAATCGCAGCTTGCGCGATGAGGATCTGCATAATTTCTGGTCTTGCTCCAAAGATGCTCTGATTTCCGGCCCATAACCCCCGAAGAATCTTGTTCGCGTACGCCAGATGGTCTTTGCTTATCGCAGATGCGGGCGTGCCGACGGTGGGAATCTCGGAGAGAGCGACGAGCGTAGGCGTCTGCCAGATCTGTCGACGCGCGAGCATCTCGAAGAACGGCCGACACGTCTCTGGCCTGTACATCCCGCCACCTGAACACGCCTTCCAGACCCGCCCGTCTTCCGAGAGGTGTTCAATGTTCTTGAGGCCCGCGTCAATCCCTTCCTGGACAGTGACGTTCAAGGGCACATGACCGGCGAGCGGCAAGCTCTCAGTGCTGGCTTCTTCGGCGATCGCAAAGAACACGTCGCGGGGTGTGACATTATGGACCTTGATCAGGTCCACCCCACGGCCTTTCAGCATGCGAACAGCTGCCCTGCCCTCGGCTGGAGTTCGGACGCGCAACCTTAGCGGCCAGTCTCCCGGAGCGTCATCGAGAATTGGACCCGCCGCGACGATTCGCGGACCACGGATACGGGCCGACCTCGTTGCCTCGCGCATGGCGCGAATGAAATCGATGTCGGCACCCATGTCGCGGATACCGGTCACACCGTTGGCTACATAGAGCGCAAGCCATGCATCGCCACTCCCTTGAATGTGCGCATGCATATCCCACAGACCGGGAATCAGAAACCGGCCAACACCATCGACGATGTCAGCTCCGGTAGGCGGCGCTCCTCCGGATGAAACGCTGCGATGATGCTCCCAGTGACGACAACAGTGCGGTCCGGCAGGACGCGTCCATCCGCCACATCGACAACAGCGACTCCGACAATAGCCAGGGGCCTCTGCTGTGCGCCAGGAGATGCTGCGGCAGCGGCGATGACGAGTGCAGCTGCAATATGCAACCTGAACCGGTTTTTGGAACATTCTCGGATTGCGCACGAAGACCGGAATCTGCCGGCGGGTGAGGCCATCGGCGATGTTGGCGGGACCATATGTCCGGAGCAAAACCGTAGTCATCGCGAAGCTGGAATAGCTCCGGCCTCGCGTCGGCGAAGGCTGAGGATGCCGCAATCAAGCCGGTTTTGCGGAGCGACATATGGTTCCGTCAACAGCGCCACGGGTTAAGAGCGACACTGGTCATCGCTCTCGTTGATCCATGCGGTGCGCTTATGTAAGCTCGCCATGTGGATCTCCGTCAGCTCGAGATCATTCGCGCCATTGCCGACACGGGTTCGTTCACGGCAGCTGGCGAGAAGCTCCACGTGTCGCAGTCGGCGATCAGCCGGCAGATCCTCCTCCTCGAAGCGGAGCTTGGCGAGCCGGTGTTTCACCGTATCGGCCGGCGGATCAAGATCACGCCGGCGGGCGAATCGCTCCTGCAGCTGAGCCACCGCGTGTTCCAGGACGTCCAGGACACGGTCGCGCAGGTCACCGAGAAGCAGGAGTCCCTGCGCGGGACGATGCGGCTGGTGGGCGGGATGACGGTCTGCCTCTACGTCTTTCCCTCGCTGCTGGCGGAGATCCGGCGCACGCATCCGCAGCTGGATCTCAAGATCACGGTGGGCAGCGGCGAGCGATCGATTGCGCTGCTGCGGTCGGGGGCCGGCGACCTCGGCCTCGTGACGCTGCCGGTCGTCGCGGCCGACCTCGAGGCCGTTCCAGTCCTCGAGGAAGAGCTCCTGCTGGTGACCTACCCGTCGCACCCGCTGGCAAAGAAGCGCGGGGTCACGCCGGCCGACCTCGCACACGAGCCGTTCATCCTGTTTGAAACAGGATCCATCACGCGGCGCCTGGTCGAGGACTTTTTCACGCGCGAGCACATCGCGCCCGAGATCGTGATGGAGACGGAGAACGTCGAGATCATCAAGGCGATGGTGCGCCACGGCGTGGGCATCAGCATCATTCCCTGGCAGGCCGCGACCGCCGACGTGCGCGCGAAGCAGCTGTTCTGCAGCCGCATCGAGGGCCATGCGCTGCACCGCCAGACGGGCTGGCTCTATCCGAAGATGCGGCGGCTCCCGCGCGCCGTGTCGGAGGTGATGCGGGTGTTCGAGCAGATCCGGCCGCAGCTCGAATCGGCCGTCCGCGCACCGAAGAACTACTGAGAAGACTTACTGCGCTGGGGCGACCGGCCTGAGGGTGTACGACGTCCGTGACCAGACCTGAACCCCGTCGCGGCCCGCCTTCACTTCAATCTTGCGCGTCCGCTTCAGCGGGTCGGGGTTCGTGGAGTAGTACCCGAGCACGTAGTAATCGCTCGTCTCGGCATCGATACGCTTGAGCGCGCGGTCGAAGTCGTTCTGGTTGACGACGGCGATGCCGCCGGTCTGCTCGGCAATGACGCGCAGGCTGTCCTGCGTTTCACGGATGTGATTCTGCCACTCCGACATGTTCTCGATGTTCTGATCCAAATCGGGGCCGGCGACGAGCCCGCGGGGGTCGATCGTGTAGAACGTCGCGTTCGCGCGGTTGGCCGCCCGCGTCAGCTCCGACAGCTCGCGGACGAGATCCGCCTCCGCGAACGTGTTGCCCTGGAACCGGTTGTTCATGAACGGATCGCCGCCGTTGCCGCTCCCATCGTCCATGCCGGAGCCGAACATCTCGCTCTGATATTTCAGGCGCGACTCCTGGAACGGATTGAAGTCGTAGCCGCTGCTGATGTAGATGACGGCCTTGCGCCGGTTGCGCAGGGCCTCGACGTTCCGCATCAGGTCGTACGCCGTCCGGAACGCGACATGCGCACGGTACCGGAGCTCGGCGGGCCCCTGCGAGCCCTGAATCGTCTTGATGTAGTCCTCGGGACGCAGGCCGCTCCCCGTCACGCGCTTGATGGACGATTCCAGCACCTGCCGGTCGTACGTGAGCTGCTCCGAGATCGAGGATGTGCCGGTCGACACAATCCCGAACATGTCACCCTCGTGGACCAGGTTGCGGAGCATCCGCGTCATCAGGTCGCGCGTTCGCGGCGTGAGCCGGAAGTCCAGGTGCAGGTCATCGATGAAGATCAGGAATACGCGCCCGGCAGCGTCGTTGGTCGGCCGGGCCGCGGGGAGGATGATCCCCTCCTGGACCGGCGCGGGCGGCGGCGCCTGCACATTGAAGACGCGGCCGCCGTGCGTCAGCACGAGCGACACGATCTCCTGCTTGACACCGTCTTCGAACACCTCGAACTCGTCGACCTTGAGATCCGATACGAACTGTCCCTGCCCGTCGCGCGCGATGAGGTCCGTCGTCACGAGGTCGACGGCGACGCGGAAGGTCGGTTGCCCCGGCGCCTGGGCAGCCGGTTCCTGGCGGGCGGACGTGCCGGTGGAGAGCGCAAGGACAACCGCCACGCCGAGCAGCCATCGAGGGGTATGTCGCATACCGTGCAGTATACAACCGGCTAAGATAGCTGCCGATGCGGATTGCGATAGCTGGAGACCACGCCGGATTCGAGATGAAGCAGGGTCTGGCTGCCACACTGCGTGCCCGCGGCCACGACATCCTCGACCTCGGGACCCATTCCACCGACGCCGTCGACTACCCGGACTGCGCCGTCTCGGTCGCCGGCGCGCTCCGCGACGGCCGGGCCGATCGGGGACTCATTGTCTGCGGCAGCGGCGCCGGGGTGTCGATTGCCGCCAACAAGGTGCCCGGCATCCGGGCGTCGGTCTGCCACGACACGTACACGGCGCACCAGGCCGTCGAACATGACGACATGAACGTGCTGTGCCTCGGCGCGCGGGTCATCGGCATTGCCCTCGCCGAGGAGATCGCGACGGCGTTCCTGGGCGCGGTGTTCTCCGGCGAAGAGCGTCACCAGCGCCGGCTGAATAAGATTCTCGACATCGAAAAGCGCTATTCCCGATCGTGATCGCGACGGTCTGCCCGGATCGTCAGGCGCTGTGCGCCGAGGCGGCGGCGCGGATCGAACAACTCATCGCGACCGCGCTGGAGACGCACGGGCGGGCCACGGTGTGTCTGACCGGCGGCTCGACCGCACGCGCGGTCTACGAAGCCATTGCCGCGCACGAGCGGCACGCGCCGCGACTCGCCTGGAGCCACGTGCACTTCTTCTGGGGTGATGAGCGGAACGTCCCAGCCGACCACCCGGACAGCAACTATGGGATGGCCGCGGCCACCCTCCTCACGCACATTCCTGTCACCCCCGCGTTGGTGCACCCGATTCCGGCGGACGGCCGCGATGCCGAGACAGCAGCCCGAGCCTATGACGCCACCCTGCAGCAGACGGCGTTCGCGTCGCCGGCCGATCATGCGTTTGACCTCACGCTGCTCAGCATGGGAGCCGACGCGCACATCGCCTCGCTCTTCCCGGGAGCCCCGGAACTCGAGCGGCCGTTCATCGAGCGCGTCGTCGTCGTTCCAGCCGCGACACACCGCGGCAGGCGCGTGACCCTGACGCCCGCGACCCTTCTTGATGCGAAACGGATTCTGGTGATGGCAGCGGGCCGCGACAGGGCGGACGCCGTGCGTGCGGTCTTCTCCGAACCGGAGGATGTCGCACGCTGGCCCGCGCAGTGCCTTCGGCGCGCCGGTGACCGCGTCGAGTGGCTTATGGACTCGGCGGCTGACGGTCGAGCGCGCGCCGCGCGGCCTGCGAGATGAGCGTTGTCGTGACCACAATGGCGACGAGGCTCGCGGCCGTGAGCGCGTAGTAGGCCGGTCCCCGCGGCGGTGACACTCCTGATGCCAGCGCGGTCACGTCGCCCACGACCTTCCCGTAATACGTGTAGATGACAATTGCGGGGATCATGCCCAGGAGCCCGATGAGGTAGTCGCGATAGCGCACGCCGCTCAGCGCGAGCGCGTAATTCAGCGGGGTGAACGGAATGAGCGGCGAGAGCCGCAGCAGGAACATCACCCACGCGCCTTCTCCCACGATCGCCGCGCGGACGGCCGCAATGCGCGGATGCCGCGTCAGGCGCGCCATCCACCGGGACCGGGCCAGCGGCGACGCTATCGCGTACACGGCCGACGCCCCCAGCGACGCCCCGACGAAGACGACCACACTTCCCTGCCAGATACCAAACAACGCGCCGGCCGCCACGGTCAGGAAAAATGCCGGGGCCATCGTCAGCGCCGCGGCGATGTAGATGAGTACGAAGACCGTTGGCGCCCACGGTCCGAGATTCGTGATGCGGAGCACGGCCGGCGCCAGCCAGTCCATCAGGTCTCCGACGCAGGAGGCGGTTCGGACGCAGGGGGTGTGCCCGGCCGCGCGGGCCGGCGCGAGCGTCGGCGGCGGCGTGAAAACACCCGCGAAAGCCGCTCCAGCGCCTCCCCCGCCCTCACGAGACCTGCCGCGATGTCGTCGGCATCCGTCCAGGCCGCCGTATTCAGGCGCTCCGCAAGCGCGAGCAGCGCTTCGAGGCGCCCCGCCTCGGTCGTGCGGACCTGAACGCGCTCCTTGATGAGCGGATACCAATGGTTCAGGAACGCGATCTGCTCCTCCGGCGTCGTGCCCTGCAGGCCCGATGGAATCGGTACGCGGGGCACGGACAGCTGCTGCGGCTGCGCCGGCCGCGCCGATGGCGTCTCTCCGCCGCCTGCCTCCGGAGCCGGGGCGGCCGTCTCCCCATCGGGGACCCGCCGATTCTTGCGGCGCGGCTCGGGCGCACTCTCGACGATCTGCCGGTTGGCGAGAACGGACTTCCAGTCGAACGCGATGTCCGGGTACCGCGATTCGAGGAGGCGGAGGATGTCGGGCTCGAGCGGCTCGCGGCCGACGCGGACGCCGCCGGGTGTCCGAAAGACGTAGAGGATCCGCGAGCGCTGCCTGCTGCCCTCGCGGTACCAATCCATCAGGTACGTCGTTTCATAGCCGCGCTTGTCGCGGATGAGCCGCAAAAAGGGCACCGCTTATCTGCGCTTCTGCGCCCTCGATGTCCGTGAGGACTTCTTGGAGGCGGTCCGGGATGCCGCCTTCGATGCGGGTTTCGATGCCTGCCGTCGCGGCGCCGCCGGACGACGGGATGCGCGTGCGGGAGCCGGGCGGGCGGAGCGCGTGCGAGAGGCCGCGGGAGCCCGCTTGGGGGCCGCTGCCGCGCGCGGTGCCGACGCCGCGCGGGTCTTGTCTTCGAGCGATCGTGACGAGCGATGGACCAGGTTGAACCGAATCTGGTCGCCAAGAACCTGAAACGCCCAGATTTCGCCGACGGTGACGTTCAGATCGCCGCAGAGCTGCCGTGCCACGTCGATCATCGACACGGGGACGTACAGGTGGAACTGCGCACGGGCTCGCGAAAACGCGACCCACTGCGACATGGCCTCGACTTTACTGACGGATTCTGCGGTTTCGACCTCGACAATGCCCACGATCTTCCGCGATTTGTCGGTCGACTGCAGCACCAGGTCGGGGAACCAGGACGACTGCCCTATCGGGACAGACGCCTTCTGTTCGTTCCCGACATTGATGGCAACCTCGAATTTTCTCTTATATTTCGCCTGTAACAGGCGAATCACCCGGTCGTGCTCCAGTTGCTCGCGAACGGGCCGCACGAGGATTGGGCTCAACGAAACCTCCGGAGGCGGCTCAAACCGGGTGAATATAGCATGAGAAGTCCGCCCGCCTTGACGGCAGATCGGGTGCGCCCCACAATGGGTCGTGTCCTCCCCCCCCGCCACGACCGCACCCCGTGTGCTCATTGTCGATGACGACGCCAGTGTGACGGACACATTTTCGCGGACACTTCGCCTCGAAGGTTACGAAGTCTGGGCGGCGCTGTCGGCCGCCGCCGGGCTCAACCTGGCGCAGACTCATCGACCGAATGCCGTCATCCTCGATCTGCGGATGCCGCTGACCAGCGGCCTGCAGTTTCTGCGCGCGATCCGGGCGATTCCGGGACTCACCAGCACGCCTGTCGCGATCGTGACGGGCGACTACTACCTCGACGACGCGCAGGCGTCGGAGATTCAGGCGCTCGGCGCTGAGCTGCGATACAAACCGCTCTGGCTGGAAGAGCTCGTGACGCTCGCGCGCGATCTCCTCAGCAGTCCCGTGCGGGACTGACCGTGGCGTCCTCCCGATTTCTCAAGGCCTGCCGGCGCGAGCCGGTCGACGCGACGCCTGTCTGGTTCATGCGCCAGGCGGGCCGTTACATGGCGGAGTATCGCGCGCTCCGTGAGCGGTATTCGCTGCTGGACATCTGCCGGTCCCCGGAACTGGCGCTCGAGGTCACGCTCCAGCCGATTCGACGCATTGACGTCGACGCGGCGATCCTCTTTTCCGACCTGCTGCTGCCACTCGAGCCGATGGGTCTCCCCTTCGACTTCATCAAGGGCGAGGGACCGCAGATCGAACGGCCCATCAGCTCTCCCGCGGACATCGACAGCCTCCGGACATTCGAGCCGCGCGAGGCGCTATCGCACGTCCTCGACGCGATTGGCCTCATTCAGCAGGAACTGGCCGGGCGCCTTCCGCTGATTGGCTTCGCCGGCGCCCCCTTCACGCTCGCGTCGTACGCCATCGAGGGCGGCCATTCCTCGAACTTCGCGAAGACCAAGTCGCTGATGTACGGACATCCGGACGCCTGGCACCGGCTCTGCGACCGGCTCGCGACGCTCGTCGGCGACTACATGCTCGCGCAGATCGAGGCCGGGGTCGACGCGGTGCAGATATTCGATTCCTGGGTGGGCGCGCTGAATTCGGCGGACTACCGCGAGTTCGCGCTCCCGCACACCCGCCGCATCTTCGAGACCATCGGGACGCGCGTGCCGACGATTCATTTCGGCACGGGGACAGGGTCGATCCTCGAGGATCTGCGCGACGCCGGGGGGGACGTGATCGGCGTCGACTGGCGGATGCCCATGGACGTCGCGTGGGACCGCATCGGCCACCACCGGGCCGTGCAGGGCAATCTCGACCCGACACTTCTGCTCGGGCCGACCGACCGGATGTTCACGCAGACCGACGACATCCTGGCGCGCGTCGCCGGGCGGCCGGGACATATCTTCAATCTGGGACACGGCATCCTGCCGTCCACGCCGGTCGAGCACGTCCAGATGCTCGCGCAGTACGTGCACAGCGCTTCACGTCGAACGTGAACACGCACCGGGAAGCGAGAAGACAGAAGGGTGAACAGCGCCACCGTTGACGTCGCCGTCATCGGCGGCGGCATCAGCGGACTGACCGCTGCCTACGAGCTGCAGCGGCGCGGCGTGGAAGCTCGGGTATTCGAAGCCGCACCGCGCGCCGGCGGGGTCATCCGCACCGATCGGTTCGATGACTGGGTCATCGACGGCGGACCGGATGCCCTGCTCGTGCAGAAGCCGGCGGCCGTCGCGCTCTGCCGCGAGCTCGGGCTGGCAGACCGCCTGATCTCCACCCAGCAGCCGCGGACGGCCTACGTGCTGCGCGAGGGAGCGCTCGTGCCGCTCGCCGCGGGCTCCTTCCTGGGCTTTCCCATCAGCCTCGGGGCGCTCGCGACGTCGCCGCTGTTCTCCTGGGCGGGCAAGCTCCGGCTGGCCGCCGAGATCGCGATTCCGCGCGGCGACGGACGGGACGAATCGATTGCGTCATTCGTGGGACGCCGATTCGGCGGCGAAGCGGTCGACTATCTCGCCGAGCCCCTCCTGGCAGGCATCCACGCCGGCGATGCCGATGCGCTGTCGATGGCCGCGCTCTTTCCGCGGCTGCTCGACGCCGAGCGGCAGTCCGGAAGCGTGCTGCGGGCGATGCGGGCGCTGCACGTGACGCCCTCGCCACGGGGTGCGTTCGTCTCGCTCCCCGGCGGGGTCGAAGAGCTCGTCGATGCACTGGCCGCGTCGCTGGCGCCAGCCACGGTGACGCTTTCGGCGCGCGTGACCGGGCTCGGCCATGCCGGGCGGTACACCGTGGAGACCGAGCAGGGATCGGTCAGCGCCCGCAGCGTCATCATCTGCACGCCCGCCTACGTGACCGCGGCGCTCGTGCGCCCGCTGGATTCCGCGCTCGCCGCGCTCTGCGACGGCGTGACGTACGCGTCCACGGCCACGGTCGCCGTCGGCTACCGGCGGTCGCAGATCGGCCATCCCCTCCTCGGCACCGGCTTCGTCGTCCCGCGCGTCGAGCACAGCCCGCTGCTCGCCGCCACCTGGGTCACGTCGAAGTGGCCGGGGCGCGCGCCGGCCGGCTGCGCCCTGCTCCGCGGCTTTCTTGGCGGCGGCCGCGATCCCGATCGCCTGAATGCCTCAGACGAGGAGTTGACCGAGACGACGCAGGACGAGTTGGCCCGGATCCTCGCGATCGACGGCGACCCGCTGGTCACCCGCCTGTACCGGTTTCCGCGTCAGAGCCCGCAATACACGGTCGGCCACCTCGACCGCGTCGAGGCCATCGAGCAGCGGCTTGCCGCCCGGCCAGGACTCTTCGTGGCGGGCAGCGGCTTCCGCGCCATCGGCATCCCCGACTGCATCGCCGATGCACGCGCGACCGCAGGCCGGGCGGCGGAACTGCTCCGCACAACATAGAATCCGAACACAGTGAAACCGGTACACGTCATCGGCGTCCCGCTGGACCTCGGCGCGGGCCGCCGCGGGGTCGACATGGGTCCGTCGGCGGTCCGCATCGCCGGCCTCGGCGAGCAGCTCGCCGCGCTGGGCCGGACCGTCGTCGACCGTGGCAACCTCCCGTCACCCATTCCGGAAATGAAGCGGCCGGCCGACAGGCGGAAGAAATACATCCGCGACATCGCCCGGGTCTGCACCAAGCTCTACGAGCTGTGCGTGAAGTCACTCGACGCCGGTGCGCTGCCACTCGTCCTCGGCGGCGATCACAGCCTGGCCGCCGGATCGGTCGCGGCCAGCGCGGCGTGGCTGCACCGCACGGCGTCGAAGCCACTCGGTCTTATCTGGGTGGACGCGCACGGTGACATGAATACGCCGGCCACGACGACCTCCGGCAACGTGCACGGCATGCCGCTCGCCGCGCTGCTCGGGAATGAGCCTGGTGAGCTCGCCGCCATTGGCACATGGCCCTCGGTGCTGGCTGCGCATACGGCGCTCCTCGGTATCCGGAACCTCGACGAACGCGAAAAGGACCAGATCCGCGCGTCGGGCGTCCACGTGTTCACCATGAAGGACATCGATCGCGACGGCATTGCGGCGGTTGCCGAACGTGCCCTGGCCGTCGCGTCGAATGGGACCGGCGGTGTTCACGTGTCGTTCGATATGGACGTCTGCGATCCGGCGATCGCGCCCGGCGTCGGCACCGCCGTCAAGGGCGGGCTCGACTATCGCGAGGCGCACATGGTGATGGAAATCGTCGCCGACTCGCGCGGGCTGATCGCGCTCGATATGGTCGAGGTCAACCCCACCCTCGACGTCCGCAACACCACCGCCGAGCTTGCAACCGAACTGGCGCTTTCAGCTCTGGGCAAGAACATCCTCTAACAACTTCTCTATCTCGTCCATCACGCGGTTCATTGTCCGCATCGTCACCGTCAGCGGTTCCTCCGTGTTCATATCGACACCCGCCTCCCGCAGCAGGTCGATCGGATACTTCGAACCGCCGGAGCTGATGAACGTCAGGTAGCGCGCAGTCGTGTCGGCGTCCCCGGCGAGCACGCGGGCCGCCAGCATCTCCGCGGCGGTGAACGAGGTCGCGTACTGGAAGACGTAGAACTCGTTATAGAAGTGCGGGATGTAGCTCCACTCGTGCGCGACGTAGTCGTCCACGACGAGCACGCCGGCATCGTGGCCGTAGTACCGCTTCGTGATGCCGATGTACAAGGTCGCCAGCGCCTCTCCCGTGATCGGCTCGCCCTTCAGTGCCATCTCGTGCATCCGCAGCTCGTATTCCGCGAACTGGGTCTGGCGGAAGACCGTGGCCTTGATATTTTCGAGATAGCTGCCGAGCAGCGACAGCCGCGCCGGCACGTCGTCGATCTGTTTCAGCATGTAGTCGATGAGCAGCGCCTCGTTGAACGTCGACGCCACTTCCGCCACGAAGATCGGATAGTCGGCCAGCGGGTAGGGCTGCGTCTTGTTCGAGTAGTAGCTGTGCATCGTGTGGCCCAGCTCATGGGCCAGCGTGCTCACGTCGTTGTACTGCCCCTGGTAGTTCAGCAGGATGTACGGATGCACGTCGTAGGCGCCCCCGTTCGAATAGGCGCCGGATTTCTTGCCCTCGATCGGATGCCAGTCCAGCCAGCGCTCGTTGAAGGCGCGCTGCAGCACCGAGACGTACTCGCCGCCGAGCGGCCGGCTCGCCGTCATCACGAGCTGCTGGGCCTCGTCGGGCGTGTAGCGCAGGTTCACCGAGGCGACGAGAGGAGCGTACAGATCGTAGTAGTGCAGCGCGTCGCCGATGCCCATCATCCGCCGGCGCAGCCGGAGGTATCGGTGGAAGGTCGGCAGGTGGCGGTTCACGCCCTCGATGAGCCGCATGTAGACCGACACCGGGATGTTGTTGCGGTCGAGCGCCGATTCGAGCGTGGACCCGTACTTCCGTGCCTTCGCGAAGAACAGGGCCTTCTGCACGCTGGCGTTCAGCGTCGTGCCAAGCGTCCGGCTGAACCCGCCGAGCGCCGTGAAGAAGGTCGACATGCCCGCCTGCCGGTCCGCCCTGTCCGGCACGGTCCGGATCTCCGCGTAGCCGGCCTGATCCAGGCGGACCGATCGCCCATCGGTCGTGACGATCGCGGGGTACGGGAAGTCGGCATTGGCGAGGATCCCGTAGATGTTGGACGCCGACCCCGCCAGCGGCTGCACGTCGGCGAGGAGCTTCTCTTCGGCGTCGCTCAGCGTATGAGCCGCGCGCCTCAGGACGTCCCGCAGCAGAAACGCGTACGTCTGCAGGCGGGGCTCTGACGACAGGAACCGTTCGATCGTCGCGCTCCCGATCCGCAGAAGTTCAGGATGCAGGTACGACGCCTGCGCCGAGAAATCCGCGTAGAGCTGCTGCATCTCCTGCTGCATCCCCTGTGGCTCGCTGAGGCGCATGTCCTCGTCCGCGAGCATCCCTGCGTACACGTAGAGGCGTGACAGCTCCTTGTCGAGACGGGACATGGCCTCGAGCGCGTCGGCGAGGATCTGCGGCGACGACCCGAGCGTGCCGGCGAACGCGCCGATGGCGGGGATTTCCGCCGCGCGTGTCGCCTTTTCGGCGCGCCAGGCGGCGATGCCCGGATAGATCTCGCCGAGATTCCACGTGTACTTCTGGTCGAGGCTGGCGCGGTCACGCCCAGCGCCGGCGGTCAGGACGGACATACGCATCCATTATCATCGCTTCGTGCCGCGACGGACCCCGCCCCGCCCGATGGACGACCTCGACGATGAGGCCCTCCTCGATACTCGAATGTGCGATCTGCCGGTGACCATCGAGGACACGCTCGCCGAACGGCTCGCCGAGCTTCGCGCCGACCTCGACACGCGCGGTCTCGGATTTTCGCTGCACTTCTATCTCTCTGATGAGTGGTTTACCCCTGACGGGGCCACCGCGATCGCGATTCCGTTCTACATGGCGCACCCGCGCCTCGCAAAGCTCGAAGAGTCACAGATGCTCGAAGTGGAAGGCGGCGAATACGACTGGTGCATGCGCATCCTGCGCCACGAGGCGGGCCACGCGCTGGACAACGCGTACCGCCTCCGGCTGCGCCGGCAACGGCGCCGGATCTTCGGGCTGCCGTCGAAGCCCTACCCCGAGTTCTACACGCCGAAGCCGTACAGCAAGAGCTACGTCCTGCATCTCGATGCCTGGTATGCGCAGAGTCATCCGGACGAGGATTTCGCGGAAACGTTTGCGGTCTGGCTGGCGCCGGCCAGCCAGTGGCGGCAGCGGTACAGCGGCTGGCCCGCCGTGAAGAAGCTCGAATACATGGACGCGCTCATGGCGTCGATTCGAGGAAAGCGGGCGCGCGTGGACAATCCGATGGAGGTCGAGCCGCTCTCGAAGACGCGGACGACGCTGCGCCAGCACTACCGGACGAAGCGGCGGTACTACGGCGTCGACCACCCGAATTTCTACGACCGCGACCTCCGCCGGCTGTTCTCGGAGTCGCGAGAGTTTATGGGGAGTACCACGGCAGCGCAGTTCATCTCCCGCATCAGGCGGCCGACCCGGCGCCTGGTGGCCGGCTGGACCGGGATCTACCAGTACACGATCGACCAGGTCATCGAGGAGATGATCGGCCGCAGCCGCGAGCTGAAGCTGCGGCTGGCGGTCCCGGAAGATCAGGCGCGGCAGGAGTTCACGGTGCTGCTCACCGTGCAGGCCATGAACTACCTCCATAGCGGCGGGCATCGGGTGTTTCTCTAGTCGGCAGGCGGTAGTCGGTAGTCGGTAGTTCAGTGAAAGAGCTCAAGATCCTGGCCCTTGTCCACGACCATCTGGTGCCGCCGGACGACACCACCGGAATCGATGTACGCGAGGCCGAGTGGAAGATGGAGTACGACGTCATCGAGACCCTGCGGGAGCTGGGGCACACGGTGCGCGTGCTCGGCCTCCACGACGAACTGGGCAGCATCCGGCCGACCGCCGGTCTCTTCAAGCCGCACATCGTCTTCAACCTGATGGAAGCCTTTGCCGGTGTCACGACCTTCGACCAGAACGTCGTGAGCTACCTGGAACTGCTCCGCCTGCCCTACACGGGGTGCAACCCGCGTGGGCTGATCCTGGCGCGCGACAAGGCGCTCTCGAAGAAGCTCCTGGCCTACCACCGCATCGGCGTCCCGGAGTTCACCGTGGTGCGCCGCGGCGGCCGTCCGAGGCTCACCAAGAAGCTGCACTTCCCGCTCATCGTGAAGTCCCTCTTCTTCGAGGCGTCGGCCGGAATTTCACAGGCGTCGGTCGTCGAGAATGACGAGCAGCTCGAGCGCCGCGTCCAGTTCATTCACGACAACCTCGGCACCGCGGCGATCGTCGAGCAGTTCATCGACGGCCGCGAGTTGTACGTGGGGGTGCTCGGCAACCAGCGGCTCGACGTCTATCCGGTCTGGGAAATGTCGTTCGACAAGATGCCCGACAACAAATGGCGCATTGCCACCGAGCGGGTGAAATGGAGCACCCAATACCAGAAGCGCCACGGCATCATGACCGACAGGGCTCCGCTCGACGCCGAGACGGCCGAGCGAATCCAGCGGGTGGCAAAGCGCACCTATCGGGCGCTCGACTTGAACGGCTACGCCCGCGTCGACCTTCGCATGGACGAACAGGGGGGCCTGTTCGTCCTCGAAGCCAATCCCAACCCGAACCTCGCGTACGGCGAGGACTTCGCCGAGTCCGCGGAGGTCAGCGGCACCTCGTACGAGCGCCTCCTCGAACGGATTCTGACGCTGGGTCGCCGCTGGGAACCGGAACGGACCGGGTAGAGCCAGAGCCCACAGCCTGTATAATTCCCGCCTTTGGAGGAATCATGATCTCGCCACCGGTTCGCCGAACGCTGTCCGCGCTCGTTCTCGCTGTTTTCGCGTCTTTTCCGGCGTTCGCCCAGCAGGCGCCCGCCGCGCCGCAGGAAGAATTCGTCCCGCAGGTCGGGCAGGCCGGCAAGGACGTCGTCTGGGTGCCCACGCCGCCGGAGCTCGTCGAAGCGATGCTCGATCTGGCGAAAGTCACGGCGCAGGATTACGTGATGGACCTGGGGTCAGGCGACGGCCGCAACGTGATTGCGGCGGCGAAGCGCGGTGCCGAGGCGATGGGCGTCGAATTCAACCCCAACATGGTGCAGCTCTCGAAGAAGAACGCCGCGGCCGCGGGCGTCACCGGCAAGGCGACCTTTGTCGAAGGCGACATGTACATAGCCGACATCTCGAAGGCGTCCGTGATGGCGCTGTTCCTGCTCCCGAGCAACATGCTGGAGCTGCGCGAGAAGTTCGTGAATCTGCGCCCCGGCAGCCGGATCGTCTCCAACACCTTCGGGATCGAGGGATGGTCGCCGGACGAGACGGTCACGATTGAAACGAACTGCAGTGCATGGTGCACGGCGCTGCTGTGGATTGTGCCGGCGAGAGTCGCAGGGACGTGGCGCACCGCCGAGGGCAACCTCGTGCTGGAACAGCAGTACCAGGTGGTGACGGGCACCCTCAACGGGAAGCCGATTCAGGCCGGCAAGCTGCGCGGCGAGCAGCTTCGCTTCCTGGTCGGAACGGCCGAGTACACGGGCAAGGTGAGCGGGACTCGGATTGACGGGTCCCTCCGGTCTGGCGGCCCGGCTGAAAACTGGACCGCGACACGGTAATCGGTCGATTCGATTAGCCCTGCGTGAGGTGTGCCCGAATTAAGTCAAAGGTCAAGAGTCAAAGGGCAAAGGTACTTTTGACTTCTGACTTTTGACTTCTGACTTATCTGGATCCCTTGATAGTCCGGTACACCTGGGCAATGTGATCCGCTCGAAGCATGTCGTACCGTTCAAACCCCTTATACGCATCCAGGGTGAGCGACTTCTGGATCTCCGGCAGCGTTCGTCCCGCCCCGATTCCGGCAGCCACTCCCGTGGACAGGTCCTGCAGGTAGCGCAGCAGTCCCTCCGCGTCCGCTCTCGTTCCTGCCAGCGCATGCCCGGTCAGCGCGTGCTCGAAGTCGAGCGACACGACCGTTTTCAGCGCATCGATCCAGTCGCCGACGGTCGGCGCCAGCCCGCCCGGCAGCCGCCTGACCTGCAGAATGTCCGCGCTGAAGACCGCCCGCTCGTCGGGGAAATGCAGGACGGCACTGTCGGGCGCGTGTGCATTGCCCAGATGCATCATGACCACCCGCTTGCCGCCCAGCGTCACGGTGTGGCGATCGGCGAACGTCACACTGGGCGGATAGACGTCGCTCAACGCGCCGCGTGCCATCTCCGCGCCGCTCAGCAGCCCGTCGCGATTCTCATCAAACAGCCAGAACCGCTGCGCCGTGTCGCCCGTCGCTTCCGCCCGTTCGATGATGCCGTTCTGGTTCGCATCCATCTTGAGCGCGCCGCCCGTCAGCGGATGAATGCCACCCGGCAGCGCCAGCGTCGCCGGCATGTTGCGATGACCGACGAACTCCGCGGTGTCTGCCCACACGACGCCGCCCGACGCGTGATCCCAGTCGTGGTGCGTGTAGAGCACGTAGCGCACCGGCACCTTGAACCGTGCCGCCATCTCCGCCTTCAGCCACCGCGAAAAATCGCGGTTGATGGGGTCGCTCATGATGATCCCGTCCGGCGTGACGAGGAAGACCGTGTAGTGGTTGTCGTTCTGCGCGCGGTACAGCTCTCCAGTGATCTTGACGATCCCACGCGGGGGCGTCGTCTGCGCCGCTGACCTGTTCGGGAACGCGCTGCCGATGACGACAGCGATCGTGAGCATCAGGGCCGAACGAAGCATGAACATGACTACCTGGCCTCCACTTCTATTAACCGGGCATCGGCCGCGCCGATGAGCGAGAGCACGTGCGGCTGGTCCGGAGCGGAGTGGAACCAGCGGCCCGCCGCGATGCGGAATTCCGACTCGCCACCGCCGCCCTGGACTTCCACCTCACCCGACAGCAGGACCACGACCGTCGGCTGCTGATGCACGTGGCTGGTCTGGGGCACGGACGTGGAGAGACGGACCTCGTAGACCGCGAACGCCCGCGCCTGCTGCAGCAGCGCGGTTCCCGGCGCCTCGATGACCCGGGGCAGCGTCCACCCGCCATCCCGCACATTCTCGACCGCCAGGACGCGATACGGAGTCTTCCCGACGTTCTCGAGGGCATGGGCGCCGGCGGCCCCGGTGTAGGTGACCAGGTTGATGCCACCGGGCACGTAGCTGCGCGGCGCCTCCCAGTCCTTTCCCGTCACACGCGTCCGGAAGGTGGTGTCACCCGTGGCCACGACGGCGACGTCGCGGTCGTGGGAGTGGTCAAGGGTCGTGGCCCCTGGCGGCACGAGAATCTCGAACAGGCGCATGTGCGCCACGTACAGCACGCGCCGGTGGTGGGGCTCTTCCGACACCGGTACCGGCGCCTGCGCCAGCAGGACGGCACCGCACAACAGCGCACAGGCGACGCCGGCAGCCATCTGGACCACGCGCGGATTATACGCCCGGGCGTCCTTGACTGATTCCCGTTTGCCGCGCAGAATGTTTGCCCAGTCTGGAGGATCTCAGAATGCGCGCCATGCGATTGGTTCCGGCCGCTCTAATACTTGCGCTCTTTGCCACCTCTGCCTCTGCGCAGGAATGGATTGATTACACCAGCCGGGAGGACCGGTTCACGGTCAACATGCCAGGCCAGCCGAAGGCGGAGACCGTTCAGTGGCCCTCCGAGTACGGACTGGTGTTCCCCGGCCGTGTGCACACGGCGATCAGGAACGGTTTCGCCGGTCCCGAGAAGTACAGCATCACCGTCGTCGACTACACCAACGCCGAGAAGCTGTACGCCGACAAGCCGCATCCCCCCTCGTTCCGGCAGGCCGAGTACTGGATGATGGATATCCAGGGATCGATTCAGTACGCCGCCACGAAGCTCTATCGCTTCAAGCCCGGGGTTAAAGTCACGCATGACGCGTGGCACTACATCGACCTGGTCGAGGGACATCACCTCAACCTGACGAACCCCGATGGCACGCGCACCTTCGTCGCTATTTACCTTCACGAGAATCGGCTGTACATCCTCGACGGCACCGTCCCGGCAAAAGGCCCGGAACCGGGCCTGTTCACCCAGTCGCTCAGCTTCCTCGACGCTGAGGGCAAGCGCGTGCGCTACAGCCAGATCTATTCGAACAAGCTGCCGCCAGAAACCATCAAGCCGCCGGGACGCGGCCAGGGCGCGGGCGGCGGAGGCCAGGCGCCGGCCGGCGGCCGCGGGCAGTAGTCAACACCGAGGACACAGGGGAGCATGGCCAGAGTGACCTACGACGCGTGGCACCACATCGATCGCGTCAGCGGGCGGCAGGTCAACCTCGTCAACGCGGGCGGCACAACGACCTTCGGGTCGATCTATCTCCACGAAAACCGGCTCTACATCCTGGACGGGACCGTGCCGCGCGGCGCGCCCGACCCGGGCTTCTTCACACAATCCATCAGCTTCCTTGACGCCGGCGGGAAACGGGTCCGCTACGAGGACATCTACTCGAACCGGCTACCTCCGGACACGATCAAGTAAGGAGACATCACATGCGCGCACGCTTCTTCGTCGTCATCGCCGGGCTCCTCGTTTCTGCCGCACTGTTGTCGGCGCAGGCGCGCAAGACGCTCGACATCTGGGTCGTCGACGTCGAAGGCGGCAACGCCACTCTCTTCGTCACGCCGCAGGGCGAATCGGTCCTGATTGACGCGGGCAACGGCGGCGCCGCCGCGGCGCGTGATGCCGGCCGCGTCATGGAGGTCATCAAGGACGCCGGGCTCACGCAGATCGACCACCACATCACGACGCACTGGCATGGCGACCACTTCGGGGCGCTCGAAGAGCTCGCGAAGATGGTGCCGATTCGGGCGTACTACGACCACGGCAACACCGTGCAGCCGCAGCCGGCGGCGACGGAGTTTCTCGAGAAGATCTATCCGACGCTGACGGCGAAAGCGAAGCGCGTCATCGTCAAGCCGGGTGACCGCCTCCCGGTGAAGGGTATGGAGTGGCGCGTCATCACCTCGGGCGCACAGACGATCCAGACGAACCTGCCAGGCGGCGGCCAGCGGAATCCGTACTGCGCGTCGTTCCAGCCGAAGGAGCAGGACGCGACCGAGAATGCACAGTCGGTCGGCAGCCACATCACGTTCGGCAAGTTCCGCGCGGTGCAGCCCGGCGACATCACCTGGAACATCGAGCGCGACCTGATGTGCCCGACCAACCGCATCGGCACCATCGACCTGCTTCTAGTGGGCCACCATGGCCAGTCGGTCTCGAATCCCGAAGTCCTCGTCAACGCACTGAGTCCGCGGGTGTCGATCATCAACAACGGCACGCGCAAGGGTGGGCAGCCCGAGGCGATGCGCATCCTGCTCAACTCCCCCGGCCTCGAGGATGTGTGGCAGTCGCACTTCTCGCTGCTGAGCGGCACGGAGTACACGGTGCCAGGCATGTTCGTCGGCAATCATTTCGACGAGGAGCCCGAGGCGCTGCCAAAGGGCGCGTGGACGGCCCCGCCGCAGGGGACGCAGGCCCCGCCGGCGCCGGTGCATAACGGCAAGTCGTACTGGTTCAAGGTGAGCGCGCAGCAGGACGGCACGTTCACGGTGACGAACACTCGCAATAATTTCAGCAAGACGTATCGGGCAGGCACCGTCGCCACCAACTAAAGGAGCACGCGCATGAGCAGGACGCCGTTTGCTGTCGTCGCCGTCGTACTTGTTGCCATCGGGGGTTCGGTCGTCGCGCAACAGCAGGCAGCCCCTGCTCCCGCCGCCGCGACCGCTCCTGTCCTTCCGGTCCCGGCGGATCTGCCGGAATGGGCATACACGCCGGCCGTGCCCGGCGCGCCACCGCCGCCGTCGGTGCTACCGGCTGACGATACCGTGGTGATCTCGATTCCGGGCCCTACCAAGACGTTCACGCGCGGCGAGCTTCGCGCGGCGAAGGAAACGATGGACTGGTATCCCGAGGATCGTCACGGCGCGGTGCCCGACATCGTCCGCTTCGGGAAACAAGGCGCACGCCAGTGCACGCTGTGTCATACCCCGGATGGCGCCGGTCGGCCAGAGAACGCGCCGGTCAGCGCCTATCACCCCGCCTATTTCATGCAGCAGATGCAGGATTACAGGAACGGACTGCGGAAGAGCGCCGACCCGCGCAAGGCGAACACGAACGCGATGATCGCCATCGCCAAGGCGACAAACCCCGAGGATGACCGGGCCGCTGCGGAGTACTTCGCGCAGCAGCCGTACCCGCGGCGCATGAAGGTCGTCGAATCGAAGACGGCGCCGAAGGTGCGCATGCAGGGCGGAATGTACATGGCTATTCCGGCGGCGGAGGGCGGGGGCATGGTGCCGATCAAGGCCGCTGAAATCGTCGAAGTGCCCGACAGCAACCTGGGCGCCGAGGTGCGTGACACCCGCATGGGCTACACGGCGTACGTCCCGCCCGGGACCCTCAACCGCGGTAAGCAAGTGGCGGTGAGATCGCAGTGCGCGACGTGCCATGGCGCGAATCTGGAGGGGCTCGGCCCGATACCGGCGCTGGCGGGGCGTTCGCCGAGCTACACGATGCGGCAGCTGTACGACATAAAGCAAGGCGCGCGCCGCGGTCCGTGGACCGAGGTCATGAAACCGGTGGCCAGCGGAATGTCGGTGCAGGACATGATGAACGTGTCGGCGTACGCGGCATCGCTGGCGCCCCCGGCGAGCGCCGCGCCGCGCGGTACCCGGTAAGGAGAACGCAGATGAGCAGGATGCAAGGTGCTCTCGTAGCGGTCGTACTCGTGTTTCTCGGGGCGTCGGTCCTGGCGGGACAGCAGCCGACGCCGGCTCCCGCCGCGGCTCCCCCGGCCGTGCATCTTCCGGAATGGGCGTACACACCGCCCAATCCTCCGGGAGCGCCGCCACCCCCGTCGTCCCTCCCGACCGACGACAACGCTGTTGTGCGCATTCCGGGCGTCGAGCGAACGCTGACCCGCGGTCAGCTTCGCGGGGTCACCGAGATTCCTGACTGGCGGCCGGAGGAGCACACCGGCGCGCCAGCCGTCGTCCGCGTCGGACGCGCAGCGGAAGGCGTGCGCGCCTGCGGGTTCTGCCATCTCGCCGACGGCGGCGGGCGACCTGAGAACGCCAGCGTCAATGGCCTGCCGGTCGCCTACTTCCTGCAGCAGATGGAAGACTTCAAGAGCGGTGCGCGCGACAGCGCCGACCCGCGCAAGAACAACACGAACCTGATGATCACCTACGCGAAGAACGCGACTCCCGCGGAGATCCGGGCTGCCGCCGAGTACTTCGCGGCAAAACCGTACGGGAAGCGGATCAAGGTGGTCGAATCGCGTACGGCGCCGAAGGTGCGGCTCCAGGGTGGGATGCACATGCCCGTTCCGGCAGCCGAAGGCGGAGGCATGGAGCCGATCGGCGAGCAGATCGTCGAAGTGCCCGACGACCATCTCCGTGCCGAGGCCCGCGACACGCGCATGGGCTACACCGCGTACGTGCCGGTCGGCAGCCTCAATCGAGGGAAGATGCTGGCCGCCACGTATCAGTGCACGACATGCCACGGGGCGAATCTCGAGGGCCTGGGCCCCGTGCCGGCACTGGCCGGCCGTTCGCCGAGCTACACGACCCGGCAGCTCTATGACATGAAGCTCGGCGCCCGGAAGGGCCCCTGGGCCGAGCTCATGACGCCCATCGTGCAGAAGATGTCGCTTGCGGACATGATGAACGTGTCGGCCTACGCGGCGTCGCTCAGTCCCCCCGCCGCCACGACGACCCGCGCGGCGAATTAGATGGCTCTGGGCTTTAGGCTTTAGGCTTTAGGCTCCAGTCCCGCCAGCGCCTCCGAGTATTCCTCGTTGGCGTCGGCGGGGCTGGTGCTCGTGCAGCGCAGATCCCGCAGCAGCCCATCGCGCAGATCGTAGATCCAGCCGTGCACCGCCACTGACTGGCCCCGCCGCCACGCATCCCCCATCACCGTCGTCTGCGACACGTTCCTGACTTGTTCGATCACGTTCAGCTCGCACAGGCGATCGACGCGGGCGGCCACGCCGGTCTCGCGTTCGATGAGACGTGCGTGGCGGGCCTCGACATCCTGCACGTGCCGGAGCCAGTTGTCGATAAGGCCGAGTTGCGACCGGTCATAGGCGGCGCGGACGCCGCCGCACCCGTAATGACCGCAGACGATGACGTGCTCGACGCCGAGGGCGTCGATGGCGTACTGCAGGACCGACAGGCAATTGAGATCGCTGTGGACGACGACGTTGGCCACGTTGCGGTGGACGAACAGCTCGCCCGGCTTGAGCCCAACGATTTCGTTGGCCGGCACGCGGCTGTCGGAGCAGCCAATCCAGAGGTACTTCGGCGCCTGCTGGCGTGAAAGGGACTCGAAGAAGCCAGGATCGCGTTCGGTGACCTGTTTCGCCCAGCGACGGTTGTTTTCCAGAAGATGGGGCAGGCCGTCCATGTATGTCGCGAAATTATCCCCTACCTCTTCGGTGCGGTCACTCCCGGGTACGGCTTCAGGCCGACTTCGAGCATGCCTTCGACGGCCCGGTTCCCTTCGTGGCACGCCTGCTCCCAGACCTCGAAATCCGGCGTGGTGTTGCGGACGAGCGCAAACGCAACCGTAAACGGTCGCGTGTAAACGCCCGGATCTTCGATCCGCGCTTCATAGTGAATCGTGTCGTTGTCGATGAGCGTGAATCGTTCGACGACGTGCAGCGCACCGGTGGCGACATTGCCCGCGTTGTCGAACCAGGCCAGGCCGTTCTGGTTGGTCACGTCCACGCGCAGCGTGTTCCCTTCCCATCGGCCGCGGGAATCGCCCTGCCAGAGTCGAAGCGAGCCTGGAACATGCGGCCGATCCACGGTGGGAATCACCCGGTATGCGTGTGAGTACTCCAGCATGTGCACGACAGACTCCCGCGTCTGCAGGATCTGATGCGCACCCGGCGCATAGACGTGCCGGGGCACGCCGGGAGGAAAACAGGCGGCGAGCGGAGAGATGAACGTCGCAACCATGGTGTTCCTGAATGCCAGCGCCCATGGCTGGTAGGGAATCCTGCGATCCGGCGTGTCCACCACGAGGCTCGGGCCAGCCTGCACGTTCAAGCCGTCGGCGCCGTGCTCCTCGATGTCCTGTGAAGTGACCGTCCGGTTCCAGAGCCCCTGCAGGTCAGGCTGCCCGTCGGCGGTGCGCCGCGGATTAAACGTCTTGATCTTCTGAAGGGCGCAGGCGTGGAACTGCGCAGGCTCGGCGGGACACCCGGCGACCCTTGCAGGCGCCGGCTGCTGGGCCACAACGGCAGGCGCCGATGCGAGCATCGCGACGGCCGCGGCGACAAAGGCGACGACTCTGGCATAACGTCCAATCATCAATGCCTCCCGGGCCGGAGTATACCCGCGGTTCTACGGAATCAGCAGCGACGATCCGCTGGTCTTCCCCGCCTCCAGGTCCGCGTGGGCGCGGGCGGCATCCGCCAGGGGATACCGCGCGCCGATGTGGACCGTCAGCACGCCCTTCTTCAGCAGATCGAACACGGCATTCGAAGAGTGCACCAGGTCCTCACGCGCCGAGCAATAGGTCACCAGCGTCGGCCGCGTGAAATAGAGCGAGCCGTGCTTCTGCAGCACCCCCGCCTCCACGGGCGGCGGTGCGCCCGTCGTCGTGCCGAACGAGACGAAATAGCCGCGCGGCTTCAGGCTGTTCAGCGACGCGTCGAACGTTGCCTTCCCCACCGAGTCATACACGACCGGCACCCCTGCCCCGCCCGTAATCGCCTTCACACGCTCGACGATGTCCTCATTCGTGCGGTCGATGACATCGGCATACCCATGGTCGCGGGCAAGCCGGCACTTGTCAGGTCCGGCCGCCACGCCGATCATCCGCGCGCCGAGGTGCCTCCCCCACTGACCCGCGAGCAGGCCGACGCCACCTGCGGCCGCGTAAAAGAGCGCGCGCTCGCCAGCCTTGAGCGGATAGCAGCGATTCAGCAGGTACTCGGCGGTCATACCCTTCAGTATCACCGCCGCCGCCGTCTCGTCGGAGATCCCCTCCGGGATCACGACCAGCCGCGCCGCCGGCACCACGCGATGGCTCGCGTACGACCCTGGCGCGCCGCCCGCGTACACGACCCGGTCGCCCGCCTTCACCTCGGTCACACCGGGCCCGACGCGTTCTACGATCCCGGCTGCCTCGCTGCCCACACTGCTCGGGACCGGCAGCGTGTAGTACCCGGACCGGTGATAGACATCGAGGTAGTTCACGCCGACCACCGTCTGCCGGACGAGCGCCTCTCCGGCTGCCGGCTCGGCAATCGCGAGCTCTTCAATCTTCAGAACCTCTGGGCCGCCCTGGGCGGCCATCCGCACGACACGTGCCTGCATCAGGAGATCACCTCGGATGAGGGCACGCCGCGGCGCGCCCGGAATGACGACACGATTTGCCAGCCTGCAAGGAGCACGGTCAGCGCAAACATTGCAAGCGCGAACGGACTCTCCAGGAAGATCCGGTGGCTGCCCTCGCTCAGGATCAGGGCCGTCCGGTACTGCTGCTCGAGCGTCGGACCGAGCACAAGCCCGAGGACGACCGGCGCGACCGGAATACGGACGCGCTGCAGCAAATACCCCCCCAGCCCGAACAGCGCCATCGTATACACGTCGAACACCGAATTGCGCGCGGCAAACGCGCCGATCCCGCACAGCACCAGGATGCAGACGCCGAGCAGATACGCGGGCACCTTCAGCACCTTGACGAACAGGCGAATCCCAACCACCTGCGCCAGCAGAATGACGACCCACGACAGCATGACCGTCACATACAGCGCGTAAATAATGTCGAGACTCGTCTGGAACAGCAGCGGGCCCGGCTCCAAGCCGTGGATCAGGAGTCCGCCCAGGATGATCGCGGTCGCCGCGTCGGCCGGAATCCCCAGGCTCAGGAGCGGAATGAGCGCGCCGCCCATGACGGCGTTGTTGGCGGCTTCGGGGGCGACCACGCCGCCAATCTCGCCGCGCCCGTAGTCCTCAGGACGCTTACTGAACCGGCGCGCGTGGTCGTAGGCGAGAAACGACGCGATCGGTCCGCCGCCACCCGGTACGGCGCCGATGATCGTCCCGATAATAGATGCGCGCGTCATGAGGCCCCAGTAGCCACGCAGGCGCGACCAGGGCAGCACGCCGCGTACTTCTTCGGTGACGATCTCCCGCGTCACATGCCCGTGATTCGCGAACGCTTCGATGACGTTCGGGATGGCGAAGAGGCCAATCATCGCCACCAGCATGTGTACGCCCTGCTGCAATTCCACGGTGCCGAACGTGAGGCGTCCGACGCCGTCGAGCTCGTCGAGGCCAATCGTCATGACCATCAGGCCCAGCACGCCCGCCGTCAGGCCGCGGAGCAGGGATCGTTCGGCCAGGCCACAGATCGTCGACAGGCCGAACAGGACCAGCGCGAAGATTTCGGCCGGGCCGAACCGGATCGCCACGGCCGCGACCTGCTCCAGCAGCAGCACCATCACGCCGAGGCTGAAGAGGCCCCCGAACGCCGAGGCAATCACCGACGCGCCGAGGGCGACACTCGCCTCGCCTTTCCGCGCCATCGCATACCCGTCGAAGACCGTCGCCGCAGCGGACGGCGTCCCGGGAATCCCGATGAGGACCGCGGACACCGCCCCGCCGGTCATGCCGCCGGAATAGACGCCGAACAGCATCGCGATCGCCGGCACCGGCTCCATCCCGAACGTAAACGGCATCACCAGGATGAGCGCCATGGAGAACGTCAGACCCGGAACAGCGCTCACGACCAGGCCAACAATCGCGCCCACGGTGGTCGCCGCGAGCACGGCCGGCTGGGTGGCGGCGGCGAGAGCCTGGAGGAGCGTGTCCACGCGTACTACTGGAGGGACGCGAGCCAGGGGTCGCGAGGGAGCGGAATGCCCAGCAGCGTGCTGAAGACCAGCCATGTGCCGGCCGCGAACGCCACCGCGAACACGATCATGAAGACCCAGCGGCGCATGCCGAGGACACCGCCCATCGCGGCGAGCATCAGTGCAGCCGTCGCGGACATGAATCCGATCTTGCCGAGCAGGAAGGCGTACGCGACCAGCAGGGCGAACGTCGCCAGCGCCGTGCGGGCGGTCGGCGGGTCCGCCTGCGTACGTGGGGCGGGTTCCGCCGAGGACGAGCCGTCTTCACCCGCAGGCGGACCCGCCGTCCGCGAAAGCGCGAGCGCTACGCCAAGAATCGCGAGGATGATGCCGAGGAGCATCGGAAGCGCGCGTGGCCCAGGCTCCCCATCGGTCGCGACGTCCGGAATCTGCGTGTTGACCAGCCAGAGCCAGATCAGCGCGAGGAGCGTCAGGACAACGCCAAGCGTCACGTCACTTTCTCTTCAGGCCGAGCTGCGTCATCAGCGCGGCAATCGAGGCATCGTCGCGCGCGATAAGGGTGCCGAACTCGGCCGCCGGGAGGAAGGCCGGTTCGAATCCGAGCTTCATGCTCACGTCCTTGAACCGGGGCGACGCCACGACGCGTCGCGCCGCGGCCTCGAGCTTCGTGACGGCCTCCTTCGGCGTGCCCTTCGGCACCGCGAGGCCGCGCCACATCACGAGGTCGACGTCATAGCCCTGCTCCTTCGCGGTGAGCGCATCCGGCAGGACGGGAATCCGATTCGCGCTCGTCACCGCCAGCACGCGGAGCTGCTTTGCGTTGACCTGGCCCGCGAACTGATTCGGCCACTGCAGCGCCGCATCGACGCGTCCGCCGAGCAGCTCCGCCGGAGCGGTCCCCTGCCCGTAGGGCACATAGATCACGTCGATTCCCATCTTGCTGAAGAGCGCCGCCGACACGAGATGCACGAACGACCCGCGACCGGAGATGCCGACGCGCATCCGCTTCTGCTTCGCCGCCGCCGCGAAATCCTTGAGCGTCCGCCACCCCGAGTTCGCGCGGACGGCCAGCGCCGGGACCTCCATCCCAATCCTGGCGACCGGATCGAAGGCGCGGAAATCGAACGGGATATTGCCGCTGTGAAAGACGGTGCTGATGGAGTTGGAGTTCCAGACGATGGTGTAGCCGTTGGGAGCGCTGGCCTTGACGTAGGAATACCCGACCGCGCCGCCGGCTCCCGTGCGGCTCACGGCCGCCATGGACACGCCCAGCTCCTTCGACATCGCATCCGCGAGTACCTGCGCGATGGTGGCACTCGAGCCGCCGAAGAGCACGGTCATCTCGACGGGTTGACGCGGATACTGCGCGTGGACGGCTGTCCCGCCGACCGCCAGTGCCAGCAGGAGCCCGATCGTCTTCACGCCGCCACCATCACTTCGTCGACCTCGACCCGGCGGCCCTCGCGGGCCGATCGAATCCCGGCCAGCACGACCGCCAGCGAGCGCGTGCTCTTCTCGCCGTCCATCTCCGGCTCGCCCTTCCCCCGGACAGCGTCCGCGAACTCCTCGAGCTCGGCCGCGATCGCATCGGCCGGCGCGCACGGCACCGGAGACGGCGCCTTCTCCCCGCGCTTCAGATAGCGCAGGCCCTGGTGCAAGTCGTAGTACGCCGTCGCCTCCTTGCCGTACACGTTGAGCAGATAGTACTCGCCCGAGGAGGCATAGCTTGCATTCAAGGTGGAGAGCGCCCCGCTCTCATGCTCGAGCACGACGCTCGCCACGTCGGGATTGTCGCCGGGCAGCACGAGCTGCGCCAGCCTCCCGGTGACGGCCACCACCGGGCCCATCAGGTACTCGAGAACGTCGGTGTAATGAATGCCGATCTGAAGCAGAACGCCGCCCGGCATGCCCGCCGTCTGATAGCGCCACGACGTGAGATCGATCTTTCCGAGCCGGTCCCGGCTGATGTTCGCCTCCGCGTTGACCAGCCGGCCGAAGTCGCCGGCGTCGATCCTGGACCGGACCCACCGGAAATGCATTTCCCGGCGCCGTTGATACCCGAGGGCCAGGACGACGCCAGCCGAGCGGCACGCCTCGGTCAGCGCGCGCCCCTCCGCAACGGTATTCGCGATCGGCTTGTCGAGGAACACATGCTTCCCGGCGCGTGCGGCTGCCCGTGTCGTCTCGAGGTGGACGTTGTTCGGCGTGGTGTTGATGATGGCCTCGATCCGCGGGTCGGCGAGCATCGCCTCGTAGCTCGGCGCCGCGTCGCAGCCGTATTTCGCCGCGAAAGCACTCCGCTTCTCGTCCGACCGCGTATAGCAGGCGGCAATCTGCAGCCGCCCCGAGCGCACCATGGCGTCGGCCAGCACGTCGGACCACCACCCCATGCCGAGGCAGGCGACTCGAACGGGGCTACTTGCCATCAATCGAATACGTGGCGCCGATGGCCTCGACCGCGGCTTTTGCCACACAGTCGTCGAACTCCCAGCTGCCGCCCGACACGCCGATGCCGCCGATGCACTCGCCCTCGACGATGATCGGGTAGCCACCCTCCATCGCGGTCCAGCGCTCGGGGCCCGCCGCCAGCGCGAGTCCGATGGCGTGCGCCGTATCGAGCGCCTGAGCCTGCGCGCCCTTCGCGCCGGTCGGACGCTTGTTCGACGCGGAACAGACGGCCTTCGTCGTCGACGAATGTACGGTGTGAAAGCGACCGCCGTCCATCCGTTCCAGCAGGACGAGGTGCCCGCCGGCATCGGCAATCGCGACGGCGATCGCGATGCGCTCGCGCTCGGCCATGCCGATAGCGGCCTGCATCATCTTCTTGGCGCCGGCCAGCGTGAGACGGCGCGCGGGAGCCACAAATGCGGATTCGGTCATCGCACTATTCAATCATCAGTCGCGGCGAAACCAGAAGATGCGATCGCGCGCGCTCGATTCCTTCGTATACAGCACGTCGGTGAAACCCACCTGCGTGAGCGGAATCGAGGGGAGCTGGAAGATCGGCGTGTTGGTGAGCAGCATCCCGCCGGGACGCAGCATGCCGGCGATATTCGCGAGCGCGAGGGACTGTTCGAATACGTCGTAGTACACAAGGATGTTCGTGGCGACAACGAGATCGAAGGGCGGCTCGGTCACGCGCTGCAGCACGACGTTCACGTCGCGCGCCTCGACCGCGCCCACGACGCCGGGACGCACACGGATGGCGCGCATCGTGACCGGCATGCCGGGTGGTGGCGCCGCGGGAGCCACGGGCGTCCCGATCCGTCCGCCGAACTGCATCCAGTACGCGACGAGGTTGGGGTTCCATTCGACCGCCGTTTCGCGGGCCAGCTGGATGACATAGCCATCGCCCGCGGCGGCGCGCGAGCGTGCCGTCTGGAGGTGCTGGATGATGCGCGGACTGACGTCGAACGCGGTCATCGCGACGCCGCTGCCGGGTGCCAGCCCGTGGCGCAGCAGTCCGTCAGCGACCGCAAACGGCTGCATCGTCTGCTGCGGATAGAAATCGTAGCCCTCGCGCTTGTCGGCGAAGTCGAGCCCGGGCCCGATGATGGCGGCGCGTCGGACCGCGGCGGGCGCGAGCACCTCGTTTGTCCTGATCGCCGCCAGAGCGGCGTCCACGGCAAAATCGATGAAGAGCGATGTATCGGAGGCGAGACCCCGGCCTGCGTACAACGTGGCGGCCTCCGGCAACCCGGTTGCGGGACTCGTCAGCACCCGCTCGATGGCCGCCGATGCCCGCTCGGCGAGCTCGCGGCGCTCGGTCGTCACCCGCCTGACGCTCTGATCGAGGAACCTCCGCAGCGCCTCAGCGCCTGACGCCACCGCCGGGTTCATGCTCTTCCGGTCGGCGAACGCGCGGACAAACTCCAGCCGCTCGTTTCCCGTCGGCTCCACCGCGCGCGCGACAAGGTCCGCAATCCGGCGGTCGACAACCGGCCGGCGGTTCACGAAGCCCGCAGCCAGGTCCTGCTCCGTCAGCCGCGGTTCGCTGGTGAACGTGGTGCCGAACAGCAGCAGATTGATGATGGAGTCCTCGTCGCCCTGCTCAACGCGCGCGCGGATTTCGCGATTGCGGCGCTCGACCCACGGGGGCCAGGCCGCGTCCATCCCGGCGATCGGCCGGCCGCGGAAGTCCGCCGGACGGAGATCGTCCCGGAGGGACTCGAGGATGGGACGGGCTGTAATGAACGGGAGACCCGTGACAGGGGCCTGCGCGGCAAGCGCAGCCCCCATCACGAGCAGTACGGGACCGACGAACTTCAGAAGTGAAACCGGAATCCGATCTGGCCCTGGCGCGGGTCGCCCACGCCCGTGCGGCGAATCTTCGGGTCGAGACCGACCTCGTCCGACGAGATCTTGCCGCGGCCCTGCTTGAAGCCGGTGTTCAGCTTCGCAGAGTCGTTGTGATACGCCGCGAAGTCCGCATACGGCACGTAGCGCCCGGCCTGCGATCGATACAGGTTGGCGTCGTAGCCGGTGAAGTTCGCCCTATTGAACACGTTAAACATCTCGAAGAACATCTCGACGCGCATGTCCTGGCGGAAGGGGAAGAACCGTGCGATGCGGAGGTCCGTGGTGTATCGCGGCTCGCCGACGAGCGCGGTACGCGGCACGCCGAACGGGCGATCCGTCACGACGTTGTCGTTGTTGAAGTCGAACGACGCGATGGTGAGGATGGGCGCGCCGCTCTGCGCCGCCTGGATGGCCGACACCTGCCAGTTGCGGGCGTAGAACGGAAGCGACTGCGGCAACTGATACACGGCCGCGCCGCGGAAGTGGTGTGTCGTGCTCAGGATGGACTTCGAGTACTCGCACGGCACGCAGTCGGAGTCCGACGGCAGGAGGCGCGTCGACACGTCCGACCCGTCATCCCACGAGTCGCTGTAGGTGTAGGCGCCGCGCAGCTGCAGGCCGCCCCGGCGGGCGTTCAGCCCGATCGAGCCGCCCTTGTACCGCGTCCGCGTGACCATCGTGTAGGTATACACGTTGGCCCTGGTCGGATCCGGCCGCACGCCGGTCTCCGGACGATAGTTCACGTCGAACGGGGTGATGACGCCGCTCGGCAGCGTCGCGCCGGCTGGGAAGAACTGCGCGGCCGGCGGATTGATGTTCTGTGAGCGGTAATCGCCGTCGCCCCGATTCCACAGCAGAGTGCCCGACGCGGAGAGCCAGGAGTTCAGCTGGCGCTCGACGCCGAACGTCGCCTGCATCGACCGGGGCACTTCGAAGTCGCTCGGGTGGAAGAACTGGCTGAACGTCCGGCCAGGCTGCGCCTCGAGCGTCCGCCGGTAGTTCTGCGCGAGCCGTAGGCGGCCGCCGTTGTAGAGCGGGCTGCTCGGATTACGCAGGCCCGCCCAGAGCGCCGCCGCCTCCACCGACGGGAAGTCGTAGCGCGCGTAGCCGTCGATGCTGTTCGCGAAGCCCTGCGCCATCTCGCCGTAATGCGCCGCGCCGTAGAACAGACCGCCGCCGCCGCGGATGACCGTCTTGTCATCGAGCGAATACGCAAACCCTACCCGCGGCTGGAAGTTGTTGGTGTCGTTCTGGAAGCCCTTCATCCGGCTGTTGCTGACCGTCTTGGTATCGAACAGCCCCGTCGCCTGGTTGAATGCGGGTTCCGGCAGCTCGACGCTCGACAGGTCGCCCGGCAGCATGATGACGTCGTAGCGGACACCGTAGTTGATCGTCAGCTTACTGAACGGCTGCCACTCATCCTGGGCAAAGCCGCTGACGTGCTTGGCGACGATGTAGGCCCCGGTCGAACCGAAGCTCTGCACGAAGCCCGACGGCCGGCCGGCGATGACGGCGTTCAGGTCGCTGAACCGCCACTCGCCGAGTCCGTAGTAGTGCGAGTACTGGAGAATGTCCACCCACATGAAGTTGACGCCCATCTTGAACTGATGGTTGTTGCGATAGAGCGTCGCGACATCCTGGAACTCGAAGTGCGTTTCGTACTGATGCTCGTGCGGCATTGTCCCGAGCTCGCCGAGGCCGAAGTTGCCGCCGGTGCCGCCGGCGATCACGATGCCGGGCTGCCAGTTGCCGACGTTCTCGAATCCCCCACGATTCGGGTACTTCGTCCGCTGATCGTTCCGGAAGTACTGCGCGCGGAACGTATTCAGCGACCGGTCGGACAGCACCGAGTTGAGTCCGCCGCCGGCCCGTTTTGTCGTATTGCGCTGCTCGGTCGTGGAGTAGAGCGAACTGCGTCCGTTGACCGCGCCGGCGGGGTTGAAGCTCTTGAAAATACTGCCGGTGAACGACAGCGTGTTCTGCGACGACAGGTTGTAGTCGAACTTGGCGTTCGACGTCGCGTCCCAGTTCTTGAAGTCGTTCGCGCCATTCTCGAGCGTGTCGGGCATGTCCGGCAGGAACCCCTTCATCACGGTGATGGTGTTGTTCGCCAGCGTGCGCAGCCGCTTCACGTGACTGTTGGTCACGTCCAGAACCCCGAAGAAGAACGCCTTGTCGCGGATGATCGGACCGCCGATCGTGATGCCTCTTACATAGCGGCGGGTAAAGTTCGCTTCGGCGACCGGAAACGCCTCAACGGTGCCGTTCGAGGCCGTCCGGGTGTTGAACGGCGGCTGGTCGAACGCGTTGTGCCGCTGGTACCAGAAGCCGTAGCCGGTGAGGTTGTTCGTCCCCGACTTCGACACCGCGTTGGTGACGCCGCCCGTGGCGCCGCCGTACTCCGCCGGGTAGCTCTGCGTGACGACGTTGAACTCCTGGATGCCTTCCGGGCTGACGCGGCCGAAGTCGCCGCCGCCGTTCAGATTCTTGTTCGACATGCCGTCGACGTTGAAGTTGTTCTGCGTGTTGCGGCTGCCCGACGCCGAAAACCCG
>CAXNKG010000010.1:0-75810 GCA_964202965.1 Vicinamibacterales bacterium
CCCCACGTCGGCCAGCAGATGCAGGCCGTCCAGGCCGAGCTCGTGCGGAATCTGGCGGCGGCCCTTCAAGCCGATCCGCCTCGCGGCGACCGCTTCGCGGTAGTAGCGCCGCCGGACCTGCGGCCACGTCTCTTCATGGATGTGCAACAACGCCGCTGACGGCTGATAAATGACCTCGTAACCGTTTTGCAGCCACCGGCGCGCCCAGTCAATGTCCTCCAGGCCTGGCAGGGCGGCATCGAACGGATACTGCAACCAGAGGTCCCGGCGGATGGCCGCGTTGGCGTTGTTGGCGAAGAACTTCGGCGGCCGAAGGACCTGGCGCTCGGTCCCAAACGTCCGGCGGAGATCCTGTGCTTCGCTGAACTTCGAGACGTCCGCCCCAATCTGGCGTCCGTACACCATCGCCACGCGTGGCTCGGAGAACGGTGCGAGCAGGTTGCCGAGCCAGTGCCCGTCAAGCGGCAGCGTGTGGGCCGAGACAATCGCGATCAACCGGCCATGCGCCTCGCGCGTGCCGACATTCAGTGAATAGCCAAACGTAAAGTGATCGCGGTCGATGCGGATCACCGTTGCACCGAATTTCGCGGCAATGTCCCGTGTGCCGTCAACCGAGCCCGAATCGACGACAACGGTCTCGAAATCGCGATAGACCTGCTGCGTCAGACGCTCCAGCAGTGCCGGCAGGTGACGCGCCTCGTTAAACGTGCGTATGAGAACGGTTGTTTCGACGGGGTCGCTCATCCGGCCCTACGCACGCACGTCGTTGTGTGTCGTGATTCCAAGCCCTTCGAGCAGCTGATGAACGGTATTTCGATGAACGGCCTCCCAGGCAGCCGGACTGCTGTTCGCGTTGTGCGCGGCAAGCAGGACATTGTCCATTCGTCGCAATGGGCTGTCGATCGGGAGTGGCTCCTGTTCGAAGACGTCTAGCGCTGCGCCGCCGATCCGTTGCATCCGCAACGCGTCAATCAACGCACGTTCGTCGACGATGGGGCCTCGCGCCGTGTTAATAAGGACCGCGTGCGGACGCATAATTGCGAGCTGTGGTGCACCGATCAGGTGAAGCGACGTCGAATTGAGATCGCAGTTCAGGCTGACGTAATCGGTTTCGCCGAGCAGTGTCTCAAGTGACACAACCTCCATGCCTGTCTCGTCGAGCACCTCAGCATCAATCGGACGGATGTCGGTCCCAAGGGTCCGCATTCCGAACGCACGTGCCCGTCTTGCCACCGCCCTTCCCGCGTTACCGACGCCAACAATCCCCAGCGTTCGTTCGAGGAGCGCAACCGACGGCAGCTTTTCCCAGGCGCCCCCGCGCATTGAGGCCGACGCCCACGGAATCCGACGAGCAAAGGCGAGGACGTAGCCAAGCACCGTATCCGCGACTGCATGCGTGAACGCGCCGGGCGTGTTGTACACCTTGACTCCGTGCGTGCGGGCAGCATCCGTATCAATGCTGTCGATGCCGGTCCCCCATTTCGCGATGACTCGAAGCCGCGGCGCCGCCACGGCAAATACGCGCGCGGTAAACCGATCGTCACCGCAAATGATTCCGTCGACCTGTCCCAGCAGCCGGAGAAGGTCGGCTTCCTCCAGTCGCTCCTGAACGGCAACCGATTCCAGGTTCACCCCGAGCGGCGCAAGCTCGCTCCGGAATCGTTCGACGACTGGAAGCATGTAAGGAGCCGAGACGAGAACGCGCCAAGTCATCGCGCGCGCTCGAGGAGGCGTTCAACGCGTTGCAGGTCCGCGGGAGTGTCGACCGGGTACGACGTACTTGCGACCGGGACAATGCGCACGCGTCGACCGTGTTCGAGAATCCGCAGCATGTCGATCGACTCTTCCTGCTCCAAGGGCGTCGGCGACAGGCGCGAATACTCCTGTAGAAATGCAGCGCGGAACCCGATGACACAAATCTGCCTGGACGCGAGGCCGGGCGTAAAGGCCTGACGGGCGGCTGCGGGGATCGGCGATCGGGAGAAGTACAGCGCGTTACCCGACGCATCCACGACCAGCTTGATCGTGTTGGGGTCCACGTAGTCCTCCTCGACCTCGATCGCCGACGACAGGTTCGTGCAGACGACGCCTGGATCAGTGAAGGGACCCACGGCCGCCTCGATCATTTCTGCTGAAACCATCGGCTCATCGCCCTGCACCATCACCACGACGTCCGTATCCAAGCCCCTTGCCGCCTCTGCGACCCGGTCGGTCGCGCGCTGGTGGCGCGGTGACGTCATAGCGACCCCCGCACCGAAGCTGCGCGCGGCCGCGGCGATCTCCTCGTCGCAGGTGGCGACGACCACATCCGAGAGCAGCGAACAGGCGCGCGCGCCTTCGTACACCCATTGCAGCATCGGCCGGCCCAGAATCGGGGCCAGTGGTTTACCAGGAAATCGGGAAGATCCCATGCGTGCCGGGATGATGGCGACCACGTTCAGGACGGCAGTCCCTCTATCAGCACGGCGCGCGCCGGCGCTCCATCCGTGCCGCGGAGCTTCCAGGGCAGGCACGCGAGCCAGTACGTCCCCGCCTTCGCTTCGCGCAAGTCGAGGCCTTCGAGAATCACCACGCCAGCCCCGAGCAGTCGGCGATGTGTGTCCGGCGGGCTCGCATCGAAACGCTCAACCGACAGATAGTCAACACCGACGAGGCGGAGACCGCGGTCAACGAGCCACGTCGCGCCGGCCGCGGTAATGGCCACAAAATCCCTGCGGAAGCCTCTATCGGTACTGGCCCACAGGAGTGAATTGCGAGTGCGACACAGCAGTCGAACCGTGCCCGCCGGCAGAGTGAGGGCATCAAGCTCACGCGGCCCGATCTCGTCGGCATCGGCGAAATCGGCCACGAGCGCAGGCCCAATCATGCTCGCGAGCGGCAGCGTATCCGCGCCGCCACCATCCGATAGATGATGCAGCGGCGCGTCGACGTGTGAGCCCGTATGCACGCTGCACGACACGCGAGACGCATTGACCGGATCTCCGCGGCCCATATCCAGAAAACGGTCGAGCCTGACCGGGGGATCGCCGGGCCACGTCGGGAGTGACATGTCGACCGGAACTGAGATATCGAGGATCTTCAATGTTGTATCGCGTCGAGCGAAGGAAAGGCGGTAGAGAGACCTAAGAACAGCGCTGTCGCAACAACATGAACGCTTCCGCGGCGTTGAAGCCCGATTCGATACCCCGTCGGCTCGCAAGCACGCGCACCGCTTCGACCGATCGGGGATGCGGGTACTGGCGTCGCTCCGTTTCGTAGCATTCGAGCGCAGCGATTTTCCGATCGATGAAATCGGTAATGTCGACGTGCCAGTTTGGGAGAAACGCCATCTCCGGAACCGGCGGCGATTGTTCAGTGGACGAGGCGGTCTCGTAGCAGAGAACGGACCGAAGTGACGGCCGGTGCGAGGTGCGGAGGCCCACCATGGACGCGTGAAACACGGCGCGATGGTCCTGATTAAGATCGCCCCGATGGTTGACATATGCGATTTCGGGGTCGATCTTCTCGATGCAGCGTTCAAGCGGGATGATGATGTCCTGAAGGCAGGCGTCCAGGCGCTCGTCCGGCAGACCCAGGAATTCGAGGCTTGCGTAACCGAGGACCTGCTGTGCCTGCCTCGCGGACGCCATCTCGCGCGCATTCCTGGCAGCATCGAAGGCGTTGTCGTACTTGCGGTGGGCTACGCAGCAGACATGGACCTCATCGCCTCGCTTTACGTGTCGGATAATCGTACCGCCGGCGCCCAGCACTTCATCGTCCATGTGCGCAGCGATGACCAACACCCTCATCGCTCTCTCTCGATCAACACGTCGCCGAGAATGAGCGCGTCCAGGTCCGAGCGCCTCAACACATCGACGGCATCGGCGGCCGTCTGGACGATCGGCTCCCCATGGATGTTGAACGACGTGTTGAGGAGCCCTCCAACGCCGGTTTGCTGCTCAAATGCGCCAATCAGCTCGTGATAGCCGCTGTTCACGTCGCGGCTCACGAGCTGCGGACGCGCGGTCAGATCCGCCGGGTGCAGCGCTGCTCGCAGTTCGCGATGCGCAAGTGGCGTGGTCTCAAAGGCGACGGTCATGTAGGGTGCGGCGAGACCCTTCGAATTTACGAGGTAATCACTGGCGCGCTCTTGCAGGATCGAAGGGGCGAACGGCATCCAGAAGTCGCGGCTTTTGATCTTTTCGTTCAGGCGCCCCACAATCAGCGGATCCCGCGGGTCGGCCAGGATTGACCGGTTCCCGAGCGCGCGGGCGCCGAACTCGCTGCGGCCCACGCAGCGGGCGACGATCTTACCCGCCGCCAGCAGGCTCGCCGCTTCTGCGGGCGCGACATGCCCACGTACGCGGTACCGGCCGTCGGCCGCTATCGCGTCCACTGCGGCACGTACCTCGTCGGCGGCGAGAGCGGGGCCCAGGTAGTTGTGCTCGAGAGGCCGAAGGGTTTCGCGCGGCGACTTATCGTCGACGAGACGGTCATAGTGCGCGACGTAGCACGCACCGATCGCCAGGGACTCATCGGATGCGGACGGACAGACGAACATCGAGTCCAGGCCAGCCAGCTTGGCCAGTTCCATCATCGCCTTGACGTTCATCGCGATCCCGCCACCGAAACAGAGGTGTCGCGCGCCGGTGGCTTCGAGCGCGTTCCGAGTCCACGCCGAAAGGATCTCTTCCGTGTAGCGCTGCAGTGCGCCCGCGATGGCGTCGAACCGATATCCCTCCAGCTTCTTCTGGAAATACACGTACCGATCGGGAGGCACGACTGCATGGGCGAACCCGAGCCCATCGACGTACTGTGTCTCACGGAAGACGGCGAGCGGCTCCTCGATGTACTGCGATTTGGCATAGGGAGCGAGCCCCATGATCTTGTACTCGTGCTCGTCAGGCTTCATGCCAAGTAGAAGGGTCATCGACCGGTAAAGCCGCGCAATGTCGAAGTTAGTCGATGTGCTGATTACTCGCACATGCCCTCGCTCGGCCAGACTGACCGACGCGTTCATGTCGTCGCCCCATGCGTCGGCCGTCAGCACGAGGACGGGATCATCCCGGAGAGGGCTGCCGTAGTACGCGTAATAGGAATGGCTGCGGTGATGATGCGGAAATACGACGCGGTCTGGACTGATGTCGAGATGGCGGCAGACGGTCTCGCGCCGGAAACTCCGGAAGAAGGCGTTCGCCTTCGACGGCTCCGCGCTGGCGCCGCCATTACGAAGAAACGCCAGCACTTCATTCCAACGGCCTGGATATTGCTTCACGTCGATCTTGTCGCGAAAGACATCGAGATAGTTGACGTCTTTCTGCTCGTACATCCGTGGGTACCACACTTCACGCTGTTCCCGGAGACGATCATGGATAGTGTAGGCCGAGCGGTGACAGAGAACCCACGTTGGATCGAATCGCTCCCCTGCCATCGCGACGATGTCGAGGTCTGAGGCACGGAGGCCAGCAGCGTCGAGGCAATATTCGATCGCGCGGTGCGGATAGGAATCGTCATTTTTCCTGCGGGAGAACCGTTCCTCGCTCACGCACGCGACGACTGCGCCATCAACCATGACGGCCGCGGTCGAGCAGTGTTCCCAAATAATTCCGAGAATGTTCACGCGATGATGGTTAGAACCACCTGGGTGGATCTAACGGCGAATTTGGCTTCCATGCCCTCGCATCAGATCACACCCGATCAGGCAACTCAACAGGTTTTAAGATCGGCTCTTAGCGTGACGCGACACTTCACGCGATCGACGTCTCGAATGCGGATCGCGAGCATCTCGCCGCGACGCGTCGGTTTCGGGACGCGCTGCTGTGACCCTATCTCGCGGTCCGCTGCCAGACGAGTAGGACATTGCCAGCGTCTGCGTAGGGGGGCGGCCGGGTCAAATCCTCGTTGATCCACTGGCTGACGACGCGCTGATACCACGCCCGGAACAGGCGCGGATCGCCGGCCATTTCAAGCCTCATCGCGGTCAGGAATCTGTCTCGCCGCGTGAATGAGCGTACCTCGATGAGATTAAGACCCGCCAGCTGGCCGTAGGCACGCCATTCCGAGAGTGAACACATATTCTGCCCGCGCGCGTCGTCAGGATCGTCGTGTCGGAGCGAACCGTAGCCACTCCAGAACGGGCGTCGGTATAGCGTTCGGACGGGGAGTCCGTCAAACAGGTGGCCGGCATACGTGGTGAATGCCAAGAGCCCGCCGGGGCGCAGAACGCGGGCGATCTCGGCAAGTGCGGTGTTGACCGCGGTCAGGTGATCAAAGACGTGAATCGAGACAACTGTGTTGAAGGCGCCCGACCGGAACGGCATTGCGTACGGGGAGCCGCCGACGTGCGCGCGAGTAACAGCGTAGAGGATGCCACGACGAAGGTTGAGCCCCAGGTTCGGCACGTAATATTCGCAGTCGACGTCGATGAGCCTGCCAGCGAAGGCATGCTGTGATGTTTCTCCTCCACCACCCCCGATCTCAAGCGCCGGACGTACGACCTGAAAGCGCCGGAACAATTCGATCTCTAGCGCCTTCAAATACAGGTTGTAAGGCGAGAGGTACCACTCCGTCCCAGCCAAGCGCCGCACCGGCTCGCAGTCTGTCGTTGCCGCCTGCTGGCGGGCCAGATAGGAGGCCCATAGTGGTGTGCCGAGCAGGGTGCGCGCCATGACACGAGTGCGCCAACGGAGGCGGCCGGGTCGTTCGAGTTCGGAGAGCATGGGATTAGCGTGCAGGCTCTTCTATATTTGGCTTACGTCGAGAGAGCGAATCCGACGATCCGGATGTCGATGAGGCGGTTTACTAACCTATGAACAATCGCTAGGCGGAATGAGGGAAAGCGGCGTCCAGACCAGTTTCCGGCGGGCCGGACAGTTCCCGCTCGATGGCCGGGTCTGGCTAACTTTGAAACACCTGGTTCCGATGCGATAGGCGCGACGCAACAGCGCTCTTGATGTGCTCGAGTTCACTCTCACCAAATTTCGGCAGGTCCGAGCATTTCGCATATCTGACAGCCTGGCCCATAGACGAGGCTCCCGGAATGATGACCGACACGTGTGGACAAGAGAGGACGAAGCGAAGAGAGAACTCGAGAAGATTCTCGTTATCTACATGCAGAGCGTCCTGGATCTCTCCGAGGAGGCTCAATCGAGTCTGAAAGCTGACTCCAGAAAAATACTGGGATCGCTCATCACCGGCGGGAAACACGGTACTGGAGGTATAGGTACCTGACAGCACGCCGCTGTTGAGAGGAGACCGAACCACAACACCCAATCCTCGCTCGCCAGCACAACGAATGAGCTGATACGTATCCTGGTACAAGAGATTGTACAGAACCTGCAAGGTGTCCACGGTGCCAGAGTCGACGGACAAGAACCCGGCACTGGTTTCTCCGACCACGATGCCTGCGTACCGTATCTTCCCTGATAGTTTGAGGTTCTCTAATAGTGCGAAAATCCTTCCATCGCGAAGATCTGCCTCGGCAGGCTTGTTAAGCTGGAATAAATCGATGCGATCGACCCGGAGCCGCTTGAGCGACTGATCCACACTGCTCCTCAGATGATTCTCTGAGAAGTCCCGCATTCCATCCGGCCGCAGTCCAGCTTTTGTGGCGACCGTTATACGTGATTTCGTGGTCGTGCTGCACTCACCGAGCAGCATTTCGGCGTCACCGTATCGATCAGCTGTGTCAAAGAAATTGACTCCCTCATCCAAGGCCGCTGCAAGAATTCCACGTGCCACTTGCGGAGGTATGAATTGAACTCCGGGCGAGCGTCCACTCGTATTGGCAAGCTGGGCAGTCCCCAGTCCGATTTCAGAGACACGAATCGGGAGCTTCCCCAGGAACCTGTATTTCACGGTTGGGCATCTTGAATGTCGAGTTTTACAGCCTGTTCGCGTAATACCAGAAGGTTCTTCCGAGACTGACGCAGCGTGTTTACACACACGCGACACATCGGGTTCTTGTACCACTCGCCCCGGTTGTGCAGGTCTCTCAGCTTGTTCATCTTGTCACCGGTCCAGCACGATTTGATCGTGTCACCGGCGTTCACGTTCCCCAGGATAAAAGCCCTGTTATGTTCTCTCACTGGCGATCCGCACGGGATCACGCTCCCTTCGGTGTCGACGATAGGCGTTTGCCAGGGCATGCTGCAATGGAACGGTTCCGTCGAAGCGTATTTCTTTTCCAGCGCCTCCTCCGACAACTGGGCGTCTTGATCCGGACGATCGAAGGGAGTGAAATCAATGCACTCCTGAAATGCGACCAGATTCAGCCCATCCTGAGACTTCCAGAAATCAAAGAACTTCGCCTTCTCGCCTATGTTTTCCCGCTGTTCGACAAAGCTCACGCGGGTTCGAAGATAGGAAGCCTGTTTTTCACGTTTGATCCTCAGAAAGTCCCGGACGTTTCTAATGACTTTGTCGAAATTCCCGCCCACCCTTAGGACGCCATAGGTGGCCGGGTCGACAGCATCAATGGAAAAATTGATTTTCGTTAAGCCCTTCTCAATCAGCCGCGCTGATCTTTCAGGGGTCAACATGTTGGCATTCGTGTGGAGCCAGATATCCATGATCCCGGCATTGCTGGCGTCCTCGAGCATTTCAAAGAACTTCGGATTCATCATGGATTCGGCTTCATGATCCATCTGGAGCGCGTTGAGTCCGTTGTCTTTGCACTCTTCCAGAATCTTCTGCCAGAGGTGGCTACTCATGTGTCCAACTTCTCGTTGTCCCAAGGCCACAACGCGCGGACAGAAAGGGCACTCCAGGTTACAGAAATAGGAAGCCTCAATTTCAAGTGAGATCGGAAAGTCACCCAGATATTCACGTGACTGAGCCCGCTCGAATCTTTGGCGATATGCCGCGTAATCGGCGGACCAGCCATCGCGCCACGACGTGTCGATTTCACATTCGACGATCGCGTCCCAGTAATTCTCTATTGCTGGGTTGGATTTCGATGATGTATTCATGGCAAAGCTAATCTCTCAGCCTTCAGCGTTCCGATAATCGCCAGGCAGATCAGCCATCATGGCCTGGCGTCTTTCGCCGGCCCACACCGCACCGCTGATCTCTCGCACCCACTCGGCCAGCCAGTTGATGTCTGCGCGCGCGTAACGATCCACAAAGGCCTGGCGTGCGCCCTGCACGTGTTCCTGTTGCCACCAGGACAGTGGGTCATCGTACAGGTCGGACACGCGCTCGGCGGCTTCCTCCGGCGTGTCTAGGAGAATCCCGGCGACACGCAGTCGATCGTAGTAGGGCTTCGCATCGGCGCGGAGTCCCCCATATTGACCGTTCCAGAATAGAACGGTGGGAATATTGGCACTCAAGATCTCCAGAGCTGCTGTTCCGTTGTACTCAACAACCGCAATCCGAGCCGCCGCAAGGAAGGGTTTGCAGCCAATAGTCTTCACTCGCAATGGCACTCCCAGCTTGAGCAGACGTTCACGCTGCCCCCATTCAAGGTCGGCCTCTGAAAAGGCGAACAGGAGGCGGCTGTGTAAAGCTGGTGCCAGCCGCTGGACAAACCTGTCACGCCAGTCGAGTCCTATATCGAACCGACCGAGAGGACATTCGCGGGACTCCAGGCGAATCGGGTACCGGGGGTAGTTCGTTGTCACAAAGAGGATCGTTCTCGGCCGTCGGCGCGCGAACATACGGCGTCGCGGTGATCGGAACCTGGGATGCGCGAGAGGTTGAATCACGCCGGGACCGGCAGGGCGCCAGCCGTACGACAACCAACGATCCACAATTGCGGTTTCGAGATCTTCCTGAGGTAACACTCGATAGGTACCGTAGCCGCCTCCGTGCTGAAGTCCGATCAGCCACGACCCCTTCTTACGGCTTTCAGCCGCCACAATCTTGAAGCTCTCGTCGTAATACCAATCAGAAGATACGAGAACCGCTGGCGGACGCGCCCAAATGCCCTTCACACGCGCCCGAACCCGCGCGAAGCCTTCAAGATGCACATAGGGAAAGTATTCTCCAAGCGTTGAAATCAGGACGGCCATGAAGTCATCCCGGCTGATAAGCCCCTCGAACGCGTGACGAATGCGCTCGTCGCGAATCACGCCATCGGACGATGACCGATGAAACAGTACGGTCGTCGCAGCACGGAAGGAACGCAGGCGGAGCAAGAGTCTCAGCCGGTCGACCGCACCCATGTCGATCTTCCCAAGCAACACGCGGGGAGCGACGACTCCGTACAACGAGGGCGTCACGCCGAGAACGGCCTTCCGCACCAAGGCACGCGCACGACTCCCCCTCGGGATGTCATGGCGCTGACGCTCAACCGCCCTCAGCGAATCAGGAGTCAGCACAATCTCCTCCATGACGAGGTTAGGAAGCTTAAGAGCTCGGAGAAGGTGGGAGTACAACCGCCAGTTAAAAAAGTCACTCGACGCGGACAGATGCGAGAAATGCCTCGTATCGAGAGGCGTGATACGCATACCTTCTGGCAGGACACGCGTGTGCAGCATAGGCTGACCACTCGTCGCGCTTCGGAGCGCACAATACCGCTCGTAGGTCACATGGACGTGGTGCAGAAGCCATGGACCGACGATCACGCGCCAATAGCTCCTTGGTTCGTTCAAGCCGTGAACGCGGTTAAGGAGACTTGAGGCCTGCTCGAGCACGCACTCATAGACTTCCCCGCAATAGACTTTCGCCTGTTCGAGAACGCGTATGTCTTCCCACGGATTAGGCGCGACCTGCCATCGCGCGTGCCGCCAACTCTCACGACGGTCGTATCGCAGACAACCGCGATGGAGGAGCAACACCTCATCGCTGACGTCCCAGAATTCCGTCAGCCCAGTCATGGCGAGAAACATGCGCAGCTAACGAGAACGCTGCACCGGTATCGGCGAGGCATTGAACGCGAACACAAGCCCGGAGGCGCGTTCTGCGTCCTTCGACAGGCGACGTGGACGACCAAAGGCGGCGTAACACAGCGCGAGTATCGGCAGCCACGCGCACATCCATATGGCTTTGACGAGAGGCTTGAGGCCCGCTCGGTCGGCCCAACTTGCGCCGAGAATGAGCGTCCGAAGCAACGGCCGGGTCTGCACGTCGTACAGGCGCCAGGCTGTAGGCGACACCTGGGTCCACGCGTCGACCAGGTCGAACCCCGTCTGCCCAAGGAGCACGCGCCATTCGCCGATGGAGCGCGAGAGCCCTCCAATTTCCTGGCAGCGGCCTGCATCGAGCTGCCGGCAATACGCCGCGGCCCGCTCCCAGCCAGCACGCTGGAATCTCTCGGACCAGATGCTACAGGTGAAGTGGCGTTTCACGCTCTCGTTCATCCCGGTCATGAGCAGCACACCATCCGAACGGAGCACTCTCCGGACTTCGGCGAGCGTCGCCGCGTAGTCCACGGTTCTTCCTTGTTCGATGAGGCCGTGTGGAAAGTACAGGAACACCGTGCGAAATGCTTCGCTGCGAAACGGAAGCGGTGCGGGCGCCGCCTGCACCAGATGTTCATACAAACCCGTCGACTGGCACTTGAGCAGGTGCGTCCACTTTAGATCAACCCCGACGTGATAGCGAAGGCGAGCCGTACGTGTCACCCGCGGCTCGCGGCCGCGCTCATGTACGTCGAAAATGTCGCCAGCCCTCGACGGATCCACGTGGTCATAGCGATCGTCGGCCGGAGCAAACGCACCGCCATGCATGATGAAGGAGAACACGCCGTCGCCGCTGCCAATCTCCAGGATCGGCTCCGCCCACGGGTACTTGAGCAGGGCCCTGGCGTTCGCGGCATCGTTGACCGCATCGAACGGTTTGAGCCAATACATCCGCAGGTAGCGCCTCAGCAGCCCGGCCACCGGTGCAGCAGCACTTGCTCGGCGAGCCACAGGTCGAAATCGTCGTCGATATCGATGCCCTCCTCGCGGCTCGTCTCGACCGTAGCCAGGTGATCACCAAGCCATCGTCCGGCACGTACAAGGTCGGCCTTCAACACGTACACATTCCCGTTGTCGACCATTCGCGGGCGTATGTCCTGTCGCCGGGGCATATCCGCCCCGTACTCGTACGAGTAGTCGCGATGGACCGTGCCAAGAGAATCAGCACCCGTCTCCGCAAAGCGCTCGATGCAACGGTCGACCAGGCCGTTCCGCCTGATGGGCGATGTCGGATTCAGGAGGACGATCGTGTCCCCAGGAATATGAGTCAAGGCGTGTTGGACGACCGCCACCGTGCTCGCATCGTCGGTCGCCAGCTCGGGCGGGCGCTCGAGTACTTCAGCGCCATGTGCGCGGGTCACTCGCGCGATCTCGGCATCTTCGGTGGACACGACACACCGGTCGAGTCGAGCGGATCTGAGTGCCGCCTCAATCGACCAGACGAGCAGAGGCTTACCTGCCACGAGGCGCATGTTCTTTCGCGGCACGCCCTTGCTTCCCCCGCGCGCGGGGATCACGGCGATCACTGGGCCCTTCGGCACCGTCACTGGAAGATCTCTGGAAGGGCACGTGCAATGGCATCCACCTCGCGGTCGGTCAGCGCCGGGTACAGGGGCACGGAGAGCGTCGCCCTGTAGGCGGCTTCGGTGCCTGGAAACGCGCGAAACGATTCGCCGGCGAGGCGATGAAGTGGCCAAGCGACCGGGCGATCCACGGCGATCCCCAGACGACGTGCCCGTCGCATGCTTGCCGCCGCGCTCTCGGCGCGAACGGCGAACCGGTAGTAGATGGGCCGTGACTCTGGCGTAGCCTTCTGAAGGCGGGCCGGGTCGACTGCATCAACGTACCGCGCCGCGATGCTCGACCGACGTCGAAGGGAGGTTCGCAGCCGATTCATCTGTCCAAGGGCAACGCCTGCAGTCAGATCACTCATCGCATAGTTGTATCGAACGGGTTTCAACGCCGGACGATCGGGTCCATCTAAATTACGCACGGCCCTCATGAGCTCACGTCGGCTGGTGCAGACGACGCCGCCCTGCCCTGCCGCCACGACCTTGGTGGCATAGAGCGAGAACACCGCAATGTCACCGTGCGACCCTACCCGTCGCTTGCGATACATGGCCCCGAGCGCCATCGTCGCATCTTCAAGGACCGGCAAGCCCAGGGACGCGAGTTCGTCCATCGGAGCTGGAAAGCCAAACGTGTGCGTCACGATCAGCGCCTTCGTGCGGCGAGTCATGCGGCGTGATACGAGTGCCGCCGTCGGGTTGAGCGTCTCCGGATCGACATCCACGAAGCGCGGCGTTGCACCGGTGTGCATCACTGCCTGCGCGACCGCAGGGCACGTGTATGACGGTACGAGCACCTCGTCACCTGCTCCGATCTTCAGAGCCAGGAGCGCGAGGTGCAGCGCTGTAGTTCCACTGGAAGTCGCCGCTGCGAACCGCGTTCCAGCGGCCAGGCAGATCGCACGTTCAAGACGCTGCACGAACGGCCCCCCCGCGATCTGCCGCGTACCCAGGATCTCCCGGATGTGCGCGAAGTCCGAAAGCCGGAGATCAGGCCTGGACTGCGGAATCACGTTCGACATCCTGCTGCACGATCGCGCAGATCCGTGTGGCGCCACACCCATCCACGATCGAGCGGGCCACGGCGCTGTGCGCACGCCTGAGGTTTGGATCCTGGAGGCGCCCCAACGCGGCGAGCAGGGCGCTGCCGTCGACGTCCGCACCACGACCAACCCAGAATCCGAAGCCACGCTCCTGGAACGCCTGCCCCTGCTCTGCCTCGTGAGGATCCTCGTGCGCCACGATGGCAGGAGTGCCGACGCACGCGAGCTCGTAAAGAGTGTTGCCGCCAGCTGTTACCACCACGTCGGCCGTCGCGAACAGGTCCGCCAGCGAGGAGACGTCTCTATGCACGCGCCAGCTCGCGAGCGCCGTCGCGAGGCGTCGATCGATGTCCTGCTTCCACGCGAAGGCGCCGCCGAGCACGAGGTGGCGCTCAGCGCTGGACGGCCAAGCGTCGAGCACGTCGAAGATGCGCCGCGTGGCGCCACTTCGGTCCACGCCGCCCATCGAGACGACCACCGACCGCACCGCGCCAGCAAACGACCGCTGGTGCAGGTGTCGCTCCGCGTACTCGGGAGCGAGCGGGAAGTATGCCGGGCCGGCAAACACGCGGGGACCGGCGCCGCCGTCATCATATCGATGCCGCTGATCAAGGATCGTCGGGTTGAATACGGCGTGGCAGGTCAGGCGTCGGCCGCCGAGTTCATCGATGCAGTACGTCGTCAGGCCCGCCCCTGACAGAGCGGAGAGCTGCGCGTCGGTGACGCACCGGAAATCGGTCAAGGCCAGGCGCACTCCCGACGTGCGAATGTATCGAGCGCAGGCGCGCAAGTCGTCTGGGCGAACGCTCTCGATGCGCTCCACCGGGCACGGTGCACCCTGGAGAATCGATGCGGGCACCTCGGCGGGAACGATCACGACAGGCCGCACACCCGATCGCTGCGCGGCCTCGGCGACGTGAAGCGTCTCGATCACATGGCCCGTCCCAATCGCGTCGTTCGCTTCGGCAAACAGCGCCAGGTCGGCGCTCAGACGAGATCCCACGTCAGGACCTCGTCCTCGTCGATATCGCGCTTAGCGACCCGCCCGACGACGCGCTCGAGATCGCGTGGAGGGATCCCCGTACCGGGCCGCTTGATGACAATGTCGTCAAGCAGAATTGTGTTTCCCTTGGAAATTCGACGACGCGCGATGCAGCTCTTGCGGGTCATCGTGCGCATGTCGCGCTCAGTGGCAGTCGGCGCCTTCTCACCCGAGCCCAGCATGGCGTGCGTTTCGCGAACCGCGGCCACGAGCGCACGCAACTCAGTGGGGTCTGCCGAAAAGCCGGCGTCTGGCACTGGAAGTCCCTTGTCGATCGTGAAATGGCGCTCCACAACGACGGCTCCGAGTGCGACTGCGGCCACCGCCGCGGTCAATCCGGTCGTGTGGTCTGAGTAACCAACGAGAACCTGAAACCGCGAGGCGAGTGAAGGGATCGTCCGCAAGTTCATCATCGTTGGATCGGCGACCGGATAGTTCGACACGCACTGGAGAAGCACAAGCTGGGGGTTCCCTGCGTCGCGAATCGCGTGAATCGCCTCATCGATTTCTTCGAGGGTTGCCATGCCACTCGAAATGATCATGGGCTTGCCGAGTCGCGCGACATACCGGAGATATGGCAGGTTCGTAAGGTCGTCCGATCCGATCTTGTAGAGGTTCGTCCCCACTCGTTCGAGCAGCTCCACATCATCTGGATGACTCGGCGTTGAAAATGGTACCAAGCCACGCCCGCGGGCACGCTCGTAGACCGCGCGGTGCGTCGGCTCATCAATCTCAAAACGCTTGAACTCGGCGTGCTGGTTGCCGCCACCTGCCTCCGGTGGAAACTCGATCGTTCGCGTGGCCGTCGTGTCGGCGCGGAAGGTTTGAAGCTTGATCGCATCAGCACCAGCATCGGCGGCCGCGTCGACCGAAGCAAGGGCTTCATCAAGCGTCGTGAAGTTGTAGCCAAGCTCGGCCACAACGAACGGCGACGATTCCTGGCTGATCGTGCGCCCCTCGACGCTTATCGCAAGCTCAGAGCTCATCGCATCTGGCGGTCGCGGCATGCGGATTGGCTCGCTCGATCACACCGAGCGCGCGAGGCCCGACGTTGAACAGCAGGTCAACCGCCGAGAGCTGCGGGACGAATGGCTCATAGCGCTGGGCGTATGTCGGATGAACGAACTCGTGATAGCCAACGTCGATGCCAGCCTTCGCGAACGGTTCTTCGTCGAGATACTCACGTCCAGAAACACCGGACAGATACGTACTCGCGCCGACAGTGACGCAAATCGCGGCCAGCAGCTCACTGCGTTGTCCCGCGATGGGCAGTGCTGACGCCCGAACGAGCGTACGGCGGAGCCCAAACGCCCCCAACATCCATTCGATGACAGCCACGTTGAAATCAACGAGATGGCGCCATGCCTCGCCGTATAGGCGTTCGAGCGGCGCACAGACCTGGTCAAAGTGCGCAACAGCCGCGTAGTGCTGCTGGAGACTCCGCAGGTGCTTCCGGCGCCAATCGGTGGCGTCGTCGATCTCGACCTGGTCTATTCGCTGACCGAAGCGTCCGGTCGTTCGGACGGGAACGGTCAGCCAACTCCACCCCTCGGCGGTCCTGATGCGATTGCGGTTCTGAAAATAATGCTTCTCGTACTGGACTGAATCGAGCAGAACCGTCACGTCGGCCTGGCGAATCTTGTCAATCAGACCAAGCCACGGAAGAAACTCCGGCTGGTGAATCGTGACGATCACTCTAGGTGATCACTGCCCCACGACGTCCGGTCTGTTGATCATGGACTCGATTGTGATGACCCGTCCATCGACCTGAGCGGTGACCGGCTGCGACGCGCGCGGCAGGAAACACTCGGCGCAGGCAGTGTAACGTTGAACACCGACGTGGGCGAGGTGCGCGCGTCGTGCGGCGCGCAGGGACTCGCCATTCCAGATGGCATGTACGCTCTCGTGATTCACGTCCCCGATGATGTGATGGGACATCTCATCGTGGATGCACAGTGACACCTTTCCGTCGGCGCCAACCGCGAGACGTTGCCACAGAACGGGGCAGGTGAAACGCTCCCGGTAGACAATCGTCGAATCGTTCCGCAGGTAGTCGAGCAGGGGATTGACGGCCACCTGATCGACAATGCCCCGGAAGGTTTCATAGAAGGCCTGCGGATTCTCCTTGACGGCCGGCCACACGCCCTGGATCTTCACGACCGGCTTGACTGCGCGTTTGCGTCGTTTGATCTCGTCGAACGATCGGATCTTCGCGACCGCATCCTCGAATACGGCAGGATGCCGGATGCGATTATAGGTCTCGCCCATCCCGTCGAACGAGATCGTCAACCAATCAAGCCCGATGTCGACCAGTTCCTCGAACATGGCCGGCGTGAGCCGCAGCGCGTTGGTGAGCGTCGAGACTTCCTTAATCCCGCGGCGCTTGGCGTAGCGCGCCATTTCGACAAAATGGGGATTCAAGGTGGGCTCGCCCCGCCAGCTCAATCGGATCGAGAACGCGCCATGGTCCACGCATTCGTCCACAATCTTCTTGAACAAGTCCAGCTTCATGTACGTGAGCTTCACGTTCTGTTTGAACTCGTCGGTGATCGTGAAGCACATCGGGCACTTCATGTTGCAGGCGCTGCTGGCCTCGATGTCGACGTGGTCGGGAAAATCCGGAAGCGCGTGCAGTCGAGGGTAGATGTGCCACTTCACGCGGTTCCACCCGTAGCGCAGCAGATGTCCCTTGCCGCGCAACAGCGCAAATCTGACGGACTCGGCAGCCGAACCGAGGTACGTCTGGTCGTTGTCCCGATAGTCCGAGCGGAGCCAGCCGAACAATTACACTCCCGTTCCAGCCGTCATAAAGCCTTCGATTCGGCGCTGGGCGTCGTTGCGGCGCTCCTGTCGCGAGCGGTACCAGTCGACATAACGGCGAACGCCTTCTTCGAGCGGCGTCGTGGCCCGCCATCCGAGCTCGCGCTCAGCGCGAGCGCTGGAAATGACTTTGCCGGAGAAGTCCCCCGGACGTGCCGTGCCGAACTCGATCGTGACGTTGCCGACCAGCCGCTGCACCGTCTCGGCGACCTGGCGAATCGTGATCTTCTCGGTTCCGTCCAGGTTGTAGACCTTGTTCCGGCCCACCTCGCGCAGGGCGAGCACGTTCGCTTCGGCAAGGTCCTCCACGTACACGAACTGCCGAAATTGTAGGCCGTCGCCGGAGATCTTGATCGGTCCGCCTTCAACCGCCTGTCGCACGAAGGCAGGGATGACGGCGCGATCCCGGCCACGCGGTCCGTATGGAATGCCGTAGCGGAGAATCGTGACCGGCAGTTCGTACAGGCGGCTGTACGACTGGCAGTAGTATTCGCCCGCCAGCTTCGTTGCGGTGTACAGGTGTGACGGCGCGAGCAACGGAGTGTCTTCGTCAATCGTGCCGGCATGCGTGTCGCCGTACACCCAGGTCGTACTTCCGTACACCACACGTTCGAGCTTCGAGCGGCGCGCGGCCTCGAGGACATTGATCGTGCCACGGACATTGATGCTCTCCGCATAATGCGGCTCGGCGAACACATCGTTCACGTCGGCAACCGCGGCAAGGTGAAATACAGCGTCTATGCTGTGCATCGCCATCCGCATCGCTTCGAGGTCGAGCAGGCTACCATGATAGAACTCCACATCGCGGCGCTCCGGCACGACCATGTCGAACACGCGAACCTCGAATCCCTTGTCGCGAAGCTTGTCCACGACGTGCGATCCGATAAAGCCTGAACCCCCAGTGACTAGAACTTTCATACCGTGACACGCTCCCGAAGGTTGTCGGGGTGCACCGCAGGGTTGTAATAGAGCGGCACACACCAGTGATTACGGCTGACCCATTCGGCGTTCGGGAACTCGCCTTCCCTTCCCATCGTCCGATGACACAGTTCCTCGTAGACCTTGCCGGTGGATTTCTCAATCGGCTCGAAGACGACGTATTTGTACAACCCTGAAATCATCCCTTCCGGGAAACGAACCCTGTTGGGGAATCGGTCATCAAGGTACTGCCGGGCGACCTCATTTTTCCATTCGACAACGGCCGGCATCCGGTCCACCTGCACGACGCCGAGCGCGGCGGTGAATTCCGACATGCGGTAGTTGAGCCCCACGACCGTGTAACCCGGCTTGCCGTAGTCGCGAAACTGGCGCGCGAATTCGATGAGTCCGGGGTGCGTGGAAACGAGCATTCCACCTTCGCCGGTCGAAACCGTCTTCGTAGCGTAGAACGAATAAACGCCGGCGTCACCGTACGTGCCTGGCTTACGGCCGTTCCACGACGCCCCATGCGCGTGAGCGCAGTCCTCGAGCAATATGATTTTGCGCGAGCGGCAGAACTCCGCGATGCGGAGAGTATCGAAGGCAATGTGTCCGCCGATGTGCACGAGCCACACCGCGGCGAGCTCGTGTTGCTCGGCCGCAGCGACAACAGCCTCGTAGCTGAGGCACAGATCGGTGCGGTTGCAATCCGCAAAGACGACATCGCCGCCGCCCTGTTGAATGGCAGAAGGCGTCGCCATGAACGTATTTGTGGGACACAACACTTTCTTGTCCCGCAGGTCGAAGTACTCCATGCAGGCGAGCGCCCCGCCAGCCCAGTTCGCGAACGCGACGGACGGCGCGTCATTCCAGGCCGCCCACTTCTCCTCGAACAACTGCGTGAATCTGGAATGCGACCACTTCTGATTGACGAAAATCTCGTTCCAGTATTTGAATACACGCTCTTTGTCGCGCTCATCGAAGCCTATTTTGAATGTCTGATAATCCACGTCGATCCTCACGATTTATAACCACCCTCTCGAGCGATAGAACACGATGGCGGCATACTCCCAGGCAATTCCGCGGAACTGCTCGAGGCTCGCGCCACGGCCGTGCGAATAGTACTGGCTTTGCGGAACAGGGGTGCCGGCGACGTTGATATCCGGCGCCTGCTTGCGCCACGTCAGAAGCGCCCGCCGCATGTGGTACGGAGAACTTACCAGCAGAACATCGCGAGCGCCATACCGGCGCGCGAGGTCGCGCGCGTAGATCACGCTCTGGTACGTGTTGGCGGCTCGCTCTTCGAGAATGATCGCGTCAGCCGGAACACCGAGGTCAATCGCGAGGCCTCGCATGATGTCCGCTTCCTTGAACGCGTAGACAAAACCCGAGGAGAAGACCACCCGGGGAGCATAGCCGGCCTGATACAGATCGACGGCCTGCTTGACCCGCTCCTGATATCCTCCGCCCGCCTGCGCGGACTCGCCGGCGCCTCCGGCGAACACAACGATGGCATCCGCTTTCTGTGGCGTGTCAACGATGCGGAGTGGCTCCGCTATGACCCAGAGCAGAGGCGTCTGAAAGAGCAGCAAGTACACGACCGCGGCGCCCGCCGCGGTCCGCATGGCCCGACCACGGGCCGCGCGGTACACGCGACGCAGCTTCTTGTCCCAACGCTCCCGATGCTCCCGGCGCTCGGCCAACGCGTTCTCGATGAGACCGGTCATCGCCGCAACCCGCGCATCCCAGCTGTGCGCGCGCGCCACCGCGATGCGCTTCTCAACCTCCGACGCCTCATGCCCCTGCATGGCGCGCTGAATCGCGCTGGCGAACGCCTCGGGATCATCCGCAATGGCGGCGACGTCACCGTGCGCCCGGTTGAACTGCGTGATGTCCGGCAAGCCGGTCGACACCACTGGCTTGCCCATCGCCAGATATTCGTTCAGCTTGGTCGGAAACACGTTGGTCGTGTAGTCACTGAACACGTAAGGGATGATCCCGACGTCAAATCCCTTGATGTACCCGGGAAGCTCGTCATGAGGGCGGGCACCGAGCAGCCGCACGTTTGGCTCGCGTTCCAGCAGCGACACATCGCATTGCTGCGGCCCGAGGAACACGAAGGTCGCATCCGGCAGGCGCCGAGCGGCCGCAACGGCCAGTGGCTGATCCACCCACCGGTGGAGACCCCCGACGTAGCCGACGATCGGACGCGGAATAGCTTTCAGCTCATCCGGGATGCCATCGCTCGAGGTTCGAATGGCCTCGAAGTGGGTGAAGTTGACCCCGAAGGGAAACACGTCAACCTGATCCCGAAAGCGGCGCACGCGTTCGCGAAACTGCTCTGACTGGACGAACACCAGGTCGGCGTCCCGGAACAGGCGGTGCTCGGTGCGACGGATGTTCCGGGCGCCAGACGAACTGGCAACGAAGTCAGCAATGCAGTAGTAGACGACCAGCTCCGGGTCGACACCCCTGATCAGATCCAGCGCAAGTGGCGTCGGCAGGAACGTCCACACCAACGGGCGACCGCTGCCCATGGCGCTCATCCATCGGCGTAGGGCGCGCACGATGATGAATCGATTGATCCACCGGGCTATCCTGGAGTACGGGAAGGGCAGCACGAGCGGCGAATAGACGAACAGGTTTTCGCGCTCCTGCCTGAACCCCTTGGTACCGCGCCACCAGTTCCGTATCCGCTGCCGAAGCCTGGGGACATCCCGGAGCGTCGGCCGCCGCGCGCCCGTGTTCTCGATGAAGAGGACGTTGTTGCCCTGGGCGGCGAACATGGACATGATCTGCTGGTGACCCTGCCAGTTGAAGTCCCAGTCGATCGACGAGATGCAGAGTACGGTCTGCCCCTTCAGCATTACAGGCAATACACCTTGCTCGGCGGTATGCCGCGCGCGCTGATCCGCGCCTGAATGGCCTCGCTATGGCGCAGACTGGCCACGATTACATGAGAGTACGTCGTCCCATTCAGGCCGTCGGGCGACAGGCATGCGGGATCGAAAATCTCGACATCGAAGAACCGGCCACGGCGGCGGTCGTCGACGACGCCCAATAAAGTGAGATCGGTCCTTTGAAGGCTGACGTATGCGATCTCGGCGACGTCGCCCGCGCCGTAGAACACCACCCGCTTCTGGCCCGAGCCATCCGCCGGACAGCAGTCCGAGACAGCCGTGAGGCTCGCCCGGATCTGTTCGCGCGTCTGGGTGTACAAGTGCACAGTGTTTTCGAGGGAATACCGTGTGGCCCGAGCCAGCGCCTCCAACCCCCCCGGAGTCATCAGATACCGGACGTGCCGGGTGCCCAACCCGGTCATCTTGACGTAGCCCTTCCCCACGAGCCGGCGAACGAGCAGATTCGTGAGGCCCAGGGCGACCCCCAGTTCGTTCGAGAGCGATCGCTGGGTGACCCGGGACCCCGAGGCGATAGCCTGGAGAATTCGCCGGTCAAGTTCGCGTTCAGGAAGGGACAAGGTACGCTTCGCGCCTCTCACTTACAGCCGGCGCGGAAAAACCTTGGCGGCCGCAAGCGTGGAAAGGCGCTGACCGTTCAGAAAGTGAACGATCTATTAGGACGCGTTCGGGCCGAAGTTGTCAACGATTTCAGGCGTGGCGAACATAAGGTGAAGAGGCGTGGTCCTCACTTAGACTACTGGCGATGTCGCTGTGGCAGCGGTTCTCGATTCCCGTCCTCGCGTCGGCGATCCTTATTTGCCACTTTGCGCTCAGCTTTGCGCTGATTCCACCCTGGCAGCAGCCCGACGAACCCACCTTCGTCGCTTGGGCCGAATGGCAGCGGGCGCAGGTCATCGAAGCCACTCCCGGTCCGGACCCGGGCCGGGAAGGCGAAATCATCCACTCGATGGCCCGATACGACTGGTGGCAGCACCGACGGGTGAACGGTCAACCCCCTGATCCGTTGCCCAAAGATTTCAATGTTACCGGCTCCGGGACGCCCGCCAGCACACCAGGCCGGCCACCCGGCTTCCCTTTGATCGCGGGCGGATACCTTACGGCATTTCCGCAATTGTCGATTGATGCCGACCTCTACCTCTTGCGAGCAATGTCGGCGCTCATCGGAGTCCTGACCTTGTGGATGGCCTGGCTGGCTGCGCGTGAAAGCCTTGGCCCCCTGGGCGGGGCCACGGTCGCCGCGCTGCTGGCTCTGCATCCCCAATTCAGCATCGTCAGCACGTCCGCGGCATCCGACGCCGTGGCGAACCTGCTCACCGCGTGCGCGTGGTGGCAAATCACGCGGATCGTCAAAGGCCGAACGGTGGCGATGTCCGTTGCGGTGATGTGGTGCGCCATTCTTGCCGCGGCGCTTGTCGATCGCATGGCGCTCCCGGTCGTTGCCACTGCGGGGCTCGCATCGCTCGTCGCGCTCTGGGCGCGTCTGGGCGTGGTCCGTGCACCGCTGGTGATGGTCGTGCTCACTGCCCTGCTGACGGTTGCTGCGTGGAACGCGCCGTGGGCGCCCGGGATCCTCCAGGAATCGCTCCAGTCGTATCAGTGGGGCCGGTTGTTCTCGGTGAGCTTCGCCCCGGCCGTGTTGAGCTGGGATCTCTTTGCCGGCTTCACGGCGTTCATGCATCGAAGCTGGTGGTTCTCTCTGGGGTGGGGGCGCTACGCTCCTCCGTCCTGGTGGATAGGACCGCTGACCGTACTGACGCTGGTCACGGCGTGCGGCATCGGGCGGCAGCTGTTCGCGAGAACCGCCGCCGACCGGAGCACCCGCACGATCATTGTGCTGGCGCTGGTGACCCTGGCCGTCCAGGTGTGGGCCGTCTACTGGATGTACTACCGCTTCGCCAATGGCTCACAGGGAAAATCCCTGTTTCCGGCCCTGGTGCCAACGTTGCTCCTCCTGTGGGTAGGAGTGGCCGCATGGGTCCCGGAGCGGTACCGAGCCACGGCGGCCGTTGCGCTCGTCGCGGTTCTTGCGCTGTTCGATCTGTCGGTCTGGACGCTGGTCGCGATCCCTGCCTACTATGCCAGCTTCTGACGCAAAGCTTCTGAGGCAAAGTCTTTGACGATGCCGCCCTACGCTGACATCAAGGACCGCGCGACCCGCGCGATCTCTTCGTCGTACGCCCCATATACCTCTCCCGTCGACGCCTGCTGGCCGACAAGCGCGGGCTTGACTCCAAAATCCGGCACGTCGAGGTCCGCCAGGCGGTCAAAGTAGATGTGTTCGATATGCCGGCCCTTCGAGTCGTCCGCTTCGAGGTACGCATCGAGCAGCCGCCGCTCGAATAGCTCGTGGCTGCACTTGAAGAATCGCGTAATCACCTTCGGCGTTCTCGCGGGGTCCTTCCACCGCTTGCGGCGGAACCCATCGGCTGTCGGCGTCGACTGACTGACGTCGTCGAAGTTGCTGACGAACAGCCGGCCGGTGATCTTGTAAAACGACGGTGTCGACCGCAGGAGCGTGCTGTTCCGGAAGAGATGCTCCAGGATTCGTCCTTCGCCGTACCCCTTTCCTACCAGTGCCGCCTCCTGGTTGCCGTCGAAGACGATCAGTTCCAGTTCCTTCCCCGCCGCTTCGAACAGCCGAATCACCGGAGAGAAATCAAATGTCGTGTTGCTGTTCTCCCCAAGAACGAGACGGCGCACCCGGCTCGGACGGGCCCACGCCGCGAGAGAACAGAGGTACTGGAATATCCGCTCCTGCTCGTCGCGCACGACCAGAAACGGGGTTGACCCGGGGTTAAAGGTCGCCGTCATGACGATGGTGTCGCCCGCGGCAGGAGTATCCATGTGATTCAGCGGAATGTTTCGAAGAGGTAGTAGTACAGCAGTTTCTGCGATTCGAAGATCCCGTCACGCAGCGTGTCCCGGGAGCGCCACCAGCTCTCGGCACGGAACCGGGCGAGCGTGGACGGATACACCCGCACGTCCATCGTCGCATCACCCAGTACCCTCCGGAACGTCAGCCGCGATCGCGCCGTATGGAACGGCGAAGTCACGATCAGCACCGACCCGATCGACCGTCCCTCCGCCCAGCGCGCAAACAGGCGCGCTTCGTCCATTGTGGACTGCACGACGTCCGGCAGGAGCACGATCGCCGGCGCAGGCACACCGATGGCTTCGAGGACGCGTTTCCGGCGCTGCTCGTTCGTCTCAACCGGAATGTCGCGTTCGAGCAGGAACTGATCGGCAGGGTCGCGGGGTTCCGTCGTGAGCACGACGAGCGGCGCGTACCCTGCCCGGTACAGGTCGGCCGCTTCAACCACGCGGTCCATGGCCGACGCCAACACGATCATGACGTCGGCGCGCTGCAGCGGGTCGGCGCGTACCATCCGGCGCCCGACGAACGTGAGCACGGGGGTCGAGAACACGTACAGCGACGCGGCGGTGAGCGCCGCGAGCGCAAGGAGCCTGACGCTCCGCCGACGCGTGAAAAAAGTCGCGGTACTGTGGAGGGGAGTGAGGCGCTCTGCCATGGGGACCGGCCGCTGATCCTATACTACGAATCGCGCGTCGTACATGATTCGAGACTCCACGCCATCTCCGTGCCGCTGGATCGCCGCCGCCGGCTGCGCCGGCCTCCTCACGCTCGCAGTGGCGTACGCGTTCACCTGCGAGCCCGCTCCCCGCATCCGTGTCCAATGGCGTGCCGACGTGAGCGCCCAACAACAAGCCGACCTCGAGCGCACGTACCTGCTCGTCAACGCCCGGGAACCCTTGCCAGGCGGCTCAACGGCGTACGACCTGCTTGATACACGCGTCTCCAACATCAGGGCGCTGCTCGAGGACCCGTCGATTGTGAATACGGGGGACATCGATGGCGACACCTACACCATTCCCTTCGATGCGGAATACGGCATCGCGTGGATGTGGGTGGCGCATCGCATTCCCGGACTGCGGGACGAACGCATCCAGGCCGTGCTCGTCGCCCTCCTGTCGGCGATGACGCTGGGCGCAATGGTCGTGGGCCGCCGGATTCGCCGGCGTCGATCGGACGCCGCGCATTGAATCTCCGCACCTACCTCTATCGCCTGCTTGCGCGATACGTGTCGTTCTTCGTTCCTGCGGACGCACGCGTGCTCGAAGTCGGTCCAAGGCATCGGCTGCTGAAGGACGCCATGCCAGGGCACGCCGTGGCGTTCCGGCCGGCCCCGGACGCCGGGTTCCGCCCTGACGAACGAGTCGACACATTCGACGCCGCCGCCGGCTTTCACGCCGACAGCATCGTCCTCAATGGGACACTCCATGCCGAGCCGGACGTCCAGGCGCATCTCGAGGAGGTCCACCGGCTGTGCGACGCGTCTACGCGGGTCGTCGTCATCTACTACAGCAGTCTCTGGAGGCCGCTGTTCCGCCTGGCCGACGCACTCGGGCTGCGACACGCACCGCGCGATGAAAACTGGATTGCGCCCTCCGATGTCGCCAACCTCCTGGCGCTGGCGCGCTTCGAGATCGTCACCAGCCAGTCGAGAGTCCTGCTCCCGATCTGGATCCCGCTGGTGAGCGACTTCGTCAACCGGTGGCTCGCGCCGCTCCCGGGACTCAGCTGGCTTGCGCTCCTCCACGTGACCGTCGCGCGGCCGCTCGCGCCGGCGTTCGACACGCCTCCGTCGGTGTCCGTCATCGTGCCGGCCCGCAATGAAGCCGGCAACATCGAGGCCGCGGTCAGCCGGCTCCCGGCGATGGGCCCGGACGATGAAATCATTTTCGTGGAGGGCCACTCCACCGACGATACCTGGGCGGAGATCCAGCGGGTGGCGGCCGCGTTTCCCGATCGGCGCATCAGGACACTGCAGCAGTCCGGCAGGGGCAAGGGGGACGCCGTCCGCGCCGGGTTCGCCGCGGCAACCCGCGAAATCCTGATGATCCTCGATGCCGACCTGACCGTTCCGCCGGAGGAACTCCCGAAGTTCTACCAGGCGCGCGTCTCGGGCATCTGCGAATTCGTGAACGGGAGCCGACTCGTCTATCCGATGGAAGCAGGCGCGATGAACTTCGCCAACATGATCGGGAACAAGTTCTTCGCCATCGCGTTTTCGTTCCTGCTTGGCCAGTCGTTCAAGGACACGCTCTGCGGCACCAAGGTCATCGATCGCCGGTCCTACCAGCGCCTGGAGCGCGGCCGGGCGTATTTCGGTGACTTCGACCCGTTCGGCGACTTCGACCTGCTCTTCGGCGCGCAGCGGCTGGGGCTCCGCATCCGAGAGCTCCCGGTCCGCTATCGTGAACGCACGTACGGCGCCACGAATATCCAGCGATGGCGGCACGGCGTGCTGCTGTTGCGAATGACGTTGTTCGCTGCCCGCCGGGTGAAGTTCATCTAAGCGGGCGCCGAAACGCGAGAAGATCCGAGACTCCGCTCAGCCCCTCCAGGAGGCGGCCAAGGTCGCCGCTCCGCTCCTGCTCCCCGCGCAGGAGCGCGAAGTCGGAATACGTTCCCAGAAGGCTCATCAGCCTGGCCTTCGTGTCGGGCCAGCTATACGGTTTTCGAGCCCGTACCGCGGTCACGACGGGCACGCCTGCCTCGATCAGAGTCGACGCGCCAGCCAGAGCGCGGGCTTCGGCTCCCGGTACGTCGAGCCAGAGCAGGCCGACCCGCGCGGGATCGATCTCACCCCGGGACACCATGCCGTCCAGGGTGACCGCTCTGACCGTCACGCGCCCGGATCGTCTGCCCCCGGGAAGCGAGAGATCGACTGAGTGCTCGCCGCTGCTGGCGCCAGACAGGAACAGGTCCTGCTCGCCCTCGGTGTCGCTGACGGCTGCCCCGACCACGTCCACGACTCCGCCCAGGTCGTTGGCTGCCACGTTGATCCGGAGCGTCCGGAGGTTCTCTGGAGAGGCCTCGATCGCCACCGCTCGGGAGAATTCGTGCCGCCGGAGGGCCGTCACCATTGTCGTGCCGATGTTGGCACCGACGTCCACGAAAGTGGTGCCGGCCAGGGTGACGCCGGCTTCGCCGAGCAGGTCGACCGCCCGCTTCAGGAACTTCACGTCCTTGCTCCACCGCCCGACGAACAGCTGCCTGCCAAGGCGCCGGTCGTCCGAGCGCATGAACAGCAGTTCGCCGCGCCGGGTCTCGATCGCCAGATACGGAGTCTCTGCCGCGGCCTCGTCGAAAAATACCTCTCGTCGCGATGGGGCGGTCTGCCCCGGAGTCGCCGAGTCACAGCCGGAATCCTTAGACGTCATTCGGGCGTGTATCTTGTCACGGAAACTGCGCGCTCCCGAGCGCAGCCGTTGTCCTTTGTAAACTAACATTCAGCGGAGACCCATGTCACTGGACAAACTGTTCACGGCACTCGATCTTCCAGTGCTTGCGCGCCTGGTGTCTGAGGCCGACCTCAAGTTCGTGGACATCGGCGGTCGTGGCGACGCGTTCCCTCCTCTCCTGCCGTTCGCCCGCTTCGCCCGCTATTACGTCTTTGAACCAGAGGTGGCGGAAGCGGCTCGGCTCGAGCAGGAGTTCGCACAGAAGCACACGTGGCGCAGCGTCGTCGTCATGGCCGAGGCGGTCGGCCGTGCCCGCGGGCTGGCCAATCTGTATCTGACCGAGAACCCGGGCATGAGCTCGCTGCTCGAGCCCGATCCCGCTGTGGTACGGCGCCTGTGTGTCTGGCGCAAGTTCCGCGTGCAGTCGGTGTCGCAGGTCCCGGTCGTTCCGCTGGACGAGGCGGCAGAGCGCCACGGCTTTCTCGACGCCGCCTTCCTCAAGCTCGATACGCAGGGCACCGAACTGGATATCCTCCAGGGCGGAGCGCGGATCCTCGAATCGGCCGTCGGCATCTATACCGAAGCGGCGTTCCAGCCGCTCTACAAGGGGCAGGCCCTCTTCAGCGACCTCGACGGCTACCTCCGCAGCCAGGGATTCACGCTCTTCTCGCTCGACCGGACGATGCTCCGGCGAGCCCGGTTCAGCAAGCCGATGTTTTCCCGGCGCATGGTTGCGTGGGCCCACTGCCTGTATCTGCGCGAGCCCGAGACCCTCGCCGATGCGAAGGGGGATCCCGGCCGCAGACTCGCCGGCCTCCTGGCCAGCTCGCTCGCCTTCCACCAGTACGATCTCGCGCTGGAAGTCACCAGGGCGTTCGAGCAGGCGCAGCTCCTTGGGACGCCGGAGGTCGAGGCGCTCAGAAGCGAGGTGAAGCGCTGCGCGGCCAGCGGAATGAGTTTCGTCCAGTCGCGGGCGCGCACGACGAGCCTCGAGGGGGATCTGCTGGGTCGCAGCTTCCGGGACAAGACGTCCACCGAATAAGCACCGTGCGTCAGGCGATCGCGACCCTTGTTCTTGCCGGAGGCATCGCAGGGGGCATCGTCTTTTTCGGCACGCGCGATCTCGAGAGCTACGAGCATGCGTTCTTTTCGTTGGACCGCGGCACCAGCGTCGCGTCGGTCCAGGTGCTCGGCCATCCCGTCTACACCTACTCCGTCGGACTCGGCGTCCGCCTGCCGCTGCAGAGCAGCTTCGGCGCCTCGCCCGTCTCGGCGGCCGCCCGCATCCTGCCCGCGCCCGTCAGTTACTGGCTGCTGATCACGTTTTCGTTCGCCTGCACCCTCCTGGTGCTTCGCCAGGCGCTCGAGCCGATCTGCGGGCGGCTCGCCACATGGATCGCGGCGGTACTCGTCTTCTGCTCCGTTCCCGTCGTCACGTACGCCGTCTACAACGACTGGCCCGATGTGACCTTCACGTACTGCGCGATGGTGGTGAGCGTCTTCGCACCACAGGCACTCCTGGCGACGCTGGCGGCGCCGCGGCCGGCGAGGGCGCGCACGATCGGCGCGCTGTCAGTCGCCGCACTGACGTGGGGGGCCGTCGCCCTCTCGCATCCCGGCTACTGGCCGCACATTGCGGCCACACTGGTCTGTGCCGCCGGACTGGCCCTGATCCGAGCCGATCTGCTCTGGCGCGACAGACTCGTCGCCGTGGCTCTGCTGGCTGTCGTCACCATGCTCCCCGTCGCGGCACAGGTCCCGGACATCCTGCGCGAGCTCAGTATTCCTGGCGCCGAGACGTCGACCATCGGCCGTTACACCGAGCCTCCGGAAGGCGCGCTCGTCGCCGCCAACCTGTTTCCGTTCGGGACCGTGGGCTCGCGGATGCCGTTCTCGCATCTGCTCCTGGCGCTGCTGTCGCTGGTGATTGGCGTGACGAGCATCGATCGACAGAACCGCCGCCTCTCGGTGAGCGCGGCGCTCGTGTCAATCGGGTTCGCGATTGGCGCCTCTACTCTGCCCGCCGGGTCGGCTGCGTACTCCCCGACGGGTATCTGGACCTTGCGCGATCCCGCGGCCGGCTTCGCGATCCTTGCGGCCGCGGCCGCTGTCGCCGGCTTGCGCAGCGGCGGTGTCCGCCGCCCGGCGCGGACGGTCGCGCTGGCCGCGCTGCTGATCGTGGCCCTGCAGGGCCCGGCCTTTGCCGTGCGGCTCGTCTTCACGAACGTGGGCGACCCGGAGTCAGTGGACACGCCGACGCTCTGGGACAACCAGGGGATCTGGACCCGCGACATGACGTCACCCGCGGAGCGCGTCCAGCTACGCGGCGTGCCACGGGATCCGCGTCCAAGAGGCGAGAGGCTGGCACTCTGGCCAGGCGTGCGGGAGGCCATGCGCACCGACCGCGTCCCTGCGACCGACTTTGCCGATGCCGGCTACACACTGGTCACCGCCTGGACCAAACAGCGGACAATGCGCGGCCTGGTCCGCCCGAACGAGCTGCTGTTCAACCAGACCGTCGAACTCTCGCCCGTCGTCCTCTGCAGCGCCGACGCGATCGCATTCCTGCAGCTGCGGTATCTCATCGCGCCGCCAGCCGCCGCCTGCGGACCCTGGACGCCCGTACCCGATGTCCGCATCGACGAACGCTATGCGCTGTTCACGCCCGGCACCGCGGACGGGCGGGTGCGGACGCTGGCTGCGGCCCCCGCGTCCGATCAGATGCGCCTGGCGCCCGCTCTGGCTGCAGGCTCCCCGCTCCTGGGGGCGCTGGAGCCGATGAACGGAAGCGGAGTCCGGCTCGAGCCGTCGGGCGCCGAGATCCGGCTCCAGATCTCGCTCAACAACCCAGCCGCAACCGAGAACCGCGTCATCGTGCTGCCGGTGGCCTACGACGAGGCGTGGCAGGCGTCCGATGGACGCCCGGAGAACGTCGGGGGTCTACTGGCGCTGACGGACGTCCGCCAGCCTCGTGTGACCCTCCAGTGGGTGCCGGACCGCGTCGCCTGGCTGCGGGCGGGCGCAATGGCCGTGGCCCAGCTCCTGACGCTGCTCGGATTCGTCGGTCTGATCTGCGTCCGTCCTGTGCCGGCGGACGGTCCGGTCTTGCCAGCCGGCCTGTGGGGCCTTCGCACCCACGCCGCCCGGTGGCGAGCGGTGATGAGCGACGCAATCCGGCGCCCGCTCCGCCAGCCTCGCTACTGGTTCCATTTCGCCTACTCCGCCGGCGTCGTCTCGGCACTTCCGTGGGTGACGCCCGACCCGAATCGCCTCACGGCGACGGGCGCACTGCTCCTGCCCCTCGTGGCGCTCGGAACGGCGAGGCTCACGCAGCGCGACAGTGTCCATACCGCGGTCGCCGCGGCGCTGCTCGCGCTGGCGCTTCTGTCCGTGGGAGCCCAGGGCAGCCTTTCCGCCGACGCCGTGAGCGACCCGCTGTTCTGGGGAGTCGTCAGCGCAGTCGCGCTGCTCGCGTCGCCGGCAACCCGCCGCTGGCGCATCGCCGCGCGGACGCTCGCAGCCGTTTCCGGCGCGGCGGTGACGGTGGCCGTCCTGCTGGGAACGTCTCCCGTTGTTGAAGCGGTTCGCGGGATCGATCCGCTCGCACGTCAGTTCGGACTTCCGGCGGCGCTCAGCCTGCTCGCCCTCTGCGTTCAAGGCATCGCGCACCGGGACACCCGCCGGCGGGACACGTGGCACCTCGGCGCCGCCGCGCGCGCCGCACTGCTCACTGGCGTGCTGCTCGTTCTTGCGGGAGGCTTGCCAGCCGCCCGGATTGACGGCGTCTGGCTCGTGGTGCTCGGAGTTCTGCTCGGCCTTGCGGCGTCGACGCCGCGCGAGCGCCGTCCATCCTGACGCTCACCTGAAACAGGGGAGGCCGTCGGGACCGAACCGGCGGACCGGCTCCAGCGTCGTGTTCACGAAGAGCTTGCCGTCGTATCCATCGACGGCGCGGAAGTTCTCCAGCAGGTACTGGTGAATCCGCGGATACCGCGTGAAATCGGCCAGCAGCGGGTCGCTCGTCGAGAATGCGAATGGCACGCGCTGGCGGACCAGCAGGGCCAGCGATTCGGCCTCGCGCGGGGGATCCGAACGCCAGCCAAAATGCCACAGGACATGTCCGCCTGCGAACGGCCGCTCCGTGTAGTAGTTCACGTCGAACGGCGTCGATCCCGTCACGATCAGGCGATCGCCTGGTGCGGTGCACTCGTAGAGATAGTGGAACGAGGGATTCGCGGCGGCGGGCGGCGAGGCCATCAGGCGCGTGAACGCCTCCCTCGTCCGCTCTGACAGCCGTACCGGCTCGTACATCGGGGCTTCTCTCGTCCAGACGGCAGCCCCATAACCGGTCAGGAGCAGGACGACGACGGCCGCCAGCCGCACCGGCACGACACCGCGTGCGAGGAAACGCCCGGCGACGGCCAGGGTCAGCGGCGCGACAACGACCAGATACGACGGCTGCCGGAAGAGCGACAGGTCGATCGCCACGAGCAGCACCCCCGCCAGCAGGAGCCCCCGGCCGTCACTGCGTTCGACCTCGCGCGCGGCATCATCCGCGCCGGCGGGCATCCGTGCGCGCCACAGCGTGAGTCCCCCGACACCCACGAACAGCAGCGGCACGGCGAGCATGACCTGCGTCAGCCATCTGAGCGCGCTGTCGGGCGCCGGGAGGCCGAGGCGGATCTCCTCGAGCCGGTCCCATTCGAATCCCTTGCCGTCATTGATGTACGGATCGAGTTCGAACAGCCGGGTGTCGAACATGTCCGGGACTTCGTACTGCAGGCGGCCCTGCTCGTCCTTTTCCGGCAACGGACGCAGCGCATATCGGGCTTCCAGCTGCCGTTGCATGGTCTCGTCCACGCGGCCGGGATTCCAGATGAACGCGACCACGCCAGGTTTCGCTGCGGGAGGCTGCGCCCGGAGGTCCCGCCACGGGTTGACGCTCAGGAGCGTTCGATAGACGAATCCCGGCGGCGCTTCGTACATCTGCAGCCGCGCCTCGGTGTACGGGGCCAGTCCTTCAGTCGTACTGACCGCCACCGCCCAGGGACTCAGGACGAGCGCCGCGGCCAGGACCGCAGCCGCCGTGTGACGGAGCGCGATGCCGGCCCACACGCGTGGCGGCACGGCGGCGCACACCAGCAGGCCAGCGGCGATCGCCGTCTCCGCGATGTACAGCCCGTAGTCATGCCTGAAGAGAAATCCGGCGGCCCCGGCGGCCCCGAGCGCCGCGGCGCGCCAGGCGCCCGGCCGGTCGGCGTAGCGCCATGCGCACCAGAAAGCCACGGGAAACACGATCAGCTTTGTGTAGTGATACGTCGGCGTCGTGGAGAGCAGGACGAGCGTCACGACAAGCGTGGCGAATGACGCCACGATCGATCGCGACAGCCGCAGGCCGAGATGGAACGACAGGACGACGCCCGCCGTGATGAAGATCCAGTGGACGAGGAATTCCCCGATCAGCCGGTAGCCCGCGAGCCGCTGCGCCGCCATCGACAGATACGCGCCGGCCGGTGTTCCCCACTCGAAGAACTCGCGGTACGGGTGATCGCCGGCCAGGAGCGCCATCCCTTCCGACAGCAAGTACAGGTTGGAGTCGTACAACTGCCCGCGCGCGTTCACGACCAGCACGATCGCCGTCGCCACGCCGACCACCAGCCCGTGAAGGAGACGCGCTTCCCGCCGCATAGGGTCGCAGTTTATCGTGTATACCGGCTACGATGAGGGCATCCATGGGCACGCCATGCGGCCGCCCCCGTGAGCGCCGCCAGCATCGATGAAATTCCTCTTCGTCGCCAAGCAGCAGAAGAACGCCGAGGCCTTCCTCGCCACACTGAAGGCGATCATCGAGCGCGGTCATGACGTGACCATCGCCGTGCAGGAGTGGGACGACCAGCGGGATCGGCGCTTCGAGGAGGCGATCAATTCGCCTCGCCTCAAGGTCCTGCCCTGCCCGTCATCGCGCATGGACGAGTGGAGCGACGTGGCGCCGGTGGTGCGACGGCTGCGCGACTCCGTCCACATTCTCCAGCCCGCGTTCACGGAATCGGCCGTCCTGCGACTGCGGATTCTCGACAAGCTCCGGCAGGAGCTGGCGCTCGACACGACACCCGCAACGCTCGAAAGCGAACTCTCGACCATCGCCCCGTCTCAATTGCAGCGCATCGAATCCGTGCTGCGGCTCGCCGAGCGGGCCATTCCCACCTCGGAGCTGTTCGACGAGTTCCTGCAGTCGGAAGCTCCGGATGTCCTGTTGATCTCGCCACTGGTCCATTTCGGCTCGGCCCAGGCCGACGTGGCGGCGAGCGGACGGCGGCTCGGTATCCCCGTGTGGATGCTGATGTTCAGCTGGGACAATCTCAGCACGAAGGGCTGCATGCACGTCCCGCCCGACCTGATGTTCGTCTGGAACGAACGTCAGCGGCGGGAGGCCGAGCAGCTGCATCGGTTTCCGGGCTCGCGCGTGGTGGTGACCGGCGCGGCGCGTTTCGACGAATTCTTCGGTCTGCGGCCACGCATGACGCACGGGCAGTTTTATGAAGGCCTCGGACTCGATCCCGCGACACCGACCCTTCTCTACCTCTGTTCGTCCCGTCTCATCGTTCCGCGGGAGCTTCCCTTCATCCGGCGATGGCTGGGGGGCCTGCGCGGCGCCTCGGCGGGCGTGCTGCGCGGCTGCAATGTGATCGTCCGGCCGCACCCCGATTTACCCCTGCTGGACGACGAACTCCGTTTCGAGCGCTGCCGGTGGCCGGCGGAATCGCAGCTGGACGGGAAGGTGGCCAGGCCGTTCGAGGATGCACGGGCCCTCGTGTTGCGGACCTCGTACAAGGAACCGTTCGGGCTCTACGAATCGCTCGCGCACAGCACGGCCGTCGTCGGGCTGAATACGACAGCCGAGCTCGAGGCGGGCATCGTGGGCCTCCCCGTCTTTACGATCCACCCCGACGCCATCGGTGACGACGGGCCGCGGCCGACCGTCCATTTCCATTACCTGACGCGCGAGCACGGAGGCTTTGTGTCCTCGGCTTCGAGCCTCGAGGAGCACCTGTCGCAGCTGGGCGCGGCGCTTGCCGTCCCGTCTGATCCGGCGCCGATCAGGTCGTTCATCGAGTCGTTCCTGCGTCCGCTCGGGATCGATCGTCCGGTGTCGCCGCTGCTGGCCGAGGAACTGCTTCGACGGGCCGCGGGCGCGGACCGGGCGCCGCTCCCCGATCGGCCGATGGCCGCGGCGGAGACCGACCACCGATCACCGGATGAGTCGGTCATCCCCCTCGGGTACGAAGGAGGCCGCATCGTCGTGCGCGCCACACCCGAGATCATGCGCTTCGTGCAGAACCAGGCCGTGCGTCTCGAGCAGTCCGCGGTCAAGTGGCTCGAACGGTGGGTCAGGGTTGGCGACGTGGTGTACGACGTCGACGCGGGGTTTGGTCCATACACGCTCATCGCCGCACGCCAGCGCGGCGCCGTCGTGGTGGCGTTCGAGCCAGGCTACGGCGCGTACGCGGCGCTCTGTGAAAACGTGCGCCTCAACGCCTGCCAGGGGGTGGTCATCCCGGTCCCGTTCGCCATCGCGAGCAGCGACTCACTGGCCACAATCAAGTACGAGCACGAACACCCCGGTGGGCCGCGCCACGCGGTGCTCAAGACGCGGTGGCGCGCCAGGCCGGCCGATGCCGTGCAGCCGCACGTCCATTCGGTGTGCATGACACGCCTGGATACCGCGGTCGAACTGTACGGGCTGCCAGCCGCCAATCACATCCGAATCTCTCGAGGCCTCCCGCCCCTCGAGGTTCTCGAGGGAGCGCCCCACACGCTGGCACATCCGGCGTGCCGCAGTGTCTGGCTGCACGCAGATCCGGCGGACGAAGCCGCTCTGGTGGCGCGATTCCGCGAGGCGGGCTTCGATCCCGTCATCCGTCGCGACCGCCGGACGTCAATTCAGATGGTGTTCGTCCGGGGAGACAGGTCGAACGTCGTCGACAGAGCGCGTCATGCCACACGGGCGCGCAACGTGGCCGCGTCCTGAACGGCGGTCAGGAGTACCCGAGTGGTAGAGCTCAGCATCGTCATCCCCATTTACAACGAAGAAGACGGCGTCCTGCCGGTGCTCGACGAGCTCGACGCGTTTCGACGGCAGTTCGCCGATCGCTACAAGGCCGAACGGCGAGAGGTGGAAATCATTCTGGTCGACGACGGGTCCACCGATCAGACGCCCGCCCTGCTGCATGGAAGCCCGTACCCGAAACGGATCATCACTCAGGCCAATCAGGGGTACGGCGCCGCGTTGAAGAAAGGGTTTTCCGTCGCACAGGGGCGCTGGGTCGGATTTCTCGACGCCGATGGGACGTACCCGGTGGACGCGTTCTTTTCGATGTATGAGGATGCGGCGTCACACGGCATCGATCTCGTGATCGGGTCCCGCCTCGATCAACCCTCCGGCATGCCGGGCGTGAGGAACCTGTGGAACCGCTCGTTTGCAGCGCTCCTGGGCGTCACATCCGGCTCCACGGTGACGGACATCGCGAGCGGCATGCGACTGCTCAGGCGCGAGCGCGTGCCCGACGTGGCGATGCTGCCGGACGGCCTGGATTTCACGCCCGCGATGACGACATGGGCGTTGCACGATGCGTGGACGATCACGGAAGTGCCGATTGCCTATCGCGAGCGGATAGGCGACTCGAAGCTCAACGTCGTCCGCGACGGGCTCCGGTTCACGTATGACATCGTGTCGATTTCAAGTCTGTACAATCCGCTGAAGCTCTTTGGCGTGGCCGGCGTCGCGCTGCTGCTGGCCGGCCTGGCGCTGACGATGGGTCCGCTCCTGCACTATGCGCAGGCCCGGGAGGTGCCGGAGGCGTCGATCTATCGATTGTTGACGGCGCTGGTGTTGTGGGTCGTCGGGCTGCAGAGCGTGGTCTGCGGGATCGTGGGCACGTCGTTCGCCAGGCTCCTGCACAGGAAGCCTCTTCGGGCGACGGGAATCGAACGCGCGCTCCTGAGCCCCGGGGTCACGGGCCGGCTGCATTGGGGCGCGGTGCTGCTCATCGGGTGCGCGTTCGCTCTGAACGCGCAGGGGGTGAGCGAGTACGTGACGAACGGCACCGTGTCCGAGCACTGGTCGCGGCTGCTGGCCGGCGTCGTGCTCGTGCTGACGGCGTTCCATCTGGTGCTCTATCAGATCCTGGTGGCCTACCTCGGCGCGCTGGAACGCCGGTTCGTCAATCGCGCATGACCCGCACGACGGTCCCGCCGGAGGCCATCGACTATTTCAATCGTCATCATCCCCTTCAAGCCCTGAAGGCGCGGGCGGCGCTTCGGGCACGCCGCGCCATGTACGCCCGCGTGCTCGAACTGGCTCGTCCGGAGGCCGGCACTCGCATTCTCGACGTCGGCACGACCCCCGACCTCGATCTGCCGTACAACAATTTTTTCGAGCGATGGTATCCCGACCCTCAGAGCGTCACGGTGTGCAGCATCGAAGATTGTTCGTCCTTCGAGCAGGTGTTTCCCGGGGTGACGTTCCGGCGGATCACCAGCGACAGCCTGCCCTTCGCGAACCGCGAGTTCGACCTCGCGCTCTCCTTTGCCGTACTCGAACACGTGGGCGACGAGGCGCAACAGCGCCACTTCGTTCGCGAAATGGCGCGGGTGGCAGACCGCTTCATTCTCTACACGCCGTACCGCTATTTCCCCGTGGAAATGCACACGTTCATTCCGCTGTCGCACTGGTTGCCAGCCCGCTGGTATCGGGCGGCATGGGCCCGGATGGGGCTGGCGTTCTGGGCTGACGAACGGAATCTGAATCTGCTGTCGCGCAGGGACATTCGAGGTCTGCTTCCGCAGAGCGGGCGCAGCGCGGTCCGCCTCAGGTGGGCATTCGGCTGTCCGGCGCATCTTGAGATCTCGTGGACTCGGTAAGATGAGGCAGCAGGCTGCGGACCGCGCATGACCATGAGCGATATCAACTGGAAAGAGCGGGCGCTCGGCCTTCAGGAACGTCTCGACCGCCTGCGTCTCGGCGTCTTCGACAAGGACCTGCTCCGCAGGAGCGTGCCGCTGCGCGCGCAGGCCGCGGCCCGGCGCGCCGCCGCGCCTGACGCGCGAGAACGCGAGCGCCGCTTCGGGGAATTGTCGCCGGCGTATCTCGAAGCGTCGCGGGACCAGGCGGCCCTCATGGGAAACATGCGGCAGACCACGATCCAGGGCCTTCCGTGGTGGGTGCCCTTGCCGCGGGAGGACGACGCGGTGTATGCCGAGCACGCGCTCCGGCAGCAGGATTTCCCGTATCGCGCGATCGCGCAGACGCGGGAGCTCGCGATCGGCGGCGTCATGCTCGACGTGGGCGCAAACATCGGCCGGATGTCCATTCCCCGCGTCATCCTCGGCGACGCGGTCGTGGCCTATTGTGCGGAGCCCGATCCGGTCAATTACGCGTGCCTGGTGCGCAACATCCGCGACAACGGTCTGGGGGGACTGGTACTTCCCGACCGTGTGGCCGTGGGTAGCGCGACCGGGACCGCGCAGCTCCAGCGGCGGAGGTTCGCGGGCGGGCATCGCGTCATCGAGGCAGCGCCTCCTGAAGAGGCCGGCACGACGGCCGTGCCGGTCGTGTCACTCGACGACTGGATCGCGAGGCTCGGCGTGCATCCCGACCAGATTTCGCTCGTGAAAGTCGACGTGCAGGGTGCAGAGCTGCGCGTGCTGCGAGGCGCCCCGCATCTCCTGGCACGCCGGCACATCCCCTGGCAGGTCGAGATCGATCCACGGCTTCTGGAGATCGGCGGGTCGAGCGTCGGCGACCTGATTGACCTGCTTCGGTCGAACTTCACCGATTTCGTCCATCTCGATCGGCATACGACCGGCCAGCGTGTGCGCCCGATGGCCGACCTGGCTGACTTGTTCGCCCGGCCGGACCCTTCCGGCGAGAACCACACCGATATCCTCGCCTGCAACCTGGCGCCGGCCGGCTAGCGAAAGCAGGGCCACCGGCTCTCGGCATCGACGCCGTGCGGGACGCGGCGCCGGTCGACAAGGATAGGCAGGCTGATGCCATCGCCGGCGGCCTCGGTGAAGGTCTGGTACTCCTCCTGGACGTACTGGGCGATGGCGGGAAACCGCTGCCGAAGCCCCTCGTCGTCGAGCACGATCACGAACAACGCCGGCCGCGTGCGCAGCCGTTCGAGCGTACGGAGCTGGTTGGCCGCCGATGAGTACCACTGGCCGAAGGTGACGCCGTCGCCCGCGAACGGCCGTCCCGCCAGGACGACGATGTCCGGCGACGCCCCGGTCACGATCAGCCGTTCCGTGACGTCCGTGCAGCGGTCGAGATACGCGAAGAACGGCATCAGGACGGCCGCAAACCGGCTGGGCGGCGCTTCGTCCTGGCGATGAGGCCGGCTCAGCAGACTCGACACCTGGAGGTACCTGTCGTAGACCCCGGCGGGACCCGAGCCGATGTTCGAGCGCTCGAAACGCTCCGGCACCTCCCCCACCTGACTTATCGCGACCGCCGAGGCCGCCACCAGCGCCACGGCGGCCAGCTGCGCGAGCCGCTGGAGGAGTCGCTCGCCAGGCCGCGTGCGGGTCCAGGCCAGCCCCAGGAGCCAGGCGCCGAGAATGGCGGCAGGGACCGACACGTCCGCCAGACGTGTCCGAAGCACGTCGCGCAGGAATCCGGCATTGAGACCCGCCGCCAGCACGACGAATGCCACGACGGCCGCCACCTCGCCGGGCCAGCGCTCGTCGCCGCGGCGCCATCGGCGCGCGACGAGTGCCGCGGAGGCGAGCGGCAGGCTCCAGAACAGCCAGAAGAGCCACGCGTCGGCATCCGCGTCCATCCCGAACCAGGGCCATGTGTCGAGCATGGAGGCATTCGCCTCGGAGCGCGCGTACTCGACGGCCGTCTCGAAGTAGGGGATGACGCCGCCGCTCAGCGCGAGATACGCGAGCCACGGCAGCACGGCGGCCAGCGCCACGCCCGCAACGATTGCACACCGCTGGACTGCCGGTCTGACGCCCTCGCCCCGGCTCGCCAGGACCAGGTACACGACTGACGCACCCGCAATCCAGACGCCGTGATCGTGGCGGAGGAGAAAAGCCCCCGCCACCAGCAGGCCCAGGGTCACGAGCCGGCGCGTCGACGGCGTACCGCCGGCGGTAATAACAGCCGCGAACGCGGCGTACGCGAGGATCTTCGGATACGCATAGGTGCGCGGATAGATCAGCACCTCGAACAGCGCAACCGTCACCGCGATGACGATCGACCCGGACAGCCGGTGCGCGGCGATCACCGTGAACGCGGCGCCGAGCGCGAAGGCGGTGGCGGTGATCGTCCACTCCACCGCCATGGCGCCGCCCGCCACCTGCCAGGCGGCGGCCGACAGCAGATACGTGAGCGGCCAGCCCGGGTCCAGGAAGTCACGCACCGGGCGATCGCCAAGGAGCATCTGCTGCGCCAGCGCCAGGTGCGCGTAATGATCGTTGTTGAACCCGCTGAACGTCAGCAGGCGCCAGAGGAGCGTCGCGGCGAAGATCGCGATCGCCGCGATCACAGGTCGTGTGGGCATCACCGGGGTCTGACCCCCATAATAGCGACACACGCATGAAGACGCAGGATCGGGGCGACGAGGCGGTCGAATTCTCGCTCGCCGTCCTCTGCTACCGAGCCGAAGGCGACATCGTCCCGTTCGTCACGAGGCTCCACCGGATCATGTCGATGTTCGCGGAGCCGTGGGAGCTCGTCCTCGTCGCCAACTACTGGCCAGGCACGGAGGATCGCACCCCGGCGATCGTGAAGGAGCTGGCGGAACGGCTGGATCGCGTGCACTGTGTCGCCGAGCCGAAGCAGGGGGACATGGGATGGGACATGAAGATGGGCCTCGACGCCTGCCGCGGACGGTATATTGGCATCATCGACGGCGACGGGCAGTATCCGATGGAGTCCATCGCCGCCTGCTTCGCGAAGATCAAGGCGGATGACATCGATCTCGTCAAGACCTACCGCGTCTATCGGTCCGACGGCCTGTACAGGAACCTCATCTCAAAGGCGTACAACGTGGCCTTTGCACTGCTGTTCCCTGCCTATCGAGGGCTTCGAGACGTCAACTCCAAACCGAAGATGCTGAAGCGCGACGCGTACCAGCGGATGGAACTGCACTCGAAGGACTGGTTTCTCGACGCGGAGCTCATCCTCGAGGCACTGCGGCTGCACCTCCGAATCTACGAGCTGCCGATACGCTTCAGCGGCCTCCGGGGCCGGAAGTCGTTTGTCCAGTTTCAGACGATCTCCGAGTTCGTCCGGAATCTGATCGCCTACCGCTGGAGCGGGCGTGGGCGATAGGCGCCGGCCGACGGTGCTGGTGACGGGCGGCAGTTCACGAATCGGGCGATCGGTTGTCGGGCATCTCGGGACGACGCATCAGTGCATATTCCTCGTCAACCGCGGACCGGCTCCGGTCACCGGGCCGCACGTGCGCACGCTGACCGGCGGGCTGGCCGCCGCCTCCCGTCACGCCGACGTCATCCAGTCTGCGGATGTCGTACTCCACATGGCAGGCGTGTCGCATGCGACAAACGACGAGGCCTACGCGGCGGTGAACGAACGGGGCACGGCGGCGCTGCTCGACGCGTGCGGCAGGACCCAGCCCGTCATCTATCTCAGTACGCGCTGTGCGGGATCGACCGGTGGAGCCTACGGTCGATCCAAGTACAGGGCGGAGGAGGCGGTCGTGGCCAGCGGCCGCCCGTACGTCATCATCCGGCCGGCCGAGGTCTACGGGACGCACTCGGGGGAAGGCATCGACGCGCTGATTGATCTGGCCCTGCGCCGGGGTGTCCTGATCGACTTCCGCTGGCAGCCTGAGATCCGCTATTCGCCCGTCTCGTGTGACGAGCTCGGGCGGTTCATCGCGAGCGTCGTCACGAACACCGTGTCGAGCGACGTCTCGCATGCCGCGAAGACCTACACCATCTGTAACAACCGGTCGTACACGGCGCGAGACATCCAGGCCGCGATCGAGCGGAGGCGCGGCAGGCGGATCGTCCGGCTGCCGGTGCCGATCGGCGTGCTGAAGGCGTTCGCGTCGCTCCGGCTCCCGCTGCCGTTCGCGCGCGATCAGATCGAGCGACTGATCATGGTGAAGCCGGACGACAATGGCCCCGCTCGTCAGGACTATGCCTTCTCGCCCCGATGCTTCCTCGAGTACCTGGAAGACTGAGATGGGTGTGACGCGACCGCGCGCGCACTGGGGCTGGTACGTATTCCTGGCCGCCCTCGCGGCCCATGTGTTGCTGCGCGCCAGCGTGCGCCAGATCTACGACACCAATTTCTACGTCCTCTGGGAGGCGACGGCCCTGCTGGCCGGCGATCATCCGTATCGGGACTTCTACCAGTGGGGCACTCCCCTGATGACGGCGGTGAGCACGGCTGTGCAGTGGCTCGCCGGCAACCGGCTGATTGGCGAGTTCCTGATCCACTGGAGCTTTCTGATCGCCGCGGTGCTCGTGGGATTCCACCTCGCGGTCCGCCTGTCGGGTTCGGTGGCCGCCTCCCTGACCACATCAATTCTCGTGGTCGCCGCGCTGGCGGCGACGCCGACGTTCAACTTCCCCAAACTGTTCTTCTACCCCGTCGCCGTTCTCCTGGGGTGGTGGTACATGGAGCAGCCCGGCCTGCGGCGTGCATCGGCGATGGGGCTGATCACGGCCGTGGCCTTCCTCTATCGACACGACCACGGCGTCTACATCGGTGTGGCCTCCACGCTCGCGTTTGCGCTCACGCGCGTCATGACCCCGGCGTTGCGACAGTGGCGGACGGCGGCGGCCGAGATGGCGGCCTACACCCTGGTCGCGGTGCTGGCGATTGCACCCTGGGCCGCCCTCGTCCAGGCGAACGAAGGCTTCGTGGATTACGTGCGCATGCGCGCGGAACTGAATCGCACGTGGGCGCCCGACCGTTCGCCGTTTCTGCTGCTGCTCGATGTCAATCCCGCGCCTGTCCTCGCCGGACGACCGGCCGGCGAGGTGGACGACGACGAGCCGCTGCGCGCGTGGCTGCCGCCGCGTGATACGGCGGCACACTGGCTGGCGCAGGTGTCGCTGCTGCTGCCGATGCTCGTCCTGCTGCCGGCGGCTCTGGACGTCGCCCGGCGGCGCCGGACGCGGAAACCGTTCGACCTGGAGACCTGCGGCGCGGTCCTGGCCGCCGGCCTGGCGCTGATCGTGGCCGAGCGTCTGTTCAGGCAGGACTCGTATTTCCTCTCGTCGCTGCCTCTGACCGCCGCGCTCGGGGCGCGGCTCCTGGCATCACGTTCCGTGGCGCGTCAGGTGATTGCCATCCCGGCGCTCCTCGTCACGGCCATCGCCGTCCTTGGATTCGTCGACGAGCTCCGGCTGCTCAAGCCGCTGCGGGCCGAGGAGATTCCGCTGGACCAGCTCCTGGCGTCGCCCCCGATCGATGCGTTTCAGCCCGCTGAACCGACCCTGGCGCTCGAGCGGTCCGAGTGGTTTGAGCGGGACGCCGACCGCAAGCAGCGCATCATGATGCGGTACGTCCACGACTGCACGCGCGACGGGGACCGCGTGCTCGTCACCGGCTCGACGCCGTTCCAGGTGGGCTACTACGTGGAGCGGCCGGTCGCGGGCGGTCATCTCCAGTGGCATCACAGGTGGCGGTCCGACCCGGCGCACGAGAGCCAGTCCCTGGCACTCATGGAGCGGCAGTCGGTCCCCTTTGCGTTCTCCACGCACGACCCGGTGCTGGAGGACTTCAAGGCGTACCCCCGCATCCATGAGTACCTCTCCAGGAATTACGTAGAACTCGAGGGGTCGGAAGGCCGGCTGCTCGTCGACACGAGGCGGACGCCGACGGGCACGTTCGGCCGTGTGGAGTTTCCGTGTTTTCGCTAGCGGTCAGACGACCGCACTGCCGACCGGCCGATGCTGTCGGTACCACGCGATCGTCCTGCGGAGGCCCTCTTCGAACCCCACCTCGGCCCGGAAGCCGAACAACCGTTCGGCGCGCGACGTATCGAGCCGTCGCCTGGGTTGGCCGTCCGGCCTGGTCGGGTCCCACCGAATCTCGCCGGTGAAATCCATCAGCCGCGAGAGCAGCTCCGCCAGGTCCTGGATCGTGATTTCGAAGCCGGCCCCGAGATTCACCGGCTCCGCGCCGTCATAGCGTTCGGTCGCCATCCTGATGCCGCGCGCGGCGTCCTCGACGTACAGAAACTCGCGGGACGCCTGCCCCGTCCCCCAGACCTCGACGTGTGATGCGCGGCGGTCGATCGCATCCTGGAACTTCGCCAGGAGCGCGGGGATGACGTGTGACGATGAGGGATCGAAGTTATCGCCAGGGCCGTACAGGTTGACCGGGAGCAGGTGAATCGCGTTCATCCCGTACTGCTGCCGATACGCCTGCCCCTGGACGAGCAGCATCTTCTTCGCAAGGCCGTACGCCGCATTCGTCTCCTCCGGGTAGCCGTCCCAGAGGGTCTCCTCCCGAAACGGCACCGCCGCGAACTTGGGGTACGAACAGATCGTCCCGGCCGTCACGACCTTCCGGATCCCTGCCAGGCGGCATTCTTCCAGCAGCTGCACGCCCATCATGAGGTTGTCGAAGAAGTAGAGGCCGGGGTTGTCGCGGTTCGCGCCGATGCCGCCGACCCGCGCGGCCAGGTGGACAACCACCTCAGGCCCGACATCACGGAGGACCCGCGCGCAGGCCTCACGCGACACGAGGTCGTAGTCCTTCCTGCGGGGCACGACGACGTCCGCCCCGGCCGCTCGCAGTTCGTGCACGACACAGCGGCCGAGAAAGCCGGCGCCGCCCGTCACGAGCGCGCGCGTGGCGCGTAGTGTCATCGACGCCTCGTCTGCATCTGTCCGCTCATCGTAACTGATGCCGGACTGTTCCGATCGGAAAGGCCTGCTCCGCCTTTCACGGACGGGAGGCGCCTGCTACACTGCCGTCGATGCGTAGCCGGTGGGCGTGGGCCACACTCGCGGTCGCGGCCTCGCTGGCGCTTGGCCTGTCGTGGTGCATCATGCGCGGGCCGCTCACGCTGAACGATGGATTCGGTCCCATCCTCGAATCACGACTCTCCGAGAGCGCCCGCGACATCTACGAGCGCGCCATCTACTCGCGCGGATACTGGCGTCCCCTGCGCGTCGTGCAGATCAAGCTGGTCGTCGACGCCGCGCCCCCTGACTCCACGTCCGCCTTCAAGGCCATCCACGTGGGACTCACCATCGCCACGTTTCTCCTGTTCGCGGCGTGGATCCGGCCCCGCACGATGACCGAGTTCGGGGCAGCCGGGATTGCGTTGATGATCGTGGCGGGACACCACTCGTTCTTCGTCCTGTTCAGCGAGGCGTACCCCATCAATCATTTTCTCGAGATCCTCGCGCTGGCGCTCGCGGTGGCGTGTCTCGCCCGCGGCGAGCCGCGGTGGTGGAAAGGCGTGCTCGCCGCGCTGATCGTGGCCATTGGCGCCGTGACGATTGAATCCGGTCTGCTGATTGGCGTCGTCGTCATCGCGTGCTGGATGGTCGGCTGGCGGGGCATCTCCGGCCGCGGGGTCGTGGCCGTGGTCGCGGTCCTGGCCGCGTACCTCTACGTGCGGTTCGGCGTGCTCGAGATTCCGTCGCCCGGCCTCGACGAACGGTCGGCTGGATGGTGGCTCGATCGCCTCGAGCCGCCGGAGCTCCTCGCGCGCTTCGGTGACAACCCGCTGCCCTTCTATGCCTACAACGTGATGGCGTCCGCGCTCGACGTGCTCTTCTCGGAACCGCGCACCGGAAGCTGGCTGATCGCACGCCGCTGGGTCGAGGACAACATGCGGCCCTGGAACTACGTGCATCTCGTCTCCAGCCTGCTGGTGACCGGGGCGCTCGTCGCGGCGCTCGTGCCGGCCCTGGCGCGCTGGCGGGCACGCGCGCTCGAGGACCGCGATCGGTTCGTCCTGGTCGCGTTCATCATGGTCGCCGCCAACAGCGTCATGAGTTTCGGGTACGTGAAGGACGAGGTCCTGAGCGTGGGAGCGGTGTTTTACGCCGGCGGCGCGTTTGCGATCCTCGCCAGCCTGGCCGATCGCGTCAACGGCGGGGTGATTCGCCGCACCGCCGTCATCGTGGTGCTGCTGGGAGCGTCGATCCTGTGGAGCAGCCGCGCGGCCGCCACCTTCTTCTCCCTGCAGGCCTCCGCGTTCAAGGTGTCAAACGACTGGGCCCAATACTCCCTCGACAGCGAGTCCGAGGAAATCCGAAACACCGAGGCGACCCGCCGCGCCTACGAAGCGATGCGCGCCCGGAGCCTCTCCTTCGGCGTCCCCCATCCAGTCTTTACGAAGCAACAGCGTGTGGACCGGTACCTCGAAGTCCAGTAAGTTCGCGGCCGCCGGCGTCTTCATCGCGGCCGCCGGCTGGCGTGTGCTGACGTTCTCGGGATTCCAGAACGACCATTACGTGCATCTCGCCCGCGCCCAGCAGGTGGTGCTCGGGGACCTGCCCGTGCGCGACTTCGTCGATCCGGGAATGCCGTTGATGTACCTCACGTCCGCGGCGGCCTGGATCGTGGCTGGCGGATCCCCGGGCACGGAACTGCTGCTCGTCGCGCTCGGCTTCGCGATTGGTGCGGCATGCACCGTGGTCGTCGTGCACCGCCTGACGGGATCGGTGCTCGTGGCCATTGGCGCGGCCGCCCTGGAAGTGCTCATGGCCCCCCGCACCTACAGCTATCCGAAGGTCCTGCTCTATGCCCTGGCGGCCTGCGCGATTGTCGCCCTCGTGGAATCGCCGTCACGCTTGAGAGTGTGGTCCGCGGCGGCGATCGCCGCGGTGGCATTCCTGTTCAGACACGACCACGGGGTCTACATCGGCGTCGCAGCGGCCGTGGCCCTGCTGCTCGGCGGCTTTGGCGGCGGCCTTGGCAGCAACCTTCGCGCGAGCGCGACGCGCGCCGCGCTCTTCGCCGGCGTCGCGGCGCTGCTGGTCGCACCGTGGCTCGGATTTGTGGCCTACCACCAGGGACTCCGTGACTACGTCGTATCAGGCCTGGCGTTCTCACGGGCCGAGGCGGAACGCAATCGCGGACCGCTGCAACTGCCTGCGCTCCGGCTTCCGCTCTCGGAGCTGGTGTCGGTGGCACCGCCGTTCCGGCCGAGGGCGCGGATCGAGTGGGTGCCGGGAATTCCGGATGCCACCCGGCAGCAACTGGAGACACGATACGGCCTCGAGCCGGCCGCCCTGGATGAAGAGGGCGCAGCCCGTGACTACCACGCCAGGCACCTCTCGCCCGACGAGGTGCGCGCGCTGGCCGAAGACCCGAACGTCGGGGACGCCCAGGGCCTCGATCGCTTCACGGAATGGTCGGACCGCGACGCGCTGATGGCACGGCTCTCCCCGGCGCGCGTCCGCGTCGGCCCGGGTTCGACGGTGCCGGACAACGAGTACGTCTGGCTGCTGTATGTGTTCTACCTGCTCCCCTTCGTGTGCGTCGTGAGCGCGTGGCGGCGAGCGCGCAACGGGACTGCGGCGGCCGCCCACGAATGGCAGAGCATCGCGGCGCTGGCGGTGCTGGCGATGCTGGTGAACATGGGGCTGCTGCGCGGAACCCTGTCGGTGTGGCTGCCGGACGGAATCGCGCTCCCGGCCATACTCGGCGCCTGGCTCGTGGCTGCCATGTGGAACAGCCGCCGCGGGCGAATCGGCCTACGGGCCCTCGCCGTCGTCCTCGTGGCGCTGACGGCCGCCGCGGTCTGCCGCGCCGGGGACCTCGACTCGCAGATCGACCGCAGTGGTCTGCAATCGGGCCTTGGACCGAGGGTCGCCAGGCTGCACTCGCAACTGTGGGGCACGCATCGTGCCGCCGGCATGACGCCGAGCGGAGTGAGCAACGCCCTGCTGCCATTTTTTGAGTACCTGGCGCGCTGTACACACCGCGACGACCGGTTCCTGATGGCGCAGCTCTACCCGGATGTCTTCGTGCTGGCGGAGCGTGGATTCGCCGCCGGCCACGTGGCGTTTCTCGAGGGGTTCTACACCTCTGAGGCGGATCAGCAGCTGGCTCTCGCGCGGATGCAGCGCGAATCGGTACCGTTCGTCCTGCTCATTCGGAACCGTGAAGATGTGTTCCGGGACAATTTCGACCTCCTCCAGCGGCACATCGACGGGCGCTATCGGCTCATGGCGGACTTTCCAATCGAAGAGACAGATGCCGTGAACGCGTACGTCGACGCGACACGGGCGCCGCTCGGAACCGACCCCTCAACGGGGTGGCCCTGCTTTCAGTAGATGGACACCCCCCACTTCTCCCTGGTCATCCCCGCGTACAACGAGTCCGGCCGGCTGCGCCACACCCTTCAACAGTGCGTCGCGGCCCTCGACACACATCCGCCCGGGTGGGAAATCATCGTCGTCGACGATGGGAGCACCGACGACACCAGGATGGTCGCGGCGGAGGCAGCGGAACGGGACGCCCGGATCCGCGTGCTGGCGGCGCCGCATGGCGGGAAGGGGGCGGCGGTACGGCGGGGCATGCTGGAGGCGCGAGGCCGCTGGCGGTTCTTTGCCGACGCCGACCTCGCCGTCGGCCTGGAGCAGCTCCCACGTTTCTTTGAGGCCGATGGCGACGTCGTGATCGGATCCCGCGAGGCTCCGGGCGCGCGGCGGATCGGCGAACCGGTCTTCCGTCACCTGGTCGGACGCGCGTTCAACCTGATCGTGCGCCTGATTGCAGTACGAGGCATCCGGGACACACAGTGCGGCTACAAGTTGTTCTCAGCACGTGCGGCTGAGCTGCTGTTCCCCCTGTCGCGGCTCGACGGATTCGCCTTCGACGTCGAGCTGCTGTTCCTGGCGCGCCGCAACGGCTTGACAGTACGTGAGGTCCCCGTCACGTGGCACCATCGCACGGGCAGCCGCGTGCGGCTCCAGGCCGGCCTCATGGCCTTCGCGCAGGTCCTGCAGATTCGCGGGAACGACCTGCTTGGCCGGTATGATCGAGGGATGCGCTCGTCGCCACCGGCGAATCGTGTGCTGCCCGGATGGGTCATGGCCGTTCCGCCGATGCTCGTGGCTGCCTTTGCGCTGCTGCTGGGCCTCGGCGTGCCGCCCGTGACTCGCTGGTTCTGGCCCGCGTCGGACACCAACATCGTCGAAGCGGCGTTTGTCAGGGACGGCGCGCGCGTGCGCGTGCTCGCCGCGCGGGGTGCGTCGATCGATGACGCGCAGCGCGTGCGCCCGGGGCTGCTCGACAGCGACGACCCCCGGGTAATGACGCCGCTGGAGGCCGCGGTGCGCGGCCGAAGCGACGAAGTGGTCCGGGTTGTCCTCGAGCTCGGCGCGAAGGCTGACGCCGACGAAGCGAAGCGCCTGCAGTGCGTGGCGCTGGAGGAAGGCGTCGACGGTGCCGCTGCGCTGCTCGGCGAGGCGTTCGGGCTGGCGGCTCCTTCCTGCGGTCAATAACGCCGCGCGACCATCCCTCATGGAAACGGAACGGTAATGGACACCATGTCGACAGTGAAGCGGATGACGGCGCCATATGAGCGCAAGGCGCTCGTCAGGCCCAACCTTGCGTACTACATGTGGCGGTTCGTCGGGAACGGCAGGCGTGCTGCCCTGAAACTCGCCTCCCGGCCGCGGCATACTGACGCGCGCGGGATCGCGCGAGAGCTCCTGAAACAGGGGATATCGGTGGCCCCGTCCTCCCGGTTCCTCAGTGATGAAGGATCCGCGGCCCTGGCGGTGGCGGCCGCCGAGATCATCGCGCAGAGCCGCAGCGAAGACGTGCAGGCGATTGTCGCCGGGACGCGCGCCGCCTCGCACGGCAAGAAGGCCTTCCTCGTTGACCTGGTCCGGCAGGGGCGGCTGCCGGCGGATTCCCCGCTGCTGAAGGTCGCGCTCGACGTGAAGCTGCTGGAGATCGTCGCGTCGTATCTCGGCCTGTGGCCGTGCCTGCACGCGGTCGCCGGCTGGCTCAACTACTCGACGGACACGCCGGCTGAAACGTCCCAGCTGTGGCACCGTGACCCTGAGGATCTCAAGCTCGTCAAGGTCTTCATCTACCTGGAGGATGTGGAAGAGGCGCAGGGTCCGTTTACCTATATTCCGAACACGCAGCCTTTCGGCTCCCGCGCGCCGCAGGCGCTCAAGTGCCAGGCGAAACGAGTCGATGACGAGCGCATGCGGCGGTTCTTCTCGCCCGAGCGCTGGCGGGTCTGCACGGGACCGGCTGGAACGATGATCCTGGCCGATACGGTGGGGTTCCACCGCGGAGGCAAACCGACGACAGGTACCCGCCTGCTCGTCACGTTTACCTACACGTCCGCGGTTGCCTTCGTCGAGCGATCGGTGGGCGTGACCACGATGCCGACCTGGATCTCGACCGGGATCCAGCGCTACGCCATCGAGCCGGCCGTGCGGGGCTCCGCCTCGGCGACTGGAAAACGCGCGCGGACGGCAGCGCCCGACGCCTCAGCCTGACGAATCGAGAGCCAGACTCTGACCGCCCCGCACGCCCGCGCGACTCGTACCTTCCCGATCATCGTCGCGACGGTAGTGGCCACCGTGCTCGTCCTCACGGCTGAGACCCAGCTGTACGATTCGAACTTCGTCTCGCTGTGGGAGGGCGCGGCGCTGTTGGCCGGCGATCATCCGTACCGGGATTTCTACGAATGGGGTGCGCCCCTGGGCGCGTACGCCTCGGCAGGCATGCAAGTGCTCGTCGGTTACCGCCTTATCGGCGAGTTCCTCCTGCAGTGGACGTGTATCGTCCTCGGCGTCGTGATCGCGTTCCGGCTCGGCCAGCGGCTGTGCCCCTCGGTGTTCCCGCTGGCGATCATGCTGGTCATCACCGCGATCATCCTCGCATTCACGCCGACGTACCACTACTCGAAGCTCTTCTTCCTGCCGCTCCTGGTGTGGCTCTCGTGGTCGTACATCGAGCGTCCAGAAGCTCGGCGCAGTGCGATTTTCGGAGCCGCCACAGCGGTCGCCTTTCTCTTCAGGCACGACTACGGTGTGTACGCCGGCAGCGCATTTCTCCTTGCGCTGGCGCTCGCCCGCCTCGCGGAACGCGAATCTCGCCGCCTGCGGTCGGTGGCCGGCGACGTGGCTGCGTACGGGATCGCGTGCGGCCTGCTCGTGCTCTCATGGGCCGCAGTCGTCCAGGCGAACGAGGGGCTCCTGGACTTCGTCCGGATGCGCGGGACCCTCTTCCAAAGGGAGCATCAGAGCGGCTTCTTCTACATGGTGCTCGCCCAGGTAAACCCGGTCGCCACCGTCTCGGCCTGGCTGGCGTCAGGAGAAGCGCCTCGCGAAGCAACGAACCAGAGCGCGATCTGGATTCAGCAAATGGCGCTGCTCGTCCCGCTGCTGCTGCTCGGAAGCGCCGCCCTGACCGTTCGCCGCGCGCGGTACAGGCTCGAGGCGGTGCCGGTCGACACCTGGCTCATAGCTTCCGCAGCCACATTCCTGATCCTCGTCGATTCATTTCTGCTACGGGAGGCGCCGTATGTGGTGACCGTGGCGCCCATGACGGCCGCGCTCAGCGCGCGGTTCCTTGCGGCGCGGCAGCCTGTGCTGCGGATCTGCGCTGCCGCCGTGGTCGCGCTCACCGCTACGGCGGCCGTCATGTGGACGCGCGACCTTCCGCTTTACCGGCCGTCAGAAGTCCTGGCGTCGTTCCCGGGCGCCGTCGACCAGTTGTTCGCGTCGCCGCCGGTCTCGGCGACCGCCCCGCTGGACGGCAACCCTGCGCTGTCGCTCCAGTACCTCCACGACTGCACGGCGCCAGGCGATCGAGTGCTCGTCACCGGATCGACGCCGTTTCAGGTCCCGTACTATGCCCGTCGCCCCGTTGCGGGTGGCCATCTCTACTGGCACCATGGGTGGCGTGCCGATGCGGCCCACGAACAGCAGTTGCTATCGCTGCTCGAACGGCAGTCCGTCCCGTTCGCCTTCTCCACGACCGATCCAATTCTGGACTACCTGAAACGGTATCCGCGAATTCGGGAACACCTCTCGGCGAACTACGTGGAACTCGAAGGAAGCGGGGGCCGGCTACTGATCGATTCCCGGCGGCAGGCAACCGGCACCTACGGCGCTGGACGTTTTCCCTGCTTTGCCGGCGGGGACCGGGCCGGCGCGATCAGCTCCGGCCCTTGACGGCCGCGCGCGTCTCGCGATCGATGTCACGGCGGCGCAACGTTTCACGCTTGTCGTGGGCCTGCTTCCCCTTGGCGAGCGCCAGAAGCACCTTCACGCGGCCCTTCTTGAAGTGCATCTCGAGCGGCACAAGCGTCAGACCCTTTTCGACGGTGCGGCCGATCAGCTTCCGGATCTCGTGGCGATGCAGCAGGAGCTTGCGCTGCCGCATTTCGGCGTGCTCCGCGTACCCACGATGGCTGTAGGGGCTGATGTGCACGTTCATGAGCCACACTTCCCCATCGCCGACCCGGGCATAGCTGTCCCGGAGATTCACGCGACCCTCGCGAATGGCCTTCACCTCCGTACCGAGCAGCGCCAGCCCCGCCTCCCACGTTTCGAGCACGTGGTAGTCATGGCGGGCCTTGCGGTTCTCGGCAATGAGGCGGTGCGCCTGCTCGCGCTCGCTCTTGTCGGCCACGGTGGGATCGTACTATGTATGACTATCGGTACAATTGAGGCTTCATGAGCATCGACTCGCCTGCCGGCGCCGCTGGTCCGTTGCGATACCCTGATTTCCTCATCATTGGCGCGCCGAAGTGCGGGACGTCCTGGCTGCAGGGCGCGCTCGGCCAGCACCCGAACGTCATCGTCGTCCCGGACGAAATCGAGTACTTTTCCTCGAACTTCAAGAAGCAGCCGCTCGAGTGGTACTCGAGCCTCTTCGAGGAACGGGTGCGCGAAGAGGCACCCCGGAAGGCGACGCCGTTCCTCGTCGGCGAGAAGAGCGCGCGCTACTGCTCGGTGCCCCAGGAACAGATCCGCGTCGTGCACAGGCTGTTGCCGGACGCCCGCCTGGTCCTGATGACGCGCGACCCGGTGGATCGCCACTGGGCGCACGCCAAGCAGTATTTCTCGAAGCCGCGCATCGCGGAGCGCGAGGGCGGCGACGTGCTGACGGTGCGGCGCGAGCGGCTGTTCGACTTCATGACGCGCAGCCGTTTTCTTGGCAACTTCGCGACGATGATCGGCAACTGGACCGCGGTCTACCCGCCCGGGCAGCTGCTCCTCGTCTCGCAGGAATTCGCCGCCGCCAATCCCCGCGAGGCCTACGACGCGGTGCTCACGTTCTTCGGCCTGCCCACCGACTATGACCCGGACCCCATCCGGCTGCTGCGCAAGAAGCGCAACAGCGGCCCCACGATCGAGATGCCCGCCGACGTCAGGGAGTTCCTGGAGTCGCTCTTCCCGGTGGAACGGCAGGAGCTTCGTGACTTGATGGCCGGCCAGGGCATCATCCAGGCGAGCCGATGACGGGGCGCCGGTGACATCCAGCGCCTCCGGGCTCGGGATTGCCCTGGCACAACTCAACCCCACCGTCGGCGATGTGGCGGGCAACGCCGCCCTGATGCGCCGCGCGCGGGATGAGGCCGCCGCGCAAGGTGCGGATCTCGTCGTGTGCAGTGAACTGGCGCTGGTCGGCTACCCCCCTGAAGATCTCGTCCTTCGCCCGGCATTTGTGGATGCGGCGGCGGCCGTCCTCGGCGAACTGGAACGGGAGAGCCGCTCGACGCCGATCGGACTGGTGGTCACGCTGCCGTGGCGACATGAGGGGCGCCTCCATAACGCCGCGGCGCTGGTCGCCGGCGGGCGCACGGAATTCCGATTCAAACACGAACTGCCGAATTACGGCGTATTCGACGAGAAGCGCGTGTTCGCGCCAGGTCCGCTGCCGGACCCCGTCGATTTTCGCGGCGTGCGCATCGGCCTTCCCATCTGCGAGGATGTCTGGTCCCCCGCGTGCGCGGCGCGACTGGCGAACGCCGGCGCGGAACTGCTGCTCGTCCCGAACGGTTCGCCGTTCGAAGTCGACAAGTTTCATCAGCGTCTCGACCTCGTGCGAAGCCGCGTGTCCGAGACCGGCCTTCCCATCGCCTACGTCAACCAGGCCGGGGGCCAGGATGAACTCGTCTTCGATGGCGGCTCCTTCGTCATCAATGCCGATCAATCGCTCGCCGTCATTCTCCCGTTCTGGCGCGAGTCGCTGACGTTGACGCGATGGACTCGGCAGAACGGCCGCTACACGTGTGACGGCCAGGCCTCCTGGAACGGCAGTGAGCGACCAGCTTCCGTCTACAACGCGATGCTGATCGGGCTTCGTGATTACGTCCGGAAGAACGGATTCCCTGGAATCGTGCTGGGCCTGTCGGGCGGCATCGACTCAGCGCTGACCGCCGTCGTGGCCGTTGATGCCCTCGGTCCCTCGCGCGTCCGGGGCGTGCGGCTCCCGTCGCGCTTCACGAGCGACGCGAGCATGACCGACGCAGAGGAGACGGCGTCGCTGCTCGGCATCCGGCTCGACACGCTCGCGATTGGCGCGCCCGTCGCCGCGGTCGAGGCCACGCTCGCTCCTGTCTTTACCGGACAGGCGCCCGGCGTCGCCGAGGAAAACGTTCAGGCGCGCATCCGCGGCGTGCTGCTGATGGCGCTGTCGAACAAGTTCAGCGAGCTGCTGGTGACGACGGGCAACAAATCGGAGATGTCGGTGGGCTATGCCACGCTCTACGGCGACATGTGCGGCGGCTACTCGGTCCTGAAGGATATCTACAAGACCGAGGTGTACCGCCTGGCACGATGGCGCAACGAGCATCGTCCCGACGGCGCGCTCGGTCCCGGCGGACGTGTCGTTCCGGAATCGTCACTGACCAGGGCGCCGACCGCGGAGCTGCGACCCAACCAGACCGACCAGGACACGCTGCCGCCGTACGAAGACCTCGATGCCGTGCTCGAGGGGCTTGTTGAAGAGGAATTAAGCGTCGACGCGCTGGCCGCGCGCGGATTCGCCCGGGAGATGGTGGTGCGCGTGCAGCGATTGCTCTATTCGGCGGAATACAAGCGCCGCCAGGCGCCGCCGGGCGTCAAGATTACACGCCGCAGCTTCGGACGCGATCGGCGCTACCCGGTGACCAACGCCTTCCGCGAGCGCTGAGACCGCTGGGCCCGCGCCGTAGTGGCCTCCATCGCGACGGTCACGTCGCCGCGAAGTCAGCGAAGCTCTGATCGCGCGCGTTGACGGTCCGTTCCCCTCCTGGCGAGGGCCAGCGCACGCCGAACGCCGGGTCGTCCCATCGGACGCCTCGCTCGTGCGTGGGCATGTAGGCGCCCGACACCAGGTACATCACCTCCGTGTCATCCACGAGGGTCTGGTATCCGTGGGCGACGCCTTTCGGGGCGTAGAGCACGCGGTTGTTGTCCGGCGTCAGCTCGATGCCAAACCACTTTCTGTAGCTTGGCGACTCCGGCCGAAGATCCATGATGACGTCAAAGATCGCTCCCCGGATGCAGCGGACGATCTTGATCTGCTCGAACGGCGGGGCCTGATGGTGCATGCCTCGAATGGTTCCCGCGCGACGATTGAACGCGCTGTTGCACTGCGACAATTCAGTCACCAGTCCGAGGCGTTCGAAGCCGTGGGACGCCCACATGATGGAGAAGTGCCCGCGTTCGTCATCGAACCAGGGCTGTTCGATTAGATAGGCACCTGAAATGTCTGTGTCGTGTAGGCGCATCGATGGCGTGATGGAGAATTCTACTGCGTGGCACATCGATCGTCGACGCACCGGCCTTCGCGGGACCTCGACCCGGCGATGCGCCGGTAGACAAGACGTCCGATCGCGCTCACGCCGGGAATCATCGTGAGCGGCAGGGCAATCCAGAACGCCGGCAGCGCCCGGGCCAGCTCGACGCAGCCGTCATAGCCTGACGTCAGGCGGCCTGACCGGCGATTGCGCACGTGCATCGCCGCCAGCGCCTCCTCGCGTCGAAGTCCAGGCGCGACCGCTGCCCGGAGCGCATCGTTGTCCGCGTCGACGAAGTGCAGACGCTGCAGCCAGTCGAGACCATGCAGGATCCTCGCCGTGCGCCGGCAGAGGGGACAGGCGCCGTCGATCAGGACATCGAGCCACGGAAGCGGCCCGGGATTGTGCGTCACGGCTGTGCGTCCTGCCCTGCGGCCGCCAGCTGCGCCGCGAGCAGGATGGCGGAGACCATGCTCGACGGATCCGCGATGCCCTGTCCCGCGATATCGAACGCGGTCCCGTGGTCGACCGACGTACGAATGATCGGCAACCCGAGCGTCACGTTGACCGCTTCGCCGAACGCCAGCAGTTTCACCGGGATCAGGCCCTGGTCGTGATAGCAGGCGATGACGGCGTCGAATTCGCCCCTGACGGCGCGCACGAAGAGCGTATCGGCCGGAAACGGGCCGTCAATCTGAATGCCCTCACCCCTGGCCACCGCCACCGCCGGCCGCAGGACGCGCTGCTCTTCCGATCCGAGCAGCCCTTCCTCGCCCGCATGGGGATTCAGGCCCGCGAGCGCCAGCCTCGGATGCGCGATGCCGAAGCGAGGCAGTTCCCGGGCGGTCAGGCGAATCGTGTCCAGGACCACGTCATGGGTCAGTACCGCCGGCACGTTCCCGAGCGGCACGTGGACCGACGCCAGGACCACCTTGAGCGGCGGCGACCAGAACATCATCGCCACGAACGGACTGCCCGTGAGATGGGCGAGCAGGTCGGTGTGTCCCTTCCACGGGAGGCCGGCGCGCGAAAAGGCCAGCTTGTTCACCGGCGCGGTGGCCATCGCGTCCACGACGCCCGACTGGGCATCCTGCACGGCGCGGCAGATGATGTCGTAGGCGGCACGCCCGGCGTCCCCTGACAGCACACCAGGCGCGTACGCCGAACCCGGCGGGGGACCGTAGATGCGCGGTTCGCACACCTGCAGCACCCGCGGATCCCGCGCGGCCTTCCCGGCGATCTCGGGTCCGATGCCGGCCGGATCGCCGACGGTCAGAGCGACGCGCGGCTTCACGGCGGCCTTCACTGCGGCCTGCACTGCGGCCTGCACTGCGGCTTCACAACTGCAGGACGAGCCAGTCCGTCACGACCTTCGGATTCACGTTCTTCTCGAGCGACGCGATCGCCTCGTCAACCGTCGCAAACGCCCGGCGGCTCCGGCGGCCGTCATACGCCGCAGCCAGGCGCTGCAGATCGGCCTGCAGATCCGCATTCGCCAGCAGCCGCGGGTCGGCCCCTTCGGCAAGAATGCCCAGGTCCCTCAACAGCGACGCCATCGAACGCAGACAGACCGTCAGATACACCCGCTCCACCGCCACGGGATTCCTGGTGGGCACGAGGCCCTTGGCCGCCTCGAGCCGCCGCGACGGGTCGCCGACACGCGCCGCCAGCGCCAGCAGCTTCCCGGCGATCTCCCTCGCCTCGGCCACATCCACGGAACCCGACTCGAGGGCCCGGCCGACGCTGCCGTCCGCATCCGCCGCTGCCGCGCGCGCCCTCGTCTCGTCGTACTCGTGGTCGCGCACCAGCACGCGCGCCACATCGTCTGGGGACAGCGCCGCGAACCGAATCACCGAGCAGCGCGATCGCACGGTCGGCAGCAGCGCGTCAGGCGCCGGCGAGACCAGCATGAACACGGTCGCCGGCGGCGTCTCCTCGAGCGTCTTCAGCAGCGCATTCTGCGCGTCCGCGCCCATCGCGTCGGCGTCGTCCACGACGACGGCGCGCCGGCGCCCTTCAAACGGCCGGTAATTCGACCGATCGACGACGTCGCGGATCTGCTCGATCTTGATCGACCCGTTCTCGCCAGGCTCGACGACGATCACGTCGGGATGGACGCCGCGCGCGATGCGGAGGCAGGGGACGCACGCGCCGCACGCATCAGGCGCGTCGCCCGCCTTGCGAGCGAGGCAGTTCAGCGTCTGGGCGACCGCCAGCGCCACCCGGCGCTTGCCGATTCCCCGCGGACCCGCGAAGAGCATGGCCGGCGGCAGCGTGTCGCGTGCGATGGCGCGCGCGAGGAGCGTGGTGACTCGCGCCTGACCGATGACGTCCGTGAACGGCACGCCTCAGAATACCTTGCGAACGATAAACGACTCGAGGACGAGCGCGTCCATCTCCGTCTTCATGAAGCAGCGATAGGCGTCTTCCGGGGTGCACACAATCGGCTCGTCCTTGACGTTGAACGACGTATTCACGATGACCGGGCATCCGGTCAAGGCGTCGAACGCCCGGATGATGTCGTAGTAGAGCGGATTGTCCTGGCGCCGCACCGTTTGAACCCGCGCCGAGTCATCGACGTGCGTGACCGCCGGAATCGTCGACCGCGGCACCTTCAGCTTGTCGATGCCGAACAACTGCTCCGTGCCGGATGGCACGGGAATACGCCGTGAGGCGGCCACGCCGGCAACGAGCAGCATGTACGGGCTTTCGTAATCGAGCTCGAACCAGTCGGCCACGCGCTCGCGCAGCACGGCCGGCGCAAACGGCCGGAACGACTCGCGGAACTTGATCTTGAGGTTCAGCACCGACTGCATGGCGGGCGATCGCGCGTCGCCGATGATCGACCGGCACCCGAGCGCCCTCGGGCCGAACTCCATGCGTCCCTGGAACAGGCCGACGACTTTGCCGGCAGCCAGCAGCGCGGCGACCTCGCCTGGCAGGTCGGCGCGCGGAACCCGTTCGGCGGCAATGCCCTGCGCGCTCAGCCAGGCGCCGATCTCGTCGTCTGAGTACCGCGGGCCGAGCAGCGCCCCTTGCATTTCGTCGGCATAGAGAGCCGGCTGCCCGCCCCGACCGGTGTCGGCGAGCCTGGGAAGCCGGCCTCCACGGCCCCCGCCAGCCCACTCGCCGCGCTTCTCCGCGCTCGCCCGCGGCCGGCCCATGTGACGGTGCCACAGCGCGTACGCCACGCCAAGCGCGCCCCCCGCGTCGCCGGCGGCAGGCTGAATCCATATCTCCTCGAACGGTCCCTCGCGGAGCAGGCGCCCGTTGCCCACGCAGTTGAGCGCCACCCCGCCAGCCATGCACAGGCGCTTCGACCCGGTCTCGCGGTGGGCGGTTCGCGCCATCCGCAGCATGATCTCTTCGACGACATCCTGCACCGAGCGCGCAAGGTCCATGTCGCGCTGGGTGACCGGCGCATCGACGTCACGCCGCGGTCCGCCGAATACCTTCTCGAACCCGCTCCCGGTCATCGTCAGGCCGTGCACGAACTCGAACATGTCGAGATGCAGCCGAATGCTGCCGTCGTCCAGGATCTCGACAATGTGGTCGCGAATCGCCGTGACGTAGGCAGGCTGGCCGTACGGCGCAAGGCCCATCACCTTGTATTCGCCTTCGTTGACCTTGAACCCCGTGAAGTAGGTGAACGCCGAGTAGAGCAGGCCCACCGAGTGCGGGAACCGCATCTCGCGCAGCATCGTGAGGTCGGCGCCGCGGCCGTGCCCGATCGACGAGGTCGTCCACTCGCCCACGCCATCGATCGTGAGCACCGCCGCCTCTTCGAACGGTGAGGGATAGAAGGCTGATGCCGCGTGTGACTCGTGATGGTCGCCGAAGAGAATCGCCTTCGTCGTGCCGAGCTCGCTGGCGATCTCGTCGGCCATCCACAGCTTCCGGCCCAGCCAGAGCGGCATGGCCATCAGATACGAACGCAGGCCGCGGGGCGCCGACGCGAGGTAGCTTTCGAGCAGCCGTTCGAACTTGACCAGCGGCTTCTCGTAAAAGCCGATCGCGTCAATCTGGTCGATCGTGAGACCGGCTTCCCTCAGGCAATAGGCGACCGCGTGCGATGGAAAGCGCTCGTCGTGCTTGACGCGAGTGAAGCGCTCCTCCTGCGCCGCGGCCGCGATGCGGCCGTCCACGAGCAGGCAGGCGGCCGAGTCGTGGTAGTAGGCGGAGATGCCCAGAACGCTGACGGGCATCTAGGTCAAAGGGCAAAGGTCAAAGGGCAAAGGTCTAAAACAGCGTGTAGATGAACGGCGCGACGGCGCTGCTCTGTGCGAAGGCCAGCAGCAGCCCGAACAGCAGGAGCACGATGACGATCGGCGCCAGCCAGTACTTCTTCTCCTGCTTGAGGAATTCCCAGAACTCGCGGAGGACACGTGATTTGGCCATCGTCAGAACAACCGTTCGTAGTGCCGCGGATCGCGGATCCGCGCGGGATAAGCGCGCCAGTTCGTCGGCCCGCGCGCGCCGTGAAGAGGATTGCGGCCGAAGGCGCGCATCACGACGCCGACCGGTGTCAGGACGACCGCGAAAAACACCCCGAGAATGATCCGCGAATTGATGAACCCGAGGACCTGCGCAATACGCCACCAGACCTTATTGGGACCCCGCAGCAGCGACGGCGCCGCGACGCCGAAGCCCACCAGCACCGCGCCGATCGCCGCCAGGACCATCCACGTCGTCGCCGACCCTCGCCACCAGAGCCACGCGGCCAGCAGCAGGCACACCGTGCCGACGCTCAGTCCGAATGAACGTTCGGACGGGACTTTCCCTGTCATCTGAGCCTTCAGTATACCGGTCGTCAGCCCGAAGCCCGAAGCCCGACGCCTGAAGCCTGAAGCCTGACAGAGCGGTATCATCAACACATCCCATGTCCATCCGCCCCGTCAGAGAGATCCACCAGTCCCAACCCACCATGGAAGGGGCGGGCGTGCATCTGCGCCGCGCGTTTGGATTCGGCAACACATCCGACTTCGATCCGTTCCTGCTGTTCGACGACTTCCGCAACGACAACCCCGACGATTATGTCGCCGGATTTCCGTGGCACCCCCACCGCGGCATCGAGACGATCACGTATGTGCTGGCGGGCAACGTCGAGCATGGCGACAGTCTCGGCAACCGCGGCAGTCTCGGCGCCGGTGACGTGCAGTGGATGACCGCGGGCAGCGGCATCCTGCACCAGGAGATGCCGACGGGCGACGACCGCGGCCGCATGCACGGCTTCCAGCTCTGGGCAAACCTGCCCTCGTCGCTGAAGATGACGACGCCCCGGTACCAGGATGTGAAGGGCGCGGACATCCCTGTGGTCACCGATGACGACGGGACGCACGTGCGGGTGGTGTGTGGGGACTTCTGGGGGAAGCAGGGCCCGGTCGATGGCGTCGCGGCGAAGCCGCGCTACCTCGACATCTTCGTGCCGCCAGGGCTGACGAAGCGCTTGAAGGTCGAGACGAGCCGCAACGCCTTCGCGTACGTATTCGAGGGCTCGGGCACGTTCCGCGATGCGTCAGACCCGCGCACGGTTCCCACGGAAGACGGCTTCGCGCCGCGCGCCGTCAGCGACCATTCACTCGTCCTCTTCGACCGCGGCGACGAGGTGGTTGTCCAGGCCGACGAGCGGGGCATCCGCTTCCTGCTCGTCTCCGGCGAGCCGATTCAGGAGCCGGTGGCCTGGCACGGGCCGATTGTGATGAATACGAAAGAGGAGCTCCGGCAGGCGTGGGCGGAGCTTCGCGACGGAACGTTTATCAAGTAGGGCGGCTCCGCGACCGCGCGCGAGCCAGGCGGGCGCGGCCCCGCCTATTGAATCGGCCCGACGACCCGTGTCCGGCCGCCGACGCGCGCGGGCGCTGCGTTGACCGACACCTCAGGATCAACATCGGCTGCCCGATTCCCCGGCGGGCGCTGGAAGACGATTGCGCCAACCTGGCGATCGAAGTCCGTCACATCGGAAAACACAGTGGCTGCCATGACGGACGGCGTCGCGCTCACGTGCGCGTACCCGAGCGCGTGGCCCAGCTCGTGCGCCACCACCGCCGATAACGGCGCGGCACCGGCCACCGAGCTGCAGGTCTGCATGAACAGCCGGCTGGACAACGCCTCCAGTGTCAGCGTGTCGTAGAGAAAATACGTGTACCCCTTGCAGAGCTGATCGAGACCGGCGTATCGCACCACGGTGATCGTGGCCGGCCGGTCCATCTCGATATTGCCGCCCGGCTCGGTCGTCGACCGTCCGATCGAGCTGAACGCGGGGTAGGCCCCGCCGGTCATCAGCGGAAGCGCACGATTCAGACTCGCCAAGAGTTCATTGATGGAGGCTTCCGACAGCTGCTGCGCCGATGCAACGGGCGGGTACTGCGGAATGCCTCCGATCACGCTCTGCGCATCGACGAGCGACGTTTCGATCACGAGCGCGGGCGGTACCGTCCACCGCTTCGTCACACCGTCCGGCTCGCCGAAATGGCGGGCCATCTGGTCGAACGCCGTCATGTTGAACGTGCTGGGGATGAGCGAAATGACCGGAGCCTGACCCGGGAAGGTCAGGGTTGTCACGCGCGACACGAGGCCGGCGCCAGAGGCGGTGATGCGGTAGATGCCATCCGGAGCCTCGGACTCGAGGCTGAACTGCCCCGCCGCGTCGCCGGCAACGGCACCGAGTCCCTCAATGGACAGCGTGACACCTGGCGCGGCCGCGCCTGTCAGGATGTTCGTGAAGCGCCCGGCCAGCGCCCGCACTTCGAGCGGCGATGAGGCGTCGGCGTCTGACCGGAGCACGCCTGGCAGCGCAAAGCCGCTTGGCGACACATTGGGCGCCGTGGGCGCCTGCCCACATGCGGTTGCGAAAAGTGCCACTCCGAGTGCGCCCCGAGCGAACGTTGAACTCATAGGAAAGTAACCACTCCCTACCGACTACCGACCAGCTAGAACATCCCGAGCTGTAACTTCGCCGCCTCGGACATCCGATCCTTGTCCCACGGCGGCTCCCACACGACATCCACCTTCGACCCCGTCACGCCTGGCACGCCGGCGGCGGCGTCCCTCACCTGCCCTGGCAGAATCTGCGCGGCCGGACAGTTCGGCGCCGTGAGCGTCATGCGGATGCCGACCGTGTTCGATGCGTCGACGATGATGTCGTAAATGAGCCCGAGCTCATAAATATTAACCGGAATCTCCGGGTCGTACACCTTGGACAGCGCCTTCACGATCTCCGGCTGCAGCTCAGCGCTACGATCAGGATCGTTCACCATGCCCGCGGTTTCAAGAGGCGTCCCCCCGGGACGCGACGAAACCTCGGGCGAAAGAGGCGGAATCACGGAGAGTTCAGTCACTCGGTCGACACCACCTCGTCACGCGCCTCGACCGCCGACTTCAGCGTGTGCCAGGCCAGGCTGGCGCACTTCACGCGGACGGGAAACTGGCGGACCCCCGCCAGCACGGTGAGCTTTCCCAGGTTATCGGCCGAAGCGTCCGTGGGACCAGTGAGCATCTTCTGGAACTCGTCGAAGGTGGCTTTCGCCTCCTCGATCGACTTCCCCTTGACGCTTTCCGTCATCAGCGAGGCCGACGCCTTGGAAATGGCACACCCCGACCCCTGAAAACCGACGTCCGTGATCACCCCGGCGTCGATCGTGAGATAGACGGTGAAGCGGTCGCCGCAGAGCGGGTTGTAGCCCTCGGCCTTCCGGCCGCCGTCGAGCGCCCGGAAATTCCGCGGCCGCTTGTTGTGGTCGAGGATGACCTCCTGGTACAGGTCCTGGAGTTCGTCGTTCACGCGAACACCTCGTGCACGGTGCCAAGCGCCTTCACGAGCACGTCCACCTCGTCGCGCGTGTTGTAGAGCGCAAACGACGCACGCGCCGTGGCGGCGACGCCCAGACGTCCCATCAGCGGCTGGCAGCAGTGATGCCCCGCCCGGATGGCGACGCCTTCCCGGTCGAGGATCGTTCCGACGTCGTGCGGATGTACGTCCTCGAGGACGAACGACAGCACCGCGGCCTTGTGTGCCGCCGTGCCGGTGAGCCGGAGTCCCGGGATGCGTGACAACTCCTGGGTGGCGTACGCCAGCAGCTCCTGTTCGTAGGCGGCAATGCGATCCAGCCCGATCGCCATCACGTACTCGAGCGCCGCGCCCATGCCGACGGCGCCGGCGATATTCGGGGTGCCCGCCTCGTACTTATAGGGGAGGTCGGCGTAGGTGATGTTACCGAACGCCACGCGGCCGATCATGCCGCCGCCGCCCTGATACACGGGCATCGCCTCGAGGAGCGCCGCGCGGCCATAGAGGACGCCGATGCCGGTCGGGCCGAAGATCTTGTGCGCCGAAAACGCGTAGAAGTCGCAGCCGAGCGCCTGCACGTCGACGGCGCCGTGCGCCACGGCCTGCGCACCATCCACGAGTACCGTGATGCCGCGCTTTTTCGCCATCCGGACGATGTCCGCGATGGGATTCACCGTGCCGAGGACGTTGGAGACATGCGTGACCGCGACAATCTTCGTGCGGTCGTTCAACAGCTTCTCGAGCTCGTCGAGCCGCAGCTCGCCGGCGTCTGTGAGCGTGACCACGCGGATCCGCGCGCCCTTGTCCTGCGCGAGGATGTGCCACGGCACGATGTTCGAGTGGTGCTCCATTTCGGTGAGCACGATCTCGTCACCAGCGCCGATGTTGGCGCGCCCCCAGGTCTGGGCCACGAGGTTGATCCCCTCGGTCGTGCCCCGCACGTAGACGATCTCGCGCGGGTCGGCGGCGTTCAGGAACCGCTGCGCCGTGATGCGCGCGGCGTCGTACAGGTCGGTCGCGCGGCCGCTCAGCGTATGGACGCCGCGGTGGACGTTGGCGTTCTGCTCGAAGTAGTAGCGCTGGAGCGCGTCCAGCACCGCTCTCGGCTTCTGCGTCGTCGCCGAGTTGTCGAGATAGACGAGCGGCTTTCCGTGAATGCGCTGGGTGAGGATCGGGAAATCCTCCCGGAGCGTCTTCACGTCGAGCGTGGAATGCCGTGCCGCTGCCGCTGTTGCCATATCGTCTCTCACGCCGGGTCTGAAGACCCGGCCTACATATGCAGGGCGGGTCCTTTGGACCCGCCTACGCTGCCTGTAACGCGGTCTCGAGCTGCCGGTGCAGGACGTCTTCGACGCTCTTGCGCACCGCCAGCAGCGGAAGCTTGTTCAGCACGTCGCCCGCGAACGCGTGGATCAACAGGTGCCGTGCATCGAGCAGTCCGATGCCGCGCGACCGCAGGTAGAACACCGCGTCCTTGTCCAGCTGTCCCACCGCCGCGCCGTGCGTGCACTTCACGTCGTTGGCGAAGATCTCGAGCTCCGGCTTCGAATTGATCTGCGCGTCCTCCGACAGCAGGATGGCGCGATTGGTCTGCTTCGCGTCGGTCTTTTGCGCGTCTGGCCGGACAATGATCTTGCCGTTGAAGACGCCGCGCGCCTTGCCGGCCAGGATGCCCTTGTAGATCTCGCGGCTGTCGCAGTTCGGCATCGCGTGGTCGATCGTGGTGTGGTTGTCCACGTGACGCTGGCCGTCGACGAGATACAGGCCGTTCAGCGTGCAGTGGCCCCCTTCCCCGCCGAGCACCGCGACGACGTCGTTGCGCACGAGCGCGCCGCCGAGGCTGATCGAGTGCGATGAACAGTTCGCGCTCCGCGCCGCCTTCACGTAGATCGCGCCAATGTGGAACGCCTGGTTGCTCTCGTGCTGGAGCTTGTAGTGATCGAGCACCGACTGCTCGCCCATCACCACTTCGGTCACCACATTGGTGAAGTACTCCGCGCCCGCCGGCCCTGCATAGCTTTCGACCACGACCCCCTGGCTCTGCGCGCCCATCACGATCAGCACGCGCGGATGCGCGCCAATTAAATGGGGTCGGGGGTCATTTAAAGAGGACACTCCGTCCGCGCTGCCCGTTGAGATGAACTGCAGGTGGATTGGCTTGTCGAGCACCGCGCGGGCCGGTATGTGCACGAAGGCGCCATCGGCGAAGAAGGCCGTGTTGAGCGCCACGAACGGCTGCCGATCGAACGGCGCCACGTGGCCCAGATGCTGCTCGAGCGTATCGGTGTGGCCCGCGGCGTAGTCCGCAAGACTGCCGACCTGCGCGCCCGCCGGCAGCGCGCCGACCTTCGACAGCGCCGGCGCATAGCGCCCGTCGACGAACACCAGCGTAGCGCCGAACACGTCGGGCAGCTCGAACGGCGACACGTCGGCGGGCATCGCGCTCGCCGTCGCACCGCCCGCAGGCGCGAACGCCCGCGTCGCAATCTTCTCGACGCTCGTAAACCGCCACTCCTCGTGTTTCGTCGTCGGGAACCCGTTGGCGAGAAACCGGCTCATGGCCTCATCGCGCGTGCGGCCGACGCGCGCGGACTCGCGCGTCGAACGCTGCGGCTTCGCCCTCTCGAACTCCGCCTGGTAACTGTCAAGATTCATCGCGCGCCCGCCGGCTGTTCGAGCCAGCTGTAACCCTTGTCTTCGAGTTCCAGCGCGAGCTCCTTGCCGCCCGACCGGACGATGCGCCCCTCGCTGAGGACGTGCACCTGGTCCGGCACGATGTAATTGAGCAGCCGCTGGTAGTGCGTGACCAGCACGAACGCGCGGTCCGGGCTGCGCATCATGTTCACGCCGTGCGACACCACCTTCAGCGCGTCAATGTCGAGGCCGGAGTCGGTCTCGTCGAGGACGCACAGCTTCGGCTCGAGCACCGCCATCTGAAAAATCTCGTTGCGCTTCTTCTCACCGCCCGAGAAGCTCTCGTTGACCGGACGATTCAGGAACGACTCGTCCATGTCGAGCTCCTTCATCCGCGCGCGCACGAGTGTCAGGAACTCCATCGCGTCGAGCTCCTGGAGCCCGCGCTCCTTGCGGACGGTGTTGAGCGCCGACTTCAGGAAATACGCGTTATTCACGCCGGCAATCTCGACCGGATACTGGAACGCGAGGAACACGCCCAAGCGGGCGCGCACTTCCGGATCCATCTCCAGAAGGTTGTCGCGCTCGAAGAGGACCTCGCCGTCGGTCACCTCGTACTCGGGATGACCGGCCAGCACACGCGCGAGCGTGCTCTTGCCGGACCCGTTGGGACCCATGATGGCGTGCACCTCGCCGCGATTGACGGTGAGATCGACCCCCTTGAGAATCTCGCGCCCCGCGACGCGCGCATGCAGATTACGAACCTTAAGCACTTTTGACCTTTGACTTTTGACTTTTGACTTTTGACTTTTGACTTTCGGCGCTAGCCGACGCTTCCTTCCAGGCTGACGCTGAGCAATTTCTGCGCTTCAACCGCAAACTCCATCGGCAGCTGCCGGAACACGTCCTTGCAGAAGCCGCTGACGATCATGTTGACGGCGTCCTCGGTCGAGAGCCCGCGCTGCCGGCAGTAGAAGATCTGGTCCTCGCCGATCTTCGACGTCGACGCCTCGTGCTCCACGGTCGCCGACGTGTTGCGGATCTCGAGATACGGGAACGTGTGCGCGCCGCACTTGTCGCCGATGAGGAGCGAGTCGCACTGCGAGTAGTTGTGCGCGCCGGTCGCGCCCTTGGCGATCCGCACGAGACCGCGATACGTGTTCTGCCCCTGCCCCGCCGAGATCCCCTTCGACACGATCGTGCTCTTCGTGTTCTTGCCGATGTGGATCATCTTCGTGCCGGTATCCGCCTGCTGCCAGTTGTTCGTCGTCGCCACGGAGTAGAACTCGCCGATGGAGTTGTCGCCCTTGAGGATGCAGCCCGGATACTTCCAGGTGATCGCCGAGCCGGTCTCCACCTGCGTCCACGTGATCTTCGAGTTCACGCCGGCGGCCAGGCCGCGCTTGGTGACGAAGTTGTAGATGCCGCCCTTGCCGTTCTTGTCGCCGGGATACCAGTTCTGGACGGTCGAATACTTGATGGTCGCGTTGTCGAGCGCCACCAGCTCGACGACCGCCGCGTGCAGCTGGTTCTCGTCGCGCATCGGCGCCGTGCAGCCTTCGAGATAGCTCACGTACGCGCCTTCCTCGGCGACGATCAGCGTCCGCTCGAACTGGCCCGTGTTCTGCGCGTTGATGCGGAAGTAGGTGGACAGCTCCATCGGGCAGCGCACGCCCTTCGGGATGTAGGCGAACGATCCGTCGCTGAAGACCGCGGAGTTGAGCGTCGCGTAGAAATTGTCGGTGTACGGCACAACCGTTCCGAGGTACTTCTTCACCAGCTCCGGATGGTTGTGCACCGCTTCCGAGAACGAGCAGAAGATAACCCCGATGTCCGCGAGCTTCTCCTTGAACGTCGTCGCGACCGACACGCTGTCGAACACCGCGTCCACCGCCACGCCGGACATGATCTTCTGCTCGTGCAGCGGGATGCCGAGCTTCTCGAACGTCGCGCGGATCTCCGGATCCACTTCGTCCATGCTCGAGAGCTGCTTCTTCGGCTTCGGCGCGGCGTAGTAGATCATGTCCTGGTAGTCGATCGGGTCGAACTTCACGTTCGCCCAGGTCGGCTCCTTCATCGTCAGCCACACGCGATACGCCTGCAGCCGCCAGTCGAGCAGCCACTGCGGCTCGTTCTTCTTGGACGAGATCAGGCGGACGACATCCTCGCTGAGGCCGCGCGGGATCAGTTCCTGCTCGACGTCGGTGATGAAGCCGTGCTTGTACTCGCGGTTGGCGAGTTCCTCGATGGTCTCGGTGGCGGTACTCATACGCTGAATGACACTCCACAACCGCACGTGCTCTTCGCGTGCGGGTTGTTGACGAGAAACCCCTTGCTGATCAGGCTCGTGTCGTAATCGAGCACGGTGCCGTCCACCACGCGGAGGCTCCTCGGATCGACGAACAGCCTTGCGCCTTCGAGCTCGAACACGGCGTCGTCGGCCCGCGGCGCCGCTTCCCAGACGTATGTGTATTCGAAGCCGGAACAGCCGCCGGCCTTCACAGCCAGACGAAGGCCGGTCTCGCCCTGCGCGCGCTTGGCGAGCATCTTGTGAATCTGCTTCGAGGCGTTTTCGGTGAGTTCAATCATGGCGATCAAATCCGGACGGTCAGAGGGACGTGCACTTCCTTGTCGCCCATCTCCGCGAGCGTCGTCGTCTGCAGGACGGAGAGAATCCTGTCCTTCACCTTCCACAGCGGGTCGCGAACAGTGCACGACCCGTACTGGTCGCACGGGTCGTCGTCGCGTCCGCACGCCGTAATCGCCAGCGGGCCGTCGATCGATTCGACGATGTCCGCGAGCGTGATGGTCGACGCGGCGCGTCCAAGCGCGTAGCCGCCGTGCGCCCCCTTGTGTGCGGCGACCAGTCCGCTGCGAGCCATCTGCTGCATCACTTTCGCGAGCAGCTCAACCGGGATGTCGTACTTCTCGGCAATCACCCGCGCGCTGGCCACGCCGGCCGGCGCCTCGGATGCGAGGTAGTTCAGCGCGAGCAGCCCGTAATCCGTCTTTTTCGAGAGCCTTAGCATGGGCGGTAACTCCGACCTATTAGGTCTTATATTACCGCGCGGCGGGATAGGGGATCAAGAAGGTCGGATATGGATCAGGGGGTTTTCCGCAGTAAATCGCGCGCCCTGGCCTTGTAATCCTGGTCTTCTGGCGCCCATTCCGGGTCAAACGGTGCATCCAGCACCACCTGGAGCTCCGCTCGAGCCTCGGCGCGCCTCCCCATGTCGAGGAGCGTTTCAGCCAGGAAGTAATGAGAGACCGTGCTGCTGGCGCTGTAGGTGAGCGAGCGGTGCAGATGCTCGACCGAGCGCTCGTTGCTGCCCCCGAACAGCCGCGGCACCTTGAAATACCACCGGCCAAGCGCCCGGTCCGCCGATCCGCCCATGAAGGCCGGATCAAGCTTGAGGACAATTTCGAGGGCGTCCCTTATGGGCCCGCGATATCGCAGTCCCTGCCGCAGGCCGAACGACTCGGCCAGCGTGCCCATGTTCGCGGCGAGCCAGAAATGCCCTTCGGGACGTCTGGGCTCGAGCGTCGACGCGCGCCGCGCCACGTCCACGCCGCGCTCGAGGTACATGCGGCGTTCCACCTGCGGTGCGCGGCTGCCAAGCCAGTAACACGCACGCGCCAGTTTCCACGCCGATTCAAAGTCTTTGGGATTCGCTTCGAGTCGTTGTTCCCAGATGGCGGCCGCCTGCACCGCGCTCCCGACGGTCGCGCGATCACGGTAGAGAGCGTCGGGGTCTACGCCCTGAAGAAGAAGAGCGAGAAGCAGGAACATCGCCGCACTCCAGGCACTCTAGGCACTTCAGGCACTCTAGGCACTTAGATTCACCGCGACGCACTTTCGCTGGGTAAACCCGTCGAGCATGCCTTCCAGGGAGTATTCCCGGCCGATTCCGCTCTGTTTGAACCCCCCGTACGACATCCCCGGCAGCTGGCCCCCGCCCTGGTTCACCTGGACCCAGCCCGATTCGATGGCGTGGGCGGTCCGGAGCGCCTTGGTGATATCGCGCGTCCAGACATAGGCGGCCAGGCCGTAGTGGCTGTCGTTCGCCATCCGGATCACCTCCCGCTCGTCGTCCCAGGGGATCGCCACCATGACCGGCCCGAAGATCTCCTCGCGCGCAATGCGCCAGTCGTTCGCCACGCCGGCGAACACCGTCGGCTGGACGAAGTAGCCCTGCGCTAGCGGGCCGTCCTTCGGCGGCAGGCCGCCGATGAGCACGCGACCTTCCTTCTGTCCCAGGCCGTCCGCGATGTACGAACAGACGCGGTCGAACTGCTTCCGATTGATGATCGCGCCCATGTCGGTCGCCTCATCCAGCGGATCGCCGATCTTCAGCTTGCTCAACTTCACGGTGACCTTCTCGAGGAACGAGTCGAAGATCGCGCGGTGCAGGAACAGGCGTGAGCCGGCTGTGCACGACTGGCCCTGACGCGTAAACCGCATCCCGGTGATCACGCCGTCGACGGTCTTGTCGTCATTCGCATCGGGAAACACGATCGCGGGGCTCTTGCCGCCCAGCTCCAGCGACACCGGGACGATCCGATCCGCCGCGGCATGCATGATGAGCTTCCCGACCTCCGTTGACCCCGTAAAGGACAGCTTCCTCACGAGCGGATGCTTCGCGAGCGCCGCGCCCGCCTCTTCGCCGTAGCCGGTGATGAGATTCAGGACCCCGGGCGGCAGGAACTGCTGGCAGATCTCCGCCACGCGCAGCAGCCCGAGCGGCGCATCCTCCGCCGCCTTCAGCACCAGCGTGTTGCCGACGGCGACCGCCATGGCGATCTTCAGCGTCCCCAGGCCGACCGGCATGTTCCAGGGCACGATGCCGCCGACGACCCCGATCGGTTCGCGTCGGGTGTAGCAGAGCATGTGCTCGCCGAGCGGGATCGTCTCGCCCTTGGCCTCGCTCGCGAGGCCGCCGAAGTAGCGGAACACGTCGGCGGTGACCTTGAGCTCGCCGCGCGCCTGCGTCCGGATGGCGTTGCCCGTCTCGAGCGCAACGGTGCGCGCGATCGGCTCGATCTCGGCCTCGACGACGTCGGCAATCTTCATGAGCAGCCGTCCGCGGTCACGCGGCGGAACCTCACGCCACGATTCGAAGGCCTTCGCGGCCGACTTCACGGCGCGGTCGACGTCGGCCTCCCCCCCGCGCGGCACCTGCGCAATCACCTGGCGGGTCGCCGGATTCTCGACGTCGATGAGCCGCCCGTCCTGCGCATCGACGGCCTTGCCGTCGATGATCATCTGCGCGCGGATTGTCTGAGTGGAAGCTGCAGTCGCCATAGCTGGCGATCGTACCGTACGTAGGGCGGGTCCCGCGGCGAGCGTGGTGCCAGGCGAGCCGCGGACCCGCCTGGCCTACCGCCTGAATCGCAGGATCCCGCGCTCGGAGCGCAGCGTCAGCAGATTCCCGTCGACATTCGCCACGCTATCGGCCGCCAGAATCCTGACGAACGTCGTGTCGAAGGGCGCCGACGCCGTGCAGTACGCGCGCGTGCAGGCCATGGCTGGACCGAGCGTCAGGGTGCTGTCGCCGACGGCCGCCGCTCCATTACATCGATTGCAGTCGGCGGTGACGGAGGCACGCCCGTCCGCAATCTGCATCGCGAACGTCGACCCGGCGGGAGGTGCGCCTTCCGGCTCACCCGCCGGCTGCTGCGCCACGAGCGTCCAGGAACCGCCGATGCGATCGACGAGGGAAAGGCCGGTGGGACCTGTGGAGGACGCCGTAGAACAGGCGAAAGAGGTGGAAATGGCGGCAAGGATGGCCGCGAAAGTGGACAGCGATCGAGTCATAACGGTCGTCAGGGCAACCAGTGTACCAACTACCGCCTACCGCCCCTACCGCCTACCGCCTACCAACTACCGACGCTTTCACCCGCCACCCGATGAACCCGCGCAGCGCCGCCACCGCCCAGACACCCAGCAGCACCACGGTCGCCATCCCCACGCCTGACAGATCGGTCACCGCTCTTCCGTGCCCCGTCTGCCACCAGATAGCGAGGCACGCCGCTGCCCACGCCGCGCCCGCGATGTGAACCCACCGGCGGGCCGCATCGGTCGAAACAGGCGACCAGGCGAGCATCAGCGCCACGAGCGGCACCGCTTGCGCGGCATGGAAGCCGGCGGCGTGCAGCGGCAGCAGGTTCCCCATGTCGCCGATGAACCGGCCCTGATTCGCGCTCAGCCATACGCCCGCGACAAACCCGATCAGCATCGACGCGCCCGCCCACCGCGCGGCCACGACGAGCAGGCCGCGACGGCCGGCGGCCGTAGCGTCGAAGGCGCGGATGCCAAGTCCTATCGACATGACGGCGATAGCGAGCGCGGACGCAAAGAACAGCCCGCCGAAGATCTGGCTGGCCGGCTCCGCCACCGAAAAGCGCGGATCGATGCCCCGCAGTTGCTGAATCGTCTCGATGCCGAACCCATAGATCAACATCGCGATCATCCAGCGTCGCCACAGGCGGCGGCCGGCGTCGGTAAACCCCGCCGCAGGGAGCCACGGAATCAGCGACAGGATGAAGATGCCGACCGCCAGGTCGAACGTGGCCGGCTTCATCAGGTCGCCTTCCGGGGGCACTTCGGGACCGCGTGCGAAGACGACGAGGAGCAGCATCGCCCCGAGCGCGACGCCCGCCAGCGCGGTCATCGTCAGTCCGCGCTCCTCGCGATAGACATTCGCAATCTGCGCGAGCGTCGGCACGGCCGCCTCATTCACCGCAGGAGGCTCCCCTCGTCCCGCGTCATCACCGAACGCGCGGCCTCCCAGCTTGCCGACCCTGACCAGGTGCCACGCGAGATACCCGAGCGGCCCGAGCATCAGCGTCAGGAACAGCAGCAGCGACTGCACCGGGATCGGCACGAACCGGTGCCGCATGTTTTCGCGGTAGATCCAGATGCCGATCACCTGATCGAACGCGAGGATGTGGAGCCAGGCGACCCACGCAATCTCCTCCTGCGCCAGCAGCCGCGCCACGCCTTCTGCCGTCCCGAAATCCGCCATGAAGCCGGCGCCGCGCTCCATCAGCAGCGCGCCGACGCCGAACGCGTAGGAGACGCCGATGAAGATCGGAAAGAAGTGGCTGTCGGCCAGCCGCCGCGAGAATCGCCAGGTCGGGACGAAGATCAGCAGGAACCAGCCGACGATCCCCAGGCTCGCGAGTTGAAAAAGAATCTCGTAGAAGGTCATATTCGTGGGTCGAATCTATTCGTACGTAGGGCGGGTGCCGCGGCGAGGCTGGTGCCAGCCGACCCGCGGACCCGCCGTCACTGCGGCGTAAGCGTCCCGTTCAGCCCGAACATCCACACGTTGTCCCCGCGCTTCGAACCGGCAAACGCGTTCCCCGCCGACAGCACCACGACGTACTGCTGACCACCGTGCTCGAACGTGCTCGCAGTCGCATTGACGCCGGCGCCCGTCTGGAACTGCCAGAGCATCGACCCGGTCCGCGAATCGAGCGCGGTCAGTCGTCCGTCGCCGCGGCCGGTGAAGAGCAGGCCGCTCGCGGTGGCGATCGACCCGCTGTAGCAGCGCTCCGGCCACTGCTGCTGCCACACGATCTTGTTCGTGGCCATGTTCATCGCCGCGAACACACCGGTCACGCCGAACGGAACGCTGCCGAACGCGCCGCCGAGGTACTGCTGCCCGTCCGGCGGAATGTCGAAATCCTTATCGCCGCCGCGGAAGATACCGGTACGATCCGACGCGCAGACGAACAGGTAGTTCAGCGCCGGGTCGTACGAGCTGGGCGGCCAGTTCGCGCCGCCGCCCTGTCCCGGCTTGCCCACCTGCGGCTCGGGACCGAACGGCGTGAAGATGCGCCCCTGGTTCACCAGCCTGAACCCCTCGGGCGCGATCGTCATGGCCTGCGGCACGAACGCGTCGCCCACCGGATACGGCTGCGTGCGCGCGGTCGCCTGCATCTTGTTTTGCGGCACCGGCCGCTCTTCGATGCCGAGCAGCGGCCGGCCGGTCGTGCGATCGAGGATGTAGACCCACCCCGTCTTGCTGGCCTGCGCGAGCGCCTTGCGCGGCTTTCCCTCGACCGTCATGTCGAACAGCACGACCGGATTCGGCGCGTCGAAGTCCCAGAGGTCGTGATGCACCTGCTGGAAGTGCCAGCGATACGTGCCGGTCTTGGCTTCGACCGCGACGACCGACGCGGAGAAGAGATTGTCACCGGCGCGAACGGCGCCGTTGAAATCGGGGCCGGGGTTGCCGGTGGAAAAATAGAGAAGACCGAGATCGGGATCGACCGCCGGCGTCTGCCAGACCGACGCGCCGCCATGTTCCCAGACCGTGTTGTCCTTCGGCCAGGTATCGTGGCCGACCTCGCCGGGACCGGGCACCGTGTAGAACGCCCAGGCGAGCGACCCGCTCTTCGCGTCGTACGCCTTCACGCGTCCGCGGATACCGTGCTCCGCGCCCGCGAAGCCGGTGATCACGAGCCCCTCGTAGTAGAGCGGCGCGCTCGTGATGCTGAACCCTTCCTGCCAGCGCTCGGCCTGAACGGACCAGGCGACCGCGCCCGTCTTCTGATCGAGCGCCACAAGCTTGCCATCGAGCTGCCCGACATACACACGCCCGTCGCCGAGCCCCACGCCGCGGCTCGTCCACCCGCAGCAGACCACGTTGATCGTCTCGTCGAGATTTGCCTTGTAACTCCAGAGGATCTCGCCCGTCTCCACGCTGATCGCAAACACGTCGTCTGCGCCGGTGGACACAAAGACGACCCCGTCCTGGACAATCGGCTGCGCCTCGCCGGAATACTTCACGCTGAGTCCGGATCCACCCAGACTCGTACGCCACACCCCTTTGAGCTGCGCGACGTTGTCCCTGGTGATTTGCGTCAGCGGCGAGAACCGCCGGTTATAGAGGTCGCCGCCATTGGTCGGCCACCCGCTCGTCGGGAGCTGGGTGAGCGTATGGAACGTCTGGCCCGTCGTCACGACGCTGGCCGCGGCCAGCCCGAGGATGATCAATACGCGGCGCATGCGCCAGATGATACGGCAGCGCGGAACCATATGTCGCTGCGCAAAACCGGTACGTAGGGCGGGTCCCACGGTGAGGGTGGTGCCATCCGAGCCGTGGACCCGCCGACGACCGGACCCGGCGTAAGATCCGCCCGTGCGGCTCCTCGTCCTGCTCGCGCTTTTGACGGCCTGCTGCGCCGCCCGCGCCGACCCTCCCCGCGCGATAGTCCTCGACACCCTCAGCGCGCGCCCCGAACCGCGCGCAGAATTCGTGAACGACTACGAAAGCGCGATGGCCTCGATTGCGGCGATCACCGAAAAGGAGCTGCGCCTCCCGAAGCTCCAGGGCACGCTGCATCTGGTCGCGGACCGCGACGCGATGTTTACCGTCCTGCAGGAGAGCGGCGCCGACCCTGACACCGCTCGCGGCGCGGCGGACACCATGCTGGCGCTCGGCACGCATCGCGCGGTCTACATCAACCAGGCGTCCTTTGCCCGTCTGAACTGGAACGCGCGCCTGGCCCTGCTGTCGCACGAAGCGACGCATGTCGCGCAGTACGAACTGTCAGGCGGCAAGCGCGGCAACTCCGATCAGTGGCTGCGCGAAGGCTTCGGGGACTGGGTGCAGGCCTACGTGCTCGAAAAGCTCCAGGTCGGCACGATGACTCGCGACAGCATCCTGCGCCGCAACACGCGCTTCATCGCGCAGCCCGGCATGCGCGAACAGCTCCCGCCGCTCGCGAGGCTCGCCAACTTTCCCGAGTGGGTGGCGGTGGCGAACAGCCCGGCAACGAGGCTCCTGTACCCGTACGCGCACGTCGCCACGGATTTCCTCATCCGTCGCCATAGCGTTGACGAGGTGATTGCGTACTTCCGGTTGTTTGCGGAATCAGACGACCGCGTCGCGAACTTCAGGCAGGCATTCGGTGAAGACTGGAGCGCCTTCGATACGGCGCTCCGTCACCACATCTCTCAGCTGAAGCCCTTTTGAACCTTAGCACCCGTGCACCAGCACCCAAGCACCAGCACCCAAACACCCGAGCACCTAAGCACCCAAGAACCTCTAACTAATCCCGGAAAGTACTTGAGTGGCCGTACCCGGCATGGGCAAACCATTGACGACAGTGATGCGGACGGACGACGTAGCGGGCCGCGCGAGCGACTCGCCGCAGGGCGACCGCGGTCCGCGGCGCGTGGGTGCGAATGCGCTGCTT
>CAXNKG010000011.1:0-66831 GCA_964202965.1 Vicinamibacterales bacterium
TGCCACCGTGGCGGACATGCGGTTTGCAGGGCAGACCCCGGCTCGGTTCGAGGTGTCGACGATCGTGAAGTAGGGATGCTTAGGAGGGGACGGAGGGAACGGGACAAAACCACAGGAGGAACGGAGCAACGGAGACGAACGGAGACGAATTCTGTTGAAAGGAACGCGTCAACGTCAACGCCATGATTTTCTAACTCCGCGCGCCTCCGTTCCTTCGTTTCTCCTGTGGTTTTGTCCCGTTTCTTCCGTCTTCTCCGTCATCTCTCGTCGCGCAGCCGCCTCAGTGTCCCGAGGTTCTGCATGTCCAGCGGGTCTTCCATGATCCTCCCGCGCCTTTCGCCGTCCTTCGACTTTTCGGTCTCGATCAGCAAGGGCCGCCCCGCGAAGCGCGGGTCGTGCAGCATCCGGCGGAACGGCGCCTCACCGAGGCAGCCGCGTCCGATGTGTTCGTGGCGATCGACCCGGCTGCCGCACGGCTTCTTCGAATCGTTGCCATGGACGACTTTCAGCCGGTCGAACCCCACCAGGCGATCGAACGCCTCGAACGTCTCGCGATACCCGGCCTCGCTGGCGATGTCGTAGCCGGAGGCGACGAGGTGGCAGGTGTCGAGACAGACGCCGACGCGGGCGGAGCCGTGCAGGTGCCCGATGATCGCCGCGAGATGCTCGAACGTGTATCCGAGCGTGCGGCCCTGGCCCGCCGTGTGCTCCAGCAGGACCAGTGACGTGCCGCGCGGGCGCGCCCTGAACGCCTCGCGAATCGCGTCGCCGATGAGACGCAGGCCGTCGTCTTCGGTCCCCGCGGTGCACGTGCCCGGATGAATCACCACGCCCAGCAGCCCGAGCGCCTCGGCGCGGTCCAGCTCGTCGATGAACGCGGCGATCGACTGTTCGCGCAGGGCGGAAAACGTGGTGGCGAGGTTGATCAGGTAACTGGCGTGTGACACGACCGGCGCGATGCCGGCCTGGCCGATGCGCGTGCGAAACGCCGCGATCTCGGCCGGGTCGAGCGGCGCGCCCCGCCACTGGCTGGCGTTCTTCGTGAAGATCTGGAGCGCCTCGCAGCCGTGCACCACCGCGCGATCGACCGCTTTCGAGATGCCGCCCGCCACAGACATGTGCGCCCCGATGCGAAGCATCAGCTATGATCCTTGATCGTGACGCAGGGCTTGCGCATCGCCGTGCTTCTCGGGGCGCTCCTCGTGATGGTCGCCACCGTCGCGCAGTTCGCCCAGGTGAACGATTCGACGGTCGACGTCCAGATCCTCGCGTTCAACGACTTTCACGGCGGGCTGGAGCCCGCCATCGGTGGAACCGGGCGCCTCGGATCGACCGACGCCGGCGGGGTCGAGTACCTGGCGACGCACCTGGCGCGTCACAAGGCCGACAATCCGAACAACACGATCATCGTGTCGGCCGGCGACAACATCGGCGGGACGCCGCTCCTCTCCAGTCTGTTTCACGACGAACCCACGGTGGAGGCGCTCGGCCTGGCCGGTCTCGAGATCTCCGCGCTCGGCAACCACGACCTCGACGAAGGATGGTGGGAGCTGTACCGGATGGTGAAGGGCGGGTGCCATCCGGTCGACGGCTGTCAGGAGGGGACGCCCTACGAGGGGGCGCGGTTCACCTACCTCGCCGCGAATGTGTCGCTCGATCCCCGAGCGGCCGACCCGAAGATGCTGGCGTTGGCGGGAGTCACGGGGGTGGAGCCGCGGCCGTTGCTTCCCGCGTACACGATTCGCACCGTGGACGGCGTCCGCATCGGGGTCATCGGCGTCATTCTCGAAGAAGCGCCCACGATGATCCTTCCCGCGAGCACGCGGGGACTGACCTTCGAGCCGGAGGCCGAGAGTGTGAACGAGGCGGCCGCGGCGCTTCGCGCGCAGGGTGTGCGCGGCATGGTCGTGATCATGCACGAGGGCGGCGATCAGCGGGGCACCGATGTGAACGGCTGCGAAGACATTTCCACGGACCTTGTTGACCTCGTGACGGAGATGTCCGACGACATCGACGTGGTGGTGACCGGCCATTCGCACCAGTCCTACAACTGCACGATTGACGGCAAGCTGGTGACGAGCGCCGCATCGGCCGGGCGCGTTTTCACCGACATCGATCTCGAGGTGCGCCGCTCCGACGGGGAAATCGTCTCCAAGAGCGCGCGTAACGTGATCGTGACACGCGACGTGGCCGTGGACGCGCGGCAGACGGCGTTGCTGGCCGGGTACCGGCCCGCCGCTGAGAAGGTCAGCAATCGGGTCGTCGGGACGATGACCGCAAGCCTGACCCGCGTCACAACGCCGGCGGGCGAATCGGTGCTGGGCGGCATCGTTGCGGATGCGCTGCTCTATGCCGCTCGAAAGACTCCCGGAGCGGACGCCCATCTCGCCATCTGGAATTCCGGCGGCATCCGGGCCGACCTCGTCGTGCCACCGGGCGCAGCTTCGACGCCCATTACCTACGCGCAGGCGTTTTCGGTGACACCGTTCGGTAACGAACTGATCGTCAAATCGATCAGCGGCGAAGGGCTGATCCAACTGTTCGAGGAACAGTTTGGCGGCTCCACCGGATCAGGTGACCGCGTCCGGATTTTTCAGGTATCGGACGGCTTTACGTACGCCTACGATTCCACCCGTCCATTCGGGCAGCGGATCGACAGGTCGTCTATGCGACTGGACGGCGAGCCTATCGACCCGTCCATGACGTACCGCCTGGCGACCAGCAATTACCTGTGGGACGGTGGGGACTTACTTGCCGCCGTGAAACAGGGCCGCGACCCCGTGCTCGTCGGTGTCGACTACGACATCCTCGCCGACTACTTCTTCAACAACTCGCCCGTCAGCCCGCCGCCCGCCAACCGCATCCGCAAGATCCGCTGAGCCCGGCGCGACAGCCGTACCCTCGCACTCTCGCACCTTCGCACCGTAGTATCGTGATCCCAGTGGACGTCTTCGTCATTCCGGTCGGCCGGCAGCGCTACGAGTTGTACGCCGAGCAGCCGGATGCCCTGGAGACAGACGACGAGCCAGCGCCGACCGGATTGGCCGGGCGCATCCGTCACCGGTTTGCCACACTGGTGCGCGCCGCGGAGGCACGGCAACGCTCCGGATATTCCCGTGACGAGCCCATCAGCCTGTTCGGGCGAATCCAGGGTCGTGCGATGACCTGGGTGGCCGAGCGGGCGGCCGAGCAGCAGCTCTTGTGGAGCCTGCGTGGCCAGACGGACGCCGTCGCGGCGCATCCGGGCGACATGACGTTCGACGAAGTACACGCACTCATCCTCCGCTCGCTGCGGCGGGATTACGAGCGGCACCGCATGTGGACCATCATCGATGGCCTGCTGTTCGTCGTGACGTTCATCCTCCTGGGGCCGCTGTTCCTCCTGATTCCGGGTATCGCCAATCTGCCGGCCCTGTACTTCGGGTTCCGTGCGGTCGGCCACTTCCTCTCGATGCGCGGCGCCGCACAGGGCCTGCACCGGGTTCGCTGGACCGGGCGGCCGTGCCTCCCGTTGTCCGAGCTGCGCGCAGTGGTCCTGCTCCCTGCCAGGGACAGGAGCGACCGCGTCCACGACATCGAGGCGCGGCTCCGCCTGTCCCACCTCACCTCTTTCGTCGATCGCGTCGTCCGGACCACATAGCGGCTGTTATACAGTTCAGATCGTGAAACTGCGGGAGCTCGCGGAGCGTCTGGACTGCCGCCTCGAGGGCGACGGCCAGATCGAGATCGTCCGCGTGGCGGGAATCCAGGACGCGCAGCCTGGCGATCTGACGTTTGTCGCCAACTCGAAGTACGAATCGGCAGTGGCCGGGACGCGGGCGTCGGCGATCGTGCTGCGCGACGGCGCCCTGACCGCGCCATGCGCGGTCCTCAGGACATCCGACCCGTACCTGGCCTTTGCCCGCGCGGTCGGCCTCTTCGCGCCGGCGTGGCGGCCCGTCTCTGGCGTTCACGCGATGGCGGCCGTGGCCGCCGGGGTGCGCCTGGGCCGGGACGTCTCCATCGGCGCGTTCGTCGCGGTCGGCGAGGGCGCGAGCATCGGCGACAACTCGGTCGTCTTTCCGAACGTGACCATCGGCAGCGGCGCGCAGATCGGCAGCGACTGCGTCATCCACTCCAACGTGGCCATCCGCGAGCGCGTCGTCATCGGCAACCGGGTGATTCTGCAGAACGGCGTCGTCCTCGGCAGCGACGGCTACGGATTTGTGCGCCGCAGCGACGGCGTGCACGAAAAAATTCCACAGGTCGCGGATGTGGTGATCGAGGACGACGTGGAGCTGGGGGCCAACACGACGGTCGACCGCCCCGCGGTCGGCGAGACGCGGATTCGCTCGGGAACGAAGATCGACAATCTCGTGCAGATCGCGCACGGGGTTACCGTCGGCCGCAACGTGCTCATGGCCGCGCAGGTGGGCATTGCCGGAAGCACCCACATCGAGGACGCGGTGGTCTTTGGCGGGCAGGTGGGCGTGGGCGGTCATCTCACGATCGGCCGCGGCGCGGTCGCGGTGGGGCAGTCGGGCGTGACGAACTCACTGCCCGCGGGCGCGATGGTCGCCGGCTATCCGGCGATTGAGAGCCGCGAGTGGCGGCGGTCGTCGGCGATCTTCAAGCGCCTGCCGGAGCTGAAGCGGCGGATCGAGGAGCTCGAGGCCAGGGTCGCGGAGCTAAGCGCGCAGCGTGACGAGTCCGGGGACGGCCCCGCGTGAGGTGCGGCGTCCTCCTGGGAGTCCTGACGCTCCTCGTGTCGGCCGCGCCCGCCTCGGCGCAAACCACGGGGGATTCTCCCTTTCTGACGCGGTTCGATTTCGGGGTGGCGCTGGAGCACCTGTCGCACGACGATCCCCGGTATGTGTGGGATGCGAAGTGGGTGGCCGACGTCGATCTGATCGACTACGGCTCGGGCCGCCTCATCTTCGCCGCGGAGTACCAGACGATTCTTGGCGACCAGTTCCGTATCTTCGATCCCAATCAGGGCAACTACATGCTCGAGGGAGCGGCATCGCTGCGGCGGGGCAGCACGGAGGTCGCCGCGGTCCTTCACCACGTGTCGCGCCACCTGAGCGATCGGCCCAAGCGGTTTCCAATTGACTGGAACATGATCGGCGGCCGCGTGCTCACGTCGCTCGAGCGCGGCCGCACGCAGCTTCGCACCCGTACCGATGTGCGCACGGTGATCCAGCACACCCATGTTGACTACGAATGGGAGCTGGACACGGAAAGCGCCGCGCGCGTGCGCATCCGCCCGCGCGTCGCCATGGTCGCGCGGGGCCAGTTGCGCGTGTTTGGCGTGGACGGGACGCTCGGCCGCGGCACGCAGTACGGCGCGCGCGGAGAAGGCGGCGTCCGGCTCGACGGACCGGCGGCCGTGCTGGAGCTGTTCGTGGCCGCCGAACGGCGTGTTGACCCGTATCAACTCGAGTTCTCGACCACGACCTGGCTGTCCGCGGGGTTCCGCCTGACCAACCGGTAACGGTGCGATAATCGGGCCACGTATGCGTTTCCGCATCGCTCTCTTGATCGCGGCCGCTCTCCTTGCCGCCGTCGCGCTGACTCCGCTCCAGGCGGCCGTTCGTCCGCCGAAGCTGCAATATCAGATCGCCACGCTGCCGAACGGCCTGCGCGTGATCCTGTCGGAGGATCATTCGACGCCGATCGTCCACGTGTCGGTGTGGTACCACGTGGGCTCGAAGAACGAGCGGCCCGGCCGCACCGGGTTCGCGCACCTGTTCGAGCACATGATGTTCAAGGGTTCGAAGAACGTCGAGCCCGAGTCGCACACCTCGTACGTCTCGAGCGTCGGCGGGCGGAGCAACGCCTACACGACCGAAGACGTCACCGTGTTCTGGCAGACGCTGCCGTCGCAGTACATGCCGCTGGCGCTCTGGCTCGAGGCCGATCGGATGGCGACGCTCCGCGTGGACGACGAGGCGTTCCGCCGCGAGCGGGAGGTCGTCAAGGAAGAGCGCCGGCTGCGCATCGAGAACCAGCCGTACGGCCGTCTGTCCGAAATCATCTACGACCACGCCTTCGTGGCGCATCCGTACAAGCACCCGACGATCGGCAGCATGCGCGATCTCGAGTCCGCGTCGATCGCCGATGTGCGCGAGTTCCACGGCACGTTCTACGTGCCGGAGAACGCGACCGTCACGATTGTTGGCGACTTCGATTCGGCAGAGGCGCTGCGGATCGTCACCCAGTATTTCAGCCGGGTGCCGAAGGCGGCCAGGCCGGTGCCGCGGGACATTCCGAAAGAGCCTGAGATGACCGCGGAGCGCCGCGCGACCGTGGAAGAGGCGTGGCCGCTGCCGGCGGTGGTCGTGGCGTACCACGTGCCGTACGACGGCCATCCGGATGCCTACCCGCTCCACATCACGTCGAAAATCCTGTCTGACGGCCAGAGCGCGCGGATCGTCAACGAATTGATCTACAACCAGCGCCTCTGCCTGAGTGCGTTCGGCAGCGGCAACATCACCGAGCACCCGAACCTGTTCTTCGCCGTCTGCATCGTGCAGCCAGGCCGGACGCCGGCCGAGGCCGAAAAGGCCCTGATTGCGGAATTCGAGAAGCTGAAGACCGAAGGGGTCACGCCGCGTGAGCTGCAGCGCTCGCAAAATCAGTTCGCGCGCGACTACATCCTCGGGCGCGAGTCGAACGAGGACAAGGCCATGCACCTGGCCCACGCCGCCGTCATTCACAACGACATCACGACCGCCGACGGGGAGTTCGACATCTTCACGAAGACGTCGGTGGCCGACGTGCAGCGCGTGGCGCGCGCCCATTTCAACCAGTCGAACCGCCTGGTCCTGCACATCGTGCCCAAGGGAGGCGCGCGATGACGGGCCTCCAGGGCCCCACGCCACACGCCCGAAGACAGCCGGCTTGGAAGCTGGTTGCTGGCGTGTTGGCAGTTGTGTTGTGCGCAACGCTCGTCAGCGCGCAGGTGGATCGGACGCCGGACGGTCGCTTCATCATGTGGCCCACGGAGCGGCCGCCGCGGCCGCTGGCCGCCCGGGACGTCAACTTCCCGCCGTACGAAGTGCGGACGCTGCGAAACGGCATGCAGGTGATTGCCGTGCTGCACCACGAGCAGCCGGCGGTCAGCATGCGCCTGCTCATCCGCGCGGGCGCCGTGCAGGATCCGGCGAACAAGGTCGGCGTGGCGAGCCTCACGGCTTCGCTCCTCGATCGCGGGACGCAGTCGAAGACCGCCGAGGAGATCGCGGACGAGATCGACTTTATCGGCGGCGCGCTCGCGACCGGGTCGGGGTCCGATCTCACGTTCGCCAACGCCGTCGTCATGAAGGATTCCTTCGACCTCGGGATGAATCTGCTGGCCGACGTCGTGCGCAGCCCCGCGTTTGCGGAGGAGGAGATCGACCGCCAGAAGGAGCAGGCGATCTCGGGCCTCCAGGTCAGCCGCGAGGACCCCGGCTACGTCGCCAGCGTGCTGCTCGAGCGGCTGGTGTACGGCTTCCATCCGTACGGCCTGCCCAACAGCGGCACGCCCGAAACGCTCGCGGCCATCACGCGCGGCGACCTGCAGGAGTATCACCGCCGGTATTTCGTGCCCAACAACATGGTGCTGGCAATTGTCGGAGACGTGACCGGCGAGGAAGCGTTTGCGGCCGCCGATCGCGTCTTCGGCGCATGGCCGCGCGGCGACGTGCCGCCGGTCGCCCTGACGGCGCCGCCCGATCCGACCCGCCGCATCGTCGTGATCGATAAGCCCGATGCCGTGCAGACCGAGATTCGCGTCGGCCAGCTCGCGATCCCCCGCAAGCACGCCGACTACATGGCGTTCGACCTCGCCTCCAAGATTCTGGGCGGTGAGGGCGCCAATCGCCTGCATCGCGTCCTCCGGTCGGAGCGGGGCCTGACCTACGGCGCGCAGGCGGATTCTGAAGCGCGCAAACAGTCCGGCCACCTCGTCGCCGAGACCAATACCCGTACCGAGACGACGGGGGAGGCCCTTCGGCTGACGATGGATGAGATCGCGAAGCTGCAGCGCGAACGTGTCTCCCAGCGTGAGCTGTCTGACGCGCAGGATTATCTGTCCGGCAGCTTCCCGCTGACCATTGAAACGCCGAACGATATCGCGACGCAGGTGCTGAACGTCCTCTTCTACGAGCTCCCGGTCACCGAGATCGGCACGTTCCGCGAGCGCGTGCAGGCGGTGACGCCGGACGACGTGCAGCGCGTGGCGCGGCAGTACATCCGCCCGGACCGCCTCTCGATCGTGCTGGTCGGCAACGCCAAAGGGTTCGTCCCGCAGCTGCAGCGCGTCGGCTTTACGGACTTCGAGATCATTCCGATCGAGCAGCTCGATCTGATGTCGGCGACGCTCAAGCGTGAGACGCTTCGAGCTGGAACCGCGCCGAGCACCACCACCGACGACCCACTGTTCGCCCGGCCGCAATAGCGGTCGGGCCAGTCGTTCACCCTTCTCGGTTCTGCCTTCTCTGTTCGTGTTCACGTTCATGCGTTCGCATTCAAGTTCCAGACGAACCTTGAACCCGAACCCGAACCCGAACCTGAACACGAACCTGAACACGAACTGAGAAGTGAGAACATAGAACCGCGAACGATGCGTATTGTGCTGTCCTGCGGCGAGCCGTCCGGTGATCTGTACGCGGGCGCTCTCACCGCGGAGCTGCGGAAGCGGGTGCCCGGCGTGCAGGTGACCGGCCTTGGCGGACCGCGCCTGGCGGCCGCCGGCGCACGGCTCACGGCCGATTTCAGCGGGATGACCGTCACCGGCCTGACCGAGGCGCTGCGGGTCCTGCCGCATTCCTACGCCACCTATCGCCGCCTGGTCGCCGCCGCGCGCGCCGAGCGGCCCGACGTCTTCGTCGCGATCGATTTCCCGGATTTCAATTTCCGGCTGATGCGGGCCATGCACCGGCTCGGCATCCCGGTTGTCTACTACGTCAGCCCGCAGCTCTGGGCGTGGCGTGCCGGACGCATGGCGGCGATGAAGCGGTTCGTCGCCAAGGTGCTGGTGATCTTTCCATTCGAGGCGGCGATCTACGAGCGCGCCGCCGTTCCGGTGGAATTCGTGGGCCATCCGCTCGTGGACCTCGCACGGGCCAGTCAGCCGCGCGACGCGTTCCTCCGAGACCATCGCCTGGCGCCAGGCGCGCCGACGGTGGCGCTGCTCCCCGGGAGCCGGCCGAACGAACTGCACCGCATCGCCGGCGACATGGCCGCGTCGCTGCCGCTCATCCGCGAGCGCATTCCCGACGTGCAGTTCGTGGTCGCGGCAGCCCCGGGGCTGCCTGACGAACTGTTTGCAGGATTTACAGGCAAGGCCACCATTGTTCGCGACCGCGCCGATGACGTGCTGGCCGCGTCGGACGTGGTCATCACGGCCTCGGGCACGGCGACGGTGCAGGCCGCATTGCACGAACGGCCGATGGTCGTCGTCTATCGGCTGTCTCCGCTCACGTATCTACTGGGCCGCCGGTTCGTGAAGGTTGACACCTACGCGATGGCCAATCTTGTCGCCGGCCGCCGGATTGTGCCCGAACTGATTCAGGACGATTTCACGCCGCAACGTGTCGCCGGCGAAGTCATCACGTTCCTGAGCGACAAGGCGCGGTACGACGCCACGCGCCAGGCCCTTGCCGACGTACGGCAGCGTCTCGGCGAACCGGGCGCCAGCGCAAGAGCGGCCGACGCCGTCCTTCAGATATGCCCAAGAACGTCCTCGGCCCGCTCGTAATCGCGGCGGCCTGCTGGCTCGCCGCGCCCGCGCGCATCACGGCCACCGTGTTGCTGCCGGCCGACTTCACGACGGTCGTGACCGGGTCCGAAGTGATCGTTCACGGCCGTGTGATCGACGTGACGGCGAGGCTCATCGGACCGCGCCGGACGATCGAGAGCCTTGTGACGCTCGAGGTGATCGACGGCCTCAAGGGCGTGTCGACCCGGGCCGTCACGTTCCGCGTGCCGAACGGACAGGTGGGCAGGTACCGCCGCATTCTGGTCGGCGCCCCGGAGTTCGTCGAGGGCGACGAAGTGTTCGTGTTCCTCCGCGGGCGGGCCCCTGCGGTCCCGTCGCTGTTCGGACTGAGCCAGGGGGTGTATCGCGTGGCTCGAACCGGCGGCCGGGCGATCGTGGCTGCCCCGGTGATGGCGCGAGGTGGAGCCGCGGAGCGGGTGGTGCGAGGCGACCCGGCACGCACACCGATCGACGCCGCGCTCTTTGCGCGTGAGGTGCGCGCGGTCCTGGGGCGCGCCCGATGAAGCCGTGGCTGTGCGCCCTGATGGCCGTACTCGCGTTCGCGCAGCCGATCGAGGCGTACCTGCACCTCACGGCCGTGCGCGCCGGGCAGACGCGCACGCTGAAATGGCAGCGGGTGCCCGTGCGCTGGCACGCGCTCGACCGCGGCGCCTCCGGCATCAGCGGCTCTGAATTCCAGGCGACGATGGCCAGGGCGTTTGCCACGTGGGAAGCGGTGCCCACCGCCTCCATCGCGTTCCAGTTTGCCGGGGCGACCGGCGCCGAGCCGTTCGACGACGATGGCCTCTCGGTCCTCGGGTTTCAGAATGAGCCCGACATGGAGCGTGTGCTGGGCGCCACGGGCTTTCTGGTAGACACGCTGACCGGCGAGATCGTCGAGGCCGACATCTTCTTCAATTCCGCCTTTCCCTGGTCCACCTCCGCAGCGGGTGATCCGAACCGGTTCGACCTCGAGTCGGTCGCGGTCCATGAGATCGGGCACTTCCTCGGCCTCGGACATTCCGCGCTTGGCGAAACCGAGGTGCGTCCGGAAGGAGGCCGCAGGGTCCTCGCGAGCAGCGCCGTCATGTTTCCGATCTCGTTTGGCCGCGGGACGACCCACGACCGTGCGCTCCAGCCCGACGATATTGCGGGCGTGTCCGCCCTCTATCCCGACGGCGATTTCCGATCGGACACGGGCGTCGCCCGCGGCCGGGTGACCCGCAACGGTGGGGGCGTGCTGGGTGCGCACGTCGTGGCGTTCAATCCGGCACGCGGCGAGTTGGTGGGCGGCTTTACGCTGAACAACGACGGCGGGTTCGAGATTGCCGGCCTGCATCCCGGTCCGCACATCATTCGTGTCGAGCCGCTCGATGACGCGGATGTGGACAGCTTCTTCAGCGCACGGAACCCGGTCGATCTGGGGTTTCTGGTGACGTTCTACAACCGCCTGTTCGTCGCGCCGTCAGGCGGACAGGGCGACGCGTTCACGATTGCCGTGAGACCGAAATGACCCGGCACGCCCACGTGGCCGCGGCCTGTGTGCTGGCCTGGCTCGCCTGCGCCGCCACCACGGCATCCGCCCAGGTGGCGACCGTCCCGTCCATCCGCTGGGTGGAGATCGAGGTGGGGGGCGGACTCATCGGGGGTGCGCGGCTCGGTACCGTCGACGCGAACCTGAGAGCCAACGCGCGCACGGAGCAGGCCTACCGCCTGTTTACGGCGGATCATCGATTCGAGCGAGCCCCTGCATTTCACCTGCGGGCCGCGAGGCCCTTTGGACGCCGATGGGGAGTGCAAGGTGGCGTGGCGGTCAGCCATCCGGCGCTGCGCGCCGACGTCAGCGCGGACGTCGAGGGGGCGCCGGCGCTGACGATCAGCGAGACCGTCGATCAGTACTTCTTCGACGCCGCCATCGTGATCGCCTTCGAGGAGTTTCGTCTGGGGCGGCTGGTGCCCTTCGCGACAGCCGGCGCCGGGTATCTGCGGCAGCTTCATGAAGGGCAGACCGTCATCGAACATGGCCAGCTGTTCATGGCCGGCGTGGGGGTCAAGTATCCGTTCGTCAGCCGGGCCGCCGGGTTCGTGCGTACCGCGGGACTGCGCGGCGATGTTCGTGGGTATGTGCTGCGAAGCGGGATAGCGGTCGACGATCGCATGAGACCGCACCTGGCGATCTCGGGCGGCGTGTTCATCGGACTCTAACCGGCGTTCGGATTCGCGGGGTATGATCGAGATCTCCATGACCACTCAGAACAGCTTTGGCACCCGCACCGAAATCCGCAGCAGCGGACAGCCCGTAACGATCTACAGTCTCCCCGCGCTCGAGAAGGCTGGATTTCCCGGCGTCTCGCGCCTGCCGTTCTCGCTGAAAATCCTGCTCGAAAACCTGCTGCGCCGCGAGGACAACGCGTTCGTCAAGGCGGACGACATCCGCGCCCTGGCCCAATGGGATGCGAAGGCCGGCCTGGCGCAGGAAATATCGTTCATGCCCGCGCGCGTCCTCCTGCAGGACTTCACCGGCGTTCCCTGCGTCGTCGATCTGGCGGCGATGCGTGACGCCATGACCGCGCTCGGGGGCAACCCGGATCGCGTCAACCCGCTGCAGCCCGTCGAGCTTGTCATCGACCATTCGGTGCAGGTCGATTACTTCGGGCGCGCCGACGCGTTCACGCTGAACGCGGAGCTCGAATTCGGCCGCAACCGCGAGCGCTACGCCTTCCTGCGCTGGGGACAGCGCGCCTTCAACAACCTCAAGGTGGTGCCGCCCGACACGGGCATCATCCATCAGGTGAACATTGAGTATCTGTCCCGCGTCGTCTTTTCGGAGACCGTGGACGGCAAGACCGTGGCGTTCCCGGACACGCTTGTCGGCACCGACTCGCATACGACGATGGTCAACGGGCTTGGCGTCGTCGGCTGGGGCGTCGGCGGCATCGAAGCCGAGGCGGCGATGCTCGGCCAGCCGTCCTCGATGCTCATCCCGCAGGTCGTCGGGTTCCGTTTGAAGGGTGTGCTGCCGCGGGGCACGACCGCCACAGATCTCGTGCTCACGATCACGGAGGCCCTGCGAAAGAAGGGCGTCGTCGGCACGTTCGTCGAGTTCTTCGGCGAGGGCCTGAGGCATCTCACGATTGCCGACCGGGCGACGCTTGGGAACATGTGTCCGGAGTATGGCGCCACTGTCGCGATCTTCCCGATCGACGAGATGACGCTCGACTATCTCCGCCTGACGGGTCGCGACGCGAAGGACGTGAAGCTCGTCGAGGACTACGCCCGCGCGCAGGGACTGTTCCGCACCGACGACAGTCCCGAGGCGATCTACAGCGACGTGCTCGAGCTCGATCTGTCCACCGTGGAGCCGAGCCTTGCGGGGCCGAAACGTCCGCAGGACCGCGTGCCGCTGCGCGGCGCGAAGGCCGCCTTCCAGACCGCACTTCCCACGATGCAGGCGCCGCCGAAGGGGGGCGCCAGGCCGGCCGCGGCGGCCACGGCCGTGGCCGTCGCCGACCCGGTGCTCGACAAGCTCGATCACGGTGCGGTCGTCATTGCCGCGATCACGAGCTGTACGAACACGTCGAATCCAAGCGTCATGATCGCCGCCGGACTTCTGGCCAAGAAGGCGGTCGAGCGCGGCCTGACGCGGAAGCCGTGGGTCAAGAGCAGCCTGGCGCCCGGATCCAAAGTCGTCACTGAGTACCTCAATGCCGCCGGCCTGACGCAGTATCTCGACGCGCTCGGGTTCAACCTGGTTGGCTACGGGTGCACCACCTGCATCGGGAACAGCGGTCCGCTGCCCGATGACGTGTCGGCGGCCATCAAGGACAGGAACCTCATCGTCTGCTCCGTGATCAGCGGTAACCGGAATTTCGAGGGTCGCATCCAGCAGGAAGTGCGCGCCAATTACCTGGCGTCGCCGCCGCTCGTGGTCGCCTACGCGCTGGCCGGGTGGATGACGGCGGACGTCACCACCGAGCCGCTCGGAAACGACCAGGCCGGTAAGCCCGTGTATCTCAAGGACATCTGGCCCTCCGAGCAGGAACTGCAGGAGACGATGCTCAAGGCCGTGACCTCGGAGATGTTCCGCCGGAGCTATGCGGACGTCTTCGCCGGCGACGACCGCTGGCAGGGGCTGGCGATTCCCGAGGGCAACAAGTACGAATGGGACGAAACGTCGACCTACATCCGGAAGCCGACGTTCCTCGAGGGGATGACGATGACGCCGGCGGCGCCGGCCGACATCAAGGGTGCGCGCGTGCTGGCGCTGCTGGGCGACAGCATTACGACCGACCACATCTCGCCGGCCGGATCCATCAAGGCCGACAGCCCGGCGGGCAGGTACCTGATGGAGCGCGGCGTCAAGCCGACCGACTTCAACTCCTACGGCGCGCGCCGCGGCAACCATGAAGTGATGATGCGCGGCACGTTCGCCAATACCCGCCTGCGCAACCAGATGGCGCCAGGGACGGAAGGCGGCTGGACGCAGTACCAGCCGTCCGGCGACGTGATGACGATTTACGACGCCGCCATGCGGTACCAGCAGGCGGCGGTGCCGACGGTCATCATCGCTGGCAAGGAGTACGGTTCAGGATCGTCGCGCGACTGGGCGGCGAAGGGGACGCAGCTGCTTGGCGTGAAAGGTGTCATCGCGGAATCGTTCGAGCGCATCCACCGCAGCAACCTCGTGAACATGGGCGTCATCCCGCTGGAGTTCAAGGCGGGGCAGACGGCCGCATCACTGAAGCTGGCGGGGACCGAGTCGTTCGACCTGGTCGGCATTGCCCAGGGGCTGAAGCCGCGGGGCGACGTCCGCGTCATCGCTCGCGGCGCCGACGGGACGACGCGCGAGTTCGTCGCAACGGTGCGCATCGACACGCCCGAGGAGCTCGTGTCGTTCCGCCACGGCGGGATCCTGCCGTATGTCGTCCGGCAGTTGATGAAATAGGAAGCTCCCAACGCCCAAGACGCCCAACTCCCAATAGAGGGTCGGGCTCAGCCGGACGTCAGCGCGGGACGCGCTGGCGCAGTTCCTCGAACCAGTTGAGCGTGACGCGGATCTCCGTTCTGGGCGTCGCGCCTGTGCCGGCGACGGCGGGGTTCATCGTGATGACGAATTCGCGGCCATCCGGTGACACGTCGTAGGGCCACGCTCCTGATGTGTCGAACACCTGGTCGAAGAGCCGAGTGGGATTGGCGACGGTGAACCCGGCGTCGGTTCGTACGTCGACCGACATCAGAAAATGGGTGATGGCGCCAGGGTGCTGGAGATAGAAGATCTGCCGTCCATCCGGAGACCAGAGCGGATCGTGAGCATAGTTCGTCGTCACCTGGTACTTTGCGCCGGTTGGGGGAAACGGCTGCACGTAGACTTCATCGCGGCCGGACTCGTCGGACGCGTAGGTCATCCAGCGCCCATCAGGTGAGAGACTGGCGCCCGACTGATTTCCCTGACCCTCGATAACCCCCCGAGGTTTTCGATCGCCGGTGAGCGGCAGCATCCAGATGTTGTTGCTGCGCTCATCGCGGTAGACGATGTTGCCGTCCGCAGAAAACCGGATGTGTGTGGGCTGTGACGTCTTCGGATCGGTGAGACGTTCGGCTGAACCGGAGCCATCGGCGGGTTGCCAGAAAATCGCGGCACTTTCGTCGCGAGTGGAGATGAAGGCGATGCGGGTCCCGTCCGGCGCCCAGGCCGGCGCGGTGTTCGTGCCACCGAACGTCAGGCGGCGCGGCGCCAGCGTGCCCACCCGGTCGTATATCCAGACGTTCGACCCGTTTTCGGCAGCGACTTGCACCGCGAGTTGCCTGCCGTCCGGCGAAATCCGTGGCTCAAGGTAGGTTTGCGGCGGCATCGGGAGCGTCACGGAGACGCCGTTGCGATCGACGCGCGCGAGATTCACAGCCGCCGCGTCACCGACGGTGCCCGCGAAATACACGAGTGACCCGCTCGGCGACACGCTGAAGAACATGGCCGCGGTGTTGACCGAAGACGAGCGCCCGAGGCCCTCGATGATGGGGACCGGACCGCCCGAGACAGCGAGAGACGACTCGTCGAATGGCACCGCAAGGAGATTGGCGCCCAGCGCGTACACGATGTGTCCGGTGGGCACGTAGCGAGCGTCGCTTCCGCCGTTGATCAGCACCGTGCGCTCGCCGGATTCGAGCGACTGGACGACAATCTGCGCCTGATCCCAGCGTGCCGCGCCGAGACCCTTCGCCAGGGTAAAGAGGACGTGATCGCCGTCAGGGAGCAGCTGCGGCCCATGGGCGAACTCATCGGCGCCGACCTTGATAATCGTTTCGGGCGTGCCGCCGTTGGCGGAGACGCGCACGATGCCCTGCGGGCCCTGGCCGACGAGGATCTGATCGTCGCGTCCCCAGGTTGCGCCGTAGGGGTTCGTGACGTCGGCGATGGTGACCGACGCCCCGCCCGTGATCGCGATCTTCTTCAGCTTGGCTTCAGGCACCACGTTGAAGCCCACCCACTGACCGTCGGGTGAGAAGAAGGGCGTGTTGATGTCCTGATTCGTGCCCGGGATCGGCCGCGCCTCGATCTCGCCCAGGCCGCGGATGTACAGCTGATTGTTCGCGACGTAGACGATGCTCTGGCCGTCCGGCGAAAGCGCGATGGTGTGCCGCCCCGTGCGCGTCACCTGCTGGTCGTCGGGCAGCACATGGGTGAAGCGCGCGATCGAGACGGCTGGCGAGGGGCGCAGGTTCCAGGCGACGCCGGCGGCGATCGCCGCCGCCACGACCGCTGTGGCCGCAAACGGGATGGCCCGCCTCCAGGCCGACTGTCTCGTCGCTGACACCTCCGGACCAGCGATGAGGCCGCGCGGGTCCGCCAGAATCGCTTCGATCTCCATTCGCACGTCGGCCGCGGCGTGCCACCGGCGCTTCGGGTCCTTCGCCATGCAGCGGCGAATGATTTCGGCAATCCTCGGGTTGAGACTCGGGGGCAGGAGCGCGAGATCCGCCTCGCTCTTGAGCACCGACGCCATGACCTCGGTGACCGTCTCACCCTGGAAGGGCTGCCGTCCCGTCAGCATCTCGTAGAGGACGCAGCCGAACGAGAAGATGTCGCTACGCTGGTCGGTGGCGACGCCCTTGGCCTGCTCGGGCGACATATACGCGGCGGTGCCGAGAATCACGCCCGCGAACGTCGCGGCCATGCTGAGCGTCGGGGAGTGCGTCGCGCCCGCCGCGGCCATCGGGCCGCTTGCCGCTGCCGGATCCAGCGCCTTCGCGAGCCCGAAGTCGAGCACCTTCACCTTGCCGTCAGGGGTGATCTTCACGTTGGCGGGCTTGAGATCCCGGTGAATGACCCCCTTCTCGTGCGCCGCCTCGAGCGCTTCAGCAATCTGACGGGCGTACCCGAGCGCTTCGTCCGGCGGTATCGGCCCCCGCCCGATCCGCTCGGCAAGCGTGTCGCCTTCCACCAGCTCCATGACGAGAAAGAGCCGATCGTCCGCGCGCTCCAGCCCATGGAGCGCGGCGATGTTCGGGTGGTTCAGCGAGGCGAGCAGGCGCGCCTCGCGCTCGAAGCGCGCCACCCGCTCCGGGTCCGCCGCGACGAGCTCGGGCAGGACTTTGACGGCCACGCTGCGCCCGAGACGCGAGTCGTGCGCCCGATAGACCTCGCCCATCCCGCCCGTGCCGAGGTGGGACTCGATCTGATAGTGCAGGAGCCGCGTGCCGATCATGAGGGCGGGGGCATCTTATACCGGCGGGTCCGTCGGCGGGTCGGATGCGTGGGACCCGCCCTGCGGGCATCTTGATAAGGTGGGGGGGTGTCACTGACGTCAGCGGCGATCAAAAGAAAGGCGCGCGAGCTCGGGTTCGATCTGTGCGGCGTCGCGCCGGCCGACAGGTTCCCTGAGCTTGCCTTCCTCCGCGAATGGCTCGATCGCGGCTATGCCGGTGAGATGGCGTACATGTCGCGGTCGGCCGACCGCCGCGCCGATGTCCGCGCTGTGGTCCCCGGCGCCCGCAGCGTGGTCGTGACCGGCACGCTCTACAACACCGTTCCTCCATACACTCCCGAAGAGCCGCCCCCCGGCCGCGCGCGCATCGCACGCTACGCATGGGGAGATGACTACCACGACGTCCTGAAGGCGCGGCTGGACGCGCTCCTGGCGTGGATGCGCGTGAGCAGCGAGACGCCGTTCGAGGCTCGCGCGTATGTCGATACGGGTCCGATCCAGGAGCGGGTGTACGCGCAGTACGCCGGCCTGGGATGGATTGGCAAGAACACCTGCCTGATCAACGCGGAGCAGGGATCGTGGCTCTTCCTTGCCGAAATCATCTGCACGCTGCCGCTCGACGCAGACACGCCCGGCGTCGATCAGTGCGGCTCGTGTACGCGCTGCCTGGATGCCTGCCCGACCGAGGCGCTGGTGGCGCCTGGCGTGCTGGACTCCCGCCGCTGTCTGTCGTACCTGACTATTGAGCTGAGGACGGCGATCGATGAGCCGCTCAGGGAGGGCCTGGGCACCCATGTGTACGGGTGCGACATCTGTCAGGACGTCTGTCCGTACAACCAGGCATCGCCCGTGTCCACCGATGCGACGTGGCAGCCGCGGGCGGGGCTCGACGCGCCGGCGCTCGCCGAGCTCTGGCGGCGTCCTGATGCCGATCTCCGCGCGCTTGTGCGAGGCACACCGATGACGCGCGCGAAGGTGGCGGGTCTGCGGCGCAACCTCGCGGTCGCCATCGGCAACAGCGGCGACCGGCAGGCGCTGCGCGCACTCGCCGAGGAGTCCGACGAGCGGCCATCCGCGCGCGATCCGATGGTGAGGGCGCACGTGGAGTGGGGCGTGCGCCAAAGTCAAAAGTCAAAGGTCAAAAGTCAAAGGTAAGATGGGGGCATGTCCGGCGGAACCGCACCCCTTCTTCTTCTCTCGATGCCGCAGATGGCGGATCCGAATTTCACGCAGACGGTCATCCTGCTCTGCGACTACGACGAGAACGGCGCGTTCGGCCTGGTCGTGAATCGCCAGATGTCCGATCCGGCGTGGCAGGTCATCACGACGAAGCCTGATGTCCGCGTGAATCCCGACGTCCGGCTCTGGATCGGCGGGCCCGTCGATATCGAGCGCGCCTGGGTGCTGATGTCCAACTCGCAGGGTCCTGAAGAGGAACAGCGCGAGGTGGCGCCCGGCGTGCTGCTGTCGGTGTCGCAGGATCTGACGCTGCGGCTCCTGCAGGCGCCGCCGACGCCGCGCGCCAAGGTGATCGTTGGCTATTCGGGCTGGGGCGCCGGGCAGCTCGAGAAGGAGCTGGCGGCCTCCGCCTGGCTGACGACCGACGTCGATCCCGGCCTCATTTTCGGCGTGCCGCCGGACGAGATGTGGGAAACGGCCATCCGCCGGCTGGGGACCGACCCGGCTGCGCTACAGACGAGTTCGGGCGTCCATTGACGCAGGGGCTTGTCGCGATCGGGTGCGTCGTGGTGCTCGCCGGCGCGGCGTGCCGCGGGGCGCAGCCGCCCGCACCCTCGGAACGGTCGCAGGATGATCCCATGCTCCAGCAGCTTCGTCGTATGACGGCGCGATTCGCGCCGGTCGATCTCGGTGCCGACATTTCAACCCTGCCCGCCCACGAACGGCAGGCGCTCGCGAAACTGGTCGCGGCGGCCCGAGTCTTTGACGCGCTGTACCTGCGGCAGATGTGGGCCGGGAACGAGTCCCTGCTGCTCACGCTCCTGCGCGACCGATCGGATCTGGGACAGGCGCGACTCCATTACTTCCTGCTCAATAAAGGGCCCTGGTCGCGCCTCGACGACAACGAGGCGTTCGTCCCCGGCGTGCCGGCAAAGCCGCCGCAGGCGAACTTCTATCCCGCCGGCGCGACGCGCGACGAGGTTGATGCGTGGCTCACGACGCTGTCGCCGGCCGACCGCACGCGCGCGACCGGGTTCTTCACCACCATCCGGCGCGACGTCAGCGGACGGCTGACGGCGGTGCCGTACAGCGTCGAGTATCAGGGTGAGCTCGCCGAAGTCGCAGGTCTCCTGCGTGACGCAGCCGCCCTGACCGCGCAGCCGACCCTCACGGCGTACCTGATCGCGCGGGCGGATGCGCTCGTGTCGAACGACTACTACGCGAGCGACGTGGCGTGGATGGAGCTCGACGCCTCGATCGAGCCGACGATCGGCCCGTACGAGGTGTACGAAGACGAGTGGTTCAACTACAAGGCCGCCTTCGAGGCGTTCATTACGATTCGAGACGACGCGGAAACGGTGAAGCTGGAGCGCTTTGGAGGAGAACTCCAGGAGATCGAGAACAACCTCCCGATTGATCCGACGTTCCGGAACCCGAGGCTCGGCGCGCTGGCTCCCATCCGCGTCGTCAACACCGTGTTCTCGTCGGGCGACGCCAATCGCGGCGTCCAGACGGCCGCGTTCAACCTGCCGAACGACGAGCGCGTCGTCAGCGACAAGGGCAGCAAGCGGGTGATGCTGAAGAACAACCAGGAAGCCAAGTTCCGCACGGTGCTGCAGCCCATCTCGAAGGTGGCGCTCGCCGCAGGCGACCAGGGCAGCGTCGCCTTCGACGCCTTCTTCACGCACATCCTGATGCACGAACTGATGCACGGCCTCGGCCCGCACAACATCACGGTCGGCGGGCGCGCGACGACGGTGCGGCAGGAGTTGAAGGAGACCTACAGCGCGATCGAGGAGGTCAAGGCCGACATCTCGGGCCTCTTCGCGCTCAGATTCCTCGTGGACCGCGGCAAACTGGACGCCTCGCTGATCCGCACGATGTATACGACGTTCCTGGCGTCGATCTTCCGCTCCATCCGGTTCGGTATCAACGAAGCGCACGGCCGCGGCGTGGCGATCCAGCTCAATTACTTCCTCGACCATGGCGGCGTCAGCGTCGCGGGCGACGGCACGTTCGCGGTGAACCCGGACCGGGTCCATCAGAACGTGGTCGATCTCACCCGCGACATCATGACGCTGCAGGCCGTCGGGGGGTACCAGGATGCCGTGCGGATGATTCAGACGCTCGGCGTTGTGCGCCCGGAAGTGCAGGCGGTGCTCGACAAGCTGGCCGGCGTGCCGGTCGACATCGAGCCGCGGTTCGTCACCGCCGAGCAGCTGCGGTGAGCCGCCGGGCCGGGCTCGTCGCGATTGCCCTGACGGGCTGCGCCGCCATCGTGATGGCGCAGGCGCCGCGCCGGTCCGTCTGGGACAGCGTCTACACCGCCGAGCAGGGCAGGAAGGGCGAGGCGCTCGCCACCGCGCAGTGCGTCGTCTGCCACGGCGATGGCCTTAGGGGTGGGGAGTCGGCGCCTCCCCTGACGGGCGACCAGTTCAACTCCACCTGGGAAGGCGTGCCGCTCTCGGACCTGGCCGACCGGATCCGCATGACAATGCCTCTCGACACGCCGGGGACGCTGTCGCGGCCGCAGACCGCGGAACTGCTTGCGTACATGCTGTCCCTGAGTAAGATCCCGGCGGGGACCATGCCGCTGCCGCCCGATGCCGGGGCGCTCGCGCAGATCACGTACCTCAGTTATCCGCCACAACCGTAATGGCGGGGAGATGCCGATGACGAAGACCCATGTGAAGTCGGTGGCGGTGGCGGCCGTTGTGGCCACAGCGTCCCTGGCAGGATTCGCCCAGAGCCGCGCTTTCAGTCCGGGTTCCGCCAACACCGAATGGAAGACCTACGGCGGTGACCTGCGCAGCACCCGGTATTCGCCGCTGGCGCAGATCAACAAGGACAACTTCTCGAAGCTCGAGGTCGCCTGGCGGTTCAAGACCGACGCGCTCGGGCCGCGTCCTGAATTCAACCTGCAGTCGACGCCCCTGATGGTGGGCGGCGTACTCTATTCGACCGGCGGCACGCGCCGGGCGGTCGTCGCGCTCGACGCCGGCACCGGCGAGATGCGCTGGATGTACAGCCTGAATGAAGGGAAGCGCGGAGAGTCGGCGCCTCGACAGCTGTCGGGCCGCGGCCTCGCGTACTGGACCGACGGACGCCAGGAGCGGATCGTCTACGTGACGCCCGGCTACCAGATGATTGCGCTCGACGCAAAGACGGGACGTCCCGTGCCCGGGTTCGGGCAGAACGGCATCGTCGATCTGAAGCTGAATATCGACCAGGAGATGGACCCCGTCACGGGCGAGATCGGCCTGCATGCCGCGCCCATCATTTCCGGCGACGTCGTGATCGTCGGCGCCGCCCACCTGCCCGGCAGCATTCCGAGCCGCCGTGACAACGACAACGGATACGTGCGCGGCTTCGACGTGCGCACCGGTAAGCGGCTCTGGATCTTCCACACGATTCCGAAGCCGGGGCAGCCCGGCATCGAGACGTGGGAAGGGACGTCGGCGGAGCAGAGCGGGAACGCGGGCGTCTGGGCGCAGATGAGCATCGACGAGGAGCTCGGCCTGGTCTATCTGCCGGTCGAACTTCCGACCGGCGACTACTACGGCGGCCATCGGCCCGGTAACGGCCTGTACGGCGAGAGCATCGTGGCCGTGGAGATCAAGACCGGGAAGAAGCGCTGGCACTACCAGCTCGTGCACCACGGCATCTGGGACTCCGACATCCCGTGCGCGCCGATCCTGGCGGACATCGTCGTTGACGGACGGATGATCAAGGCGCTGGCGCAGCCGACCAAGCAGGGCTGGGTCTACGTGCTCGATCGCGCGACCGGCGTACCTGTGTGGCCCATAGAAGAGCGGGCCGTCGAGGCGTCCACGGTGCCGGGGGAAAAGGCATCGCCGACGCAGCCGTTCGTCACCAAGCCTCCCGCGTTCGCGAAGCAGGGCGTCGCGATTGATGACCTGATTGACTTCACGCCGGCACTGCGCGCGGAGGCCGTGAAGCTGGCGGCGCGATACAAGATCGGACCGCTCTTCACGCCGCCGGTGGCCAGCAAGTGGGAGGGACCGCTTGCGACGCTGATGATGCCGTCGACGACTGGCGGCGCGAACTGGCAGGGTGGCGCGCTGGATCCCGAGACGAATTATCTCTACGTCTATTCGTCGAACCAGATTTCGGATCTTGCGCTCATCGAATCGGACGGGAAGCGGTCGGACATGCGCTACGTGCGCGGAACCGCGCGGAATCCCGCGGCCCCGCCGGCGGCACTTCCCGCGGCCGGTGCGGCGGGCGGCGAAGCAGCGCCGCCAGTCCTGGTTCAGGGGCTGCCGCTCGTGAAGCCGCCCTACGCGACGATCTCCGCGCTCGACATCAACAAGGGGGACCTCGTGTGGCAGATCGCGCACGGCGAGACGCCCGACAACATCCGCAATCATCCTGCCCTCAAGGGACTGACGATTCCGCGCACGGGGCGCATCGGCCGCATCGGCGTGCTGGCGACGAAGACGCTGCTGATTGCCGGTGAGGCCGGATTCTTCACCACGCCCTCAGGGCAGCGCGGCGCCATGCTGCGGGCCTACGACAAGGCGAGCGGCAAGGAGGTCGGCGAAGTCTACATGCCGGCGCCGCAGACCGGTTCTCCGATGACGTACATGTTGAACGGCCGGCAGTATCTGATCGTCTCGATCAGCGGCGGCACCTACAGCGGCGAGCTGGTCGCCTTCCGGCTGCCGCAGGACGCGACGACGACCAACTGATCGAGTGAGGGGCGCGATGCGGAGTGTCGCTCTGATCGCGCTCGTCCTCCTCGCTATTCCGGCGCCCGCGCTCGCGCACGATATTCCTGATTCGGCCGTCGTCCAGGCGTTCCTGAAGCCCGAGGGCGACCGCCTCCGGTTCCTCATCCGTGTGCCGCTCGAGGCGATGGCCGACATCGAGGTCCCGCGGCGCGGCCAGGGGTACATCGACCTCGCCAACGCCGATGCCGCGCTGCGGGCCGCCGCCATCGTCTGGATCGGGCGGCAGGTGGCGATCTACGAAGAGGGCACCCGTCTCGCCGAGCCGGTGCTCATGGCGGTCCAGGTATCGCTCCCCTCCGATCTCTCGTTCCGTGAGTACGAGACCGCGCACGCCCATGTGACCGGTACGCGGCTTGCGGACGACGTGGATCTCTACTGGGAGCAGGCGTTCCTCGACGCCTCGTTCGAGTATCCGATTGCGTCCGACCAGTCACGATTTGCCATCAACCCCGGCCTGCGGACGCTGGCACAGCGCGTCACGCTGTCACTCCGGCTGCTGACGCCGGACGGAGGCGACCGCGCCTTCCAGCTTCACGACGACCCGGGTCTCGTTCAGCTCGATCCCCGATGGCACCAGGCCGCCGGTCGCTTCGTCACGTCGGGGTTTGCGCACATTCTGGACGGCACCGACCACCTGCTGTTCCTGCTGTGCCTCGTTATTCCGCTGCGCCGCATGCGCACACTCGTGGCCGTGGTGACCTCCTTCACGGCCGCGCATTCCGTCACCCTCATCGCGTCCGCCTACGGCGTCGCGCCCGATGCCCTCTGGTTTCCACCGCTGGTGGAGACCCTGATTGCCGCCTCGATCGTCTACATGGCGCTCGAGAACATCGTGGCCGCGAACGTGATGCACCGCTGGGTCATCACCTTTGCGTTCGGCCTGGTGCACGGCTTCGGGTTTTCGTTCGCCCTGCGCGACACGCTGCAGTTTGCCGGCTCGCACCTGCTGACGTCGCTCCTGGCCTTCAACGTGGGTGTGGAGGCGGGGCAGCTGCTGGTCCTGCTGCTGGTCGTGCCGGTGCTGAATCTCCTGTTCCGGCACGTCGTGGCCGAGCGCACGGGCACCATCGTCCTGTCGGCGATCGTCGCGCACACGGCGTGGCACTGGATGACGGAGCGCGGCGCCCAGCTCCTGTTGTTTCCGGCGCCCGCCCTGGATGCGGCGTTTCTGCTGGCTGCCGTCCGCTGGACGATGGGCCTCGTCATCGCCGGCGGAGTTATCTGGATCGCGCGTATACTCTGGCCGTCCGGCTTTCGCTGGACGCGGGAGACGTTATGACGAAGAAGCATCTGCTTGTGGCGGGGACTTTTGTCGTGCTGCTCGGCGCGCTTGCCGTGACCGAGTCCGTCCTGAACCAGCGCGTCGACGCGCAGGAGGCCGGCGGCACCGTCCGCGCGCCCCGCTTCGAGGTGGACCCGCTGTGGCCCAAGCCGCTGCCGAATAACTGGATCCTCGGGCAGGCCATCGGCGTCTGGGCCGACGAGCAGGATCTGGTCTGGATCGTCCATCGCGGCTCAGCCACCCTGGCCGACACTGAGAAGGCGCTGGAGCTCAAGAACGGCGAGTGCTGCGCCGCCGCGCCGCCGGTCCTTGCGTTCGATGCGGCCGGCAACCTCGTGCGCTCCTGGGGCGGGCCGGGACAGGGCTACGACTGGCCCAGCGCCAATCACGGGATCTTTGTCGATCACCTCGGGAGCGTGTGGATCGGCGGCAACGGCCCGGGTGACTCGCACCTCGTGAAGTTCACGAAGGACGGCAAGTTTCTGCAGCAGTTCGGGCGCCCCGACGCGCGCCGCGGGCCGCCCAACGCGCAGGGACAGCCAACCTACGTGGGCGGCAGTAACGATCAGCAGAACTTCGGCCGCATCGCGAAGATCTTCGTCGACCCGAAAGCAAACGAGGCGTTCCTGGCCGACGGCTATCTCAACAAGCGCGTCGCCGTTGTCGACGGGGCGAGCGGCAAGATGAAGCGGTACTGGGGCGCGTACGGCAACAAGCCGGACGACACGCCCGTGCCGGCGTACGACCCGGCGGCGCCGCCTGCCCAGCAGTTCCGCAATCCAGTGCATTGCGCCATGCTCTCTCTCGACGGACTGCTGTACGTGTGCGACCGCAACAGCGATCGCCTGCAGGTGTTCAAGCCTGATGGCACGTTCGTCCGGGAGGTGTTCATTACGCGCGGCACCAAGGCGTCCGGCTCGGTGTGGGACGTGGCGTTCTCGCGGGATCCGCAGCAGCAGTATCTCTACGTGACCGACGGGATGAACAATCGCGTGTACGTGCTGCGCCGCGACACGCTCGAGGTGCTCACCAGTTTCGGCACCGGCGGGCGACAGCCCGGGCAGTTCTTCGGAGTCCACAGCATTGCGAGCGACTCGAAGGGGAATCTCTATACGACGGAAACCTGGGAAGGGAAGCGGCTCCAGAAATTCGTCTATCGGGGCATCGCCTCGGTGCCGCGCCGGCACCAGGGCGTGGTCTGGCCGAGGAGCTGATTAGAAGAATCGTTCGGGGACGACGATCGTATCGCCGGGAAGGACCTGGTCGCTCAGCTCGACGCGCAGTTCCTGCTGCTCGCCTTCGACGATGCGGACGATGTCGATGCGGCTCATCGCGCCGCGATCCGTGACCCCGCCCGCCAGCGACAGCGCCTGGAGCACGGTCATGTCGTCGTCGCGGACAGAATAGGCGCCCGGGTTCTTCACCTGGCCGAACACGTACACTTCTTCGGCGCGCGGAACGAGGATGGTGTCGCGATCCCGCAGCAGTACATTCTGTGAGGCGTCGCCCTCCTCGAGGTCGCGCAGGCTGAGGCGGACAGCATTGTCGCGCGAGGGCCGGGACGGGTCGTCGGACGCGGAGATGATGACCACCTCGGGTCCGGCCGTCGGCGTGGTCGAGTCGGCGAGCGCCAGCGCCTCCACGAGCCGCATGGCACCTGATAGCGCCTGCACGCCAGGCTTCCGGACTTCGCCCAGGACGTAGATCTTGCGGCTGCGGTACTCCTTGACGGACACCGTGATCTCAGGCTGCTTGAAGTAGCCGCCGTCGACCAGCTGCCGCCGGATGGTTGCCTCGACCTGGCGGAGGGTAAGCCCGCCCGCCGGGATACGGCCAACCAGCGGAAAGCCAAAGCTGCCGTCCGCCTCGACCCTGAATTCGCCAGACAGGTCCTGTTGGTCGTATGAGGTAATCACCAGGACGTCCTGGGAGCCGACCACGTAATTGGCTGGGGCCGTTGCTCCGTCCTGCGCGGACGCGCCCAACCCGGCAGTAAGGAGTAACACGGTGGCCGCTAGAGTCCTAAACCACATGTATCCAATGGTCTCGGGCAGACGGCCGGAACGCAATACCCCCAACCATGGATTTTGTGGCCAAGGGCCGTTCCAGAGTCGGGGGGGCGGCGGATGCGCCAGGACGTGCAGCGGGGCGAAATCCTGACGAAGAATTCAGGGACTATTCAGACAGCGCCCCGGGTAGGTCAGCTACTATTTTGATGGGCGTATGCTGTTTGGGAAGATCCGCATGAGACGTTTTGTGGCGGCACTGCTGATGGCTGGCGTATGCGCGCTTGCGCCGGCGGTGTCCGCCCATCATTCGTTTCCGGGCACGTACCTTGAGAATCGGACCGTCACGATCGAAGGTGAGCTGGTCCAGATCGTCTTCCGCAATCCCCATTCATTCGTACAGGTCATGGTGCAGGAGCGCGGCGCGCGCGTGCGCTATGACGTGGAATGGGTGGGTGCCGGTGAATTGGTTCGCGACGGCATTACGGGTACCACGCTGAAGCAGGGCGACCGCGTGGTCATCAGCGGGATGCCTGGCGCCAGCGCCGGCGACCATCGCGTGCGGATGGCAAGCCTGCGGCGCGTGAAGGACGGACTCGGCTGGAAGATGCCGCCCGGCCGACGGATGATGAAATAGGAAGGCTCTGGGCTCTGGGCTCAGGGCTTTAGGCTTTAGGCTTTAGGGAAGCTGGGCCACGGCCGTCATCATCTGCAGCTGCCCCGTCGCCTCGTCGCTGTCCGTCCACGCAAACAGTACCGTTGCTCCCTGAATCGCCATGCGCGGGTAGCCGCTCGCGCGGCCTCCGCTGACCGGCGCCACGTTGATCGGTCCCGACTTCGCCCCGGTGCGGTCGATGCGGCGTACGCGGAAGTCGGCTGCACCTTCGGCGTATTCCACCCACGAGGCCAGCGCGGACCCATCCGCCAGTAACTCGACATCGACACGTCCGAGCGACCCGCGATCGTCGATCCTGACCGGCGTCGTCCATGTGCGCCCCGCGTCGCTCGAGAAGGCGGCGTAGGCCTGCCCCACGTCGTTCTTGACGGTGAACCAGGCGGCGGCCACGTCGCGGCCACGTGCGCTCAGCATCGGACCGTTGACGGGGCAGATATCGAGCTGCCAGTTGTCATTGAAGACGGGCGAGGGGGTGGTCCATGTGCTGCCCTCGAGGCGCGACACGGCAATGTCCCGGACTTCCGTGTCGCTCCGATCGCGGAAGCCGGTGATCACGCCGTCAGACGTGGTCACCGTCGCCGTCGGGCAACACTCGCACACCTTGTGATCCACTTCGACATCGGCGATCTGCTTCCACCCGGCGTCGAACGCGGCGTAGCGAAGGGTCATCGTTCCCGTGGCGGGGTCGTCAAAATCGAACTCGCTGTTGCGCCCGTCGAGCCACAGCACGCCCGCGGTGCTGCCGGGCAGCTCGACGAGCGAGGCGAACCCGTGCTGCGTCTGCGTGTTGTCGTGATGCGGCAGGAACGACGGCGACCAGGTCTTGCCCGCATCCTTCGAATACGCGAGACGCAGGTTGTAGGCCTCGAGGAACGGGTCGAGCTGCTGAAGCCACTGCGCCACGTACGTGCCGTTGGCCAGCTTCATGACGGCGGGCACATCGGCGTAGCTCAGGAACCAGTCGTCGCCGGACGCCGCGGTGACAGGACTCGTCCAGCCGGCGCCGCTGCGCTCGGCGTACTTCAGAAACGTCGTCTTGCCCTCTCGCTCGACCCAGCTGAGGACGACGCCGCCCTGCGAGGCGACGAACTGCGGTTCGCTGCTGTTGGCGCCCGAGGGGGCGGCCACTCGCTGAACCGTCATGGTCCATTCAGCGGGATCAGCGGGCCGCGAGCACGCGATCGACAGACCGACACATGCAGCCGCCAACACCGTGAACCCTGTGCGTAATGCCATGGTTGTGTGCCGCACAGCATACCATCGGGGCATGGTCGACACGCTCATCCTGCTGGCGGCGGTTGCCGGTGGCGTCGTGGCCTCTGTCGCGGGCTTCGGCATCGGCAGTCTGGTGACGCCGGTGCTGGCGTGGCAGCTGGATGCGAAGCTCGCGGTAGCCGCGGTGTCGATCCCGCACGTCGTCGGCACGGCGGTCCGCTTCTGGCGGCTCGGCGGACGCGTCGACCGGCGCGTCCTCGTGAGTTTCGGCGTGATGAGCGCCGCGGGTGGGTTGGTGGGAGCGCTGCTGCAGGAGCGGGCCACCACGCCCGCGCTGCTGGTGTTGTTCGGCGGTCTGCTCCTGTTCTCGTCAGCGGCGGAGCTCACCGGATTCGGGCGGCGCATGCAGTTCGGCGGCGCGCTGGCATGGATCGCCGGCGCCTTGTCCGGCCTGCTCGGCGGTCTCGTGGGCAACCAGGGTGGGATTCGATCGGCGGCGCTCCTGGGTGTCGACCTCCCGAAGCACGCCTTCGTGACGACGGCGACGGCTGTGGCCTTGATGGTCGACGCGGCACGCGTCCCGGTCTATCTGTGGTTCATGGGCGATGAGATCCGTCAGCTCGCTACGCCGATCGTGCTGGCGACGGCGGGGGTCGTGCTCGGGACGCTCGCCGGCCTGCAGCTGCTCGACCGGATTCCCGAGCGAGCGTTCCGCCGCGTCGTGGCACTGGTGCTTGCCGTCCTCGGCGGGGCCATGCTTCTCCGCGGCCTCGCCGGCTCGTGACGGATCACCTCTATGATTGAGGACGTGCTGTACGTCCTTGCGCTCCTCGCGGCAGTCGCGGCCGTCTCATGTGGGACTCCGAAGCCGGCCGACTGGACAGTTGACGTCGAAGGCCTGGAATCTCCGGCGGGACCACACAGCAGCGAACCGCAGCTCGCGGTGTCGGATCGGGGCGTGCTCGTGAGCTGGCTCGAACATGCCGGCGACACGGTCGCACTGAAGTTCGCGGAGCGCACCAGCTCCGGATGGACGGAGCCTCTGACGGCGGCGTCCGGCAGTGACTGGTTCCTGAGCTACGCCGACGTGCCGTCAGTCATGCGGAAAGCGAACGGGACGCTGGTCGCCCAGTGGCTTCGCAATACCGACGTCAAGGTCGAAGGGTACGACCTGCTGCTCTCGTACTCGACCGACAACGGGAAGACCTGGGCACAGCCCTTTACGCCTCATCACGACGGCACTCGCTTTCAACACGGCTTTGCCTCGTTCATGGAGCTGCCGGGAGATGGACTCGGCGTGATCTGGCTGGACGGCCGCAACAGCGAGTTCTTCGACAACGATCCCGCGAGCGGGACGATGACGCTGCGGTATGCGGCGTTCGACGCACAGTGGAAGCAGACCGCGGACAGCGAGATCGATCACAACGTCTGCGAGTGCTGCTCGACCGCCGCTGCCGTCACGGCGGACGGTCCGCTGGTGGTGTACCGCGACCACACCGACAAGGAAATTCGCGACATCGCCACGTCGCGTCTCGTCGGTGGAAAGTGGACGCCAGAGGCGATCGTTCACGACGACAACTGGGAACTCTACGCCTGCCCGGTGAACGGGCCCGCCGTGGCGGTGCGCGGGCAGCAGGCTGTCGTGACGTGGTTCACGGTAGAAGCCGATCTCGGTCAGGCCTACGCCGCGTTCTCCAGTGACGCCGGCCAGACATGGGGTACGCCCATCCGCCTGGACGACGGCGGCTCGCTCGGGCGCGTCGACGTTGAGTTACTGGACGACGGCTCTGCGGTCGCGTCGTGGGTGGAATACCTCAAGGAATCGTCGGAACTGCGACTGCGTGTGATTAACCCGGAGGGGGCGCGATCGGCCCCCGTCACGGTCGCGGCCGTCGGTGGCGGCAGGGCGGCAGGTTTCCCTCGCATGGCCCGCGACGGCGACGAGCTCGTGTTTGCCTGGAGTGCGGTTCCTCCCGGGGGCGCCGCGGATGCGCTTCGGATCTACACGGCTACAGCGACGCTCCCGTAACGTCCGCCATGGCACGTCAGTTACCGGTCATGCAACACCACCTCGATCCCCCTTCGGCCACGGGTGAGCGGGATCCGGCGTGCGGCATGACGGTTGTGCCCGCCAGGGCCGCGGGGCACCACACGCACGCAGGACACACCTACTACTTCTGCGGCAAGAGCTGTCACGAGAAATTCAAAGCCGATCCGGAGCGATTCGTCGGCAAGGCTGAAGCACCGGTCGTAGAGGCGCCACCCGGCGCCATGTGGACCTGCCCGATGCATCCGGACGTCGTGCGCGACGGGCCCGGGTCCTGCCCGATCTGCGGCATGGCGCTCGAGCCGATGATACCGACGCTCGACGAGGGCCCGAATCACGAACTGATCGACATGTCGCGCCGGTTCTGGACGAGCGCAGCGCTGTCAATCCCGCTGCTGATCGTGGCGATGGGGGATTACATTCCGGGGCGGCCGCTCGAAGGCCTTCTGTCGCCGCGCGCGATGGGGTGGCTGGAACTCGCGCTCGCCACGCCGGTCTGCGTATGGGGTGCCTGGCCCTTCTTCGTCCGCGGCTGGGCGTCGATCGTCAATCGCAGTCTCAATATGTTCACGCTGATCGCCCTCGGCGTGTCGGTGTCGTACATCTTCAGCGTTGTTGCGACGCTCTTTCCTGATCTGTTTCCCGCCGGCTTTCGTGATGAACATGGCGGGGTTGGCGTCTACTTCGAAGTCGCCGCCGTCATCGTCACCCTGATTCTTCTGGGCCAGGTGCTGGAACTGCGCGCGCGCAGCCAGACAGGCACGGCGATCAAGAAGCTGCTTGGACTGGCCGCGAAGTCGGCGCGCCGGCTGCGTGACGACGGCACCGAGGAAGACGTGCCGCTCGAAGCCGTACATGTGGGCGATCGCCTGCGGATCCGGCCCGGGGAGAAGGTGCCGGTCGACGGCGTCGTCATCGACGGCGCCAGCGCGGTGGACGAGTCGATGGTCAGTGGCGAACCGATTCCCGTCGAGAAGCACGCGGGCGACCGCGTCGTCGGCGCCACGATCAACGGTACCGGCGCGCTGGTTATGCGTGCCGACAAGGTTGGCGCCGACACGCTCCTGTCCCGCATCGTGGCGATGGTGGCCGAGGCGCAGCGCAGCCGGGCCCCCATTCAAAGACTCGCCGACGTCGTGTCCGGGTACTTCGTGCCGGTCGTCATCGCGGTCGCGGTCGTCACCTTTGGTGTCTGGGCCACGGCAGGGCCGGAGCCGCGCTTGGCGCTGGCGCTCGTGAATGCGGTGGCGGTGCTCATCATTGCGTGCCCCTGCGCCCTTGGTCTGGCCACGCCTCTCTCGATCATGGTCGCGACCGGCCGCGGCGCGACGATGGGGATTCTCTTCAAGAATGCCGAAGCGATCGAAGTGCTTCGGCAGGTCGACACGCTGGTCGTCGACAAGACGGGCACCCTGACGGAAGGGAAGCCGCGTCTCGTGTCGGTGATCCCGGCGGCGGGCGGCGACGAGGGGGCCCTTCTACGTCTGGCGGCAAGCCTCGAGCGCGGCAGCGAGCACCCGCTTGCGGCGGCGATCGTCAACGGCGCGCGGCAGCGCGGCGCCAGCCTCGTGGAGGCACGGGATTTTGCGAGCGTGACGGGCAGAGGCGTGAAAGGTACCGTCGACGACCGGCCGGTGGCGCTCGGCAACCGTGCTCTGATGTCCGATCTGGGCGTCGAGCTCGGCGCGCTCGGGGTGCAGGCCGAAGCGCTGCGGAGCGAAGGGCAGACCGTGATGTTTGTCGCGGTGGAGGCGACGCTGGCAGGTATCGTCGGCGTCGCGGATCCCGTCAAGGACAGCACGCCGGAGGCCATTCGAACCCTCCACGACGAAGGGATACGCATCGTCATGCTGACCGGCGACAGCCGGACGACGGCGGAGGCGGTGGCGCGCACGCTGGCAATCGACGAGGTGATCGCGGAAGTGCTGCCGGATCAGAAGGTGGACGTCGTCAAGCGTCTCCAGGCCGAGGGGCATGTCGTGGCGATGGCCGGCGACGGGATCAACGACGCGCCGGCCCTCGCGCAGGCCAACGTTGGCATTGCGATGGGGACGGGCACGGACGTGGCGATGGAAAGCGCGGCCGTCACGCTGGTGAAGGGCGACCTGCGTGGCATCGCGCGTGCACACCGGCTCAGTCACGCGACGATGCGCAACATCAAGCAGAACCTGTTCTTTGCGTTCGTCTATAACTCGGCCGGCGTGCCGGTGGCGGCGGGCGTGCTGTATCCGTTCTTCGGCCTGCTGCTCTCGCCCATCATCGCTGCCGCCGCGATGAGCTTCAGTTCCGTGTCGGTGATAGGGAATGCGCTGCGACTGCGTCGCGCAGCGCTGTGAGGAGCGGAACATGCCACAACAAGCGGGGGTGTAATGGAACTGGCTATACTGCGTTGTAGTAGTCAGGATGGCTCATCTCATTGCCCTCGTGTTGGTGTTCGGCCTCAGTGGCCTGCCTGCGGGCAGCCTGTTGTGCGGCCTCTCGTGCGCCCCTGAAGAGACAGCCGCGCCAAGCTGCCACGAGCATGGCGGCAGCGATGACGGCGCGCCGGCGATGCACGGCGTTCACCTCTGCGATCAGGATGCCGTCACGGTACCGATGATCGGGTCGCCCGCTTTCTCGATCACCGTCGCTGATTTCGCGGCCTCGCACATACAGTCGCATCTCTCGCTGCCTGAGCGCGTGGCCGTCTCCCACGCGTGGGAGCTCCCTCCCGGTGTTCCTTCCGGCCCTCTTCCCGCCTCACGATCAGTTCTCCGCGTCTGATCCCGCTCCGTCGCCGCAGACCATCACATGTCTGGAGGAGTGGGTATATGTCCACGCGTTGTGCATCTCGACTTTCGATCGCGATTGGTCTAACCGTTCTTGTCGCTGCTGGCGCTTCCGCGCAGGAAGCCACGCCGCAGCATCAGCACCCCGCGCCGGCGGAACCGGCGGCGCCGGTCCAGCACGAACACCAGGACAGTGCAGCCACCAGCTTGTTCGCTTCCCGGGAAGCGTCGGGTACCGCCTGGTTGCCAGACGTGACCCCGATGTTCGGCATTCATCGCCAGGCCGGTACGTGGGACACGATGCTCCACGGCAATGGGTTCGTGCAGCTGCTCCACGAAGCGGCGCCCGAACATCGGGGGGCCACGCAGCTGGGCAGCATCAACTGGATCATGGGCATGGCGCGCCGTCCGGTGGGCGCGGGCCGATTCGGCGTGCGCGCGATGATGAGCCTCGAGCCGTGGACGATTGGCGGCTGCGGGTATCCGAATCTGCTGGCCACCGGCGAGTTCTGCGACGGCGACAGCATCCACGACAAGCAGCATCCGCACGATCTGTTCATGGAAGTCGCCGCGGAGTACGAGCGGCCACTCAGCTCCACCCTGCGCTGGCAGCTCTATGGCGGCCTGGCGGGCGAGCCCGCCCTCGGGCCGCCGGGATTTCCGCACCGGATATCGGCCATGCCGAACCCGCTTTCGCCGATCGCGCACCACTGGCTCGATGCGACGCACATCACGTTTGGCGTGCTGACGAGCGGCGTGTATACGAACCGTTGGAAGGCGGAGGCGTCGCTGTTCAACGGCAGGGAACCGGACGAACAGCGCTACGACTTCGACTTCGCTGCGCTCGATTCCGTCTCTGGCCGGTTTTCGGTGATGCCGTCGAGCAGGGTCGTCCTGCAGGTGTCCGCCGGTCATCTGAACGACGCCGAACCGTCACACGAGAGTGGGCCCGGTATTGACGTGGACCGCGTGACGGCCTCCGCGACGTATCATCGCCGCCTGGGCGCGGCGGGCCTGTGGGCGGGCACCCTCGCATGGGGCGCGAACCGTGAAGAGGGCGAAACGACCCACGGGCTGATCGCCGAATGGAGCGCGGCATTGACGGATCGCCACACGATATTCGGCAGGGGGGAATTGAACGGGAAACCCGCGCATGACCTGCACATCCACGAATCCGGGGACGTGTTTACGGTGGGCAAGCTGCAGGGGGGCTATACGCACTACCTGCCGGCGCGCCATGGCCTGACTCCCGGCATTGGCGGGACGCTCTCAGCGGCGATCGTCCCCGAGGCGCTCCAGCCACGTTACGGCGGCGTGGGCATCGGCGTCGGATTGTTTGTGACCATCCGCCCCGCCAGCCACGCAATGGCGCCATGACGACGGCGCTTCGCATGTTGCTCGGCTCCCTTCTGACGCTGGCGATCGCGGCCGCGATCGGATTCTGGTACCTGCGGACGACGGGGTTGACCGCACGGGGCGAACCGTCGCCGCTGGAGGCGCGGGCCGCCAGGGCCGTGCGCGCCGTGGCCATTCCGGCACAGGCGCGCAACGTGCGGAATCCGGTCGCACCCTCAGCGCAGGCGCTCGCCGAGGGGCGCGCGCACTTTGCCGATCACTGTGCGAGCTGCCATGCGAATGACGGCAGCGGAAACGTTCAGATGGGACGCAACCTGTTTCCGAAGTCGCCCGACATGCGGCAGCCGGCCACGCAGAACCTGACCGATGGCGAACTGTTCTGGATTATCGAAAACGGCATCCGCTTCACAGGCATGCCGGGATGGTCCACCGGGGCACCAGAAGGCGAGGTCGCGACCTGGCATCTGGTCCACTTCCTCCGGCATCTTCCCGATCTGACCGCTGGCGAGATCGACGAGATGGAGGGGATGAACCCGCGTTCCCCCGTTGAAATCAGGCAGGAAATCGAGGCGGAGCGGTTCCTGTCGGGGCAGCCATGACGGAACATTCAGGAACACGTCAGGTCTGAAACCGGTCCAGTAAGGTATCGTTAGTCAGAAGAGGGAACGACCGATGATGAAGAACTTGCTCCTGAGCATCCTGGTGGCCGGTTTCATGACCACGTCAGGCACCCCAGGCACCCTGCTTGCCCACGACGGGCACGCGCACAAGGTCCTCGGGACGATTTCCGCCGTCCAGGCCAATCGCGTCGAGTTGAAGACGCCCGAAGGCAAGATGGTGACCGTGACGGTCAACGCCAAGACGACCTATGCGCGCGGCAAGCAGAAGGTCGATGCCAGCGTGCTCAAGGTCGGCGAAAGGATCGTGGCCGAGGTCGCGAGCGAGAAGGACATGATTGCGACGTCGGTGACCATGGCCGCCGCGGCGCCGGTCGCCGCTCGATAGTTTGACGCCTGGCTCGATCGCCAGGGCCAGCGCCCTCGCTTTTGCCGCGGCGGTCATCGTGCTGGTGACTGCCGTGCTTCCCGCCGAATACGGTCTCGACCCGCTGGGCACCGGCCGTGCGCTCGGTCTCCTGAACCTGTTCAACGCCGCGCCGCCGCCGATCGCCGCCGCCGAGGGCGGGCCTGTCGTTTCGGAAGCGGCCAGGTATCGGACGGATGCACGCACGATTACGGTGCCGTCACTTGGCAGCGTCGAGTTCAAGTACCAGCTCGCCAGAGGAGCGGCGATGGTCTATTCCTGGCGCGCAACCGCTCCAGTCGATTTCGATTTCCATACGGAGCCGGCGGGCCTGCCGCCCTCAGCGTCGGAGACATTCGAGCGCGGCGAAGCAGCTGAGAAGCAGGGAAGCTACACGGCGCCGTACGACGGCATTCACGGGTGGTACTGGGAGAACGTCTACGACGCGGATGTCGTCGTGACGCTCGAGGCGGCGGGGTTCTTCTCGGAAGGGCGGCTGTTTCAGCTGAACCAGCCGCCGGAGCGCATTCTGATTCCCGAGCGTTAGTTCATCGAACAGGCGCCCGGCCCCCGTGGGTCCCCGCAGCTGCCGCAGGATCCGGGCGCGGCCGCCCGCGGCGCAGTGCCGGCAGAAGCGCCGGCCGAAGCGCCGGCCGCGTGCGCGGCAAACACCGAGAACCGGCGCTCGAGCGCCTGGGCGCGGCAGGCCGGGCATTCCGGGGTCTCGCCGGTGCGCACCAGCAGTTCGAACTGATGCGCGCAGGCTTTACACGAGTATTCGTACAACGGCATCGATCGTTCCTCTACTAGGATTGTAACTGAATGTCAGCCACCCGCTCGCGACAGATCGCCAACCCTCTCCGCCGGAATGTCGCGATCGTCGCGCACGTCGACCACGGCAAGACCACGCTCGTCGACGCGCTGCTGCGCCAGAGCGGCGCGTTCCGCGCCAATCAGCAGGTGGCCGACCGCGTCATGGACAACACGGACCTCGAGCGCGAGCGCGGCATCACGATTCTCGCCAAGAACACCGCGGTCCATTTCGAGGACTTCCTGATCAATATCGTCGACACGCCTGGCCACGCCGATTTCGGCGGCGAAGTCGAGCGGGCGCTGTCGATGGTCGACGGGATCATGCTGCTCGTCGACGCGTCCGAGGGGCCGCTCCCGCAGACGCGGTTTGTCCTCCGCAAGGCACTCGAGCGCGGCCTGCCGCCGATCGTCGTCCTGAACAAGATGGACCGCGCGGACGCGCGCCCACAGGAAGTCCTGAACGAGGTGTACGACCTCTTCATCGACCTTGACGCGACTGAAGATCAGATCGAATTTCCGGTGCTCTACACGAATGCTCGCGAAGGCATCTCGACGCTGGATCCCGGGATGCAGGCCACCGACCTGAGCGCCCTCTTCCGGGCCATCGTCGACCACGTGCCGCCGCCGCACGGCAACCCCGAAGCGCCGCTTCAGATGCTCGTCGCGAACCTCGACGCCAGCGATTACCTCGGACGCATCGCGATCGGGCGCATCTTCCAGGGCCGGGTCAGGCTGAACGATCAGGTCGCGGTCATCAAGCTCGATGGGTCCGAGCAGCAGACGAAGGTCACCAAGCTGTTCGGCTTTGACGGTCTGAAGCGCGTGGAGATTGCCGAGGCCGCCGCCGGCGACATCGTCTGCCTCGCCGGGATTGAAGACATCACCATCGGCGAGACGATCTCGGACTTCGAGCAGCGGGTGGCGATTCCGCCGACCGCCATCGACGAGCCGACCGTCTCGATGATTTTTGGCGTCAGCACCTCGCCGGTGGCGGGCCGCGACGGGCAGTACGTCACGTCGCGCAGCCTCCGCGACCGGCTCGCGCGCGAGCTGATAGGGAATGTCTCGATGCGGGTGGAGGACACCGACTCGCCGGAGCAGATGAAGGTCATCGGCCGCGGCGAGCTGCAGCTGTCGATCCTGATCGAGATGATGCGCCGCGAGGGCTTCGAGCTGCAGGTCTCGCGGCCGGAGATCGTCACCAAGGAGATCAAGGGCGTCAGGATGGAACCGGTGGAGGACCTGGTGATCGACGTTCCCGAAGAGTTCCAGGGCGTGGTCATCGCGCAGGCGGGGACACGCCGCGGCGTGCTCAGCAAGATGGTGAACCATGGCAGCGGCCGCGTCCGCCTGGAGTTCCGCATTCCCGCGCGGGGGCTCATCGGCTTCCGCTCGCAGTTCCTCACCGATACCAAGGGCACCGGCATCATGAACCACCTGTTTGCCGGATGGGAACCGTGGCACGGCGCCATTGCGGCCCGGCCGACCGGCGCGCTGGTCGCGGATCGCGCCGGCGTGGCGACCGCCTACGCCATCTTCAACCTTCAGGAGCGCGGCGAGATCTTCATCCAGGCTGCAACGCAGGTCTACGAGGGGATGGTCATCGGCGAGAACGCGCGGACCAATGACATGGACGTCAACGTCACCAAGGAGAAGAAGCAGACGAACATGCGAGCCTCAAGCGCCGACGAGGCGATTCGTCTCGTTCCGCCCCGCCTCATGAGTCTCGAGCAGGCGATTGAGTTCATCAACGATGACGAGCTCGTGGAAGTGACGCCGAAGAGCATCCGGCTGCGGAAGCGGATCCTGGCGGGCAATATGAGGCCGAAGAAGGAAACGTAGGCTCGCGGTTATCCACAGGCCTCCTCCTGCCGATAGTAAGGGCAAGCCCAGTGTCGCTCCCAGCGCAAGTCAGGACGCTCGCCTTACCGCTCCGGCAGGGGACTGTTCCGCTTCGGTCCCCCGCGATTCCTGAGGTGATTGTCGAAAGTGTGCAAGGATGGGATGTTTCGGGCACTACCGCTGAGCCGAATTGGGATATAGCAATTGCCCTAAGCGCCCGCGCCTGAATAATTTCGCCTGAATCGGAGACGACATGCTGCTCGGCGCCCTCTCAATGTTCTCAAACGACCTGGCCATTGACCTCGGCACCGCCAATACGTGCGTCTTTGCCCGCGGCAAGGGCATCGTGCTGAGCGAGCCGTCGATTGTCGCCTTCAATACCATCAACGATCGCATCGAGGCCGTGGGGAACGACGCGAAGGCGATGGTCGGGCGCACGCCCGGTTCCATCAGGGCCATCAAGCCGATGCGCGACGGCGTCATTGCCGACTTCGACGCGGCGGAAAAAATGCTCGGCTACTTCATCAAGAAGGCGCACGGGCGGCGGCGGTTCGTCCGGCCGCGCGTGGTCATCGGCGTCCCATCGCAGATCACGCAGGTCGAGCGCCGTGCGGTCAAAGACAGCGCCCACCGCGCGCACGCGAGCGAGGTGTACCTGGTGGAGGAAGGTATGGCGGCCGCGATCGGGGCCGGGATGCCGATCACGGATGCCTGCGGCAACATGATTGTCGACATCGGCGGCGGCACCACCGACATTGCCGTGATTTCACTCGCCGGGATCGTCTACAGCCGCTCGGTCCGCGTCGCAGGCAACGCCATGGACGAGGCCATCACGCAGTATGTGAAGCGCGAGAAGAATCTCCTCATCGGCGAGCGGACGGCGGAAGCGGTCAAGATCGAGCTTGGGTCGGCGGGTCCGCTGGACGAGCCGAAGCGCATGGAAGTGAAGGGGCGCCACGTCATCGAAGGCCGGCCGACCACCGTGATTCTTACCGACGCCGAAGTACGCGAGGCGCTCTCGGAGACGGTGCGGCAGATTATTCAGGCAATTCGCAACGGCCTCGAGCAGACGCCGCCAGAGCTCTCGGCCGACATCTGCGATCGCGGCATCATGCTCAGCGGCGGCGGCGCGATGCTGCGCAACCTGGACCGGCGCATTCAGGACGAGACCGGCGTGCCGGTGCAGGTCGCCGAAGAACCGCTGTCGTCGGTGGTGCTCGGCGCGGGCAAGATGCTCTCGGACTTCCCCCTACTGCGAAAAGTCTCGCTGGAATAACTGCCGTCCACCGACTAACGGCTACCGGCCACCGGCCACGCTCGGCTATACCGTGCGCGTCCTTTCAAAGGAGGCGCGATGAAAATTTCTCGTGTTCTTGCCGCTGCCGGTGTATGGCTTGCCCTTGCGGTTCCGGCCCTTGCCCAGGATCAACTCAGCATTCGATGCATGACCCGCGAGCCCAACGAAGTGGAGCGCGGACGGATTGATGATGAGGTGCGGCGCGGACGGCAGCTCCGCGAGGCGCTCGGTCTTGCCGAGCGGACGGGCGGCGTCATCGACGTCTACTTTCACGTGATCAATGCCGGCTCAGCCGTGTCCAACGGAAATGTCGCCGACTCGGATCTGACCGGCCAGATTGCGATCCTGAACGGCGCGTTCGCGTCCTGGGGGTGGAGCTTCAACCAGTCGCGACGACGAGGACGACGAACACGGCCTGGTACACCCTGTCGCCCGGCTCGCAGCAAGAAGCAGACGCGAAGGCGGCACTTCGGCAGGGCAGCGCCGACGACCTCAATATCTACACCGCCAATCCAGGAGGCGGCCTGCTCGGGTGGGCGACCTTCCCCTCGTCGTATGAGCGCAATCCGATTGACGATGGCGTGGTCCTGTTGTACTCGTCGCTGCCGGGGGGATCAGCAGCCCCCTACAACCTCGGTGACACCGCGACGCACGAAGTCGGCCACTGGTTCGGCCTGTACCACACGTTCCAGGGCGGCTGCACCGACAACAAGCGTAGCGATCTCGTGAGCGACACGCCGGCCGAGAAATCGCCGGCGTGTGGGTGTCCGATTGGCCAGGACAGCTGCAGTCATCGCCGGTTCCCGGGAGTCGATCCGATCACAAACTTCATGGACTACACCGACGATTCCTGCATGGACCATTTTTCGGCCGGGCAGGACGCGCGGATGGATTCGGTGTTTACGACCTACCGGGACGGGCGGTAGTCAGCGGGACGGGGCGATCCGGATCGCCGTCACGGCGAACGGCACGCCCCACGTCTTCGCGTTGGGCTCGATGCGGCCCACGCGTCCGCTGAAGATCACGCGGAGGCCGTTCTTCTTGAATTCGTCGGACAGGCGGTCGGGGGCATAACGGGTCCCCCGGCCGCCATCCGGCACAATCGCATACCACCCGTTCTTCGCGTTCACTTCCAGAATCGCGCCGGTCGCGTCCTTGAGGTCCTCGCCTTGTGCGGCAAGGCCAGCGACGACGAACAGGGCGACCAGGGCCGCTTTCATGATTACTGCCTACTGCCTACTGCCTACTTCGTCGTCCACTCCGCCGGAGGCTGAATCGTCGGCTCCGGCGTGCGCCCTGGATCCGGACGGCCGCTGCCCTCTAGGCGGCTGATCGCGCGCACCGTCATGTCGTGGTCGCACACGATCTGACATGACAGCCGCACACCCGTGAGGCCCCGCTCCGCCAGGCGCGTCTTCTCCGCCTGTGTCATCTGCTGCGGTTCACCCGAGACGAACTCGACGCGGCAGGTCGTACAGCGCGCGTTGCCGCCGCAGGCGTGCAGGATATCAACGCCCGCGCGCTGTTCAATGGCGAGCACGAGACGTGTGCCATCGGCCACCTCGACGGTGGGGAAGCCCTCGACCGAAAGTTTCGACATGCCGGCTATGTTACCGTATCGATCCCGATGGTGGACCTGGCACAGACGAAACGTCCCTCGCAGATCTGGAAAGAGCTTCCCGCGGATCGCAGGCTCATGGCCGCCGACGCCTTCTGGCGCGACGACAATGCCTTCGCCGAGCAGGCGGAGGGGATCGCCATGATCGCCCAGCGCATCAAGTTCCGCCTCAAAAGCGTGCAGGCGCTGCCGACTGAGAAGAAGGCGCGCCACCTCGTCGCGCTGCCGGCGGTATCGGAAGGCATGGCGGCACGGCTGCTCGTCTCCTTCCACCTGGTGCACCAGCGGCCGATGATGGCCGCGTTCCTCGATGCGCTCGGCATCGCGCACGAGGACGGAATGATTGCCCACGAGGAGCTCACGGCGCCGGACGCGGCCAGGCTCACCGCCGCGGCCTCCACGCTTGCGGGCAGCTATCCCGCTGCCGACGTCTCGCTCTATTTCTCGACGCTGCTGTGGCAGGACCCCGATACCTGGGGCGGCCTTGCCGATCTGCCGCTCATGCAGCACAGCGCCAGCGACGCCGCGTCGCCGCGGACGTAGGAGCTACCGATGGAATGGATGTCAACCGCCGAAGGGTGGATTGCCCTCCTGACCCTGACGGTCCTCGAGATCGTGCTGGGGATCGACAATATCGTTTTCATTTCGATCCTGGCCGGGAAGCTGCCGGCGGCACAGCGGGAGCGCGCGCGCAAGGTGGGCCTGATGCTCGCGATGGTCATGCGGGTGGCGTTGCTGCTCTCGATCACCTGGGTGATGCGACTGACGAACCCGCTCTTCGAGGTCGTCAACCATGAGATCTCCGGCCGCGACCTGATCCTGATCATCGGCGGCCTGTTCCTGCTGGCCAAGAGCACGCACGAGATCCACGACAAGCTCGAGGGGGAAGAGGGGCGCGCGTCGGCGAAGGTGGTGGCCTCGTTCGGCGCCGTGATCGTCCAGATCATGCTGCTCGACGTCGTGTTTTCACTCGACTCGGTGATCACCGCCGTCGGGATGGCGGAGGATGTCAGCGTGATGATCATTGCGGTGATCGCCGCCGTCGGCGTCATGCTGCTGTCGTCGAGCGCCATCGGGGAATTCGTCGAGCGGCATCCGACCGTGAAGATGCTCGCGCTCAGCTTCCTCATCCTCATCGGTGTGTCGCTGATGGCCGAGGGGCTCGATCAGCACATCCCGAAGGGCTACATCTATTTCGCCATGGGCTTCTCGGTCTTCGTGGAGATGATCAACCTGCGCATCCGGGGGAAGGTGGAGCCCGTGCACCTGCACCAGCGGTATTCCGACGAGGGATAGCGCCCCGTATGCGCCTGGCCGATCTTGGATGGGACGAGGCGTTCGCCGGCGCATTCGAGGCGTTGTCTCCCGGCGGCGATCTGCAGCCGGCGCGTGTCGTCATTGAATTCAACTACCTGTACCGCGTCTGGGCGGAGGACGGCGAGCAGGACGCCACCGCGTCAGGCCGGCTGAAGCATCGCGCCGCGCGTCGCAGCGAGATGCCCGCGGTTGGCGACTGGGTCGCGCTCCGAAAGCGGCGCGATCAGGATCAGGGCGCGATTGTCGCCGTGCTGCCGCGCCGCAGCGCGTTCTCGCGCAAGGCCGCCGGCACGACTACCGACGAACAGGTCGTCGCCGCCAACATCGACGTCGTCTTCATCGTCATGGCGCTCGACGCTGATTTCAGCATCCCGCGACTGGAGCGCTACCTGCTGCTCGCACAGGACAGCGGAGCGTCGCCGGTTGTCCTGCTGACGAAGCCGGACGTCACGGACGCGGTCGACGCGCGCGTCGCCGAAGTCGCCGCCGTCGCGCCCGGGGTGCCGGTCCGTGTTGTCGCGCCGAAGGCCGGCGTCGGTCTCGAGGCGGTCGCGGAGTTTCTGCCGCACGGCCGGACCGGCGCGCTGCTGGGTTCGTCCGGCGTCGGCAAGAGCACGATCATCAACAGGCTGATTGGCGAGAACGTCCAGAAGACCCGGGACGTGCGCGAGGCGGACTCGAAAGGGCGCCACACGACCACGCACCGCGAGCTGATCGTCCTGCCGAACGGAGGTCTCATCGTCGACACGCCCGGGATGCGGGAGCTGCAGCTCTGGGAGGCCGACGGCGCCGGGCGTGAAGCGTTCGAGGACATCGAAGGCCTGGCGGCGGGGTGCCACTTCACCGACTGCCGGCACCGCGACGAGCCCCGGTGTGCCGTGAAGGCGGCCGCGGCCGGTGGCGCCCTGGATGCGAGGCGGCTCGAGAGTTACCTGAAGCTGCGGGACGAACTTCGGACGCTCGAAGACCGGCAGGGCGAGCGCGCGCTTCTCGAGCAGAAACGCCAGTCGAAGATCGCCGGCAAAGCGCTCAACAAGCACGTGAGGTCCAAACGCTTCACCTGATTCCTGATTCCCGATCCCTGATCCCCCTATAATTCGCCGATGCTGCTGGCCTTCGTGCTGTTTGGTCTCGTCCAGGCGCAGACGTTCTTCACGTCCACGCTTCCACCCGCCGATCTGCAGAACAAGCAGGCGGTCCTCGACACCAGCTACGGCACCATCGTGCTCGACCTGCTCCCGGACGCCGCGCCGAATCACGTCGCGCACTTCGTCACGCGCGTGCGGGAAGGCGCGTACGACGGCACCGCGTTCCACCGGGTGATTGCGATGGGGATCATCCAGGGCGGGGATCCGCTGTCGAAGGATCCCACGCAGCAGGCGAAGTACGGTGCCGGCGGCCTCGGCGTGCTGCGGTTCGAGCCGAACGCCGAGAAGCACACCCGCGGTGCGGTCTCCGCGGTGCTCCTGCCCGGACAGCGCGACAGCGGTGGGTCGCAGTTCTTCATCTGCATCACCGACCAGGCGGCGCTCGATGGCCAGTACACGGTGTTCGCGCGGGTAGCTGAAGGGATCGGCGTCGCGCAGAAGATGTCAACCGTCGCGTCCGACTCTGCGACGAACGTGCCGGCGGAGCGGATCGAAATCCTGAAGGCGACGATCCGCGAGAAGCCGGCGCCAGAGCCGGAGCCGTTTCTGGACACGCCAGTCGATCAGCTCAGCCGGTCGCGGGCCGTGATCGAGACGTCGCTGGGCAGCATGACGGTGGAGTTCTTTCCGGACCGCGCGCCGATTCACGTGCGCGCCTTCCTGCGGATGGCTGCCAGCGGCGTCTACGATACGACCGCAATTCATCGCGTGGTCAAAGGCTTTGTCGCGCAGGGCGGTTACCTGCCGAGCCGGCGCGACGTGATGGAAGCGAGGCCGCAGTCGTACGTCCGGCAGCTTCCCGCGGAGTTCAACCCCACGCTGCACGAGCGCGGGATCGTGTCGATGGCGCGCGGCGACGACCCCGGCAGCGCCACTTCGTCGTTCTTCATCGTGCTGGGCCGGGTGCCCGCGCTCGACAACCGCTATACGGTGTTCGGCCGGGTGGTGGAAGGCCTGGACGTGCTCGACAAGATCGAGGCGGCGCCCGTGAACGGCGAGGCCCCCGTCGATCGCATTGAAGTGCTTCGCGTACGCGTCGGCACTCCGTAGTACGGAGGGCGGCTCCGCAGCGAGGTTCTAGCCATCGAGCGGCGGACCCGCCTCGAATGGAAGTGTCGGCTGCGGCTCTGGTGCCTCCATCAACTCCATCAGCAGGTTGTGCACGCTCACGCCAAGAAGGCGCACGGCGCGCGTGTGTGCGTCGGTGCGGTCGAGCAGTGCCACGGCGCGCGCGACGATGGAGTCCTCGTCACGGGTGGGCGCATCGCTGTGGCTGCGTGTGATCGTGGTGAAGTCGTGGTACCGGACCTTGATGGTCACCGTGCGGGCGTAGCGCTCGTGCCGGGACAGCCACCGCGCGGCATCGCGCGCCATGTCCGAGACCTCGTTCCGCATCTCGTGGATGTCGGTCAGATCGCGCGCGAACGTGTTCTCGCTGCCGGACGACTTCGGGTCGTGGTCAGGCACCACCGGCCGGTCGTCCTCGCCGCGCGCCAGCTGCTGGAGCCACTCGGTCAGCGACCCGACCGTCTCGCGCAGGACGCCGGGGTCGGCCGTACGCACGTCGATCAGCCGCTCGATGCCGCGCGCCCGCAGCTTGCGGGTGGTCACCGGACCGACGCCCCAGAGAGCATCGACAGGGAGCCGTTGGAGAAAGCTCTCGACCTTCTCGGGCGGAATGACGGTCAGGCCGTCCGGCTTCTGCCAGCCGGACGCAATCTTTGCCAGGAACTTATTTGGCGCGACGCCCGCGGATGCGGTGAGCGACGTCGCGCTTTTAATCTCGGCCTTCAGCCGCCGCGCGACACTGGTGCCAAGTGTCTCGCCCCACGCATTCTCGGTGACGTCGAGATACGCCTCGTCGAGCGACAACCCCTCCACGAGTGGGGTGACGCTGCGGAAGATGTCGAAGACCTGCTGCGACACGGCGCGGTACTTCTGGAAATCGGGACGGACGATGACCAGGGCGGGGCAGAGGCGGATGGCGCGTGACATCGGCATCGCCGAGTGGACGCCGAACGTCCGCGCTTCATAGCTCGCCGCCGCCACCACGCCGCGCTGTTCCGGCGACCCGCCGACGACGACCGGCTGGCCGCGGAGCTCGGGGCGGTCGCGCTGCTCGACCGACGCGTAGAACGCGTCCATGTCGATGTGAACGATGCGCCTTGAGGCGTTCACGCTTCTATCTTCTTGGTTCTCGGTTCGTGTTCAGGTTCGGGGTTCAGGTTCCGGTCGATCCGAAGCCGCCCCTCGTGGCCTGGCCGGTCTCGCTGACTTCGTTCCAGGTGACCCTGGGGGCCGGGAGGACGATGCCCTGGGCGAGACGGTCGCCGCGTTTGATCGTGACGGCGGCCTGGGTGAAATTGAGGACCTGGATCATGACCTCATCATTCGGGCCGCAATAGTCGGGATCCAGTACGCCGACGCCGTTCGCGACCATCAGACCGCGCTTGAGTGGGGTGCTGCTTCGGGCGAAAATGCCGAGGAAGTGCCCGGACGGCACCTCGATGACGAGGCCCGTCCGTACCAGCGCCACGCCCCCCGGTGGCACGTCCAGATCGTGAGCCGCGGCCAGGTCGAACCCGGCTGCTTCAGCGGTGCCGTACGCAGGAAGAGGAAGAGTGGAATCGAGACGACGAATCTTGAGCCGCATCAGCGCAGCATACCTGCTGTCGTTTGCCTTTTGTGGGACGCTGTCCATGACGGCAGCGGCGCCGCCGGCGGCCGCGCAGGATACCGCGCCCCTGGCGCTCGATCCGGCGGTCCGGACCGGCACCCTGCCGAACGGCCTCACGTACTTCATCCGCCGGAATGTGGAGCCGGCGAACCGGGCGGCGCTCCGGCTGGCGGTCAAGGCCGGGTCGATTGACGAGGCGGACGACCAGCGCGGCCTCGCGCATCTGCTCGAACACATGGCCTTCAATGGGTCAACGCACTTCAAGTCGGGGGAGCTTGTCGACTATCTGGAGTCGCTCGGCTCGCGCTTCGGTCCGGACGTCAACGCGTACACGAGCTTCGATGAAACCGTCTACATGCTCGAGATGCCGACGGATCGGGATGAGGTCGTGCGGCGCGGGCTCGAAGCACTGAGCGACTTTGCGGGCGGTATTGCGCTCGACACGTCGGAAATCGACCGCGAACGGGGCGTCGTCATTGAGGAATGGCGCGGGCGTCAGGGCGCGGGGACCCGCATGCAGGACGTGGAGATGCGGGCAATGTTCGGCGACTCACGCTATACGAATCGGCTGCCGATTGGCCTGCCCGAGACGCTCAAGACGTTCGCTCCCGAGCGGCTCCGTGATTTTTACCGCGACTTCTATCGCGCCGATCGGATGGCGGTCGTCGCGGTCGGCGACTTCAATCCGGATCGGATTGAGGCCCTCATCCGCGAGAACTTCGGCGGCCTCGCGACCCGTCCGGCGGCGGTGCGCCCGGTCCATCCGGTTCCGCCGAACACCGGAACCCGCTACGCGGTCTCTTCGGACCCGGAAGCGCAGAGTTCATCGGTGACGCTGATGTACAAGCAGCCGCTGCGTCCCGCGCGCAGCGCTGCCGACTACCGTGCGTCGCTCGTACGCAGCTACATGCACACGATGCTGAACTCCCGGTTTGCCGAGATTGCCAGGCGGCCGGACGCGCCTTTCCTGCGTGCCTCCTCGGGTGACGGCACGCTCGGCCGCGACGTCGAGACGTTCGCCGTCTCCGCGCGTGTCAATGACGGCAGCATCGAGCCGGGTCTCGATGCGATCGGTCAGGACCTGGCGCGCGTCCGTGAGCACGGCTTCGGAGAGGCCGAGCTCGACCGCGCCAAGAAGGATCTGTTCGCCTCGTACGAGCGCGCGTTCAACGAGCGTGACAAGCAGCAGACCGGGGGCCTGGCCTCCGAGCTCATTAGGCACTTCCTTAGCGACGAGCCGGTGCCGGGGATCGGCGTCGAGCTCGAACTCGTCAAGCGGTTCTCCCCGACGATTACGGCCGCCGAGATCAGCACCGTCGCCCGTGGCCTCCTCACCGAGGACAACCGCGTCGTCCTCGCCTCGTTTCCGGTGAAAGCTGGCGTCCCCGCGTCTACCGAAGCCGGCCTGCGTGGCGCGCTGACGAGCGGGCTGACGGCGAAGGTCGAGCCGTGGCGCGACGACATGGCGGGACGCGCGCTGCTGGCCATGGCGCCGACCGGCGGCTCGATTCGCGCCCGCCGCGAGATTCCGGCGCTCGGCGTGACGGTGCTCACACTATCGAACGGCGTTGAGGTGTGGCTCAAGCCGACCGATTTCCGGAACGACCAGATCTCGTTCATGGCCTACTCGCGCGGCGGCACCTCCCTGGCCTCACCCGCGGAATATCTGGACGCGTCATTCAGCACATCGCTCGTCGGCATTTCCGGCGTCGGCGGGTTCAATCCGATTGACCTCGACAAGCTCCTGGCGGGCCGCATCGCCAACGCCTCGTCGTTCATGTCGACGTACACCCACGGGATTTCTGGCGGCAGCACACCGAAGGACCTTGAAACGGCGCTGCAGCTCGCCTATCTGCAGTTCACGGCGCCCAACCGGGATGCGCAGGCGTTTGACCTGATGACGCGCCGGCTGCAGGCGAGCCTCGCCAATCAGGGGCAGAGCCCTGGTGCGGTCTTTGGCGAGCAGGTCCGGCGCGTGAACACGATGGACCACTATTCGGCACGGCCGGTGCGACCCGAGGACGTGCTGCGGCTCAACGCGGAGCGGATGATGTCGTATTACACGGCGCGGTTCAGCAACGCGGCCGACTTCACGTTCTTCTTTGTCGGTGCCTTCACGGAGGCGCAGATCACCCCGCTCCTGGCGACCTATATCGCGTCGCTGCCGTCTAGCGGGACGTCCGCCGCGCAGGTCCGCGACGTCGGCCTGACGTTTCCGGCGATGGTGCAGCGCGATTCGGTGATCAAGGGGCAGGAGCCCCGGAGTCAGACGGCGATTACCTTCTTCGCCGACACGGGCCTGGACGAGATCGAGACGCACCGGTTGCGGAGCGCGACGAGCATCCTTCAGATGCGTCTGCGCGACGTCCTTCGCGAGGAGCTTGGCGGGACCTACTCGGTCGGCGTCGGGTACTCCGATACGGCGCCGCAGCCCGGCTTCGGCACGATCACCGTCCAGTTCGGCAGCTCGCCGGAGAACGCGGGCAAGCTGACGACGGTGGTGATGGAGGAGCTCGAGAAGCTCCGCCGCGAGGGCCCGACCGATTCGGAAGTGCAGATCGTCAAGGAGACCGAGAAGCGCGAGCTCGAGACGTCGCTGAAGCAGAACGGCTACTGGCTGAACTCGCTGCAGGCGCAGCACCTGCTCCGCCGGGATCCGCTGCGCATCCTTCAGCGCACCGAACGCGCCGAATCGCTGTCGAAGGACAATGTCCACGCCGCGTTCCGCAAGTACTTCCCGCCGGACCGCCACACCGTCGTCACGCTCATGCCGGAGACGACAGCCCCGAAGCCGGTCGCTGCGAGGTAGGGTTCCTAGAGTTCCTAGGGTTCCTGGAGTTCCTGGAGTTCACTCCAGGCACTTTAGGAACGCCAAGCACCTTAGGAACGCCAGAAGCTCCAGGCGCCCTGACCCCCGCGATATACTCAGGGTTTCGCATCCCACCAGGACTCAATGCAATACATCTACACCATGAAGGGGCTCGGGAAGGTTCATCCTCCCGACACGGTTGTTCTCAAGGACATCTGGCTGTCGTTTCTGCCCGGCGCCAAGATTGGCGTGCTCGGGTTGAACGGCGCGGGCAAGAGCTCGCTGCTCAGGATCATGGCGGGCGACGACACCGAGTTCATCGGCGAAGCCCAGCCGGCAGACGGCATCACGGTCGGCTTCCTGCAGCAGGAGCCGCGGCTCGACGCGTCGAAGGACGTGCGCGGGAACGTCGAAGAAGGCGTCTCAGAAATCAAGGCGCTCCTGGAGCGGTACGACGCGCTCAACATGAAGCTCGGCGAAGACCTCTCTCCCGAGGAGATGGATAAGGTCCTCGAAGAGCAGGGCAAGGCGCAGGATCGCATCGACGCGGTCAATGCCTGGGACATCGACTCGCAGCTCGAGCTTGCGATGGATGCACTCCGGTGTCCGCCGCCGGATGCCGACGTCAGCACGCTCTCGGGCGGCGAGCGGCGCCGCGTGGCGCTCTGCCGTCTGCTGCTGAAATCGCCTGACCTGCTTCTCCTCGACGAACCGACCAACCATCTGGACGCCGAATCCGTGGCGTGGCTCGAGCGGTTTCTCAAGGAGTACAAGGGGACCGTCGTGGCCGTCACGCACGACCGGTACTTCCTCGACAACGCCGCGGAATGGATCCTCGAGCTGGATCGCGGGTCCGGGATTCCGTGGAAGGGGAACTATTCATCCTGGCTCGAGCAGAAACAGGACCGGCTCGTGCAGGAAGAGAAGACCGAGTCGAAGCGGCAGAAGACCCTGCAGCGCGAGCTCGAATGGATCCGCATGTCGCCGCGCGCCCGCCAGTCGAAAGGGAAGGCGCGACTGAATGCCTACGAGCAGATGCTCAATGAGGACACGGCGCAGAAGGTCGACACCGTTGAAATCTACATTCCGCCGGGCCCACGGCTCGGCGACCTGGTTGTCGAAGCGCGCGGGCTGCGCAAGGCCTATGGCGACCAGTTCCTCATCGACGATCTGAACTTCACGCTGCCGCGCGGCGGCATCGTCGGCGTCATCGGCCCGAACGGCGCCGGCAAGACGACGCTGTTCAGGATGATCACCGGGCAGGAGAAGCCGGACGCCGGGACCTTGCGGCTGGGTGAGACGGTGCAGGTCGGCTATGTGGACCAGAGCCGTGATGCGCTGCAGCCGAACAAGAGCGTCTGGGAAGAGATTTCGGGCGGCCTCGACGAGATGCAGATCGGGAAGCGCGCCGTGCCGTCGCGCGCCTATGTGTCGTGGTTCAACTTCAAGGGCGCCCAGCAGCAGCGGAAGGTCGGCACGCTCTCCGGCGGCGAGCGCAACCGGCTCCATCTGGCGAAGCTCCTGCAGCGCGGGTCCAATCTGCTGCTCCTCGACGAACCGACCAACGACCTCGACGTCGACACGCTGCGCGCGCTCGAGGAAGCGCTCCTCAACTACGCCGGCTGCGCCGTGGTCATCAGCCACGATCGATGGTTTCTCGACCGCATCGCGACGCACATGCTGGCGTTCGAGGGCGACAGCCAGGTGGTCTGGTTCGAGGGGAACTATCAGGATTACGAAGCCGACCGGCACCGCCGGCTCGGCGCGGAGGCGGACCGTCCGCACCGCATCAAGTACCGTAAGCTCACACGATAGGAGAAGCCATGACGCCACAGGACGCCTCAGCCGTTGTGACCGCCACGACGACAATGTGGGAAGGCGAGCACAAAGCCACGTGTCACGTGCTCGCGGCCGTTACGGACGCCAACCGCGACTACAAGCCGGACCCGAAATCGCGCAGCGCCTGGCAGCTGGCCACGCACATCGCGACCGCCGACGTCTGGTTCATCGAGAGCATCATCAACGGGTCGTTCCTGTTCGATCCCGAGGCGGCGAAGGCGGCTGAGGGGCAGTTCAAGACTGTGAACGACATCGTGGAGTACTACCGGAAGACACTGCCGGAGAAACTCAGAGCGGTGCGGGCGCTGCCGGCCGAGAAGCTGACGGAGAACCTCGATTTCTTCGGCGTCATGAAGATGCCGCGCGCCAGCTTCGTCCTCTTCGCCAACAATCACAGCATCCATCATCGCGGACAGCTGGCGGCCTACCTGCGCGCGCTCGGCTCGAAGGTCCCGGACATCTACGGCCCCAGCGCCGACTCCGCCAAATAAATGGGGTCGGGAGTCATTTATAGAGGACACCTCGAAAAATGACTCCCGACCCCATTTTCCCTGACCTTCGCGCCTTCATCGATCACCTTCGCCGTGACAACGACATCGTCACGGTCGAGGCACCGGTCAGCGCCGACCTCGAAGCCGCCGAGATCCACCGCCGCGTCATTGCCGCGGGTGGCCCCGCGCTGCTGTTCACCAACGTCCAGGGCTCGGACTACCGCCTGGCCACGAATCTTTTTGGCACGGCGCGGCGGGCGGAGCATGCGTTCGGCGAGCGGCCCGTGCGGCTCGTGCGCCGCCTGGTGGAGCTGGCGGAGACGCTCCTGCCGCCGACGCCATCGGCGCTCTGGGGCGCGCGGGACGTCGGGCTCGATCTGCTGAGGATCGGCACCCGCCGCGTACCGAAGGGTCCGGTCACGGAAGTCGTGACGTCGAACGTGCGGCTCGATCGCCTCCCGGCGCTGAAATGCTGGCCTGAGGACGGCGGTCCGTTCATCACGCTGCCGCTCGTGTACACGCAGCACCCCGAGCGTCGCGGCCACCCCGCGTCGCCCAGTTCAGGCGGGGCAGGAAACCTCGGCATGTACCGGATGCAGGTCTATGGCCCGAAGCAGACGGGGATGCACTGGCAGATCGGGAAGGGCGGCGGCTTTCATTATTCGGTCGCCGAGGCACGCGGTCAGCGCCTCCCTGCGACAGTGTTCGTGGGCGGACCGCCGGCGCTCATCCTCTCGGCGGTGGCGCCGCTGCCAGAAAATGTGCCGGAACTCCTGCTCGCCTCGCTCATTGCGGGCGAGAAGCTCCCGCAGGTCCACGGTCAAGGTCCGCATCCGCTCATCGCCATGGCGGAATTCGCGCTGATCGGCGACGTGGCGCCGCACATCCGCCGGCCGGAAGGGCCGTTCGGCGATCACTACGGCTATTACTCGCTGCAGCACGACTACCCGGTCTTCGACGTCCAGCGCATCGCCCACCGCAGCGACGCCATCTATCCGGCGACGGTCGTCGGCAAACCGCGGCAGGAGGACTTCTTCATCGGCGACCTGCTGCAGGACCTGCTGTCGCCGCTCTTCCCGCTGGTGATGCCGGCGGTCGAGCGCCTCTGGTCGTACGGCGAGACCGGCTACCACTCGCTGGCCGCGGCGGTGGTCAAGCAACGCTACACGCGCGAGGCGATGGCCAGCGCGTTCCGGATCCTTGGCGAAGGGCAGCTGTCGCTGACCAAATTCCTCCTGATGACGGATCGCCACGTCGACCTGCACGACTTCCGGAAGACGCTCGAGCACATCCTGGCGCGGACCAACACTGAGACCGACCTCTACGTCTTCTCGAACCTGTCGATGGACACGCTCGACTACACGGGCCCGAAGGTCAACGAAGGGTCGAAGGGTGTGTGGCTCGGGCTCGGCGATCCGGTTCGCGACCTGCCGCGCCAGTTCAGTGCCGCCACGCTGCCGCAGGGCGTCACGGAGGTGCATGTGTTCTGCGCCGGGTGTCTTGTCGTGGGCGCGGCACCGTTCGCCTCAGAGCCCGATGCCGCGGCCCGGATCGCGGCGTCGGCCGTCTTCAGGGACTGGCCGCTTGTCGTCGTGACCGACCAGCCAGCGCGCGCGGCTGCCAGCCCCATCAACTTTCTCTGGACAACGTTCACGCGGTTCGAGCCGGGCGCCGACATTCATGCGGCCGAACGCCGCATCGTGCGCAATCACATTGCCTACAAGGCCCCGATTGCCATCGATGCCAGGTTGAAGCCAGGTTTTCCGAAGGAACTGAGCTGCGACCCCGACACCGCGGCGCTCGTCACGCGGCGCTGGAAGGAATACTTCCCGTCGGGCACCGTGGAGATGGGCGATGCCGAGCGCGGCCACCTGGACTGAGCAGGGGGGCCGGCCCGCACTTGACTCGTGTTCCGTAACATCCGTAATATGCGGTCATGACTCGCAAACGCCCCGTCATTTCCGCCACCGAAGCCGCCAAGACCTTTGGCCGCCTGGTCGATCGCGTGCGTGAAGAGCGCGCAGTGTACGTTGTCGAGCGCGGCGGCGTGCCCGTGGCGCAGATCGCCCCGGTGGCCGGTCCCCGCTGCACGCTCCGGGATCTCGCCGATCTGTTGCGGACCGCAGGCCGGGTTGATGAGGCTTACCTGAAAGCCGTCGAAACAGGCGTCCGGAGGGCAAACACTCCAGCAGTCCCGCGAGATCCGTGGAAATCCTGATCGATTCGAGCGTGCTCATCGCCGCCGAGCGAGGGCAACTCGACCTGGACGCGCAGCTGCGGGATTATCCCGACGACGACGTGGGGATTGCAGCCATCGTCGCGTCCGAATTGCTGCAGGGCGTCCACCGGCAGAGCGGGGCCGTCCGTCGCGCGCGCACCCAGACGCTCGTGGAGCAGATCCTCGCGCGGTTGCCGGTCGTGCCGTTCGACCTTGACGTAGCGCGCGTACACGCATTGCTGTCAGCGGAGCTCGGCTCGAAAGGGACGGCGATCGGCGCCCACGACCTGATGATTGCGGCCACGGCCGTCCATCTGGGAGCGGTGGTCGCCACGCGTGACCTGCGATCGTTCCCGCGCATCCGGGGACTTGACGTCGTCCGTTGGTAGGAAGCGTCCGCTGGTAGGAGGAATCATGATGAGTACCGACGTATCTCGGCGGGAGTTCATGGCCCTGGTGGGGACCGGGTTGCTGGCGTCTGGCGGCGCCGTCCGGGCGCAGTCAGGACAGCGGATGTTCGCGTACGTGGGTTCGTGGACGATGGGGCCCTTCGGCACCGGTGGCGGCGGAGGCCTGCATGTGTTCTCCGTCGACATGAGTAACGGCACGCTCACCCCGGTGATGCGGACGACCGGTCCCGCATACGAAAACTTCCACGTCGGCTACATGCAGGTCTCGCCAAACGGGCGATTCCTGTACGCAACCAACGAAGTCGAGAACCACGACGGGGAGTTCAACGGTGGGGCGGTCGTGACGTTCGCCATCAACCAGGCGGACGGATCGATCACCGAAATCAGCAAGCAGCACTCGATGGGCGTCTATCCCGCCTACCTGGCGATCGACAAGGCCGGGACGATGGTCATCATCGCCAATCATGGCAACTACGACGCCTCCGTCCGAGTCGTGAAGAAGAACGGCGTGCCGGAAATTGAGAAAGTCTGGGACGACGGGACGGTGTCGATCTTCCCGGTGAAGCCTGACGGTACGCTGGACCGCGCGTCGGATGTCCACATCCTCGATCGGACGACGAGCGTCGATACGTATTCGCAGCGCAGCGCGCACGCGCATTCGGTGAATTTCGATCCGAGCTACCGCATGGCGCTGGCGGCCGACAAGGGCACCGACCACATCTACACCTACCGGATCGAGAAGGGCCGGACGCTCGCGAATCCGCGGGCGTTCAAGACGGCGCCGGGCATTGCGCCGCGGCATTCGACGTTTCACCCGCGGCTCCCGTATGTGTATGTCGTGAACGAGCGCGAGTCGAGCCTGTCGGTCTATCGCTACGATGCGGCGACGGCGGACATCACGTTCATCGAGACGGTGCCGACGGTTCCGGCCGGCACCGCGCGCAACTCGCCTGCCGACGTGCACGTCCACCCAAACGGCCGGTTCGTCTACAGCAGCAACCGCGGCCACAACAGCCTGGCGATCTTCCGGATAGACGAGGCGACGGGCCGCCTCGCGCTCGTCGAGATCACGCCGACACAGGGCAATACACCTCGAGCGTTCAACTTCGATCCGACCGGCCGGTTCGTCTTTGCGGCGAACCAGGGGTCGAGCAACATCGTCACGTTCAGCGCGGATCCGGAGACAGGGAAGCTCACGCCGACCGGCGCCAAGGTCGAGGTGCCCCGGCCGGTGTGCGTGAAATTCGCGACGATCTAGGCGGGGACGATATCGGTCTTCGTGAAATCGTCGCCGACGAAGAGCAACGTATCGCTCCGCGCCGCCGCGGTGGCGTAGGCCAGACAATCCCCGAAGTTCAGGGCCGCGGGATGCCGTCCGCGTCCGAAGCGGGCGAAGGCCTCGACAGCGAGCCGCCACTCGGCTTCCCCGAACGGCACGATCGTCCCTCCAAGCTCCCGCACGAGTCCTTCGACCTCGCCCCGTGCGGGCCCGCGCCGGCGCCCGCTCAGGACCAGGCTGGTTTCGACGAGCGTCGGCGCGCCCACACGCACATCGTCCGCGACGAGGATGCGATCCACGAGATCGAGATAACCCGGTTCGCCGAAGAGGAGGGCAATGAGCGCCGAGGAGTCGAGCGTCATACGCCGCCGGGCCCGTAGCCGAGAATGGCGTCCTCTTCGTCCCGCGACAGGCGGCGGCCGCGTTCGGAGTCGGGCAGCCCGCTCCAGACGCTCTTCTCCAGGAATGTGACGATGCGGGCGCGGCGGTCGGCGGACGGTGCGCCCTTGAGCCGCCGGCGGCGCTCCTCCAGTGCGCGGCGGATTGCCTCGGTCTTGGATTCGCCCGTCAGCCTGGCAAGTTCAGCGGCCAGCCGTTCAACGTCGCCGTTCTTGATATTCAGCGCCATTACACCATGGTATACCGCTACATGGTGTAAGGGTGTAATTCACTAACCAGGCCTTCCGATGCGGGCGAGCGTCAGTTCACGGGGACCAGCCGGCGCAGCTCCTCGAACCAGTTGACGACGACGTTGACCTCGGTGGGGGAGGCGGCGTTCTGCTTCACCATCAGGAACCGCTGCCCGTCGCGCGTCACGTCGTACGTCACGCCGGCGAGCGGAAAGGTGCTTGCCAGGTAGTCGCCTTCGAAGAGCACGGCCGGCCGTCCGGCGGAGAAGGTCGGCTGCGTCGTCACCGGAACCGCCATCATTCGACGGTTGCTTCGATAGAACAGCTCGCGGCCGTTCGGGTTCCACGCCGGCTCGATGCCGCCGTCGGTGGAAATCTGCCACTTGCCGCCCGGTCCCGGGTACGGCTGGACGTAGATTTCCGGGCGGCCCGATTCGTTGGACACATACGCGATCCAGCGGCCATCTGGCGAGAAGCGCGCGGCGCCTTCCGTGGCGGGCGTGACGAGGAACGGCGTGCGCGTCTTGTCCGGGAGCGACTGCACCCAGATGTCACGCTGGGTCTTCGCGTCGGCGCGGATGAAGGCCAGCAGCCGTCCATCCGGCGAGAACGAGAGCGGCAGATCGGCCGCCAGCGCGGGAGTCGTCAGCTGCTCGTCACCCCCGCTGCCATCCGCCCGCTGCCAGTAGACGGCCGACGGGAGACCGGCGCGGTTGCTCCGCACGGCGACATGCGTGCCATCGGGACTCCACGACGGGGCATCGTTCTGCGTCCCGGTAAACGTCAGGCGTGTGAGCGTATCCCGTGCGGTGTCGTAGATCCAGGTCTGGCCGGACACTTCAACCGCGATGCGGCGGCCGTCTGGCGCGAGTCGCGGCCAGTCGTATTCGCGGGGCGGCGCCATGAGCGGCTGCTCGGCGCCGCTGCGCGTCACCCAGACCAGCGAGTTGGCGGACGCTGATGTGCCGGCGATGTACACGAGCGTGCCGGTATCCGAAAAACTGTAGAACGGGTGCAACTGTGTCGTCTGCAGAACGCCCTGGAGGACCGGGACTGCCTCCCTGGTGACGGACAGGGTGTTCACATCGAACGGTGCAGCGAAGAGTGTGCCGGCCTGGACGTACACAAGGTGGCCTGACGGCGAGTACCGAGGCGTGGCGCCAGCCGGCACGAGGGCGCGCGGTTCGCTCCCGTCGGCAGGTGCGACCATGATGCGCGCCTCGTTCGTTATGCCGGCGGTGGACCTGTCAGCAACGAACAGCGTGCCCCGCCCGCCCGGGAGCAGATACGGCATGCGATGCCTGTTGTCGGCGCCGGCTGATGGCGGACCGAGGTGCGTCAGGGGCCGAGGCGTCCCTCCCGCGTCTGAAATCTGCTGGAGTCCCGTCGGCGACCCATAGGTGATCACGCCATCCAGGCCCCAGAATGCGCCGTTGGCCAGCGTGCCGGCTGGTGCAATGTTGACCACCGCGCCGCCGTTGATGGACAGCTTGTACGTCCCCCCGGGAGTGAGGAACGTCAGAAACTGGCCGTCGGGTGAGAAGAGTGGTCCGAACGCTCCCGCGGTGCCCGGAATCACGCGCGCCTCGGTGCTGTCGATCGGGCGCAGGTGCAACTCCGCGTTGACACCCTGCGTCGCGATGTACGCGAGGTAGCGTCCGTCGGGGGAGATCGCGACCGAGGAGGGCGCGTTCACCTGGTTGAGGATGACCAGCCGTTGCGGCGCGCTGAGGCTGACCGCGAAGCGCATCACCTGCGCGGGTTCGGCGGCGGGCGCAGGCTTCAGGCTCCAGGCGGTAGGCGCGGCAAGGACCGCACCAGCCGCGAGTGCCATGGCGGTAGTCACCCATCGCGCGCGCCACCACGGTGCGCCGGCCGCGGCCGGGCCTGCGGCGACGCTCGCGGCGCTGCGGCCGGAGTCGGTGTCGCGCTTCAGCCGCGCGACGTCGGCGCGCAGCTCCGCGGCGCTCTGGTACCGGAGCTTGCGGTCCTTCTCGAGCGCCTTGTTGATAATCCGCTCGAGCTCGACCGGCAGCTCCGGGTTGACGCGTCCCGGCGCGAGCGGCGCCTTGCTGATGATCGCGTTGAAGATGGCGCCCGAGCTGTTCCCCTGGAAGGGGAGCCGGCCGGTGGCCATTTCGTAGAGCACGACGCCGAGCGAGAACAGGTCGGTGCGTGCGTCCAGGTCGTCCTGTCCCATCGCCTGTTCCGGCGACATGTAGGCCACCGTGCCGAGCGCCGTCCCCGGGCTGGTCAGGTGTTCAGGGTCGATGCCAATCGTCGCGCCCTGCGAGTGGCCGTCCTGTACGTAGTGCCCGGCTTTCGCCGGCCCCGTGACCTTGGCAAGCCCAAAGTCCAGGATCTTCGCGTGTCCGCGCGCGGTGACGAAGATGTTGGCCGGCTTGATGTCGCGGTGGATGATGCCTTTGGCGTGTGCGGCATCGAGCGCGTCCGCAATCTGCGCCGTGATGTCGAGCAGTTCGTCGATCTGGAACGGCCGCGACCCGATGCGCGCCTTCAGCGTCGTCCCCTCCAGGAACTCCATGGCCAGGAACGGATGGCCGTCCGTCTCGTCAATCTCGTGGATGGTGCAGATGTTGGGATGGTTCAGCGCCGACGCGGCGCGCGCCTCGCGCTTGAAGCGCTCGAGCGACTGGCGGTCCTGCGCCAGCGAATCGGGGAGGAACTTGAGCGCAACGAAGCGCCCGAGTTTGCTGTCCTCGGCCTTGTAGACGACGCCCATGCCGCCACCGCCGATCTGCTCGACGAGGCGATAGTGGGAGACGGGATCGCCGACATTCATGCCGTTGCTGCCTCCTGCCGCTGGTTGTTGGAGTGGGGCGAAGAATACGTCGGCGCCGCCGAAAAATCAAAGCAGCCAGATGTGCTCCTTCCATTCCGCCCGGCACGAATTGCAGCGTCTGCAGCGCCGGAACGCGGCCGAAACTGACGATGGGCTTCGTGGCGTGAAAAGCTGCTCGCCGAGATCAAGCGGGCGGTCACCCCGATTCCAGCGCTACATGATTTCGTAAAGCGTGTCGCTGACGAACACGAACATCGCCTGACCGCGCTCGAAAAGCACACCGGGATCACCTAGCGCGCCGGCACCCAGTGCCAGATCAGCCGGTTCGGTTCGCGGTGTGAGGCTATAATTGCGCCGGCTTCTCCCTCGACAATCCACATGCTTGCGGCAGGCACACGCCTCGGCTCGTACGAAGTCATCTCCGCCATCGGCGCCGGCGGGATGGGCGAGGTGTATCGCGCCCGCGACACGCGGCTCGACCGCATCGTCGCCATCAAGGTGGTATCCGCGGCGCTCGCGTCCGCTCCGGAGCTGCGCGAACGATTCGACCGCGAGGCACGCGCGATTGCTGCCCTGAACCACCCGCATATCTGCACGTTGCATGACGTCGGGCGCCATGAGGATCTCGACTTCCTCGTGATGGAACACCTCGACGGCGAGACGCTGGAGCAGCGGCTCAAGAAGGGTCAGCTTCCGATCGATCAGGCGGTGGCGATTGGAGTCGAGATTGCCGACGCGCTGGCCGCCGCCCACCGCGCGGGGATTGTTCATCGTGATCTGAAGCCGGGGAACGTGATGCTGACCAAATCCGGCGCAAAGCTGCTGGATTTTGGTCTCGCGAAGACGGCCATCGCCGGCGCCGGGGTAACCCCTGCCGGTGCGTCGATGCTGCCGACCACCCCGCCAGCACTCACGCAGCAGGGGACGATCCTCGGGACGTTTCAGTACATGGCGCCGGAGCAGCTGGAAGGGCAGGAGGCGGACGCGCGGTCGGATATCTTCGCGTTCGGCGCGGTGCTCTATGAAATGCTCGCGGGTCGCAAGGCGTTTGACGCGAAGAGCCATGCGAGCCTCATCGCGGCGATCCTCGATCACCAGCCGCCGCCGCTCACGGCCGTGAACCCCGCATTGCCCCGTGCGCTGCAGCATGTGGTCGATCGATGTCTTGCCAAGAATCCCGACGAGCGATGGCAGACCGCAGCAGACTTGCACCGCGAGCTGATGTGGGCCGCGGCCGCGCCGGCGGATGCGCCAGCCGCGGCGGCGCCGCAGCGTGGCGCGGCCCCGTTGTGGCAGCGCCCGGTTCCACTGGCCGCCGTCGTCGGCGTCGCTGCCCTGGCCGCGTGTGCGGCGTGGGCCATCCCGCGCGCGGTGGCGACGCCGGCGGCGGGCGGGCGCGTGGCGCGGCTTGCGGTCGTGCTGCAGCCGGATGAGGAGCTCGCCGGTCTCGCGGGGCCGGCCGTGGCGCTTTCTCCAGATGGGACGCAGGTCGCGTACGTCGCGGCCAGCGGCGGCCGGCAGCTGCTCCACCTCCGCGCCATCGATCGCAGCGAGGTCACGATCCTCCCGGGGACCGAACAGGCGTCTTTTCCGTTCTTTTCTCCGGACGGCCAGTGGCTTGGATTCTTCGGGCAGGGCAAATTGAAGAAGGTGTCCGTGGCGAGCGGGACCACGCAGGTCGTGGCCGACGCGCCGTTCGGCGTCGGCGGCACGTGGCATCCCGATGGGACGATTTACTTCACGGCGGTGAACAACGGCGGCCTGTCCAAAGTTCAGGCCACCGGCGGCGCGGTGGCTGCGGTGACGACGCTGGACGCGGCGGCCGGCGAGGTCAGCCACCGGTGGCCACAACTGCTGCCCGGCGGGACAGCGCTGATGTTCAACGCGTGGCGGGGGCCCGGTGACGACGAAAAGAGTGTCGATGTCGTGGAGCTGGCCACCGGCCGCCGGATGGTGGTGGCGCAAGGCGGCCAATCCCCCCAGTACAGCCCCACGGGGCACATCGTCTACGCGCGCAGTGACGACCTGTTTGCCATTCGATTCAATCTTCAAGGGCTCCGCGCGGTCGGCGAACCTGTCCGCCTTGAAGAATCGGTGTACATCGGAGGCGAAGGCACGAGCTTCTCGGTGTCGGCGAACGGCGACCTCGCGTACGTGTCCGGCAGCCCGCTGCGCTACGAGCGGCAACTGAGCTGGGTGGCTCGTGACGGCCGGATCGAGCCGCTTTCGGCGCCGCCGCGCGCCTACACGAACGCGGTCCTCTCCCCGGACGAGCGCCGTGCGGCCGTCAATGTGGACGCGGGCACGGTCGAAATTGCGATGTACGACTTCGCCCGCGGGTCGCTGACGACGGTCGCCACGCCTGGCAGCAGTCAGGCGCCGCGATGGACGGCCGACGGCGCCCGCCTCACGTATCGCGGCACGCGCGCGGGCTCCCGGACGCTCTGGTGGAGGGCGATCGACACGGGCGCAGCCGAAGAGCAGCTGCTGGCAGGTCCTCACATTCAGACGCCCTCCATGTGGTCATCCGATGGCGAGTGGCTCGTCTATAGCGAATCGCATCCGGAGACGGCCAGCAACATCTGGACGCTGCCGCGCGGCGCGAAGGCGACACCGCGGGCGCTCGTCAATACCCCGTTCACGGAGAACGCCCCTCGGCTGTCGCCCGATGGACGCTGGCTGGCCTATCAGTCGGATGAACCGGGTCGCACCGAAGTGTTTGTGCAGCCGTTTCCCGAGGCGGGACCGCGCGTGCAGATTTCAAGCGACGGCGGGACCGAGCCGGTCTGGTCGCGTGACGGACGCGAGCTGTTCTATCTCAACGGGTCGCGGATGATGGCGGTGGCCGTGGAGGCCGGGTCCGCGTTTAAAGCTGGCACGCCCCGCACGCTCTTCGAGGGGCGCTTTACGCCAGGCCCGAACGGGGTGGCCGGCTACGACGTGGCCGCAGACGGGCGATTTCTGATGGTGCAGCCGCTGCACCCCGATCCGCCAACAAATCAGATCCAGGTCGTGCTGAACTGGGTTGAGGAGCTCAGGCGGCGGGTGAACTGAGGCGGACCGGAACGGTCCGCCTCGCCGATAGACATCGCGTGGGGGCCGGCTTCAGCCGGCTCGGTGGCTACGCCGATCCGAAGCTGGCGAGCGCCTTGGCTTCGCTGTCGAACGTCTCGAACACGGTGACGAGCCGCGTCACGACCAGCAGGTCGTTGAGCTTCTTGGTCACGTTCGACAGCTTCAGCACGCCGCCCTTGTTCTTGGTCGTCACGAACGCCTGCACCAGCTCACCGAGGCCCGCTGAATCCACATACGCCACGCCGCCGAGATCCACCAGGATGCTCTTGTGTCCCTGCTGGAGCAGGCTCTGCACCTTGTCCTTCAGGAGGACGTCGCCGCCCTTGTTCAACGTGATATCGCCAGTGACTTTCACCACCGCGACGTTCCCTGCCATTCGTTCTTCGAGCTGCATTCGTCCTCCTGAGAGCCCTGGGGCCTGTGGAGCGGAAATCTTACCTCAACCCTCGTACCGCACCACAACCATCGTCACGTCGTCGTTCTGCGTCGCGCGGCCGCAGAAGCCACGGACGTCGGCGAGCAGCGTGTCGAGCAGTACCTGGGGGGAACGGTCGCTGCTGGCCTGCACCGCAGCCAGGAGCCGCTCATCCGCGTACTCTTCACCCGCCTCGCTGAGCGCTTCGCTCACCCAGTCGCTGAAGACGACGACGACGTCGCCGGGGGCAAGCGTGAGCACCTCTTCCTCGAAGGCCGCGTGCGCGAAGAGGCCGAGAATCATGCCGCCGGTTTCGAGCCGCCGGACGCCGGACGAGGTGATCAGGACCGGCGCGTTGTGTCCCGCGTTGGAGTACACGAGCGACCCGTCGCTGTTCAGGATGCCGTAGAACCCGGTAAGGAAGCGTCCCTCAATTCCGCGCCGGCAGAGGCCGCGATTCAGCCTGGTCATGACCGGCGAGCAGGTGGGGTGATACGTGGCCTCCGCGCCGAACATCCCCAGGACGGCCGCGGCGAGCAGGGCGGCGGGCGCGCCCTTGCCCGCGACGTCGCCAAGGATGAAGCCGAACCGGCCCTCGGCGATGTCCACATAATCAAAGAAGTCACCGCCCACGCCGCGGCAGGCGACGGAACTCCCCGCAATGGAAAAGAACGCCCCGGTGCGGTGCGATTTCGGGAGCAGCGACTGCTGGATTGCGGCCGCGACCTTGAGCTCCTGATCGAGCTTGGCGCGCTCAAGTGCCTCCCGGTACAGCCGGGCGTTCTCGATGGCGATCGCCGCTTCCGTGCTGAGCGTCTCGAGCGCCGTGCGGGCGGCCCTGGAACTCAGCGCTCCGGGCTCCCGGCTGTCGAGATACAGGACGCCGATCACTTTGTCTTCCGGCTGGGCCTCCCCGCGTTCGACATAGCGCACCAGGCGGAGCGGCGCGCACAGCACGTGGCGGATCCCGAGCGCGACGGTTCCGAGATGATCCCCCGCCATCCCGCTCTCCATCAGGTCCTCGACGATGCGCGGCCGGCCGGTGGCGAAGACCCCCTCGGGAATCTTGCGGCTGGTCTCGAAGGTCCGGCCCGAGAGGGTGAGGCGATCCCGCCCGCGTCCCATCTTGAATTCGAGCGTCCCGGTATCGTCGGCCAGCATGATGAATCCGCGCTCGGCGCCCGTCACCTGAATCGCGGAGTCGAGCACGAGCGCCAGCACGTCGTCGAGGACGCGTCCGGAGCCGAGGGCGCGCAGCCCCTCGAGCAGCCCCGCCATATGACGGATCTGGCTTGCGGCCGACACTGCGCTCCGGTCCTGCGACGGCTCGTCGTCGCCGACGAGAAACAGGAGCTCGGTCTCATTGGCGTCGCCCATCTGGATCCGGTCGCCATGGACGAGGACGTGCTCCTTTGTCCTGGTTCCGTTGACGTAGGTGCCGAACTTGGAATCGAGGTCGCGCAGACGGCACGTGCCATGGTCGGTGTCGATTTCGGCGTGATGCCGCGAGACGCCGACGCCCGAGACGCGCACGTCGCTCTCGGTGCGTCGCCCGATTGACAGCAGCGCCTTGTTGACGGGGACTTCGCGACGGCCGTCCGGGCCGAGGATGACGATTCGGGGGGCCGGGTCGCTCATGCGGGCTTGGCCTTCAGCACGCCGATCTGCACGAGGAGCCCCGTGAAGTCGTAGAGGTGACGTGAGTAGGCAATCTCGCCGTTGTGAAAGTTCGAGAACAGGACCACGGGCATCTTGAACGACTTGCGCGTCGGGGGGACGCCCATGAAGCCGCCCGTGGCGGTGCCGGTGATCGTGCCGAGCTGGACCGCGCGGTCACCTTCGATGACGACATCGCCGAGGTCGATGGTCGCATCGGGAAACGCGGTGAACCATGTGCGGTAGATATCTCCGATAGCACCGCGTCCTTCGACCGTGCCGGCCATCACGCTTTCGACCACCCCGTCAATGGCATGGAATGCGGTCAGGGCGGCCACATCGCGCCGGTTGAAGGCGTCTGCGCGCCGTTCGATCAGGGTCACGATCTCCGCGCGCGTCATACGCACCTCCCGTTGGAGTGGAGACTATAGTGCCCGCCGCATGCGGGAAACAACAGGAACTCGAGCTGGTGGCGGACACCTTGATCGGGTCGCGAGCGCAGGTTACCATATATGGCATATGGCCACGCCTACGCAGAAGACCACTGTGTACCTTGACGAGGCGGATTACCGCCGGCTGAAGGTGCTGGCTCGCGCGAAGGGCTGCGCGCCGGCGCAGCTCGTGCGCGAGGCCGTCGCGCGCTACGCTGCGAGCGAATCCCCCGCGCGTCGCGCGCGCAGCGTCGGCGCGGGCGCGAGCGGACGCCGCGACCTGAGCGAGCGCGCCGAAGATCTCCTCGCCGGCCTCAAGAAACGGTGATCGTCGCCGACACCGGCGCCATCGTCGCGCTCATCGACCGATCCGACCGCCATCATCGCGTGCTGCGCGATCTCTATGAGGCCGAGCCCTCGGCCTGGGTGCTCCCCTGGGCCATCCTGCCTGAAGTGGACTACCTGATTGGCGCCCACGTCGGCGTCCGCGCGCAGGAGGCCTTTTTCGCCGATCTGTCGGATGGCGCGTTCACGGTCGCCTGGGGCGACGATGGCGACATCGATGCGGCGTATCGGTTGTCTGCGCGTTACGCGAAACTGCGGATGGGGCTGGTCGATGCGGTGGTCATGGTGACCGCCGCGCGGCTGAAGGCGCGCACGATTGCGACGCTGGATCTCCGGCATTTTGCCGCCGTGAGCCTTCCGGGGAATCCCCGTCTGGTACCCCGGGACATTTAGACCTCCGCATCGCCGTCGCGCCGGTATACTTCCCGTCAGTCTTCCGCGACAAACCGATTGCGCCGCCGTCCCCTGCGGGCGGATGCAGGGATGGTATCGATGCTCCCGCCCGGAACCCGGCTCGGCGCGTACGAGATCCTCGCGCCGCTCGGCGCGGGCGGGATGGGCGAGGTGTGCCGCGCGCGCGATTCGCGGTTCCCGCGCACCGGTGCGCGCGTCCTAGGCCCGCTGGGATTTGCGGTCGCGTCGGCGCGCCCACCAATCAAGCACACCAATCGCGACGGCGAACACCGCAATGGCGGCAAAGATGAGCAGCGCATTCGTCACGATTCAGCCTCTGCAATCCAGACGGAAAATACGACGACAGTCAGCCAGAGTCCGCTGGTGGCCCCGACGAGCTGCCAGCTCGGTGGCGATTCGCCGAGCGCGGTGGCTATCACAATCGCTGCGGCCACCAGGTTGGCGACCTCAGTCAGTGTTGTAGAAAGTAACCCGCGGCGCTGTGGGGTCAATCGTAGCATCGTCGATGTTCCGATCACAGTCTGTGCCGGTCTCGGAAATACACGATTTGCGCCTGCGTTCGCGGACGCTGGCCCGCGGCATTCGCGATTCGACACCACTCCGTCGTCGCGGTGTCGGCAGAATCTGCAGTCCTCATGGCCCTGACGCCCGGCACTCGTCTCGGCGCGTACGAAGTCACCGGCACGCTCGGCGCGGGCGGGATGGGCGAGGTCTATCGCGCGCGCGACACGCGATTGAAGCGTGAGGTCGCGCTGAAGATTCTGCCGGAATCGTTTGCGTCGGATCCGGATCGACTCGCGCGGTTCCAGCGCGAGGCCGAGGTGCTGGCGTCGCTGAATCACCCGAACATCGCGGCGATCTACGGGCTTGAAGAACGCGCCCTTGTCCTGGAGCTCGTCGAAGGGGAGACGCTGGCGGAGCGGATTGCCCGCGGCCCGATCCCCGTCGACGGAGCGTTGCTCCTCGCACGGCAGATCGCGGACGCACTCGATGCCGCGCACGAGCGCGGCATCATCCACCGCGACCTGAAGCCGGCGAACATCAAGGTGCGGCCCGATGGCACCGTGAAGGTGCTCGACTTTGGATTAGCGAAACTTGCACAGCCGGCTGAAGCCGGCCTCCACAACAGGGACGTGGGGGCCGGCTTCAGCCGGCCCGACGTGACAGCTTCGCCGACGATGACGTCGCCCGCGATGATGACCGGCGCGGGGATGATCCTCGGCACCGCCGCCTACATGAGTCCTGAGCAGGCGAAGGGGCTCGAGGCCGACAAGCGAAGCGACATCTGGGCGTTCGGCTGTGTCATTTACGAAATGCTCACGGGCCGCCGCGCGTTTGCGGGCGACGATGTCGCCGAGACGATGGCCGCGGTTATTCGAGCGGAGCCCGACTGGGCGGCGCTGCCGGCATCGACACCTCTCCGACTTCTAATCCCGGAAAGTACTTGAGTGGCCGTACCCGGCATGGGCAAACCATTGACGACAGTGATGCGGACGGACGACGTAGCGGGCCGCGCGAGCGACTCGCCGCAGGGCGACCGCGGTCCGCGGCGCGTGGGTGCGAATGCGCTGC
>CAXNKG010000012.1:0-64381 GCA_964202965.1 Vicinamibacterales bacterium
CCGGCCGCGCAGGACGCGCGGTTCGCCGGCCTGCAGTGGACGTTTGTCCGCATCCGCTACCACGCGTTCACCGTCGACAACCGGTACCGGGTCGACTACTGGGGCGAGCCGTGGGCGATCGACGCGCCGGCGGCGGAACAGAATCTCTCCCGCCGGCTCCGTACCGCGACAGCGATTGAGGTCAACAATCCGATCGTCCTGACGCTGAAGGACCCGAAGCTGTTCGACCACGGGTGGCTCTACTTTGTGGAGCCCGGCAACCTGCGCCTCGAGGATGAGGAAGTATCGATCCTCCGCGAGTTCCTGCTGCGCGGGGGGACGGCCACGTTCGACGATTTCCACGGTCCGTACGAGTGGGACAACTTCGCCAGCGAGATGCGGCGTGTGTTCCCCGATCGCGAGATCGTCGATCTCGAGCCGCCGCACCCCATCTACACGTCGTTCTACAACATGGCCGGGTATCCGCAGACGCCGGGGCTCGGGTCGTTCTTCGCAGGACGGACGTGGGAGAAGGGCGGATTCGTCGCGCGGCTGCGCGCCATTCTCGACGACCGTGGCCGGCCGCTCGTGCTGGCGAACTGGAACACCGACATGGGCGACGGCGTGGAGTGGTCGAACGCCGAGGAATATCCCGGGTACCTGAAGTACACCGCGGAGGCCTACCGGATGTTCATCAACGAGATCATCTACACCCTCACGCACTGATGACTGTGGCCGCCGTCCCCAATTTCGCTGCCCGCGTCCAGGCCGGCCGCGAGCGGATCCTCTCGGAGCTCCGCAAGGTCATCGTGGGGCAGGACGAGGTGGTCGACCAGGTCCTGATCGCGCTCTTCACGGGCGGGCACTGCCTCATTACCGGCGTGCCCGGCCTTGCGAAGACGCTCCTCATCAAGACGGTGGCGGAGATCCTGGACCTGCGCTTCAAGCGGATTCAGTTCACGCCGGATCTGATGCCGTCCGATATCACCGGCACCGAGATTCTCGATGAGCAGCATGGCGCGCGCACGCTGCGTTTCGTGCAGGGGCCGATCTTCGCCCAGATCATCCTGGCCGACGAGATCAACCGGACGCCGCCCAAGACGCAGGCGGCGCTCCTCGAGGCGATGCAGGAATACCACGTGACGGCGGCCGGGCGGACCTATCCGCTCGAGCGGCCGTTTTTCGTGCTCGCGACCCAGAATCCGATCGAGCTCGAAGGCACCTATCCGCTGCCAGAGGCGCAGCTCGATCGCTTCATGTTCAACGTCGTGCTGACCTACCTCCCGGAAGACGACGAGGTGCGGGTGGTGACGGAGACGACGAGCGCGGACCTGCGGCCGGTGGCGCGCGTCCTCGGCGGCGCCGACATCCTCGAGTTTCAGCAGATCGTACGGCAGGTGATCGTGAGCGACGAGGTGGCCCGCTATGCGGTGCGGCTGGCGTCGGCCTCGCGCCCCGGTGAGAAGGGGACCCCGGACTTCGTCGACAAGTACGTGAAGTGGGGCGCCGGCCTGCGCGCCTCGCAGTCGCTGATTCTCGGCGGCAAGGCCCGCGCGCTGATACACGGGCGCCACCATGTCTCCATCAAGGACATTCAGGCGCTCGCCGCGCCGATCATGCGGCACCGGATCGTGACGAACTTCTATGCGGAATCCGAGCATCTCAGGTCGGACGGCATCGTCGCGCGGCTGCTCGAGGCGGTACCGGTGCCGAGGAGCGGGCTCGCGGTATGAATGTGGGGGAGCGCCGGGGAGCGAGTGAACTGCGGTTTCTCGACCCGGCAATCCTCTCGCGCCTGGGTACCCTCGAGCTCAAGGCGCGTACCGTCGTCGAGGGATTCCTCTCGGGTCTGCACCGGAGTCCGTTCAAGGGCTTCAGCGTCGAGTTTGCCGAGTACCGGCAGTATCTGCCCGGCGATCCCCTGACCACGCTCGACTGGAAGGTCTACGCGCGCAGCGATCGCCTCTACGTCAAGAAGTTCGAGGAAGAGACCAACGTCGAGTGCCACCTCCTGCTCGATGTGAGCGCGTCAATGGCGTACGGGTCGGGCGAGGTGACGAAGCTCCGGTACGGATCGATGCTGGCCGCGGCGCTCGCGTTCCTGATGCAGCGCCAGCGCGACGCCGTCGGACTGACCACGTTCGACGACCGGATTGTCTCGATGATGCCGCCGAGCGCGCGGCCCAGTCACCTGCACGCGCTCCTGGTCGCGCTCGACACCGTCGCCGTCGGCAGCAGGACCGACGTGACCACGCCGCTCCAGTTGCTGGCCGAGGGCCTCGGGAAGCGCGGCGTCGTGGTGTTCATCTCGGACCTGCTCGATGAGCCCGAGCGCGTCATCGATGGCCTGCGGCACTTCCGGTTCCGCGGCAGCGACGTCATCGTGTTTCACCTGCTGGATCCGGCCGAGCGCACCTTTCCGTTCGATCGCGCGTCCCGCTTCCGGGACATGGAGTCGGGCGACGAGTTGATGGCGGTGCCCTCCGTCGTGCGGGCGCGCTACCTCGACTCGCTGAACGCCACGCTCGACCGCTACAGGCGCGAGCTCGGTTCGTCAGGGATCGACTACGCTGTCGTCGACACATCGACGCCGCTCGATTTCGCGCTCATGTCCTATCTGTCCACCCGTGGGCGCGGACGCTGATGTTCGGGCTGTCGTTCCTCACGCCCCTGTTCCTGGCCGGCGCCGTGGCGGCGGCCATTCCCATCGCGCTGCATCTCTTCCATCGGCGCGCGGAGCCGGTCGTCGACTTCGCCGCCATGCGGTACCTGCGGCAGGTGCCGGTGGAGCAGTCGCGGCGGCGGCGCGTCCGTGAGTTCGTGCTGCTGGCGTTGCGCGTCATGGCGCTGGCGTTGATGGCGTTCGCGTTTGCGCGGCCGTATGTCGCCGCCGCCTCCGCGGCGCTGGCTGACGGCGCCACCGTGGTGCTCGTCGACACGTCGGCCAGCGTGACCGCGCCTGGACAGTTCGAGCAGGTGCGGAGCCGCGCCGCCGACGTGATCCGTCAGGCGCCGCTCGCCCAGGCGGTGGCGGTGCTGTCGTTCGCGCACACGGCCGACCTCGTGGCGCCGCTGTCCGCCGACCGCAGCCTCGCGCTCGCCGCAGTGGCGCAGTTACAGCCCGGCGGCGGCGCCACCCGGTACGCGGCGGCGCTTCGCCGCGCGAGCGAGGAACTGGCCGGCCGCCCCGGTCGCATCGTCGTGGTGACCGACCTGCAGGAAAGCGGGTGGGCCGCGGGGACCGACGGCGCCGTCCCGGAGAACGTCACAGTCGACGTGGAGGCGGTCGCCTCGCCTGCTGCCAACCTGGCGGTGACGTCGCTTCGTATCGAAGGCGCCGACGCCATCGCGGCACTGGCGAATTATTCGGCCGGCGCAGCACCCGCGCAGGTGGTATTCGCCGCCGGCGAGCGCCGCCTCGGCGCCGTGGCGCTGACCGTGCCTCCGGCCGGGACCGCGGAGGCGCGTCTGCCGCTGGCCGGCGTCGTGTCAGGGCCGTTCACGGCGACGGTGGCGGACGCCACAGGGTATGCCGCCGACAACGTGCGCTTCGCCGTGGCTGACGGCGATGGCGGCATCTTCGTGCTGGCGGTGAGCTCCTCTGGGAACCCGGCCGACTCGCTCTATCTCGAGCGCGCGCTGACGATTGCGAGAGGCGCCGGCGGCTTCCAGTTCCGCTCGATCGCCGCCGCGGCGCTGCCGTCGCTCGACGAGGCGACGTTTGGCGGTGTGGATGTCGTCGCCGTCCTCGGATCCCGCGGGCTCGATCAGCGAGGACGTCAGCGTCTTGCGCAGTTTGTCGCCGCCGGCGGGGGACTGCTCGTGGCCGCCGGTCCTGATGTCGACCCCGACCTGCTGACGCAGAGCCCGGCGAAGGTCGTGGCCACCGGATGGCAGGTGCGGGACGCCGCGGCGATGAACTTTGCGCCCGACGACAGCCGGCATCCCGTCTTCCGGTTGTTCGGAGGCGCCGGGACCTTGAGCAACGTGACGTTCACGCGGTCGGCGCGGCTCAGCGCGCCATCGGATAGCGCGGTGATCGCACGGTATACGGACGGGACGCCCGCGGTGATCGAAGAGCGGACAGGGAAGGGCCGCGTGCTGCTGCTCGCCTCCGACCTCAACTACCGCTGGAACGACTTTCCGCTGCAGCCGTCGTTCGTGCCGTTCGTGCACGAGACGGTCCGGTACCTCGCCGCCTCGCGCGCCGCGCGGACGGAGTATGTCGTCGGTGAGGTGCCCGGGCAGGCGGCAGCGGCTGGCGCGGTGACGATCGGCACGCGACAGGTCGCCATCAACGTTGACCCCCGCGAATCGGATCCCCGGGTTATGACGAGCGAGGCGTTTCGCGGCGGCATCGCCCGGCTTCAGACGCCCGAGGCCCTGCAGGCCGGCGTCTCCGACCGCCAGCGCGAGGATGGACAGGGTCTCTGGCGATATGGGCTGCTCCTGATGCTGCTGACGCTTGTCGGCGAGGGGCTTGTCGGACGGAGGGCGGGCTGATGGAGGGCTATCCGGAACTGCTCGCCGTCCTCGGGCGTGTCCGGCGCCGCTGGCAGACGCTGTGCCTGCTGCGCGCGGCGCGGCGTGCCGGCGCGGCCGCCTGCGGGGTCCTGGCCTGCGCGCTGCTGACGCACTGGGCCGTGCAGCCGCACGGCGTCGCGCTGATTCTGCTGTGGGGAGTCAGTGTCGCGCTCGTGGTGGCCCTGGTCGCGGGGGCGGCGTTGTCGCTCGCATCCCGCCCGCGCGACCTCCAGATCGCGCGCCTCATCGAAGAGCGATGCGATGAGTTCGAGGATGCCCTGGTCACGGCGCTCGCGACCGGGAGTACCGCCGATGCCGGCCCGGTGTCAGCCGCCGTCGTGCAGCAGGCGGCAGAGCAGGTCGGATCGCTCGATCTCGATCGTGTCGTCAGCCGGCAGGCGCTGCGCCGGACCGCGGCCGTGGCGGCGGCGGCGCTGGCGGCGCTCACGATCGCCATGGTGTTCTCGGCGCCCCCGGCCGGCCAGGCGGTCCGCGCGGCGGGGGTCTATATCTTTCCAGAGCGGCTCGGACTCGAGGTGCGGCCTGGTGACGCCAGGGTCGTCGAGGGCCAGCCGTTCCGCGTCATCGCGCGCGTGTCGAGCGGCGTGCCGGTCGCGCCGCTGCTCCGCCTGACCGTCGGGTCCGCCTGGCGCGATCTCGCGATGGAGGCATCCGCCGACGGGTTCACGGCGACCGTCGACGGCGTCGATCGGGACTTTCACTATGTGGTGTCGGCGGCGGGGACGACGTCGGCCGAGTACGCGGTGACGGTCCTCCATCCGCCCCGGGTCGAGCAGATCGATCTGCACTACGAGTATCCGGCGGCATTCGGGATGAAACCGCGCGACGAGGAAGACGGCGGCGACGTCTACGGCCCCGCGGGCACGCGTGTCCGGATGACGGTTCGTGCCACCAAGCCCGTTCGCGCCGCGCGTCTGGCGCTGGCCGGAGGCGAGGCCATTCCGCTGACGTGGCGTGCCGATCTGCACGCGCTGCAAGGCGACATGACCATCGCCGAAGATGGTTCCTACCGCGTGGTCCTCGCCGACACGGATGGTCTCGAAAATCCTGGCGACACCGAATACTTCATTCGCACCCTCCAGGACGGCCCTCCGGATGTGCGCATCACGCGTCCGGCCACGGACCGGCAGGTGACGCCGCTCGAGGAAGTCGCTATCGAAGCGCAGGCGGATGACGACTTCGGCGTCGCCGCGCTGGACCTCGTGTATGCGGTGGCGGGCAGAGCTGACACGGTCGTTCCCTTCACGCGCGCGGGCGGCGGCATTGCCGTCACGGGCAGCCGGATGCTGTATCTCGAGGACCTGCGCGTGAAGCCGGGCGACGTGGTGTCGTACTACGCCAGGGCGCGAGACGTGAGCCGCGGCAAGCGCGCGAGCGAGGCTCGCAGCGACATCTTCTTTCTCGAAGTGAAGCCGTTCGAAGAGGAGTTCGTCGCCTCGCAGAGCCAGGGCGGCGCCGGTGGCGGAAACGACGAACAGGCACTGGAAGATCTGATCCAGGCAGAGAAGGACGTGATCACGGCGACGTGGAATCTCGATCGCCGCGGCCGACAGGCGGGTGCCCAGTCCGCCGACGACATCCGCAGCGTGTGGAAAGCACAGAACGACGTGCGGACGGGCACCGCGCGGATGCTCGCCGATTTGCAGCAGGCGAACGAGACCCGCCGGCGCCGGCTGCCGCTGGGACGAGGAGACGCCGCCCCGCCTGACCTGATGGCGGAGGCGCTCGGGCGTGCCGTGCCCGCGATGGTCACCGCACAGGAGCGGCTCGACGCCCTGAAGACCGCCGAGGCGCTCCCGGCCGAGATGACGTCGCTCAACGAGCTCCTCCGCGCGCAGGCGGAAGTGCGCCGCCGCGAGATCCAGCAGCAGGGGAACGGCAACGGCGGCCCGGGCGGCAACCGGCAGCAGCAGGACATGTCGTCGCTCTTTGACCGCGAGTTGGCCCGCCAGCAACAGACGAACTACGAGACACCGGGGCGCGGCGAGAACCGCGGCGAAGGCAGCCCGGCGGACGCCAATGCCGATCGCCTCCAGGATCTGGCGCGCCGGCAGGATGCCGTGAACCGCGGCGACGAGCAGCTGGCGAAGAGCCGGGCGTCGATGTCGCAGGAACAGCTGAAGCGTGAACTGGAGCGCCTGACGCGCGAGCAGGCCGAGCTTCGGCGCGAGGTCGAGGAGCTCGCGCGGGAGATGCAGCAGAACGCGCAGCGCGGGCGCGGGCAGAGCGGCCGCGGCGGACGTGGCGGGGCCGGCGGGTCGGGAGGGCGGGACCAGGACCAGCAGGCGAGCCGCGAGCTGCAGCAAGCCTCCGAGGACATGCAGAACGCGACGAGCGAGCTGCGCCGCGACAACCCGCAGGAAGCGGGCGCCCGGGGCAGCCGCGCCGCGGAGCGCCTGCGCGAACTCGAACAGCGGCTGCGAGGGGAGCAGCCCGACCAGCGCCGGCAGGCCCTCGGTGAGCTGGAGCTCGAGTCGCGGCAGATGGCCGAGGCGCAGCGCCGCCTGACCAATCCGGAGGCCGGCAGCGGTGGCTCGCCCACCGAGCGCGAGGATCAGGCGCGGCGTCGCGCCGCCGAGCAGCAGCGGCTCGCCGAGCGGGCGGAACGGCTCGAACAGTCGGTCCGCCAGCTGGCGGGCGACGGCGCCCGCGGCGGCGACCCGCGCGAACAGGAGGCTGCCACCCGGGCTGCCCAGGAAGTCGACCAGCAGCGGCTGTCGCAGCGGATGCGGGACGCGGCGCGTCCCGAGCGGCAGAGGGCTGACGGCCGGCAGGAAGGCGAGCAGATTGCCCGGGGATTGGAGCGCCTCGCCGACCGGCTCGGTGCGGCCGGTGGGCAGGGCGAGGCGTCGCAGCAGCTCAGCGAAGAACTGTCGCGGCTGCGTCAACTCCGGGAGGAGCTCGAGACGCTCGACCGGCAGCTGGCGGAGATGAAGAGCGGCGGATCGCAGGGACGCGGCCAGCAGGGAAAGGGTGTCCAGCCCGGGGGCACGGGCCAGGAGGCCGGCGGGCAGCAGCCCTGGAACGAGGCGCGGGAGCTGCTGAACGAGCTCCGGCGCGAAGACGACAGCCTCGTACCGCCGCAGGCCGACGGCTTCAATCCCGGACGCTCGGCGCCGGGGACCGAGGAGTTCAAGCAGGACTTTGCCAGGTGGGAGGAGCTGAAGGTGCAGCTCGCCGCCGCGCTGGAGCGCTCGGAGCAGACGACGGCCGAGCGGCTTCGCCAGCAGCAGTCACGCGATCGCCTCAACGCCGGTGCGTCGCAGAGTGTGCCGGAAGCCTATCGCCGGCTGGTGGACAGGTACTACCGGGCGCTGGCATCCGGAAAGTAATGCAATTTGCGCTCGCGCCTCCCTGGTGGATGCTGCTGCTGCTCGCAGCCGGCATCGGTCTGATGGCGTGGATGTCGTACGCCGGTGCGCTCGGGACTCTCGGCCGGCAGCGGCGCGCGGCGCTCGTGGGACTGCGGGCGTTGACGCTGCTGCTTCTCGTGATCTGCCTGCTGCGTCCGGTACGCGTCGTCCCGCCGGCCGGTGATGCCGACGCGGTGGTGCCCGTTCTTCTGGACGCCTCCCGCAGCATGGGCCTCGCTGACGCGGAGGGCCAGCCGCGTCTCGATGCGGCGCGGCAGCTCCTGCAGCAGATCCAGCCGGCGCTGCAGCAGCGCTTTCGCACGGAAGTCTGGACCTTTGGCGACCGGCTCGCGCGCCTGGAGACCGACAGCCTCTCGGCCACGCAGAGGCAGAGCGATCTGTCCGGCGCGCTGCGGGCGCTTCGCGAGCGGTACCGTGAGCGCCGGGTGGCGGGCGTCGTGGTCATCTCGGACGGTGGCGAAACCGGTACCGAGGAAGCGGCGGCCCTCGTGCCGGACGGCGCCGTGCCCATATATACGGTTGGCATGGGTACGCCGCGCGTCGACGCGGACCTCGAGGTGGTCGACGTGTCCGCGGGTGAAGTGGCGCTGGCTGAATCCTCGGTGGACCTGATTGTCGCCGCTGTGCGTCGCGGCGGCGCCGCGCCGTTTGACATCCGCGTCCTCGAGAACGGAAAGCCGATCGACGTGCGCCGTGTGGCGCCTGCCGCCGATGGAAGCCCCGTACGTGCCGTCTTCACCGTGTCGCCTCCCCGTGACACCGCGGCCGTCTACACCGCTGAGATCCCGACAGCCGCCGGTGAGAAGGTGGGCGAGAACAACCGCCGGAGCGTCCTTGTCGAACCGCCGGGACGGCGGCGCCGCATCCTCATGATTGAAGGGGCTCCCGGATTCGAGCACGCGTTCGTCAAGCGCGCGCTGATGGCCGACTCCGGCATCGAGCTCGACTCGGTTGTGCGCAAGGGGCGTGACGCCCGCGGGGACGCGACGTACTTCGTGCAGGCGGACGGTGCCCGTGCCCCGCGGCTCGCCACGGGGTTCCCGCAGGAGCGCGCGGCGCTCTACGAATACGACGCGGTGATCCTCGCGAACCTCGAGGGTGGCGCGCTGCCGCGCGGCCAGCTGCAGATGCTTGCCGATTTCGTCGACGCGCGCGGGGGAGGCCTGCTGGTCTTTGGTGCCCGCTCGTTCGCACAGCAGGGGTACGCCGGCACGCCGCTCGACGACGTCCTGCCATTGCAGCTGACCGGGCGTGGCAGCGGTGTGTTGCGCGCTTCCGCCGCCGACGGCCCGCGTCTGGGGGTTCGGCTGACGGCGGGCGGCCTCGCGCATCCCGTGATGCGTCTCGATGGAGCGCGCGAGAGCATGGAGCAGCGCTGGGCGTCGCTGCCGGCGCTGGCGGGTGTGACGTCGCTTGGCGGACTGCGTCCCGGCGCCGAGGCGCTCGCGCTCGTCAGCGGTCCCGACGGACTCCGGCCGCTGGTGGCCGTGCAGCGGTACGGGCAGGGGCGGTCGATGCTGTTCGCCGGGGAGGCGTCATGGCGGTGGCGGATGCAGATGCCGTCCACCGACCGCAGCTACGAAATGTTCTGGCGCCAGGCGGGGCGCTGGATTGCCGCTGGAGCGCCGCCGCGGGTCTCGAGCACCATCGTGCCGGCGGCGGGCGGCCGCACGACCATCGCGGTGGACGTCCGCTCGGACGACTTCGCGCCTGTCGGCGATGCCGACGTGTCGCTGCGGATTACGCACCCGGACGGTCACGTCGCCGCCGCGTCCGCGCGGCTTGTGGATGCCCGGACGGGACGGTACGCCGCTGAATTCACCTTCGAGGCGCCCGGCATCTACCGCGTCGCCGCCAGTGCCCGGCGGGGCGACGGTCCGCTCGGCGCCGACCAACGATGGCTGCTGGTCGGCGGCAGCGACGCCGAAATGGCGGAGCCCCGGCTCCACGAGGACGTGCTCAAGCGGGTGGCGGCGGCCAGCGGCGGGGCGTACCTCAGCGCGGCCGATGCCGGACGCCTCCCGGCCCTCCTGGCCGCGACGGCTCCGGCGCCAGCCTCGCAGACGCTGGAGGAGCTCTGGCACACACCGTGGATGTTTGGCCTCGTGGTGCTGCTGCTGGGGACGGAATGGGTGCTTCGCAGACGCTGGGGGCTGCGATGAGGCTCAGGGCTCTGGGCTTTGGGCTCTCGGCCTTTCTTCTGCTGTTGGCCGCGTCTGCCTCCGCCGCGGAACGCTACGTCGTCATCGTGTCGGGCGCGTCGGGTGGGGAGAAGTACGCGGAGCAGCAGAAGCAGTGGCGCAATGAGCTGACGATCTTCCTGACGTCCAGGTTCGCGGTCCCCGATGCCAACGTGGCGGTGCTCGATGAAGAGAGCACGGGCACGGCGCAGGCGACCGCGCGGAACGTCCGCCGCCTGCTGGCCGACCTGCGCCGCCGTGTGACGCGCGACGATACGCTGATGCTGTTCCTGCTCGGCCACGGGACGTTTGACGGCGACGCCGCCAAGTTCAACCTGGTCGGCCCCGATCTCACCGCGCCGCAGTGGAAAGAGGCGATCGACGGCATCGCCGGCCGCCTCGTCATCGTCAACACCACCGAATCGAGCTACCCGTTTCTCGAAGAGCTCTCGCGCGCCGGGCGCATCATCATTACCGCGACCGATTCGGCGCAGCAGCGGTTTGCGACGGTGTTTCCCGAATACTTCATCCGATCGCTCGCCGACCTCTCGAGTGACATGGACAAGAACGGGCGCATCTCGCTGTGGGAGGCGTTTGCGTCGGCCAGCGCGGGCGTGAAGCAGCACTACGAACAGCGCGGGCAGCTCTCAACCGAGCGGCCGCTGCTCGATGACAACGGGGACCGCGTCGGCCGCGAAGCGGACGCTCCCGGCGACGACGGTGTGATGGCGCAAGCGTGGTACTTCGACGCCGAGCGCGCGTTCCCCGCCAGCGCCAACCCGGCGGTGGCCGATCTCGAACGCGCCCGCCGCGCGCTCGAGCGTCGGCTCGAGGACCTGAAGGCGCGCCGGGCGCTGCTCTCCGACGAGCAGTACCAGCAGGAGCTCGAAGCGATTCTGGTCGAGCTCGCGCGCGTCGCGCAGGAGATTCGCCGTTCCTCATAGCACGGGTTCCGCTGGCGAACCTGAACACGAACAGAGAAGATAGAAGCCGAGCAGCGTGAACGACGATGATCTGTACGAACTGCAGCACTGAAATCGCCGACAGGGCGCTAATTTGTTTCCGGTGCGGTCAGGCGACGACCGAGCCGCGCGTGAAACCTCCGGCCGACGGATCCCTCTTCGGTAAGCCCCGTCGCCGCCGGAGCCCGCTGACGATCGCGGTGGCGATCGTCAGCCTGGTACTGCTGGCGCTCTATTTCCTGACCGCGCCCTGACCCGGCTGTTGAGGTCTTGACCGCCAGATCGCCGAACGCGGCGGCCGGGCAGATGGCCATGAATCGGTTTCCGTTTCGCGAGGCAGGCAGGAGGCCGGCCCGTATAATCGGGGCCGTTGGGATGCCGCGGTGCATGACGGCCTGATTTACGACTGGAACCGGGCGTCGCCCACGCACAGGCCGGCCCTGGTCATGCTGGACGACGAGACGCTGCGGGACGGCCTGCAATCGCCGTCGGTGCGGGCGCCGTCGATCGCGCAGAAGATCGAGATCCTGCACCTGCTCGACCGGCTGTCGATTCACGCGACTGACATCGGTCTGCCCGGCGCCGGCGCGCATGTCGTCCGCGACACGGAGCAGCTCGCGCGCGAGATCGTCGATGCCAGGCTGACGATTCGCGCGCAGTGCGCGGCCCGCACGCTCGTCAGCGATATTCAGCCCATTGCCGACATCCAGCAGCGCACCGGCCTCGACATCGAATGCTGCTGCTTCATCGGGTCGAGTCCCATCCGGCGGTATGCGGAGGACTGGTCGGTCGACTACCTCCAGCGCTGCACGGAGGACGCGGTCGGATTCGCGGTCGGGCAGGGCCTTCGCGTCATGTACGTCACGGAAGACACGACCAGGTCCGATCCGGAGACCCTGCGCCGCCTGTTCCTCGCGGCGATTCGCGCCGGCGCGTCGCGGATCTGTCTGGCCGATACGGTTGGCCATGCCACGCCTGATGGCACGACGGCGCTCGTGCGGTTCGCGCGCTCGGTCATCGACGAGTCGGGGAGCGGCGACATCGGGATCGACTGGCACGGACACCGCGATCGCGACATGGGGACCACGAACAGCCTGTTTGCCCTCGAAGCCGGCGCCACGCGCGTGCACGGCACCATCATGGGCATCGGCGAGCGGGTGGGGAACACGCCGCTCGATCTTCTCCTTGTGAATCTCGTGCTCATGGGCTGGATCGAGCGCGACCTCGGGTGCCTGAACGAGCTGGTGCGGCTGGTGTCGCAGGCGACCGGCGAGCCGATTCCGGACAACTACCCGGTGTTCGGGCGCGACGCGTTCCGGACGGCGACCGGCGTCCACGCGGCGGCGGTCATCAAGGCCTTCCGCAAGCACGATCCCGCGCTCATGGACGCGGTCTACTCAGGCGTGCCCGCGCGTCTTGTCGGCCGATCGCAGGAGATTGAAGTCGGGCCGATGTCGGGCAGGTCGAACGTCGTCTTCTGGCTGGAACGGCACGGCATCGAGGCGGAAGAGGAGCTGGTGGATCGGCTGTTCCGCCGCGCCAAGGCGTCGTCGACGGTGCTGACCGAACAGGAGATGCTGACCGAGATCGCGCACGCGAAGCCGAGACCCACCCGTCTCGACGCGTAATCCAACAGATACGTAGGGCGGTGCCGCGGCGAGGCTCGATCTAGCGAGCCGTGGCCCCGCCGGCCGCCAGCCTCTTTTCGATCTGCGGGAGGGCGTCCAGCACCACGTCCCCCACGGTCTGCAGGCTCCTGGCGCTGACGTGATCGAGGTCGTCCTGCACCGTATGCCAGGCGGGGTAGTCGAGATCGATGATGTCGACGGACGGCACGCCGGCCTTGACGAAGTTGACGTGGTCGTCCTCGATCGTCGTGTCTTCCGGCAGGAACTGGGTGCGATATCCGAGACGGGTGGCGGACGCCCAGACCAGGTCGGTCAGCCATCGCGTGGAATTGCTGTCGCGGCGGATCGTGAGGTTGCGGTCGCCGATCATGTCGAGGAGCACGAGCGCTTTGAGACCGGCGAGCGTCCCGGCCTTCTGCGCGGTCTGGACGTAGCGGCGGCTGCCGTACGTGTTGTCGTTGTTGCGGTACCAGTCGACAACCGCCTCTTCGCCGTCGAAGAAGAGCAGCTCGATGGTGTAGTCGTTCTGCCGGTTCTTCAGCACGCGCGCGAGCTCGAGGACCGCGGCCGTCGATGACGCGCCGTCGCTGGCGCCGACGAACCGGAAGTCCCTGAACAGCTTCGTGTCGTAGTGGGTGGCGAGGGCGATCCGCTCCGCCCGGCGGCCCGGGATCGTCGCGACGATGTTGACCATCCGGATGCGTCCGATGGGGGTTTCGGCGTCCCAGGCATCCTCGCGCGCGGCGACGCCGGCGGCTTTCAGTTGGGCCAGGATGTACTGGCGGGTTTGCGCCAGTGCGGCCGATCCGGAGGGCCGCGGGCCGAAGCCCACCTGACGGCGCAGGTCTTCGTAGGCGCGCGTGCTGTCGAATGTCAGTGGCGCCGTCTGCATCGAAGCCGGGTTATTCACTGCGCAGGCCACCAGAAGCGCACCGACGACGGCGGCTGCGGATCGCATCCCTAGGTTCGTTTCTTGAGAGGGACGTACTCGCGCCTTGGCGACCCGATATAGATTTGCCGCGGCCGCGCGATCTTCTGCTCCGGATCGAGCAGCATCTCTTCCCACTGCGCAATCCAGCCCGCGGTCCGCGGAATGGCGAACAGCACCGGGAACATGGTGACGGGGAAGCCCATCGCCTGGTAAATGAGGCCGGAGTAGAAGTCGACGTTCGGGTAGAGCTTCCGGGAGATGAAGTACTCGTCCTGCAGCGCGATCCGTTCGAGTTCGATGGCGATCTCGAGGAGCGGATTCTTGCCGGTGACTTCGAAGACCTGGTCGGCCGTCCGCTTGATGATCTTCGCGCGGGGATCGTACGACTTGTAGATCCGGTGGCCGAAGCCCATGAGGCGGCCTTCGCCCGCCTTCACGCGCTTCACGAACGCCGGCACGTTGCCGACGCTGCCGATCTCGTTGAGCATCCGCAACACCGCCTCGTTCGCGCCGCCGTGCAGCGGGCCGTACAGCGCCGCGGCGGCGCCGGCCATCGCCGAGTAGGGGTCGACGTGCGAGCTGCCGATGTTGCGCATGGCGCTCGTGCTGCAGTTCTGCTCGTGGTCCACGTGCAGGATGAACAGCACGTCCAGCGCCTTCTCGAGCACCGGGTTGGACTTGTACTTCAGCTCGGTCATCCGGAACAGCATGTTCAGGAAGTTGCCCGTGAAACTGAGCTCGTTGTCAGGCTGGTTGTAGGGGCGGCCGATGCTGTGGCGGTAGGCGTAGGCGGCGATGGTCGGGACTTTCGCGACCAGCCGGTGAATCTGCTTCCGCCGCGACTGCTCGTCGAAGATCTGCTTCGCGTCCGGGTAGAACGTCGAGAACGCGCCGACGGTGCTCAGGAAGACGCCCATCGGGTGGGCGTCGTACTGGTAGCCCTCCATCAGCTTCTTGATGTTCTCGTGAAGCATGGTGTGAAGGATGATGTCCTTCGTCCATGTCTCGAGCTGCGCGGCGGTCGGCAGCTCCCCGAAGATGATCAGGTAGGCGGTTTCCAGGTAGGTGGAATGTTCCGCCAGCTGCTCGATCGGGTAGCCCCGGTACTCGAGGATTCCCTTGTCGCCGTCGATGAAGGTGATCCGGCTGCGGCAGTTCGCCGTGTTCATGAACGCCGGGTCGTAGGTCATGAGGCCCGGGTCGTCGGCGACGGCCTTGAGCTGGCGGAGGTCAGTCGCCTTGATCGTGCCGTCCGTGATCGGGACCTCGTAGCTCTTGCCCGTGCGGTTGTCCGTAATCGTGAGCGTATCGGCCATGATGAGAAATATCAGTCCAGAGGTTCGTCGGTTTCAGTGTCGTCCGGGAGCGCAGGCTCGGCGGGGACCCGGTACGTGCCGTCGGCCCACCGCGCGAGATCTTCGTTCCGGCACCGCTCGCTGCAGAACGGCCGCCAGCGGCCGTCCACCGGCTGCCGGCGGCACTGCACGCACAGTGGCGCCTCGCCCATCCGATAGATTCTATCGTTAGTGGCCCGGCTGGTGTCGAACGTCGAGCGCCGACACCATGAAGATCACGTCTTCCGCGATATTGGTGGCATGGTCGCCGATCCGCTCGAGGTGGCGGGACATCAGGATCAGGTCGAGCGCCGGCTCCACCGTGGTCGGGTCGTGGAGCATGTAGGTCAGGAGCTCCCGGAAGACCTTCGTTTTCAGGGCATCCAGCACGTCGTCCTGGTTGAGGACCTGCTGGGCCAGGACCGTATCGCGGCGGACGAAGGCATCGAGCGCATCCCGCAGCATCCCCTGGGCGATATCGCCCATCTGCGGGATGTCGATCAGCTTCTTGACCGGCGCGTGGCCGGCATACCGCCGCGCCGCCTCCGCGATATTGACCGCCAGGTCGCCCACGCGCTCGAGGTCGGTGTTGATCTTGACCGCGGCCACGATCGCGCGGAGGTCGGTCGCCATCGGCTGGTGGAGCGCCAGCAGCGTGAAGCAGCGGTTGTCGATCTCGATGTGGAACTCGTTGATCGGCTCGTCGCCGCGCAGCACCTTGTCGATGAGCGCGGGGTCGCGGACCGCGAGACCCTGCACCGCCGAGCGCACGCGCTCCTCGGCCAGTCCGCCCATTTCGAGCAGCCGCGCCTGGAGCGCCTCGAGTTCTTCCTGAAAGTGACGGACTCGTTCCATCGTCAGCCGAATCGTCCCGTGACGTAGTCTTCCGTCAATTTCTCCCCAGGATTCGTGAAGATCTTCTGCGTCCGATCGTACTCGACCAGCTTTCCCAGCCAGAAGAACGCCGTACAGTCGGACACGCGTGCCGCCTGCTGCATGTTATGCGTCACGATCACGATCGTGTAGTCCTTCTTCAGGTCGTACACCAGCTCTTCGATGCGCTGCGTGGCGATCGGATCGAGCGCCGACGCTGGCTCGTCCATGAGCAGGATGTCGGGCTTGACCGCAAGCGCGCGCGCGATGCACAGCCGCTGCTGCTGCCCGCCAGACATCGCGAGCGCGGAATCGTGCAGCCGGTCCTTCACTTCGTCCCAGAGCGCGGCCTGCCGCAGGCTCTGCTCGACCCGCTCCTCGACCTCGGCGCGGCTCTCGTCCATGCCGTTCACGCGCAGCCCGTAGGCGACGTTGTCGAAGACCGACTTCGGGAACGGGTTGGACTTCTGGAACACCATGCCGACACGCCGGCGCAGCGAGACGACGTCGATGCCGTGGCCGTAGATGTCGGTGCCATCAATGAGGAGCCTGCCCTCGACCCGCGTGCCAGGAATGATGTCGTTCATCCGGTTCATCGTCCGGAGGAACGTGCTCTTGCCGCAGCCCGACGGCCCGATGAAGGCGGTCACCAGGTTCGGTTGGATCGTGATGGAAATGTCCTGGAGCGCCCGCGTGTCGCCGTAGAAGAAGTTCAGCCTCTCGGCCTGCACCTTCGGCGGGCCCGCGATGCCGGGCTGGGGACCGCGCGCCGCGATGCCGGCAAGCGACGGCACGGGGATGCTGGCGCTCATGTCAGCTTCTTCTGGTACCGGTCGCGGAGCCAGATGGCGGAGGCGTTCATCGTCAGGAGCAGCACCAGGAGAACGATGATACCGGCCGCGGCGTTCACCTGGAACTCCGGCTGTGGGCGGGAGACCCAGTTGAAGATCTGGATGGGGAGCACCGTGAACGGCGACCAGATGCCGTCGGGGGCGAAGGCGACGAAGGTGAGCGCCCCGATGGAAATCAGGGGCGCCGTCTCCCCGATGGCGCGCGACAGGGCCAGGATGGTCCCCGTCAGAATGCCCGGGAGCGCGACCGGCAGCACCTGATACCAGACGGTCTGCCATTTGGTGGCCCCGAGGGCGTACGACCCCTCGCGAATGGAGCCGGGGACCGCCCGCAGCGCCTCGCGGGTCGAGAGGATGATGACCGGGAGGACGAGCAGCGCCAGTGTCGATGCGCCCGCCAGGACGCTCCGTCCCATGCCCATCGCGCGGACGAAGAGGCCCAGGCCGAGCAGGCCGTAAATGATCGACGGCACCGCTGCCAGGTTGGTGATGTTGATCTCGATGATTTTCGAGAAGAGACCGCGCCGGGCGTACTCCTCGAGGTAGATCGCCGTGGCCACCCCGATCGGGACGGCCAGCACGCCGGTCATGACGATGATGAAGACGCTCCCGGTGAGCGCGTGCCAGATGCCGGCGTCCGCCGCGCGTCTCGACGGGAAGCCGGTCAGAAAGTCGAGCGACAGGCGGCTCGCGCCGTCGCCCCAGACGTCCGCGATGAGCGCGCCGAGTGCTGCCAGCGCCGCGCAGAGGATGGCCAGCGCCAGCAGCTGGAAGCAGATGTCCAGGATGCGGCGCCGTGCCGTGGCCGCGCTGCGGGCGAGCATGTGCTCCCTCACGCGTACTCCTCGCGGAAGCGTTCGCGGAGCCAGGCGCTCACCAGATTCAGCAGGAACGTGCCGGTGAAGAGCAGCATGCCGACGGCGAAAATCGTCCGGTATTCGAGCGTCCCCTGCGGCGTGTCGCCCAGGCTGACCTGCACGATGTAGGCGGTCATCGTTTCGACCGGGAGCGTCGGATTCCACGTGAGGCGCGGCTGCTGGCCGGCGGCAATCGCCACGATCATCGTCTCGCCGACCGCACGGGACGCGGCCAGGATGCACGCCGCGGTAATGCCGGAAAATGCCGCGGGCAGCACGACGCGCAGGCTCGTCTGCATCTTGGTCGCGCCCAGCGCGTACGACCCCTCGCGCAGGCTCCGCGGCACCGCCTGCATGGCGTCTTCGGACAGCGACGAGACGAGCGGCAGGATCATGATGCCCATGACGATGCCGGGGCCCAGCGCGTTGAAGCCGGCGAGGTCTGGCAGGAGCCGCTGGAGGAGCGGGGTGACGAACAGCAGCGCGAAGTAGCCGTACACGACGGTCGGCACGCCTGCGAGGATCTCGAGGATCGGCTTGATCATGCGCCGGACGCGATGGTCGGCGTACTCGCTCAGATAAATGGCGCTGAGCAGGCCGCAGGGGAGCGCCACGAGCATGGCGATCGCCGACACGAGCACGGTGCCCGACACCAGCGGCAGGACGCCGAAGCTCGGGGTCGCGAAGAGCGGCGTCCACTCGGTGCCGAACAGAAAGTCGGTGATCGGGACTTCACGCAGGAAGGCAAACGTCTCGACGGCCAGCACCAGGATGATGCCGGCCGTCGTGCCGATGGACAGCAGGGCGCAGAGGAACAGCGCCCATTCGATCAGGAACTCGAAGCGCTTCATGCTTGACGCGTCACTGTTCCCTGGCCAGCAGCGCCTCGAGCGTCATGCCGACCTGGGAGCCGCCCTCGCCGAACGCCGTTCCGGTCCTGCGATCCGCGAAGTGCTTTCGCGCCATGTCGTAGATCTGCGGCGTCAGCTCGATGTAGCCGACTTCCTGGATGAGATCCGTCCGGCTGAAGAACATCTCCACGAACGTCTGAACTTCAGGGCGGTCGGCCGCCTTTCGCGAGACGTAGACGAACAGCGGCCGCGAGAGCGGCTGGTAGGTCCCGTTCCGCACCGTCTCCGCGGAGGGGGTGATGGGGCCCGCACCGTTATCCGGCTTCCCGTCCTCGACCGGAACGAGCTTCAGCCGTTCGCGGTTCGACTCGACATACGCAAGTGGGAGGAAGCCCAGCGCGAGCTCGTCGCTGGAGACGCCCTGGACGATCACGTTGTCGTCCTCGCTGGAGGTGAAGTCGCCGCGGCTGGCGCCCTCTTTTCCAACAGTCGCCTCGGTAAAGTAATCGTAGGTGCCCGAATCGACCCCGGCGCCGAACAGGCGGATGTCGCGATTGGGCCAGGACGCGCGCACCTGGTTCCAGCGCATGACCTTACCCTGCGCCTCCGGTGCCCACAGCGTCTTGAGTTCGGCCACCGTGATTGTGGTGGCCCACGTGTTCTTCGGATTCACCACGATGGCGAGACCGTCGTAGGCGATCGGGATCTCGATGTATGCAATGCCCGCCGTTTTACAGGCTTCGATCTCCGCGGGACGAATCGGCCGCGACGCATTGCTGATGTCGGTCTCGCCGCGGCAGAACTTCTGGAACCCGCCACCCGTGCCGGAAATGCCGACCGTGGGCGTGCGGACGTCCGGGTGGGCCTTGCCGTACTCCTCGGCCACCGCCTCGGCGATCGGGAACACGGTGCTCGATCCGTCGAGCGTAATGAGCGCTTCCGGCGCGGCCCCGCCGTCCTGCTGGGCCGGGGTGCCGCCTCCGCAGGCGACCGTCAAGGTGATGAGCGCGGCCAGGAGAGCGGGTAACAGTGACTGTCGCATGCCTTCACGCTATGCGACGGCGATTACGCGGCGATTGCCGCCGTGTTAATTCCGTGTTAACGGTTTCGCGGCCGCCAGCCGGACCGGCTTTCGGACCAGGGCTTCGAACGGCGCGAGGTTGCGTGACGCCGCCCACATTTCCAGCTCGGCGTCGCCGGTCGTCCTGAGCTGGAGCAGCAGATCGCTGCCGCGGTCCTGCAGTTCCAGCGCGGAAATGATCTGCGCGTGGCTCCGGTCGAGGTTTTCCGCGACGCGGAGCAGGGAGGCGAGGATCCGGACGGTCTTCTGCAGCGCCGGCGTCAACGATCCGTATTCCTCGTGCGTCTTCTTCGGCGTGCTGCGGCGATGGTACCGCGCGACCAGCGCCATGACCTCGATCTCGTCCGGCTCAAACCCGCGCAGGTCGCCGTTCTTGATCAGGTAATACGAGTGCCGGTGGTGGCGGGGATAGCTGATGTGCGTGCCGAGGTCGTGCATGAACGCCGCGTACTCCAGCCATTCGCGCTCGCGGTCGGTCAGCTCGTGCCGGGCGCGTGTCTGATCGAACAGCGCGAGCGCCAGCCGCGCGACCTGTTCCGCGTGCACCGCGACGTAGTTGCACCGTTCGGCAAGCTCGATGACGCTGCGGCGCCTGACGTCCGGGATGCGATCGGCCTGCGCGATCTCCTGCGTGTGGCGCCGCACGTAGTCGATGACAAGTCCCTCCCGCAGCGCGAGGTCGCAGAGCGTCAGCTCTTCGGCGCCCAGGCGGCGCAGCAGCGTGTCGAGCAGGATGGCCCCCGCGACCGCGACGTCCGCGCGGCGCGGATCCAGGCCAGGAATCGTCAGGCGTCCTTCGAGGTCGCGGCTCTGCAGCTCCTTCCGCACGCGCCGGATCTGCTTCGCCGAGACACGCAGGTTCCTCAATTCGTCGGGAGGCGTGCCCCTGACGGCGGTCGCGGCCATGACGCCGAGGCTCAGAATGGTCCCCGACGTCCCGACGACCCGGTCGAACCCGATCTCCGCGATCTGATCGCAGTACCGTCCGGCCTCGGCGAGAATGTGCTTCTCGAGACGCGCCTCATCGCGGTCCGACAGCGGATCGGTGGTGACCAGCCGCTCCGACAGCCGGATGACGCCAAGCTTGAAGCTGCGTGCGAGCTGGACGGAGGACCCGGTCCCGAGCGTGACTTCGACGCTGCCGCCGCCGATATCGATGACGACGGCGCGCGCGCTGCCGACATCGACGCCGTAGACCGCAGCCTGGTGGATCAGCCGCGCCTCCTCGGCGCCCGTGATGACGCGCGGCCGGATGCCCGTCTCTTTCGCGAGGCGCGACAGAAACTCGCCGCCGTTCCGCGCTTCACGCGTGGCGCTTGTGGCGACCGCGCGGATCTTGTCCACGCGGTGCGAGTCGGCAATCTTTCTGAACGTCGACAGCGCCTGCAGAGCCGCGTTCATCGCCTCCGCCGTCAGCGCGCGCCCGTCGAGGCCGCCCGCGCCGAGCCGCACCATGGCCTTCTCGCGATCGACGATCTCGAACGACAGGTCCGGGCGCACGCGGGCGACGATCATGTGGACCGAATTCGTCCCGATGTCGATCGCCGCTATACGCATGCGGGGATATAGTAGGCACAATGACGCGCCGCACCACATCGCCGACGGAGATGGTCATCCGTCAGCGCGCCAGGGCGCTCGAGCGGTCGCTGCCCGGCGCGCAGAAGGGCAGGGTCGAGTGCGTGCACAAGGCGCGCGTGGCGACTCGCCGCCTGCGCGAAGCGGCGCCGCTCATCGTGTCCGGCGCGCGTGGCCGGAAGTTCGAGCGTCGCATGCGGCGTCTGACGCGCGCGCTCGGGTCCGTGCGCGAGCTCGACGTGGCGCTCGTGACCCTGGACGAGCTTTGCGCGGCCGGCGCCGTGGCCGTGGCCTCAATCGCGCGGCTCAGGCAGGAAATCCGGCTGGAACGCGAACGCGTTTACGCGCACATGCGCGCGGAGGTGTCACGGATCGACGCAGAGCGGCTGCGCAGGAAACTGGTGGCTGCCGCGCGCAAGCACCAGTCGCAGGTGTCCGTGCGGACGAGGGACCCTAAGCGCATCGCGCGCGCCCGGACGCGCGCCGCACGCCGGGCGGACCGCCTGCGCGCGACCATCGGCAATGCCTCAACCATCTATCTGCCGGACCGCCTGCACGAGGTACGCGTCGCGGTGAAGAAACTGCGCTACGCCCTCGAGGTCGCGCGTGAGCTCAGCGGGTCGCGCGCCGTGGCACAGATAGGGACGCTCAAGCAGGTGCAGGACCTGCTCGGACGGATGCACGATCTGGAAGTGCTGATCCTGCGCGTCCGCGGCCTGCAGGGGTCGCCCCAGGCCCTCACCCTTCGGATCTCCGCCAACCTCGATCATCTGGTCCGGCATCTGGAAACCGAGTGCCGCCAGATCCACGGCCGGTACGTGACCATGCGCCGCCGGCTCGTGGCGGTGTGCGACACGACCGAGAAAGCCGCCGCTCCGCGGGACTCCTCCAGAGCCGCGGCGTCCGCCGCATAGATGGCCGGCCCCTGCGAGCTGTACCTGGTCCGTCACGCGATTGCGGCAGACCGCGGCGAGGACTGGCCAGACGACGACAAGCGGCCGCTGACCGCGCGCGGCGTCGCGCGGTTCAGGGAGTCGGTCGAAGGCCTGCGGACGCTTGGCGTGGAGGTCGACGAAATGTTCACGAGCCCGTTGATTCGCGCGAAGCAGACGGCGGAGCTGATCGCGTCCGGTCTCGCTGGACAACCGACTGTGCGCACGCTCGATGCGCTCGCCCCTGGGCACGCGCCGGGTTCCGTGATGGCGCAGCTCGCGCGCGCCGCGAAGCGCCGGCGGATTGCGCTCGTCGGTCACGAGCCCGGTCTGGGCGAGCTCGCCGCTCACCTGATCGGCGCGGGGCGCGCGCTCCCGTTCAAGAAGGGCGGCGTCTGCCGGATTGACGTCGAGAGCCTGACGTCCCGCCGCCCGGGCGCGCTCAGCTGGTTCGTGCAACCGAAGCTGCTGAGGGGGTTGAGGAAGTAAGTCAAAAGTCAAAAGTCAAAAGTGAAGAGTCAAAAGTGAAAAGTAAGTCAGAAGTATTCGACCCGTACCTTTTGACCTTTGACCCTTGACCTTTGACTTTTGACTTTTGACTTTTGACTTTCCACCCACATGGTTCCGCCTCGCATCGCGATCATCATCAATCCGATCTCCGGGACCGGGGGGCGGTTGCACACTGCGCGCGAGCGCGCCGAGCGCGCCGCGGCGCTGGTCGCGGCGCGCGGACTGGACGCGCGCGTGTTCCTGACCGAGCGCCAGGGCCACGCGCGTGAAATCGCCGACGCCATGCTGCGCGACGGTGTGGCGACGATCGTGGCGTGGGGCGGAGACGGCACCGTCAATGAAATCGCGTCCGCCATGGTCTTCCGCGACGCGACCCTCGGCATCATTCCGGGCGGATCGGGCAACGGGCTCGCCCGCGAACTGCACATTCCAATGGATCCTGCCGGTGCCATCGACGTTGCCCTGACCGGCCGCGACGTGCAGATTGATGCCGGCGAGCTGGATGGCCGCCTGTTCTTCAATGTCGCGGGCATCGGCCTCGACGCCCGCGTGGCCCACCGGTTCGCGGCCGAGGGACGGCACAACCGCGGGTTCCGGAAATATCTGAGCGTCACCGCGCGGGAGCTGTTCTCGTACACGCCGGATGATCACACCGTGGTCGCCGACGGCGAATCCGTTCGCGTGCGGGCGCTGTTCATCGCGATTGCCAACTCACGGCAATACGGAAACGGTGCACTGATTGCGCCGGATGCGAAGGTCAACGATGGGCAGCTCGATGTCGTCGTGGTCGCCGCGCGCTCCGCGCTGTCGGCACTCATGCAGGTGCCGAGGATCTTTACCGGCCGGATTGCCCGTGTCAGCGGAGTGACGATGCGCCGCGCCACCGAGGTGACCATTTCGTCCGCCAGGCCGGTGGTCTATCACGTGGACGGTGAACCCTGTGTAGGATCGGTTGCGATCACGGCACGGGTGCGTCCTGGTGCGCTGCGCGTGCGGGTCCCCGCAGGTGAGCGGCTCGAGGTCCTTGCGTGAAGTTCCTGATCCTCCGGAATCTGGCGTACTACTGGCGGTCGCATCTCGCGGCGATCGCCGGCGTCGCCACCGCTGTCGCGGTCCTCGCGGGCGCCCTGCTTGTCGGCGATTCCGTGCGGGGAACGCTCCGTGACCTCGCCGCCCAGCGCCTCGGCCAGACCGATCACGTCGTCGTCTCGAGCGGGTTGTTCCGCGAGGCGCTCGCCGCGGACATGCGCGCGGACGCCGCGTTCGGTCGCGGATTCACCGACGCGGCGCCGCTCATCATCCTGCCTGCCATCGTGACCAACCAGGACAGCGGCCGCCGGCTCGGAGACGTGCGCGCGTACGGTGTGGACGATCGGTTCTGGACCTTCCACGGTACCGGCCGGTCTGGTCCGGCGGAGGACGAGGCGCTGATGAGTCCCTCCCTGGCGGAAGAACTGGGCGCCGCCAGTGGGACGACACTGCTGGTCCGCGTGCAGCGGCCTTCGGATATTCCGCTCGAGTCGCTGCACGGACGGAAAGAGGATGCCGGCCGCACGATTCGATTCACTGCCGCCGGCGTGCAGCCGTCGGACGCGATGGGAGAGTTCTCGCTCGAGCAGCGGCAGTCCGCCGTCAGAGCGATCTTCGTCCCGTTGTCGCAGGTGCAGCGGGAGCTCGACGTTCCGGATCGTGTCAACACGTTGCTTGTGGCGACGCGCGATGGAGCGGCAGGCGAGGCCGACGCGCTCCAGGACGTGATTCGCCGCACGGCCGCGCTCGCCGACGTCGGACTCAGCGTGACGACGCTGCGGGCGCGCAACCGTCTCACCGTCACTTCGGATGCCGGCGTGATGACGGATCAGCACGCGGCCGCGGCCGCCGGGTTATCGCTGGGGGCAGGGGAGAGCCAGCCGCTGCTCACGTATCTGGCGAACACGCTTCGCATTGGCGATCGTGACATTCCGTACTCGCTGGTCACGGCCACTGACCTGACGTCGATGACCCCCGATCCGGGCGCCGTCGATGGCGATCCGATCGTGCTCAACGCGTGGGCGGCGTCGGAGCTCCAGGCGCGCGTCGGCGATTCGGTCTCGCTCGAGTATTACGTGTGGCAGGACACCGGCCGGCTTGCGGCCGAGGCGGCCGACTTCCGCGTCGCGGCGATCGTGCCCATCGCGGCCGGCGATCGCGACATGGCACCCGCGTATCCCGGGATCACGGACTCCGCGACCATCGTCGACTGGGATCCGCCGTTTCCCCTCGACCTGCGCCGGATCCAGCGGCGCGACGAAGCGTACTGGAACGAGTACCGGACGACCCCCAAGGCGTTCGTCGATTTTGAGACGGGGCGGCGGCTCTGGCGATCGCGCCACGGAGGCGTCACGTCGATCCGCCTCGCTGCGCCGCCCGGGCAGACCCTCGATGAGGCCCGCGAGACGTACGAATCCCGGCTGAGAGCGAACATCGATCCGCTGGCCGCCGGACTGGCTGTTCGTGATGTTCGCGCCGACAGCGCGATGGCCGCTCGCGGCGCCACCGATTTCGGCGCCTACTTCGTGTACTTCAGCTTCTTTCTCGTCGTGTCGGCGCTGCTGCTGGCGGTGTTGTTCTTCAAGCTGGGCGTCGATCAGCGCGCGCGGGAAATCGGATTGCTTCGCGCCGTGGGGTTCGGGCCCGCGGCTCTGAGGCGCGTGTTCCTCGCCGAAGGCTTGTTCCTGTCCCTCGTCGGCAGCATCGTCGGGGTCGCCGGGGCCGTGGCCTACGCGGGGCTGCTGGTCGCCGCCCTGCGCACATGGTGGGTGGATGCCATCGGGACGCGCGCACTGACGCTGCACGTCTCCGCCGTATCACTGCTGGCAGGCGCGGCGGGGGTCGTCATCGCCGCGCTCGTCTGCATCTGGTGGACGCTTCGCGGGCTGGGCCGGTTGTCCGAACGTGAGCTGCTCGCCGGTCAACTCTCGGCCGATGGCGATCGCGCCGCCACTGCCTCCAGCCGCAGGTATGCCGGTGCCGGCATCGCACTGGCCGCCGCCGGCGCTGCATTGATTGGCGCGGCGAGCGCGGATCTGCTTGCGGCCGCCGGTGCGTTCTTCGGCGCAGGCGCGCTGCTGCTGGCTGCAGGCCTCTGTTTCTGCAGCGCGATGTTCCGCCTGAGAGACGGCGCGGGCGTTGTTGAGCGCGGCTGGGGGCGCGGCTGGCCGTCCGTGTCGCGGCTGGGACTGCGAAACACGACGTACAGGCCTGCCCGCAGCGTGCTCTCCATCGCGGTCATCGCCTCGGCGACCTTCATCCTGATGGCCGTGGACGCTTTCCGCCGTGACGCCGGGGCGGATGCCGGCAACCGGTCGTCCGGCACCGGCGGGTACGCGCTCTTCGTCGAAGCGCTCGTTCCGGTGGCGCACGACCCGAACACCGAGGAAGGCCGGCAGGCCCTGAATCTGATCGGATTCGAGGGCGCGACGTTCGAGCCGTTCCGGCTGCTGCCGGGCGACGACGCCAGCTGCCTGAACTTGTACGTGCCGACGCGGCCGCGCATCCTCGGCGCGAGTGACGCGTTCATCGAGCAGGGCCGCTTTGCCTTTCAGGAGTCGGTTGCCGTTACCGATGAGGACCGCGCGAACCCGTGGCGGCTGCTGCAGTCGCCTGAGGGCGACGGCGCAATCCCCGTCATCGTCGATGCGAACTCGTTGACGTACGTTCTGCATAAGCGTCTCGGGGACGACCTGACGATCACGTTCGACAACCGCGAGATCACGCTCCGGATTGTCGCCTCGCTGCGCGACAGCATGCTGCAGAGCGAGCTCGTGATGTCGCAGGCGAACTTCGTCCAGCACTTTCCAGACCAGCAGGGATATCAGGTGTTTCTGGTCGACTCGCAGGACAGTCCCGGTGAGCTTGCCGCCCGCGTGGAAGACGCACTGACCGATGTCGGCGGCGATGCGACCGCCGCGGCGGAGCGTCTGGCGGCATTTCATCGCGTGGAAAACACCTACCTCTCGACGTTCCAGACGCTCGGCGGCCTCGGCCTGCTGCTGGGAACGGTCGGGCTGGGCGCCGTCATGCTGCGCAACGTCATCGAGCGGCGACGGGAACTGGCCATGCTGGGCGCGCTCGGGTTTCGTCGCGGCCACTTCATGCTGATGGCGGCCGCCGAGACGATGCTCCTGCTCGCCGGCGGACTCGGTGTGGGCGCGATCTGCGCCGCGGTGGCGATTGCCCCCACGGTGGTGGAACGTGGCGGGCGCCTGCCTGTCAGCGCAGCCGGCCTGCTGGTGATCTTTGCGGTGTTCCTGACCGGTCTGCTATCGTCGCTCGCAGCGACGCGCCTGGTGTCGCGCGCACCGGTGCTGCAGTCGCTCCGAACCGAATGAGTACTCGCATGCTTCTCGCGATCGGCGTCGCCTGCATCACTGCGTTGACACCGATGCCTGAGGTGCGAGGCCAGGAGCCCGGCGTCCGCATGATCGCGGACGAGGGGGAGGGCGGGAAGTTCTGGCCCCGGTGGCGCGGGCCGTCAGGGCAGGGCCTCGCAACAGGAACCGGCTACCCGGATACCTGGTCACCCACGCAGGGCGTGCTGTGGAAGACCCCGGTTCCCGGCACCGGCAACTCGTCGCCGATCATCTGGGGCGACCACATTTTCGTCACGAGCTCCTATGAAGGCGGGCGCAAGTTGTCGCTGCTGGCGTACCGGCGCAGCGACGGCCGCCTCCTCTGGGAATCGCCGGCGCCGGCCGGCCGCACCGATTCAGGCTCGCACTATAAGAACGGCCACGCCTCGTCCACGCCCGCGACCGATGGGCGACTCGTCTACGTGCTCTTCGGCGCGCGTGGACTGTTCGCCTTCGACTTCGCGGGCAAGCTTGTCTGGCAGCGCGATCTCGGCCCGATGGATGCGTACCACGGCGCCGCGGGATCGCCGCTCCTCTACAGGGACCGGATCGTTCTCTATCAGGATCAGTTCAGCGGGTCGTTCATCGCCGCGTTCGACGCGCGCACAGGACGCGAGCTGTGGCGCACGCGCCGCGACGCGAGCGTCGGGTGGGGCACGCCGATCGCCATTCGCGCCGGGCAGCGCGACGAAATCATTGTCAACGGACAGCAGCACGTCACCTCGTACGATCCGATCACCGGTCGCGAGCTGTGGCGGTGCGGCGGCACGACGTACGAAGTCATTCCGACGCCGGTCGTCGGCTACGGCATGGTCTTCTGTGCGTCCGGCCGCGCCGGGCCGACGCTCGCGATCCGGCCGGGCGGCAGCGGCGACGTCAGCCGCACGCATCTGGCGTGGGAGAGTCCCCGCGGCTCACCGTTCGTGCCGTCGCCGATTCTGTACGGCGAGCAGCTCTACATGATCAACGACATGGCGAGCATCGTCACGTCGCTGTCGGTGATGACGGGGCAGTCGCTCTGGCAGGGCAGGCTGGGTGTCGCGCAGCGCGAAGGATTTTCGGCGTCGCCCGTGGCCGTGGACGGCAAGATCTTCTTTACCAACGACGATGGCGAGACGTTCGTGCTGCGGGCGGGCCCGACGTTCGAGCTGATGCACGTCAATCAACTGGGCGAGAGCGTCCTGGCGTCACCGGCGCTCGTGGACGGCCGGTGGTACTTCCGGACGCAGCGGAACCTCTACGCGGTCGGCCGGTAGTACAGCACCATCGCCGCGCCGACCGACGCCAGCCCGAATCCCACGACGAACATCGGATTGATCGCCTGCTTCGGCGGATGGATCGCCATCGATACGAGCACGTTGACGATCGGCGCGCCGCCGAAGACGAGCGGCATCACGTACACGGGCAGGCCGCCTGTCCGGAACGACCAGATGATGCAGGCGGCGCCTGCGGCACCGAGCGCCCCGGCAACGGTCGCGGTTATCAGCCCGGTCGTGTTGAAGCCTCCCAGTTGTCCCTGCGCTGCGAGCGCCACGACGGGGATGAGCACGCCGATCAGGAAATAGGCGGCCCCGACGCAGAGCAGCGCCTTGAGCGGGCTGCCGAGGAGGGTCTGTCCCATGTGGAGGAGCGCGCCGTACGCGCCCCACGAGAGCACCGCGCCGAGTACGAACCAGACCCACGTCATGGCGGCGATTGTATGTCAAACTCCGAGGCGTTTTTGCGATGAGGTCGACGCGCATATCCGAACATCGTCTCCGCCGCCGCGTGCAATTTCACGAGGTGGACTCGGCGGGCATCGTGCATTTCAGCTGGTTCTTCCGGTACATGCAGGAGGCCGAGCACGCGCTCTGGCGGGAAGCAGGCGTCAGCATCCGGCCGGCCGGGACCGAGGTCGCGTTCCCGCGTGTCTCGACGTCGTTCGATTTTCAGGCTCCACTCCGGTTCGAGGACGAGTTCGACATCCTTATCCGCATTGCGTCGATGTCGGAGAAGTCGATCCGCTACGTGTGCACGATCACGCAGGGCGAGACCCGCATCGCGACGGGAACGATGGTCGTGGTGTGTGTCAGTACGAAACCCGGACAGCCAATGAAGGCCGTCCCCATTCCACAGGCCGTCGTCGAACGACTGACGGCTGCTCCTGGTTCGGAGGCGTCATGAGAAGGTTCCTTGCAGTACCGCTGGCCGTGATGGCGGCATCGTCGTTGGTCATCACCAGCGCATCGGCTCAGACGATCGTTCCGCAGTGGGCGCGCGAGCGGACGACCGCCTGGTACAACGCCTTCAATGGCGGCGATGCCGTGGCGCTGGCGGCGATGCACACCCCGGATGCGGTGCTCCTGCTCGAGAGCATCACGATGGAGGGGCCCCCGGCCATCGAGCGGTTTCACGGCGGACAGTTCGAGAAGGTGAAGTTCGACTGTGAGTGGACGATCGCCGGGGTGAGCGTCGTGTACCGGCTGGGAGCGGTGTGGGGAACGGATGTGTGCGTCGAAACGCCGAAGTCGGGCGCGCCGCCCGTCACGTGGACTGGGCGGTTCATGACCCTGTATCAGCTCCAGGCGGATGGCCGGTGGATGATCATTCGCGACACCGGCGAGGAAGCCCCGAGACGGTAGTAGAATCCGGCTCGATGTTGCGCCGTTCCGGTTCGGCTTGAAGGAGGGTGAGATGAAATTCTTCGCCATCGTACTGGCGCTGCTGGCCGCCGCGCCCACGGCATCGGCCGAAGTGAAGCGCATCGTGATCGACCGGAAGGTGTCGCCGGCGTTCGACGGCAGAACCTACGGGACCATCGGGGCGTACGAGACGCTGACCGGACGCGCGTTCGGGGAGCTCGACCCCAACGCCCCTCAGAACAGGATCATTACCGACCTCCAGTTTGCGCCGAGGAACCGGAACGGCAAGGTCGAGTATGTGTCGTCGTTCTTCCTGGTGAAGCCGATCGACATGTCGAAGAGCAGCCGCCTGCTGTGGCACGGCGTGCCGAACCGCGGCGGACGGCTCACGATTCCCGAAGCCGAGCGGATGCTGGGCGATATTGGCCTCAGCAGCGGGTGGCAGGGCGACAACTCGGGCCGCACGGCCCCGGGTGACAACAACGACTGGGTGACGGTGCCTGTGGCGAAGAATGCCGACGGTTCCCCGATTACCGGACCCGTGATCGGCCGGATCGTGAACGCCAACGGACCTGTGTCGCGGCCGATGCTGGTCAACGCGAACCCGGTCCCGTACAAGCCGGTCAGCCTCGATTCGTCGAAGTCGACGCTCGTGACGCGGACCAGCGAGACGATCGACGGCAAGGTCATGGGCGAGCGTGCGGTTCCCGCGGGCGACTGGGCGTGGGCGAGCTGCACCGCCGAGAATCCATTCCCGGGCAAGCCGGACCCCACACAGATCTGTGTGAAGGGCGGCTTCGATCCCACGCTGCTGTATCAGGTGACGTTCACGGCGCAGGACCCGTATGTGCTTGGCGTCGGCTACGCCGCGTTCCGCGATGTGGCGACGTTCTTCAAGAATGCGAAGGCCGACGCTGAAGGCACCCCGAATCCGGTGGCCGGCAACGTGACGTGGGCGATCACCCGCGGCCAGTCGCAGTCGGGCAATTTCATCCGCGCGTTCCTGCATCTCGGCTTCAACCAGGACGAGGCGAACCGCCAGGTGTATGACGGCGCGTGGCCGATCATCGCGGGCCGCCGCCTGTCGCTGAACACGCGGTTCGCGATGCCGGACGGCGCGCTGAAGCTGTACGAGGCGGGCAGCGAAGGACCGCAGTGGTGGACGAAGGAAGCGGACGCGGTTCGCGGGCTGCCGGCGGCCGGCATTCTCGACCGCTGCACGGCCAGCAAGACCTGCCCGAAGATTCTCGAGCACTTCGGTGCCGCGGAGATGTGGGCGCTGACGCTCAGCCCGTCGTTTGTCGGCACGTCGGCGGACCGCGACCTCCCGGTGCCGGCCAACGTTCGCCGCTATTACATCGGCAGCACGCCGCACGGCGGCGGCGACGGCGGCTTCAGCGTGACGCCTGGCGCCGCACCGAATTGTCCCGGTCCCAACTTCGGCCGCGGGATGTTCCCCGCGAATCCGGTTCCGCACGACGAGACCATCAACGCCTTGCGCGTGCACTTCCGCAACTGGGTGATGAAGAACGGCGAGATGCCGGCGAGCGTCTATCCGTCGCTCGGCAACAAGATGCTGGTGGACCCGACCAAGGAAGCGACCGGCTTCCCGACGATTCCGGGCGTGCCCGCGAACGCGCCGACCGGCATGGTGAACCCGATGCTCGACTACGACTGGGGCACCAACTTCAACTACATCGACGGCTCGGGCATCCCGTCGCAGGTGCCGCCCCGCATCAAGAACGTGATCAGGATGAAGGTGCCGAGGGTGGATGCCGACGGCAACGAGCTCGGCGGAGTGCCGGTGGTCCTGCTCGGGGCGCCGCTCGGCACCTATCTCGGCTGGAACGTCGTGGCCGCCGGGTTCCATCAGGGCAAGATTTGCAACTATGCGGGCGGGATGGTGCCGTTCGCGCGGACACGCGCCGAGCGAATGGCGAACGGCGATCCGCGGCTCTCGCTCGAGGAGCGCTACCGGACGCATGAGGGCTACGTCGAAGCGGTACGGGCTGCCGCGGTAAAGGCCGTGGCGTCGAAGTTCCTGCTCCAGGAAGATGCCGACGCACTTGTCGCCGCGGCGCAGGCGAGCAACGTCCTCGCCACGACGCAGACGGCGCAACGGTAATGTAGGGCGGGTTCCGCGAAGCCGGGAACAATCCATCGGCGAGCGGACCCGCCGGGCGACTAAATTCAGGCTGGTGCCGGCGCCGTGCGTTCACCCGCGAACCATCGGCGCCGCATCGGCTTGAGCGCGAACCACGCGAGGAACGCGGTGATGAAGTTCATCGCGATGACCACCGCAAACACCGGCATCCACGAACCGGTCCTGTCATGAAGCAACGCGGCGACAGGGCCGCCGAGCACGGAGCCGATCCCCTGGGCGACATAGAGGAAGCCGTAGTTCGCTGTCGCGTGTTTCGGTCCGTACGTGTCGGTCAACGTCGAAGGGAAGAGCGAGAAGATCTCGCCCCACGCGAAAAAGACGAGTCCAGACAGGAGGACGAACAGGACCGGGCTGTCGCGCAGCAGCAGCCACGAGGTCATGAAAATGCCCTCCAGCGTGAACGCGATCGTCATCGTGTTCTCGCGGCCGATTCTGTCTGAGACCCACCCGAAAAACGGCCGCGTCAGGCCGTTGGTGATGCGATCGATCGAGAGCGCCAGGGGGAGCACGGCGAACCCCCACACCATGACGTTCGACATCCCGAAATCAGCCGTGAAGGCGCCCATCTGCGACGTCACCATCAGCCCGCACGTCGACATCATGGTCATCATCACGAGCATCAGCCAGTAGATCGGCGTCCGCAGCATCTCCCGCGGCGTGTACGACCGTGAGCCGGCCGTGCCGGAGATGGGAACCCGTGCCGCGAGGAGCGTCTGGTGATCGGCCGAAGGCCGCCGCAGTCCCTGGGCCGCAAGGAATCCGGTCACGGCGAAAAGAGCCCCGAACTGCCACAGGGCCTGTTGATAGCTCGCGCTTCTCACCAGCGTCGACACGGGAAACGTGAAGAGAATCGCGCCCATGCCATAGCCGGCTGCGACGCACCCGGTGGCAAATCCGCGCCTGTCCGGGAACCACTGCACCATGTGGCCGACGACGCCGATGTAGATGATCCCGGTGCCGATGCCGCCGAGCAGCCCGTATGTCAGATACAGTCCCGTCACGCTCGACACCTGTGCGGCCAGCATCCAGCTCAGACCCGTGAACAGCGCCCCGATCGAGAGAAGCAGGCGCGGGCCGAACCGATCGATCAGGAAGCCCTGGGCGGGAGAAAGAAAGGTCTGAAGGACGATCAGAATCGAGAAAGTGACCTGCACTTGCGCCAGGCTCGCCCCGAAGGCGCTCGTAAACGGCTGCGTAAAGAGCGCCCAGACGTATTGCGGACCGGAGATCGTGATCATGCAGACGAGCCCGAGCGCCAGTTGAATCCACCGGTTGTGCAGTCGTCCCATAGGTCTCCTTGCCGCCACGCTGCATCGGTCAGCGCGCGAGTCGTCAGGTCATGGCATTATGTGCCAGTGGTGCCGGCTGCTCATCGCATCCTCTGAGCGACGTTTATGAAACGAATCATTGCGCTCCTCGCCCTCGTGCTTCTGACCACAGCCAGCCATGCGCAGGTCCGCGACGTGCCGCGCTTCAAGGTGGACCCGTCGTGGCCGACGATTCCGAATAACTGGCAGTTCGGACAGGTCTCGAGCGTTTCGATTGACGCGCAGGACCACGTCTGGGTGCTGCAGCGTCCGGGGACGCTGGCGCCAGAAGAGAAGCCGCGCGCGGCGCCGCCGGTCATCGAGTTCGATGCGTCGGGGAAATACGTCCAGAGCTGGGGCGGGCCTGGCCAGGGCTACGAGTGGCCGACGACGGAGCACGGGATCTATGTGGATCCGAAAGGCTTCGTCTGGATTGGCGGGAACGGCGCCGGCGACCACCAGCTGCTGAAGTTCACTCGTACCGGCAAGTTCGTGATGCAGATCGGCCGTGCGAAACAGAGCAAGGGCAACGCCGACACGGTGAACGTGAACATGCCGGCCGATGTGTTCCTGCACGCGGCGACGAATGAGCTGTTCGTCGCCGACGGCTACGGCAACCGCCGCATCATCGTGTTCGATGCCGACACCGGTGCGTTCAAACGGATGTGGGGCGCGTTCGGTAACAAGGCGCTGGACGAGGGGCCGAATCCAGCGGTTGCGGACGGATACCTCCGCGGCGCCGCGCAGTTCGTGCAGCCGCTGCACGCCGTACGCGTGTCGCGCGACGGACTGGTGTACGTGTCGGACCGCGGCGGCAAGCGCGTGCAGGTCTTCAATCTCGATGGCACCTATGTGTCGCAGGTCTTCATCGGCCGCGAGTGCCGGGTACCGGCCTGCGGCAACGGGACGACGGCCGCGAGCACTGGGTTCTCGGCCGATCCGGCGCAGCGCTTCCTCTACGTCGCCAATCGCAGCCAGGCCAAGATCATGGTGTTCGAGCGGAAGACGCTGGAGCTGCTGGACGAATTCGGCCAGTGGGGGTCGGCGCCGGGCGAGTTCGGTACGCTGCACCACATGAACGCCGACTCGAAGGGGAATCTCTACGTCACCGAGGTGACGCCGCTCAGGCCCGAAAACCGCCGCGTCCAGAAATTCACGTTCGTCGGCCTGACGAACGCGACGCGGTGATCGCGCGCGACCTCGGCGACTGCCTCGCTCGCATCCGCGAGCTCGACCCCTCGATTCATGCGTGGGTGAAGGTGGCCCCGCAGCCGGCGACGGGGCCGGGGCCGCTCTCGGGCGTGCCGTTTGGCGCCAAGGACATCATCGAGACGCGCGGTCTGCCGACCGAATATGGGTCGCCGATCTACGGTGGGCGGATCGGCACAGCGGACGCGGCGATTGTCAGGACGCTGCGCGGTCTGGGCGCCATCCTCGTCGGCAAGACCCACACGACCGCGTTTGCCTATCGCGACCCGGCCCCCACGCGTAATCCGCACAATCTGCAGCACACCCCGGGCGGAAGCTCCAGCGGATCGGCCGCCGCGGTGGCGGCGGGCATGGTGCCGCTCGCCCTCGGCACGCAGACACAGGGGTCTGTCCTCCGTCCCGCCTCCTTCTGCGGCATCGTCGGCTTCAAGCCGACCTACGGTCTGCTGTCGATGGAAGGCATTCTCCCGTTCGCCACCAGCCTCGACACGCTCGGCCTCTTCACGCGCACCGTCGGCGAGATGATCGACGTGTGGGATGCGTTGTACGCAGGGCGGACCCGCCACGATCCGGATGTCGATCTGGGCGTTCTCGATCCTCGTCCCCTCGTCGAACCTCCGATGGCGCACGCGTTCGAGTCGGCCGTCGCCCGACTGCGCGACGCAGGTATCCGCACGACTCCCGTCGATCTCGGCGACATGCTCGACCGGCTGAACGACGCCTCGCGCGTGATCATGTCGTATGAAGCTGCGCGCTTCCACGAGGCCCGCTATCGCGAGCATGGCGACGCGCTTGGCGTCATCGCGAACCTCATTCGCGACGGCCTGGCGATGACGACGGTTGCGTACGACGAGGCGCGCCGGTATGTGGATACCAGCCGCGAGCGGATCACCGAGATCTACAAACGCACGCCCGCGATCCTCGTCCCTGCTGCTGCGGGCGTTGCGCCGGCGGGCCTGTCCTCGACCGGTGACCCGCGCCTGAACGCCCCCTGGACCGCGCTCGGCACGCCGGCGATCTCCATCCCGGTGGGCACGCTCGACGGCCTGCCGCTCGGCCTGCAGATCACGGCCGACAGGGGCGACGATGGGCGAGTGCTGGCGACGGCGCTGCAACTCGAATCGCTCCTGATAACCTGACGGGGTGGACCATTCGCTCGAGGCCTTGCTGCGTGCCGCCATCGCGCGATTGCCAGGGAGCGAGGCCCAGCTCCGCATGTCGCCGAACCCGCGCATGCCGTGGGACCCGTCGCGGTTCCCCGACGGCGGCCGCGACGCCGCGGCGCTCCTCCTGCTGTATCCCCACGCCGGCGACTGGCACCTTCCGCTGACAGTCCGCGGTTCGGACCTGCGCCATCACACCGGCCAGGTCTCGCTGCCGGGCGGGCGGGTGGACGCGGGCGAATCGATCGAAGCGGCCGCACTTCGCGAGACGGCAGAGGAAGTCGGCGTCGACCCCGCTGCCGTCCGTGTGATCGGGCAGCTGACGCCCGTGCGGATTCCGATCAGCGGCTATCTGCTGCATCCAGTGATTGGCATCGCCGACGTGAGACCGGCGTTCCGTCCTGATGACTGGGAAGTCGCGCGGCTGATCGAAGTCCCGCTCACGGTGATTCGCGACACATCGATCGTCCAGATCGCGCATCGGACACGAGACGTCGACGGTCGCGTGGAGCATATGGACGTTCCATGCTTCGCCATCGACGGCGAGCAGGTCTGGGGCGCGACCGCCATGGTGCTCGCCGAGTTCCTGGCGGTTCTCGAGTCTGTTGGGGACATGTAGGCCGGGTCTTCAGACCCGGCGTCGTGGTGTTGCTCTCCCGCGACCGCGGCCAGCATCTCGTCATGGTCCCAGGCTATGCTGCGACGGCCGCAGGCGTATTGTTGCTATCCAGATCCGCATATCGCGGCCCCTTCGTTCCTGAGTCCTGGCGCCAAGGCCGTCTCATGAACGAGTTCCAGGCGGTTTGAAGGTCATCACCCACGGCGCTACACTGCAGCCACCGCAGGCGTATCGGAATATCCAGATCCGCCTACTATTCGTTGGGCGGACGAAGGACATTCCCACTCATACGTGAAGGGGGACTCGGACAGCTGCGGTGCGGCGTGGTATTTGAGATGCGGTCGCGAGCGAGGAAGAAGCCCGGCGAAGGCCGACTACCGACATGACAGATTCACAAAGGAGAACGAACGATGGCTTCCACGAACGAGGTTCTGAACCACCACCTGAAGTGTTTTGGCGAGGGCGACCTCCAAGGCATTCTGAGCGACTATGCGCCGGGTGCCGTCCTGTTCACGCCGGACGGGCCGCTCAAGGGAGCCGACGCGATGAGGCCGCTCTTCCAGGCGATGTTTGCGGAGTTTGGCAAACCGGGCGCGGTGTTCAACATGAAGCAGCAGTCCGTCGAGGGCGAGTATGCCTACATTCTCTGGAGCGCCGAGACTGCCGACAATGTCTACGAGGTTGGCTCGGACACGTTCGTCGTGCGGGACGGCAAGATCGTCGCCCAGTCATTGGCCGCCAAGATCAGGTCAAAGGTCTGAGGCTGCATCATCGGCGAAGGGGCCGCCCAACACGCGCTGCACCCGACGGCCGCCGATGTAATGGTGAGCGGCCGCTGGTGAGCGCTGGCCGTTAGGCGTCATGAACCAAGGCTTGGTTGGCCAGAGTGACTGGGAGCATCGAATGAGCTCGAGATCAAACATATCAAGCGGCAGTCCGTTCGAGCCCATTGTTGGCTTCTCGCGGGCAGTCCGCATCGGCAACTTCGTCTCGGTCGGTGGTACCGCGCCGCTCGGTCCAGATGGTAAGACCGTGGGCATCAACGATGCCGCTGCTCAAGCTCGCCGGTGCTTCGAGATCACGCGAGCTGCGTTGGAGCAAGCGGGTGCGAGCATCCACGACGTAATCCGCACTCGACTACTCCTTACCCGAATCGAAGACTGGCGTGTCGTAGCCGACGTGCATGGTGAACTCTTCCGCGATATTCGTCCGGTCAGTACCATCTTGCAGGTCAGCGCCTTTATCGATCCGCAATGGCTTGTCGAGACAGAAGTCGATGCTGTCATCGGTGAGGCTGAGCAACCGGCAAGATAGGTAACAGATCAGTCCGGCGACATGAGCGGCGACTCGTGTGTGACGAGGCTCACAAGCGGCTCGCTCGACGGCGGCCGCGGTAGGATGTGGTTGAGGTCAATGGATTTCGATCTTCACACCGCCGTGCCTGTACTTACACGGACTCCGGCGGTCCTGGATGCCCTGCTCCGCGATCTCCCGTCGCCCTGGGTCTCGAGCACCGAGGGCCCAGACACCTGGAGCCCATATGACGTCGTCGGCCACCTGATTCACGGCGAGCGTGCGGACTGGATGCCGCGGGTGGAGCATCTCCTGGCGCACGGAGAAGCCGTCCCCTTTCCTCCGTTCGATCGATTTGCTCAATTCGAGGCGTCGAAGGGCAGGAGCCTGCCCGAGCTGCTGGATACGTTCCGCGAGCTCCGCACAGACAGTCTTCGCCGTCTCGCGGCCCTTGGTCTATCCACTGCCGATCTAGGCCGCACCGGCCGGCATCCCGAGTTCGGACGCGTGACGCTCGGCCAGCATCTCGCCACCTGGGTGGTCCACGACCTGGACCACCTGGTTCAGATTGCCCGGGTCATGGGCCGCCAGTACGCGGAGGCCGTGGGGCCGTGGCGCAAGTACCTGCGGATTACAGGGCCTGCCTGATCAGGCCGCGAGACTAGCCGAAGACGTAGATGCGGCCGTCCTGGGCGCCGATGACGAGGCGGCCTCCGGCGATCGATGGCGATGCGGTGATGGCTTCGCCGATCTCGTACTCCCACACCTTCTTCCCAGACGCCGCATCGAGCGCGTAGAGACGGCCGTCACTCGAGCCGAAGTAGACGCGGCCGCCAGAGACGACAGGGGAGGAGTCGACGCGGGCGCGGGTGGCGAAGGTCCAGGCGCGCGTGCCCTTTGCCGCGTCGATGGCGTGGAGCAGCTTGTCGCGTCCGCCGAGGATGACCCGGCCGCCCGCAAGCGCGGCGGACGAGTAGAACGGGAAGTCGGTGTCAGGGTCGTCGTAGCGCCACGCCACGCGCCGGCCGGCAAGATCCAGCGCCAGCACTTCGTTGTTGAACGTGCCGAAGTAGGCGCGGCCGCCGTCGAGCACCGGCGACGAGGCGGTATAGGCGCCCGAGACGATCTGGTACATCTCGCGGCCGTCGGTGACGCGGATCGCCCGGAAGATCGAATCGCAGCCGGCGACGAAGGCGAGCCCATCGCGAACGGCCGGCGTGGCGTGAACCTGGCCCTTGGTCTGCACCTTCCAGCGCAGCGCCCCGCTCGCCGCATCCAGCGCGTAGAGATGCGTGTCGTACGAGCCGATCAGGACGATGCCGCCGACGACCACCGGCGAGGACTTGATTTCCGCGCCGGTCGTGAACGTCCAGCGCCTCGAGCCGTCCCGCAGGTTGACCGCGTGCACGAGTCCGCCAAGATCGCCGACATACACGGTGTCCGTGCCGACGGCAGGGGAGGACTCGCCAATCAGATTGCCGGTCGTGTACTTCCAGCGCAGCGTGCCCGATGCGAGGTCGAGCGCGAGCAGATCACCGGTCCCGGCGCCAACGTAGACGACGCCGTCAACGATCGCCGCGGAAGAGTCGATCGGATCGCCGGCGTCGTAACTCCAGAGAAGCTTCGGCGAGGCGCTGAGGGTCGCGGGGGAGGCGCCGGTCAGCGCCGGCGATCCGCGGAACTGCCGCCATTCACCGGCAGGTTCCTGCGCAGCGACCGGGATGATAGCCGCGGCGATCAGGATCAGGACGCGAATCATTGCTGGGCGATGGCGAACAGCTGGCTCCGGTTGTTCAGGTAGATCGTGCCGTTGGCGGGGACAATGGTCGCGTAGACGGCGCTGCCCATGTTCATCTCCGCCAGCACCTTCTTCTCCCTGCTGTGCGCCATGATGATCACGTCGCCGTCCTCGTCGGCCAGATAGACCTTGCCGTCGACGACGAACGGGGAGCCCCAGACGGCGGCCAGGACGTCATGCGTCCAGTGGAGCTGCCCCGTCCTGGCGTCGAGACAATGCAGGTAGCCGCTGAAGTCGGCGATGTACAGCAGGCCGTCGGCAATGGCCGCCGTGGAGATCGAGCGGCGGATCTTGCCGAAGTGAAAGATGGCTCCGCTTTGCGTGATGTCGCCCCGCTTGGTGGCGTCGATGGCGTAGAAGTGGCCGGTTCCTTCGCCATGCTCCGGATCCTGTCCGTTGGCAATGTAGACGCGGTTGTCGTAGACGACCGGCGTCGAGATCACTTCGTTGCGCGTGCGCGGCCAGACGGCGTCCTTGGGGTTCGTATCGAACTCCCACAGTTTCTTGCCGCTCTCCGCCTCGTACCCGCGCACCCATCCGTCGCCCTGCGCCGACACGACCTGCACGACGCCGCCGATGGTTCCCACCGAGGGGGTCGACCACTGGCCGTGCAGAATGCGATCGTCGACCGAGTTGTCTTCCCACCGGAGCTCGCCGGTGTTCTTGTTGAGCGCGATGATCGCCGGCGCGCGCGGAGACGGAATGTTGACGTGGCTCTCGTCCTGCCCGTTCGACGTGGAGACGTACAGGAAATCGCCCCAGACGACCGGCGACGAATTCGACAGGTTGTGCGGGTAGGACCCGACCTGCTCCATCATGTCGAACGTCCAGATCACGTCGGCATCGAACTGGCCGGTCAGCTTCTCGTCCTTGAAGTCGCCGTCGTTCTCGTTGTCGCGGAAGCCCTGGATATCGAGGCAGTGCACGACGCCGCGGTTGCTCACGTAGTAGAGCCGGTCCCCCTCGACGAGCGGAGACGAGGCGACGCCCTGGAACGGCCAGTCGTTGGCGCGGCCAGACTCGAGCTTCGGATGCGCCTGCTGCCACAGGAATGCGCCGTCCGATTCCCTGAACGCCATCAGCACGCCGCGGTCGCCAGGCTGCTTCGGGTCGCGCAGCAGTTCGTTGTTCGTCCCGACAAACACCATCCCGCCGGCAACGACCGGGTTGCCATAGCTCTGCGAACCCAGGTCGGCCACCCACTTGATGTTCTTCTTCGTCTTGACGTCCCACTCCGACGGGAGCCCTTTCATGTTCGACACCATGTTGCGGTCGGGCGTGCCGCCCCACATGGGCCAGTTGGGACTTCCGGGATCGGACGCGCTGATCGGCGACGCGCCGGCGGCGAGTAACGCAATGAGGACGGCTTTTTTCATGACTACTGGTTCTTGGTCAGGGCGAAGTTGTCGTAGTAAGCGCCGAACTGCGCGTTGATGAACATGCCCGGGGCCCCCTGGCGGTTGCCGACCTTCTCAGTCATCTCGATCGTCCAGGCGGCCGGTTCAGCCTCACCGGCCGGCCACGCCTTGCCGCGCGCGCGGACCTGGCCGTTGGGCAGGTTGTCCACGCGCAGCTTCAGCCGATACCAGGTGTCCGGCTTCCAGGCGTACGAGACGGTGATTGTCCGGGCCGTCTCCGGTTCCCACGGCTCGATCTTCAGCTTCTGCGAATTGCCGTACAGCACCAGCGAGTAGCGCTGCGCGGTAATGCCGACGTCGCCCATCTGGCGCCGGCGTGTCGCGGCGCGCACGTCGGATTCAAAGGTGTAGTCCGACCAGGTGACCGGACCGATGAACGCGCGTCCACGCATGAAGATCGTGTCGACCGGCGCCTTCTGCAGGACCTTCTGCCCGTCGAGCGTCCCGACCGAGAACGCGAGCGCCTGCGCGTTCACCCAGCCTGCGGGAATCGCCTTGTCCGCGTACCCCTCGAACGTTTCCTTCCACGGCAGCGGATGGACGATGCGCGCGCGTGCCTGGCCGGTGAGCGTGCCGACGGTCGCTTTGATCAATCCCGCCTGCTCGACAGGCTCGTTGGCGACGGTAAAGGCGCCATCTGCGAGGGTGCCCTTGAGCCCCTCGAGTGTCCACGTGGCGCCAGTCTCCTCGCGAAGGAAGCGGCCTTTGTCGTCGAAGAGCCGCGCGCGCAGCTTCACCGTCTGGCCCGGCTCGAGCACGAGCTCGGTTGGCATGACCTGAAGATGCGCCGGCGCGCCGGCCGGGCCCGTCTCCGCGGGTGTGTCCACGGCGAATCCACTGACGGCACGAGGCTGCCGAGGTCCGATCGCGTAGATCGCGTCGCTCGACACGAAGAAGATCCGGCCACGCGAGACGGCCGCGCCCGCGAGGATCTGCTCGGGCGTGCCTTCGGATCCGCAGCAGCTGTTGACGCTGTTCGGCAGCTCCACTTCGGAGAGCATTTCGCCGCGGTCGGCATACGGCCGCACGATATGGAACGTGCCGTTGTCGGTCCCGACGTAGATCTTGCCGTCCGCCAGCACCGGCGGCGCCTTCTGCGCGGTGCCGAGCGGCAGTTCCCACAGCTCCTTGCCCGTCGCGGTATCGAATGCCTTGAGGCGGGAGCTGTTATCGAGCTGATAGAGCCGCGTGCCATCGATGACCGGCGGCGAATACGTGAACTCGACGCCCTTGACGGCCCACCTGGTGGTCTTGATGTCGCCGGTCTGCGATCCATCGATGGCGGCGAGCATGCCCAGTTCGTTGCCCTCGAGATTCTCGTCGCCGTGCGAGACGAACACGTCGCTGCCGCGGACGACGACCCCGGTGTTGATGGCGCGCTTCGAGACGGGGAAGCTCCAGACTTTCTCGCCGGTCTGCGGCTTGATGGCGTGGACACCGCCGTCGCCAAGCCCGGCAATCAGCAGCCGGACGCCGTTGACGGTCGCGATGACCGGCGACCCGTAGGCGGTGTCATACGGCCGGCCGCCCGGATTTGCGAGGTACGCGACCTCGCCGGAGCGCTTGTCGAGCGCGATGAACCGGTGACTGCGATTCGCGGCCGTGCCCCAGTTCGACACCGCGGCGCTCACAATCACCAGATTCCCATCGACGACCGGGGACATCGTCCGGCCGCCGTGCGTGGTGAAGGCGGCGAATTCTTCGCCGAAGGAACGGGACCAGAGGAGCTTCCCGTCGCGGCTCAGCGCGATCACTTCGGCGCCGCCGCTCAGCGCATAGATGTTGCCGGTCTCCGGATCGGCAGCCGGAGATGCCCAGCCGGTACGGTGCGCGGGCACGTCGCTCTGGTAGAGGTTGAACGTGTATTCCCAGATGACCTTGCCGCTGTCGGTGTCGAGCGCCATGACGCGCTCCTGAAGATTGACGCCGCGGCCGGAGGGGTTCTGCACGTAGAGGCGATTGCCCATGACGATCGGCGCCGATCGGCCGCCGTAGGGGGCGCGCCACAGGAAGTTCTCGCCGTTGAGCGCCCACTTATCTATGAGCCCCGTCTCGCGCGAGACACCGTCGCGGCTCGGGCCGCGCATCTCGGGCCAGTCTCCGGCGGCAACCCGCGCCGGACCCTGTGCCTGAATCCCCCATGCATGCGTGAGCGTCAGCGCGCACACGGCCGCAGCTGCCGCGCAACTCTTCTTCAGCATGCGACAAATATACCTGCATAATTGCCCCATGCGTCGTGCCCTCGTCGTCGTGTTTTTCTGCATGTCCGCCGCCGTATCCGGGCTTCGCGCGCAAGGCCCGGTGGCGCCGATCGTCCTCCCCACCGTCGTCGTGACGGCTCAGAAGGAACCGGCCGATGCGCAGACGCTGCCGGTCAGCGTGACGGCGGTCTCGCGGGAGACGCTGGTCAATGCCAGCATCAACATCCTGCGGGACGCCGCCGTCTACGCGCCGAACGTCCACTTCTCGGATTTCACGGCGCGCAAGCTGAGCAATCCCCGGTTCCGCGGCATCGGTTCGAGTCCGGCAAACCCGGCCATCACCACCTATTTCGACGGCGTGCCCCAGCTCCACGCCAACACGTCGAGCCTCGACCTCATCGACGTGGAGCAGGTGGAGTTCGTTCGCGGGCCGCAGAGCGCGCTCTTCGGCCGCAATGCACTCGCCGGGGTCATCAATGTCATAAGCGCCCGTCCCTCGCTGGGCGACTGGACGCACAGCGTGTCGGCGCCGGTGTCGAACTTCGCGTCGCGGGACGTCCGCGGAAGCGTATCGGGTCCTTTCGTGCCCGGCCGGCTGGGCATCGGCGGGACGCTTGCCTACAGCCGGCGCGAGGGGTTCACCAGGAACGTGCTGACCGGGCAGGATGTCGACAGCCGGTCGGCGCTCACGGGCAAGGGCCAGTTGCTGTGGACGCCGTCCCCGACGTGGGAAACACGCGTCATTCTGAGCGGCGAGCGGGCGCGGGACGGCGATTACGCGCTCAACGACCTCCGGGCCCTGCGCGCAAACCCGTTTGAGGTGTCGCGCGATTTCGAGGGGCACACCGATCGCAACGTGCTCGCGACGACGCTCCTTGCGAGACGTGTCGGCGAGGCGTTCAATCTGACGTCGACGACGGGCGTGGTGCGCTGGAAGACGGTCGACGAAACGGACCTGGATTACACGCGGCTGCCGCTGCTCACCAGGAGCAACACAGAGGACAGCGTCCAGTTCACGCAGGAAGTGCGCATCGCGTCGACCGAGGCGGCCCGCGTCCAGATCTCCGAGCACGCGACGCTGCGATGGCAGGCGGGAGCGCTGCTGTTCACTCAGAATTACGACCAGGATGCCGTCAACAACATCGGAGCATTCGTCCTGTCGCCGCTGCTGCCGTTTCGCATCGCGCAGCGCGCGCCAGCGGCGCTCGAGGACCTCGGTCTTGGCGTCTACGGCCAGGCGACCGCGACGTTCGACGACGTCATCGATATCGTCGTCGGGGCGCGGATTGACCATGAGCGCAAGTCGGCGTCCCTGAGCTCGTTGTGGGTTCCGCCCATCGCGCCGCCACAGCAGGTCGACGCCGAGCAGACCTTCTCGAACGTCTCGCCCCAGGTCGCGATGGCCTATCGGCTCCGGCCAGGCCGGATGGTATACGGCGCGGTTGCCCGCGGCTTCAAGGCGGGCGGATTCAACGCCGCCTCGCCGCCCGGCTTTCAGGCGTACGGGGAGGAGCAGACCTGGAACCTCGAGGGCGGCGTGAAGACGGCCTGGCGGGGAGGCGCGGTGACAGCAAACGCCGCGCTGTTCCGGATTGACTGGGGCGATCTGCAGCTCAATCTGCCCGACCCGTTCGTCCCCGCGCAGTTCTATATTGCCAACGTGGGCGGCGCGGTGAGCACCGGCGCGGAGCTCGAGGTCAACGCGCGGCTTCGCGACGGCGTGGACGTGTTCAGCGCCGTCGGGTTGACGAGCGCCGAGTTTTCGCAGGGGAGCGTGTCGAGTGGCGTGAGCGTCGGCGGGAACGCGATCCCGAACACGCCCGATTACACGGCGACCTTTGGCGGGCAGCTCTCCCGGGCGCTTCAGGCCGGCCGCACCGTCTACGGCCGCGCCGACGTGACGTTCTTCGGGGCGTTTCAGTACGACGACCTGAACCGTGCCGGGCAGGAGGCGTACTCGCTGGCCGGCCTGCGCGCGGGCGTCCGCGCCGGCTCCGCATTCGCGGAAGCGTGGGTGAAGAACGCCTTCGATACGCGCTATATTCCGGTCGCGCTGCCGTTCGACCCGCAGCTGGCGCCCTCGGGGTTCCTTGGTGAGATGGGCGCGCCGCGGACGTATGGCATCAGCGCGGGGGTCACCTTTTAATGCGTCACGTCCTTCTGCTGGCTTCGATTCTCTGCGTCGGCGTCGCCGCTCTGCAGGCGCAGGTGACGACCGACTGGCCGCAGTGGCGCGGTCCGTCGCGCTCCGCGATCTCGCCCGAGACGGGCCTGCTCGGCGCCTGGCCGGCCGCCGGGCCGCCGCGCGCCTGGGCCGCCACCAATCTCGGGAGCGGGTTCGGTTCGATTGCGGTCAGCCGCGACCGTGTCTACGTCCAGGGGATGCGGGGCGGTCAGAGCCTCGTGTCGGCGCTGAACCGCGCCGACGGGACGCTCGTATGGACGAAGCCCGTCGGACGCGCGGTCGACAACTATCAGGGGCCTGGACCGCGAGGCACACCGACCGTGGATGGCGATCGGCTGTACGTGCTCACCGAAAACGGCGATCTCGCCTCGCTCCAGCAGCAGGATGGGACGATCGTCTGGCAGCGGAATATCCTGCGCGACTTCGGCGGCCGGAATATCGGATGGTTGCTCAGCGAGTCGCCGCTCGTTGACGGCAACAACGTGATCGTGTCGCCGGGCGGCCGCGCCGCCGGGATGGCGGCGCTGGACAAGACCACCGGCAAGACCGTCTGGGTCAGCAAGGAGCTGAGCGACGAGGCCGGCTATTCGTCACCGATCGTTGCCGACGTGCAGGGCGTGCGCACGATCATGGCGCTGACGTCGGAGGCGGGTGTCGGCGTCCGGGCGTCGGATGGCAAGCTGATGTGGCGCCACCCCTCAGTTGCCAACGGCACGGCCAACATTGCGACGCCCGTCTTCTCTGACAATCGCGTGTTTTATACCTCCGACTACGGCACCGGCGGCGCGTTGCTGGCGCTGCGCGCCGAGAAAGGCGAAGTGCGGGCCCAGGAGGTCTACTTCACGCGCGACATGCAGAACCACCACGGCGGCGTCATCGTGGTGAACGGCTATCTCTATGGCTTCAACAACGCCATCCTCACCTGCATGGAGTTTGCGACCGGCAAGGTGATGTGGCGGCACCGCAGCGTCGGCAAGGGCTCGCTGGCGTACGCCGACGGGCACCTGTATCTGCTCAGCGAGAACAACGTCGTTGGACTGGCGGAGGCGACGCCGGCCGCCTATCGCGAGAAAGCGCGTTTCACCATCCCCGATCAGGGGTGGCCGTCGTGGGCCCATCCGGTCATCAGCGGCGGCCGGTTATACATCCGCGATCAGGGTATTCTTACCGCCTTCGATATAAGGCAAAAGTGAAAAGTCAAAAGTCAAAAGTCAAAAGTACTCTTGCCCTTTGCCCTTTGACTTTTGACTTTTGACTTTCTGAAAGGACCACCATGCGCCGAGTCGTCATCGCATTTCTTCTTGTCATGTGCGCCAGCAGTGCAGGCATGGCGCAATCCTCGAGTGATGTCACGCAGTGGCGCGGCGCCAATCGCGACGGCGTGGTGACCGGGTTCGCGGCGCCGGCCGCATGGCCCGAGCAGCTGACGCAGCGGTGGAAGGTCGAGGTCGGCTTCGGCTACGCCACGCCGCTGGTTGTCGGCACCCGCGTCTACGTCTTTGCGCGCCAGGCAGACGACGAAGTGATGCTCGCGCTGGATGCTGCGACGGGCAAGCAGATCTGGCGCACGGCGTATGCCGCCCCCTACGAGATGAACAGCGCGGCCAAGCCGCACGGCCCCGGCCCCAAGTCGACGCCGGTCTTCTCGAACGGCCGGCTCTATGCCATCGGCATGACCGGAGTCGTGACGGCATTTGACGCGGCGAGCGGCAAGCAGATCTGGCAGAAACCAGGCTCGGTGCCCGTGCCGATATACACGTCACATGCCTTCTCGCCGGTCATCGAGGGTGGCACGGTGATCTTTCATGTCGGCGGCCACGACAAGGGCGCGCTGACCGCCTACGACGTCAACACGGGCGCGGTGCGCTGGGCGTGGGCCGGCGACGGTCCCGGCTACGGGTCGCCGATCGTCGGCGCCTTCGGCGGCGTCCGGCAGCTCGTCACCATTACACAGGGCAAGCTGGTTGGCGTGGACGCCGCGACGGGTGCCGCGCTGTGGGAGCGCCCCCTCGTCAGCCCGAACTTCACGAACTCGATCACCCCAGTCAAGTTCGGCGACTCGGTCATCGTCTGGGGACATGGCGGGCCGATGACGGCATTCTCGATCGCGCGCCGCGACAACAAGTGGGTGGCCGAGACCGCATGGGAAAACGCGGACCTGCCGGGCCGCATGAGCAACTCGGTCCTCGACGGCGACGTCATGTTCGGGCTGACGAGCCGCAACATGGGGCAGTACTACGGTGTCGAGGCGAAGACGGGCAAGACGCTCTGGTCGTCCGATCCGCGCCAGGCCGCCAACGCGGCCATGCTGCGCGCCGGCAACTTCATTTTCAGCCTGGAGCAGGACGGCGAGCTGCTCATCCTGCGAAACAGCCGCACCGCCTTCGAGGTGGTGAAGCGCTACAAGGTGGCGGAGACCGACACGTGGGCGCAGCCGGCCATGTCGGGCAACCGCATCTTCGTGAAGGATCTGTCGAGCCTGACGCTCTGGGCGATCAATTAGCCGAGAATCTGTTTCGCGATCGTCTGCAGCTGCAGGTTGGACGTGCCCTCGTAGATCTGTCCGATCTTGGCGTCTCGGTACAGCTTCTCCACCGGGTAGTCCTTGACGAAGCCGTAGCCGCCATACAGGTTGATCGCGAGCGACGCGACCCGCTCCGCCACTTCTGACGAAAACAGTTTGCACATCGCCGCTTCCTTGAGGAACGGCACGCGCGCGTCGCGCAGCCGCGCGGCGTTGTAGACCATCAGCCGCGCCGCCTCGATGTCGGTGGCCGCGCGCGCCAGCTGGAACTGCACGGCCTGGAACTCCGAGATCGCCTTCCCGAACTGTTTGCGCTCGCGCGTGTAGTGGATCGCGTGGTCGAGCGCGCCCTGCGCGAGCCCGATCATCTGCGCGCCGATGCCGATGCGTCCCTCGTTCAATGTCTCGATCGCCACCTTGTATCCCTTGCCGACCTCGCCGAGGACATTGGCGCGCGGCACCCGGCACTCCTCGAGCAGCAGCTCGCACGTGCTGCTGGCGCGAATGCCGAGCTTGTCTTCCTTCTTGCCGACCGCGAATCCCTCGAAGCCGCGCTCCACCACGAACGCCGTGATGCCGCGATAGCCCGCGTCCGCGTTGATGGTAGCGAACACGATGAAGATGTCCGCCTCGTTGGCGTTGGTGATCCAGAGCTTGCGGCCGGTGAGGAGGAACTCGTCGCCGCTCTCGGTCGCACGCGTGGCGAGCGCAAAGGCATCGCTCCCCGAGCCTGCCTCCGACAGCGCGTAGGCGCCGATGGTCCGCGACGCCAGCGGGGGCAGGTACCCGCGCTTCAGGTCCTCGGACCCCCACCGCAGCAGCGCATTGACGACGAGCGTGTTCTGGACGTCGACGAGCACGCCGACGGACGGGTCGACGCGGGAGAGCGCTTCGACGGCGAGTACCGCGTGAAAGAACTGGGCGCCTGATCCGCCCCGCGCCTCCGGTATCTCTATGCCCATCACCCCCAGCTCGAACAGGCGGTCGATGAGCTGGCGCGGCATCGAGGCCTGCTCGTCCATCTCGCGAACGAGCGGACGAATCTCGCGATTCGCGAACTCGTACACGCTGTCGCGGAAGAGCGCTTCGTCCTCGTGCAGGGTGGTCAATCCGGGGGCCGCATCGCCGTGTGGCAAGGTGCTATTATCGCGGAAAGGCTGACCTTGCGCATGGACCGCACGCGGATCGCGCTCGTCGCCGCCCTCGCGCTCGGCCTCTGTCAGGCCGGTTCGATGGCGCAGGAACCGCAGCAGGAGCCGCAGCCGGCCGCGGGCCAGCAGCCGACCTTCCGCGCCGACATCAACTTCGTCCGCGTTGACGTCATCGTCAGCGATGGCAAGGGCGAGCCGGTCACCGACCTGACGCTCGCTGACTTCGAAGTCCTCGAAGACGGCCGACCCCAGAAGGTCGAACAGTTCCGCCTCGTTCGCGTCGACGGCAATCCGCGTCCCGGCGATCCGGTCCCGCGGCAGCTCCGCAACCGGATCGACGAGGAGCTCGAACTCAGCAGGGACGATGTGCGGCTGTTCGTGCTCTTCTTCGACGACTACCACGTGCGGCTCGGCAACTCGCTCTCGGTCAAGGAGCCGCTGATTCGGTTCGTCCAGACGCAGCTCCGGCCCAACGATGTCGTCGGCATCATGTATCCGCTGACGCCGCTCGACGGCATCTCGTTCACGCGCAACACGGCGTCGATCGTCAGCGCGATCCAGCGGTTCGAGGGACGCAAGTTCGACTACCGGCCGCGGAACATGCTCGAGGAGCAGTACGCGCGCGCTCCAACCGAGATCGTGGAGCAGATCCGCAACCAGGTCGTGATGACGGCGTTGCGCGGCCTCTCGACGCGGCTGGGCGGATTGCGCGAGGGACGGAAGGCGATCATCTACGTCAGCGAAGGGCTGACGGTGCTGCTGCCTCCGCAGATGCGCAACATGGACGCCTCGCAGGGCCGGCTGGGGAATCCGGGCGCCGGCATCGCGCCCGTCAGTCCGCTGGCCGGGGAGAACAACCCGCGCGAGCAGACGGCCGCGGTCTTCGCGGAAGCGGATCTCTATTCGCAGCTGCGCGACGTCTTCACGACCGCCAACCGGAACAACGCCGCCATCTATACGCTCGACCCGCGCGGGTTGACCCCGTTCGAGTACGGCATCGACGAAGGCGTCGGGCCGCGGCAGGATGCCAGCGCGCTGCGGCTGACGCAGGACACGCTGCGGTCGATCGCCGATGAAACCGACGGCCGCGCCATCGTCAATCAGAACGACGTCGGACCCGGGCTCGCGCAGATCGTCCGCGACTCGAGCTTCTATTACCTCCTGGGCTACACCTCCGCGCAGGCGCCGCAGGACGGCAAGTTTCACCCGATCCAGGTGCGCGTCCGCAGGCGCGGCGCCGAGGTCCGCGCGCGCAAGGGCTACTGGGCGCTCACGGCCGATGACATCCGCAAGTCCGAGATCGTCACGCCCGACACGCCGAAGCCGATCCAGCAGGCGCTCGCGTCGATCTCGACGTCGGTGCAGGCCGGCAAGTACGTGCGCACGTGGCTTGGCACGTCGAAGGGCGAGGCGGGGAAGACGCGTGTGACGTTGATCTGGGAACCGATCCCGGCATCGGCCGCGGGCGCGCTGCGGAACCAGCCGCAGCCCGGGCGCGTGTCCGTCATTGCGGCGGGCGCAAACGGCAATCTGGTCTTCAGGGGGCGCGTCCCGGACGCCGCGAGTGCCTCGACCGCGGCGCCCACGACGCCGGCTGCACCGGCGGCGACTGCACCGCAGCGGCTGGAGTTCGATGCGCCGCCCGGTGAACTCGAGCTCCGACTGTCGGTCGAGGCGGCCGGGGCGGGTGGCGTGCTCGACAGCGAGATCCGCACCATCACAATCCCGGACTTGACGGCTCCCGACGCCGCCATCAGCACGCCGCGCGTGCACCGCGCCCGCACGGCGCTCGACTTCCGGGCCATCGCCGCCGATGCTGCGGCCGTGCCCGCCATCGCGCGCGATTTTTCACGGAGCGAGCGGCTGTTGATTCGCTTTGACGTCTACGGCAACGCCACGCCCACGGCGCTGCTGATGAATCGCGCCGGCCAGAAGATGGCGGATGTCCCGGTCGCGGCCGCGACGATCGGCGGCTCGCACCAGATCGACATGAGCCTGGCGGCAATCGCGACCGGCGAATATCTGATTGAAATCACGGTCAGGGGCGCGACCGGCGAGCTGAAAGAGCTCATCCCGCTGCGCATCGGGTCCTAGTCTGCAATCCATCGCCACAGAACTTCGCGACGAAATTGCCAGATCCACGACCATCCTGCGCGGGTTCAGCGACGCCGACGCGTCCGCGGGCCTGGGATCGCGGAAGTGGAATCGCAAGGAACTGCTCGGCCACCTGATCGACTCGGCCGCCAACAACCATCAGCGGATCGTGCGCGCGCAACTGGGCGACGCGCTCGTGTTCCCGGGATACGAGCAGGACAGCTGGGTGGCGGCGCAGCGCTACCGCAGCCGCGCATGGTCCGAGCTCGTGGACGTCTGGGTCGCCTTCAACACCCAGGTCGCGAGCGCCATCGAATCCGTGCCCGCCCCCAAGCTGGCAACCCGCTGCGCGATCGGCGCCGGTGAGCCGGTGACACTCGAGTTCCTGATGCAGGACTACCTGCGCCACCTCCGCCACCACCTCGCGCAGTTCTGAGCGAACGTACGAGAGCGCGACTACGCGTACATGCCGCGGAGCTTCGTGACGCTGCCGACCCTGGCGATCGCGACGATGTAGGCGGCGGTGCGCATGTCGCACGTGTACTTGATTGATGTCTGCAGCACGTCGTGGAAGGCCTCGTGCATCTTCTTCTCGAGGCGATCGTTCACGTCGACCTCTTCCCAGAAGTATCCGTAGCGGTCCTGCACCCACTCGAAGTACGACACGGTGACGCCGCCGGAGTTGGCGAGGATGTCGGGGACGACGAAGATGCCGCGTTCCTGGAGGATGTTGTTCGCGTCAGGCGTCACCGGCCCGTTGGCCGCCTCGACCAGGATCTTCGCGCGGATGTCCCTCGCGTTCGCGACGGTGATCTGGTTCTCGAGCGCCGCCGGAATCAGGATGTCGACGTCGAGGCCGAACAGATCCTCATTGCTGAGCGCCTCGCCGTCGGGAAACCCGTCGATGGTCTTGTTCTTCGCGGCGTACTCGAGCATCTTCGGCACGTCGAGGCCGTTCGTGTTGTAGACGCCACCCTTGTAGTCGGTAATGGCGACGACCTTCGCGCCGGCCTTCGCGATCAGGTCGGCCGACACCGATCCCACGTTGCCGAATCCCTGGATCGCGACTGACGATCCGGCGAGCTCCTTCCCGAGGTGCTTCGCCGCTTCGCGCGTGACGATCATGACGCCGCGGCCCGTCGCCTCCCGGCGGCCGAGCGATCCGCCCAGCTCGATCGGCTTGCCGGTCACGACAGCCGTCTCGGTGTGGCCGACGTGCATGCTGTAGGTGTCCATGATCCACGCCATCACCTGTTCGTTGGTGTTGACGTCCGGGGCCGGCACGTCCTTCTCCGGGCCGATCGCTTCGATGATTTCCGCGATGTAGCGGCGCGTGAGCGCCTCGAGCTCGCGTGCGGACATGCGCGTCGGGTCGCAGATGATGCCGCCCTTGCCGCCGCCGAACGGGATGTGCGCGACGGCGCATTTCCACGTCATCCAGGCGGCGAGCGCCGTCACCTCGTCGAGGCTGACATCGGGGTGATACCGGATCCCGCCCTTGGCGGGGCCGAGCGTGATGTTGTATTGCACCCGGTAGCCGGTAAAGACCTCGATCTCGCCGTTGTCCATCTGGATCGGACACGACACCACAATCTGCCGCTTCGGGTGCGTGAGGATCTTCCAGATACCCGGTTCGAGCTTGAGGAGGCGCGCGGCATCGTCGAACTCCTGCAGCATCGCGCTGAAAATCGGGCCGTGTTCAGCCATGCGCTGATTGTACCCGGCTAGAATGAGGAGAGTGGCCTTCACAACGATTTCCGGCCGGGAGATCGCCGAGCTCTACACACCGGCCGACATCGCGACACTCGACTATGCCCGCGACCTGGCCGACCCGGGCGTCTTTCCCTACACGCGCGGGATTCATCCGACGGGCTATCGCGGCAAGCTCTGGACGATGCGCCAGTTTGCAGGGTTCGGCACACCGGAGGAAACGAACGAGCGCTACAGGCAGCTGCTGGCCGCAGGCGGCACGGGGCTCAGCGTGGCATTCGACCTGCCGACCCTGATGGGGCGCGACCCGGACCACGAGCTGTCGCTCGGCGAAGTGGGCAAGTGCGGCGTGAACGTGACGTCGCTCGCCGACATGGAAGTCCTCTTCGACGGCATCGACCTCAGCGCCGTCACCACGTCGATGACGATCAACTCGCCGGCGTCGATGCTGTTCGCGATGTATCTGGTCGTGGCGGAAAAGCAGGGCGCGAGCTGGGACACGCTGTCCGGGACCATCCAGAACGACATCCTCAAGGAATTCATCGCGCAGAAGGAATACATCTATCCGCCGCGCCCGTCGATGCGCCTCGTGACCGACACATTCGCGTTCTGCGCCGAGCGGGTGCCCCGGTGGAACACGATTTCGGTGAGCGGGTACCACATCCGCGAGGCCGGTGCGACGGCGGCGCAGGAGCTCGCGTTCACGCTCCGTGACGGCATCGAGTACATCCAGTACGGCATCGATGCGGGCCTCGATGTGGACACGTTCGCGCCGCGGATCTCGTTCTTCTTCAACGCCCACAGCGATTTCTTCGAGGAGATCGCCAAGTACCGGGCGGCGCGCCGGATCTGGGCGCACGTCATGCGCGATCGCTTCAAGGCGAAGAACCCGCGGTCCTGGCAGCTGCGCTTCCACACGCAGACCGCCGGCGTCTCCCTCACCGCCCAGCAGCCATACAACAACGTCGTCCGTACGGCGCTGCAGGCGATGGCCGGGGTGATGGGCGGCACACAGTCGCTGCACACCAATTCGCTGGATGAGGCGCTCTCCCTGCCGACGACGGAGGCTGCGACCCTCGCCCTCAGGACGCAGCAGATCATTGCGCATGAAACGGGTGTGACCGCCGAGGCGGACCCGCTGGGCGGCTCGTACTTCGTGGAGCGGCTGACCGCCGACCTCGAGGCCGAAGCGCTGGCGTACTTCGAGGCGATCGATCGCATGGGCGGGATGGTCGCCGCGATCGAGCGGGGATACCCGCAGAAGGAAATCGCCGAGAGCGCCTATCGCTTCCAGCAGGCGGTCGAGCGGCGCGAACAGATCATCGTCGGTGTGAACGAGTTCGTGGAAGACGATGACGAACGCATCGGCACCCTGTACATCGACGAGACCGTTGCAGACCGGCAGATGGCGCGGCTGGAACGGGTGCGCGCGCAGCGCGATCCGGCGGCCGTGACGCGCGCCCTGGACGGGCTGCGGGAGGCGGGACGGAGCGACGTCAACACGATGCCGGCGCTGCTCGATGCGGTCCGCGCGTATGCCACCATTGGAGAGATGTGCGACGCGCTTCGCGTGGTCTGGGGCGAATACGAAGAGGTGCCTGTCATTTGACCGATCGGAAGATCCGCGTCGTCATTGCCAAGCCGGGCCTCGATGGCCACGATCGGGGGGCGCGCGTGATTGCCCGCGCGCTTCGGGATGCGGGCATGGAAGTGATCTACACAGGGCTGCGCCAGACGCCGGAGATGATCGTGTCGGCCGCGCTGCAGGAGGACGCCGATGTCATCGGCCTGTCCATTCTGTCGGGCGCGCACATGCACATCTGCCCGAGGATCATGGCGCTGCTGAAGGACAAGGGGCTGGACGACGTGCGGGTCGTGATCGGCGGCATTATTCCGGACGTGGACATCCCGAAGCTGCGCGAGGTCGGGATTACGGGGATCTTTCCGCCCGGGACGCGGATGCAGGAGATCGTCGAGTTCATCCGCACGCACGCGCGGTCGCGCGCGGCCTCGCTGTGATCATGGCCGACGTCGATGCGTACCTCAACGCACTCGAAGCGGCGCTGAAGGCGCGGGAGTTGGCGCCGCCAGACAAGGCGTCACTCGGCAAGGCGCCGCCCGAGGAGGCCCTGTCCGAGCCCACGCGGACCACAGCACGTCCGCCGGCCGTCGAAACCAGCCTCGTGGCCGAGGCGTTTGCGGCGCTGCTGGCGCTGGAAGAGGGCGAGCCTGGCGCCAGGCCGGTGCGGCTGGTGGTGGGCGGCGCGGAGCCGCGGCTGTCGGAGGGGTTTCTCGACGAGCTCGCACGCCGCGTGGCGGAGCGCCTAAAGAATGTCTGACGTCAGCAATCCGGAACATCCCATCTCCCTGCCCGAGAAGCCCGCGCTCGAAGGACTCGAGGCCAAGTGGAACGAGCGGTGGGAGCACGATCGCACGTATCGATTCGATCGCACGCGCAGCAGGGCCGAGGTGTACTCAATCGACACGCCGCCGCCGACCGTCAGCGGATCGCTGCACATCGGGCACGTCTTCTCCTATACGCATACGGATCTGATTGCGCGCTTCCAGCGCATGCGGGGCAAGGCCGTCTTCTATCCGATGGGATGGGACGACAACGGTCTGCCGACCGAGCGCCGTGTGCAGAACTATTACGGCGTTCGCTGCGACCCGTCATTGCCGTACGACCCGTCGTTTCAGACGCCGGACCCCTCGGCAGGCGCGGGGCAGGGAAGCCGCAAGCAGCCGCCTGTCGCGGTCTCGCGCCCGAACTTCATCGAGCTGTGCAACCGGCTGACGCACGAGGACGAAAAGGCCTTCGAGCACCTGTGGCGGTCGCTCGGCCTGTCGGTCGACTGGTCGATGACGTACGCGACGATCGACCAGCGCGCCCAGCGCGTCTCGCAGGCGGCGTTTCTGCGGCTGTTCCACCGGGGGATGGCCTATCAGCTCGAAGCGCCGACGCTGTGGGATGTCGACTTCCGCACGGCGGTGGCGCAGGCAGAGCTCGAAGACCGCGAGATGCCCGGCGCGTATCACCGCATTCGCTTCGAGCACGTGACGCCGTCGCTGCTGCCGGCGACCGGCGGCTATGTCGAGATCGATACGACCCGCCCGGAACTGATTCCGGCGTGCGTGGCGCTCGTCGCGCATCCCGACGACGAGCGGTACAAGCCGCTGTTCGGCACCCACGTGCGCACACCGCTCTTTGGCGTGCCGGTGCCGATCCGCCCACACGCGCTCGCGGACCCGGAGAAGGGTACCGGCGTCGCGATGATCTGCACGTTTGGCGACGTCACCGACGTCATCTGGTGGCGCGAGCTGGGTCTGCCGGTGCGCGCGGTGCTGATGCCGAACGGAACGCTGCGGCCGGTCGCATGGGGCTCGTCCGGGTGGGAAAGCGCCGACGCCGCTCGCGCGCAGCAGGCGTACGACCAGATGGCGGGTCTCTCCGCCACGAAAGCCCGCGCACGCATCGTCGAACTGCTCCGCGAGTCGTCCGACCTGATTGGCGAGCCGCGGCCCATCACGCATCCCGTCAAGTTCTACGAGAAGGGGGACCGGCCCCTCGAAATCATCACCAGCCGCCAGTGGTTCATCAGGACGATGGACCAGAAGGAGGCGCTGCTGGAGCGCGGGCAACAGCTGCAGTGGCACCCGGAGTTCATGCGCCACCGCTACGAGAACTGGGTGAACGGGCTTGCGGGCGACTGGGGCATCAGCCGGCAGCGGTTCTTTGGCGTGCCGTTCCCGGTCTGGTACCCCGTCGGCTCCGACGGCGCGCCCGATTTCACCAAGCCGATCGTGCCCGACGAATCGCGGCTGCCCGTGGATCCGTCGACGGACCTTCCGGACGGCTACCGTGCCGACCAGCGCGACCGGCCTGGCGGCTTCACGGGCGACCCGGATGTCATGGACACGTGGGCAACGTCATCGGTGACGCCGCAAATCATTTCCGGCTGGCTGGACGATCCGGATCTCTTTTCGCGCGTGTTCCCGATGGACCTGCGTCCGCAGGGGCACGACATTATCCGCACGTGGCTCTTCACGACCGTGCTGCGCTCGCACCTGGAGCACGACTCGCTGCCCTGGGCGCATGCCGCGCTGTCGGGTTTCATCGTGGATCCCGACCGCAAGAAGATGTCGAAGTCCAAGGGGAACGTCGTCACGCCCGTCGGGCTGCTCGAGCAGTTCGGGTCGGATGGCGTGCGCTACTGGGCGGCCAGCGCCAGACCAGGCGGTGACGCGGCGTTTGACCCGAACGATCCGAGCCAGATGAAGATCGGGCGCCGGCTGTCGATGAAGCTGCTGAACGCGGCGCGCTTCGCGCTGCTGCAGGCCCACCCGCGCGGCCCGATCACCGAGCCGCTCGACAAAGGCATGCTGACCGCGCTGTCACTCCTGGCGCAGGAGGCGACGGAGCAGCTCGATGCGTACGACTACTCCCGCGTCCTCGAGCGGACCGAGCGCTTCTTCTGGACGTTCTGCGACGACTACCTCGAGCTGGTGAAGGCGCGCCGCTACGGCGATTTCACGCCCGAGGCCGCGGCGTCGGCCAACAGCGCGATGCTCGTGGCGTTGTCGACCCTGCTGCGGCTCTTCGCTCCGTATCTCCCGTTCGTGACGGAAGAGGTCTGGTCCTGGTGGCGTCCAGGTTCGGTCCATCAGGCGCAGTGGCCGACGGCAGCGGAGATCGTGGCGCCGATAGGCGGGGGGCAGGCCGACGCGCTGCACGTCTACGTCCAGACGCAGGCGGCGCTGGCGGAGGTCCGCCGCGTCAAGGCGGCGGCAAAGAAGGCGACCAAGGCCGTCATTGAACGTGCGGTGCTTCCGGCCGCCTTCGAAACGCTGACACCCGCGGCGCGCGACTTTCAGGCGGCGACCCACATCCGCGAGTTGACGTTTGCGGACGTGGCGGCGCCTGAGCTGATCTTCGCGGAGGAACCAGCCGCGTGATTCCGATACCCCTCGAACCGCTCGAGCCCGGCCTGTACCGGGAGATCGTCCGGCGCACGCTCGCTGAAGACTTCGGTTGGGGCGACGTGACGACCGAGACTGTGATCGATCGGAACCAGAAGGGGACGGCGGTCATGGTGGCCAAGGCGCCGTGCGTCATCGCCGGACTCGACGTCGCATCGGAAGCCTTCCGGCAGATGGATCCAGCGATTGCCGTTACCGTCCACCACGCCGACGGCGCGCGCTGCGACGCCGGCACCGTCGTGGCGGAGTACCGCGGCTACGCGGCCGCGATGCTGACCGCCGAGCGCACCGCGCTCAACTTCCTGCAGCGGCTTTCCGGCATCGCCACGCTGACGCGCCAGTTCGTTGACGCGGCGGGCGGGCGCATCACGGTGCTCGACACGCGCAAGACGACGCCGATGCTGCGCGCGCTCGAGAAGTACGCCGTGCGCGTGGGCGGGGGCACGAACCACCGCAGCGGGCTCGACGACGGCATCCTGATCAAGGACAACCACATCCGCCTGGCCGGTGGCGTGGCTGCGGCGGTCACGAAGATGCGGAAGGGTAACCGCGAGATGCCGACCGAGGTCGAGGCGACAACCCTCGAGCAGGTGGACGAGGCGCTGGAGGCGTGCGCCGAGATTGTCCTGCTGGACAACATGTCGACGCCGGACATCATCGAGGCGGTGAAACGCTGCCGCGGACGCGCCAAGACGGAGATCTCGGGCGGCGTCACGCTCGCACGGATGCCCGAACTGGCGGCGACCGGGGCCGACTACGTGTCGATTGGCGCACTCACACACTCCGCTCCCGCGATCGATCTGAGTTGTGAAGTCGAGCCCGCTACCACCTGATCTTGCCGATTCGCTGAGCGCCGCCGCCCTCCGTCTGGGCCGGTTCGGCCGCCAGGTCCTCTTCTACGACCGCGTACCGTCGACCAACGACGTGGCAGCCCGGCTCGCCGACGGCGGCGCGCAGGAGGGATGCGTGGTCATCGGGGATGCGCAGTCCGCGGGCCGGGGACGTCTCGGCCGGACGTGGGTCTCGCCCGCTGGCGCCGGGTTGTATGTCTCGGCCGTCCTCCGGCCGGACGCCGGCGTCATTTCACTCGTCACGATTGCCGCGGGCGTGGCGCTGAGCGAGGGCATAGAGGCGGCCACCGGCCTGCGGCCGGATCTCAAGTGGCCGAATGACGTGCTGATCGGCGGCCGCAAGGCCGCGGGGATCCTGGCCGAAGGGTCGCTTCGCTACGTGATTCTCGGCTTCGGGATCAACGTCCTGCCCGCCGCGTATCCTCCTGAGGTCGCGGCACGCGCTACAAGTCTCGAACGCGAGCTTGGGCGGGCCGTCGACCGCGGATCGCTCCTTGTCGAGTGCCTGTCGTCGTTTGCGGCACGCTATGGAGAACTCCGGCAGGGGCAGCGCGCGGTCGTCGTGGACGCGTGGCGCGCCCGGGCCATCGCCAGCCTCAGGAAACGCGTCCGGTGGGACGCGCAGGGAACCCGCGTGGAAGGGATCGCCGAGGACATCGACGCGGATGGCGCGCTGTTGGTGCGGACGGCGGACGGCACCGCCAGGGTCATTTCTGGTGAAGTAACGTGGCTGTGATGGACGATCCCGAAACGTTCTGCCGTGATGTCGAGGCGTACCTGACCCGCAAGAACGACGGTCACCTCGTGCGCATCGTCGGCCCCGCGTTCGAGCAGGTGCGCGGCTGGGCCGCGCGCGGGATTCCGCTCAAGGTGGTCTTCCGCGGCGTGGATCGCTATTTCGAGCGCTACTACGCGAAAGGACCGCGGCGGCGTCCCGTGCGTGTGGAGTTCTGCGAAGCCGACGTTCTGGACGTCTTCGACGAGTGGCGGCGGTCGGTTGGCGTCGTGGATACGTCCGGCGAGGCAGCGGCGGATGGACAGGAGCCGGCTGCCGAGCGCTCCGGCCGGCCGCGCGAATCGCTCTCGGCCCATCTCGACAAGGTAGTCGTCCGCCTCACGACCCGGCGGAAGGGAGCCGATCGATCGCTCGACACGGCGCTGGAGGAGATCGTTCGCGAGCTGGATGCCGCCCGCGCGGGCGCAAAGGGGCTGCGAGGCGAGCGTCGCGACGCGCTGCTGGCGCGTCTGCGCGAGCTCGACGGGGTACTGCTGGTTGCGGGGCGCGAAGGATGCGACGCCGGCGTCCTGAGCGGCCTTGCGTCGGAAGCTGACGCCCAGCTCGCCCCGTTCAGGGATCGCATGGCTCCCGCCGTCTACGCGCAGTCCCACCAGGCCTGTCTCGGTCGTCTCATTCGCGACCGCGCGCAACTCCCCACCATTGCCTTTGATTGAGACGAAAAGTGCGACGGTGTGACGGGGCGAAGATGCGATGGTAGGCACTGAGCTGGTTCTTTCTGTAGAGAAGCCCGCCGCCGGGGGACGCATGCTGGCGCGGCACGAGGGACAGATCGTGTTCGTGTCCGGTGCGATTCCTGGGGAACGGGTCCGCGCGCGCGTCGAGCGGTCGGCGAAGAGCGTGCTGTATGCCTCGACGATCGAGGTGATCGAACCGTCTTCGGACCGCCGCGCGGTGGCGGGGGACTGGCAGTGCGGCGGCAACGTCTTCGCGCACATGGCCTACGAGCGGCAGCGCCTGATCAAGGGTGACATTCTTCGGGACGCGCTGGAACGGATCGGCCGCGTGCCGCTGCCAGCGGCTCCGGACGTCGTGGGATCGCCGGAGCAGGGGTACCGCATGCGCGCGCGGCTGCACTGCCGCGACCGCCGCATTGGATTCTTCCGCGAGGGCACCCACGAGCTGTGCGATGCCGGTTCCACCGGCCAGCTGATGCCGGCGGCCGTCGCCTGGATTGCCGACGCGGAGCGGACGATCGCGCACGCCAGATTGAGCGGGCTCTCGGCCCTGGAGCTCTCGGAGAATGTCGCCGGCGATGAACGCGCGTGCCATCTGCTGCTCGATGCGCGGGTCGTCGCCGCGCCGTTCGCTGTCCTGGGCAGCCTCGCGGGCATCACGGGCCTGTCGGCCGAGCGCGCGGATCGTGCCGGCATCGAAATCCTCACGGGAACCGCGTCCGTCACCGACGTGATCCGGGTCCGCGCGGATGGCACCGCCACCGTCCTTCAGCTGCGGCGTGATGTCCGGGCGTTCTTCCAGGGCAACCGCTTTCTGCTCGAGCCACTCGCACGACACGTCGCGAGTCTGGTGCCGCCAGGGCCGGTCGTCGACCTGTATGCGGGCGTCGGTCTCTTCGGCCTGTCGCTCGCTGCCGCCGGCTACGACCAGGTGACGCTGGTCGAGGGCGACCCGATCAGCGGCGCGTCGCTCGTGGAGAACGCGGAACCGTTCGGAGCGCAAGTTCAGGTGGTGCGGGCGAGCGTGGAGTCGTTTCTCGCAGGTGCGCGAGCCGCGGACCCGCCGACAACCTTCATCGTCGATCCGCCGCGGACCGGCATGTCCAAAGAGGCGCTCGCCGGCATTATCCGCAGCGCGCCGGAACGGCTGGTCTATGTGTCGTGCGACGTGGCGACCTTCGCGCGTGATACGCGCACGCTGCTGGATGCGGGCTATGAACTCGATCAGGTGATCGGAATGGATTTGTTTCCGAACACCGCGCACGTCGAAGCCATCGCGCGGTTCGTGCGTGTGTAGGCCGGGTCTTTCAGACCCGGCACGCCGCAATAAAGCCTTCGAACAGCGAGCGGAATTCCCCGGTCCTGTAGAAGTTCTCGGGATGCCACTGCACGCCGAGGCAGAAGCGGCGGGACGGATCCTCGATTGCTTCGATGATCCCGTCCGGCGCGGTGGCGGTCGTGACAAGCCCCTTGCCGAGCCTGTTCACGGCCTGATGATGCCTGCTGTTTACCTGGCAGCTGTCGTTGCCCTCGAGCGCCTCACGCGTGATGCGCGCGAGCAGCGATCCTTTCTCGATCCAGACCTCGTGGGCCAGCGTGATGGGTTCGTTCGGCGGTACCGCGAGCCGGTGATCGAGCGCGTCGGGGACCTGGGTGGGGATGTCCTGGACGAGCGTGCCTCCGCGCGCCACGTTCAGCACCTGGATGCCGCGGCAGATGGCGAACAGCGGGAGATTGGCGGCCGTGGCGCGCTCGATCAGCTCGAATTCGTAGATATCGCGCCCCGGCTCGGCCGGCGAGAACGTCGGGTGCATCGCCGCGCCATGGAGGTCTGGATGCACGTCGCCGCCGCCAGCCAGGAGAAGCCCCTGCACCGATCCGATGACCGTATCGGGATGGTCGGCGGACGCATCGAGCACCCACGGGTCGCCGCCGGCACGCCGGACGGATTCCTCGTAGTCGTGGAGCTTCCGGCAGGGCGCAATCGCAATCCGTGTCACGTTACATCCTCACCGGAACGTCGATGCCCATCAGATTCAGCGCGCGCGTGAGCTGGTTGCGCACGTACATCACCCCCGCCGCCCGCCAGCGCCTGACATCGTCGCGTTCCTCATTCAGGATCGTGGATCGTGCCGCCGGCAGGTTGTAGTAGCCGCTGAACGCCTGCGCCAGCGCGAACGACCACTTGGCCAGCACCGAGAACTCCAGCGTGCGAATCACCGTGTCGACGATTTCGTCGAGCCGTGACGCGTCGAGGACGAGCGCCCAGAGCTCGTCGCCGCCGTTCTTCCCGTCGAGCTCGGCCGACGGCACGGCGTCGAGTCCGTCGAGCAACGCCGGTTCGTCGAGCCCGTGCCGCTCCTGGACGTTCCGGAAGATCCGGTTCATGCGGACCACCGCGTACTGGATGTAGGGGCCGCTCTCCCCCTCGAAGCTCAGTGCCTCGTCGAGATCGAACACGATCATCTTGCCGCGCGAGAACTTGATGAGGAAGTACCGCACCGCGGCGATGCCAATCATCTGCGCGATCCGTTCGCGTTCGTCGCCAGGGAGTTCCGCGTTGCGCGTCGCGACCTCGCGGCCCGCCTTCCGGATGACCGTATCGAGCAGGTCGTCGGCTTTGACGCCGAGTCCCTTGCGGCCTGATACCTCGACGAACGGGCGTTTCGCGTCTTCCTCGCTCGGCGCGTATCCCAGCTCGCGCGCCGTGGCGTGCGAGAGCGTGACCATCTCGTACGAGAAGTGATGCGACCGGTCGGCCGCCTCCGGGTGTCCCGCGGCGACGAGCGCCTGCTTCAGCAGCTTCTGCAGATACGACTGCCTGACGTCAATCACGTTATAGACGTAGGCCGCGCCGCCGAATGCCGGGTGGTCGTTGTCCCCGCCGGACGCGCAGGTCGCCCACAGCGGACCGTGCGGGCGTGTCGTGAACACGCGATAGCAGAAGTCCCGGCCGAGCAGCCCCAGCTTCCAGAACTGATAGGCGATGTCCTTGCCGACGTAGGTGACCACGCCGTTGGAGCGCACGATGACCTTCTCACGCTCCGCCGCGTCGGCCTCGTCGTCTCCCACCGCGGCGTCGGCAACAGGCTCAGGGCTTTCGGCCTTGGGCCCAGGGCCTTGAGCCTTGAGCCCCGGGTCCTTGTCCTCTTCGATCGGCATCACCCAGCACCCGGCGAGCCGTCCCTCGGTCTGCAGGTAGACGGCGCCGCTCGCCTTCAGCACGTCGAATGCCTGCGCCCAGAACTTCAAGCGGAGGATGTCGCCCTCCCACGTCAGGAGGTCGTAGTCCACGTTCATCCGCGCCATCGTCCGCAGATGCGTCCGGACAACCCGGTCCGCGACAAGGGCGCCGATCTCGGCGGCTTCAGTGCCGCCCTGCTCGATGTCGTGCAGCGTCTCGGCGCGATGCGTCAGCCGCGCCTTGTCGCCGTCGTACCACTGGGTCACGCGGGAATAGAGATCCCAGCAGTAGTAGTCGAACCGCGTGGAGTCGGCGATCTCACGAATCTCGGCGAGGGACTTCTTCTCGATGACCCTGAACCCGACGATGACGTCGGCGACCTGCACGCCGGTATCGTCGATGTAGTTCTGCACTTCGACCGGGACGCCGCGGAAGCGCAGCACGCGGACGAGCGTATCGCCGAGGGCGGAGTTGCGCAGGTGGCCGACGTGGGCCGCCTTGTTCGGATTGATCGCCGTGTGCTCGACGATCGCCTTGCCGCCCGGCGGCGACGCGACGGCATCGGGCGTCAGGGCCAGGCGGTCGATTAGAAAGCTTCGGCGCTCGAGAAAGAAATTGAGGTAGCCGTTGGGCGCCGCGCCGACCTGCGCGATGCCCTCGAGCGTGCCGAAGGCGCCGGCGATCTCCTGCGCGATGGCGCGCGGCGCCTTGCGAAGGCGGCGCGCCAGCTCGAAGGCGACGGGCGTGCCGAGGTCGCCGAGCGTCCGATTCGGCGGATACTCGAGCGCGATCGACGGAGCCGATGTCCCGTCGAGCGCGTAGAGTTCGCGAAGCACGCGGGTGAGGTGGCCGCGCAGGCGGTCATGAACGGGCAGAATCATTGCGATTGGTGTCCTGCTGCGGTACGCTGATCAACGGTCGGACGCGTGCGCACGCGCGTAATCGTCCGGCGTGTTGACGTTGACGAGCAACCGGCCATCGGCATTGAACGGCGCCAGCTCATCGGCTCCGAGCTCGCGTACCGTGAGGGGGGCGAGCGCATCCCCTACGCGCAGCGCTCCCGCGTCGATGCGCGCCCGGAAATGCGGGGCCGTCCGGCGGCGATACGAGGCGCACAGGGGATGACGGCCGCGATCGTCGGCCGGCACCGCGACATCGACGTCCGCGCCCTGCGCGGCCAGATACGCGAGGAACGGCGCCGTCAGGAACGGCATGTCACATCCAATCACGATGACCTGCTCCGTGGGCGCGTCCATCAGCGCCGTATAAATGCCGCCAAGCGCCCCCGCCCCGTCCACGCGATCGATGACCACGTCGACATCCTGGCCGATATCGCGCAACCCGACGCGCGATCGGTCGCTCGTGACGATCAGGATATGCGGGGTCAGCGCTCGCAGCAGGGACACCTGCCGATCGAGGATCGAGGCGGAACCGATGACCAGCGCGCTCTTGTCGATGCCGCCCAGCCGCCGCGCCAGACCGCCGGCAAGGATGGCTGCCGTAAAAGGGGGTCGGGGGTCATTTTCAGAGGACACTTGTGGCCGCGGCTGCTCCAGGACCGAAAGTGTCCTCTGAAAATTACCCC
>CAXNKG010000013.1:0-62228 GCA_964202965.1 Vicinamibacterales bacterium
TCGAACAACGCCGCCATCGCCGCATATGAGCCTTCCCCTCGTTCGTACGCCGCCACCGCGCGTTCCCGCAACGCCACGTCATATGCATTGGCCATGGCGTCAGTAAAGTACACTTCGTTCGGCAATTCAAGTGCCGTTAGGGATTAATCGAACCGGTACGCCGTGTCGTTGGAGGTGACGACCATGGCGCCGTCCGGCCCGAACGCGATGCCCACAAGCCCGACACCGGCGACCACGAGTTCCGGCTCCTGATCGAGCGCGTTGAACCGGTACACGCCGCTGCTGCCCGACAGCGCGTCCACGACGTAGAGATGCCCGTCCGGACCGAACGCGAGTCCCTGCGGCCGGCCGAGCGGCGCCGGCAGCGTGCGCACGTCGCCGTCGCGCGTCACGCGGTACACGTGGTCGTACGCATTCAGCGTCGGCGCCGTCACGAACAGCTCCTGCGCCGGACTCATCGCCAGGTGAAACGCCGCGACGCTGGGCGGAATCGTCGCAAACGCCGTCGCCTCGCTGCCGCGGAGCCGGAAGATCGTGCCCGACCGGTCGCCGACGTACATGGCGCCGTCCGCGTCGAACGCAATGCCGCACGCCACGCCCAGATCCGCCGCCGCCTGCTCGTGCGATCCGTCCTCGTTGACGCGATACACGGCGCCCTCGAACCGGCTCGAGACATACAGCCGCCCGTCGGGACCGAACGCCACCGAGGTCGCGTTGACGAGGCCATGGGCGAATGGCTCGCGCGTCCCGCGACTGGTGACCCGGAAGATCGACACCGGCGCTTCCTGCCCGCGCGAGCCGCTGTACGTGACGTAGAGATGTCCCGCGCTATCGAACGCGGGGCTGTCCACCTGGTGAAGGCCGGTCGCCCACTTTGCTCCGATCGCCACGTACGTCGTCTCCCGCGGCACGCCTGGCACTTTCATCGGGATGCGGCCGCCCTCGATGTCGGGGGGAATCGCGACGACGACGCGGCTCGGCGACGCGAACGTCACCCGCGCCGGCGCGTCGCCGACCAGTATCGAGGTGAGGGTGTCTGCGGGAAAGTCCGAGCCGTGGAGGGTGATGCGCCCGCCTTCAACCGCGCGCAGCGGATGGACGGCGGTAATGGCGGGCACAGGACAATTGTTAAGTCAAAAGTCAAAGGTCAAAGGTACTTTTGTCGATTTACTTTTGACCTTTGACCTTTGACCTTTGACCTTTGATTTACGACTCGTCCAGCTCGAGGTTCCAGTACAGGTAGTCGCGCCAGGTCTCGGGCGCGTTCCGCAGCCCGATCGTGACGCGGACGGCGGGCGCCGAATCAGGCCGCCGCGGCACACGCAGCAGCTTCATGCGGGCCTCGGCCGGCGTGCGGCCGCCCTTCTTCCGGTTGCAGGAGATGCAGCAGGTGACGATGTTCTCCCAGTCCTTGCGCCCGCCCTGTGCCACCGGCACGACGTGGTCGAACGTCAGCTCGCCCGACGGCATCGACTCGCTGCAGTACTGGCAGGTGTAGTGGTCGCGCGCGTAGATGTTGGCCCGCGAGAACGGGACGTAGTCGAACCGGCGTCTGATCTTGACGAAGCGGAGCAGGCGGATGACGGAGGGCAGCTTGAAGCTGAAGGAGACCGCACGTATCTCCCGGTCGTGGACCGCGATCACCTCGACCTTCCCCTGGCACCAGAGCGTGACCGCCTTCTGCCAGTCCACGACTTTCAGAGGCTCGTACGACGCGTTCAGTAGAAGCGCCTGTTCCATCGGTCGGAGCCTATGATAACTGTCCGCCGCCTCAGCTGTCTAGAATTCGCGGCCGGAAGACTAGTGAACGCAGCAGGTTACGCCGATATGACAGACGTGCTCCGAAGGGTCCTGATTCTCGCCCTGGCTATCACGACCGGCGCGTGTGCCGCGAAGAGCGCCGGCGCACCCCGGCCACGCCCCTTTCCGGGCGCGGCGCTGCCGCCGGTTGCAGCAGCAGCACCTCAGGAACCTCAGGAACCTCAGGAACCTCAGGAACCCCAGGCACCCCAGGCACCTTCCTTCGTCCAGACCGCCCTCGATTTCCTTGGCGTCCCCTACCGCAACGGCGGCACCAGCCCGTCAGGCTTTGACTGCAGCGGGTTCGTGCAGTACGTCTTCGCGAGTCATGGGATGGCCGTACCGCGGGAAGTCCGCGATCAGTACCGGGTGGGCCGGGAGATCGATCTGAAGGACGCAGAGCCGGGCGACCTGATCTTCTTCGAGACGGTCAGCCGCGGCGCCTCGCACGTGGGGATGATTATCGGGGAGGGCCGCTTCGTGCACGCCCCGAGTTCGCGCGGCGTCGTGCGCGTGGAAGCCTACGTCGCCAACTACTGGTCCACCCGGATCGTGGGCACGCGGCGCGTCTCCGGCCTCAGCGCTTCGGCCGCCGGCGCGGAAGCCCCTCGCCAATCCGCTCAATCCGCTCGATAAGGTCCTCGTAGAGGACGCGCATGTAGCGGCGCGTCTCCTCGTCGCCTGCGCGAATCTCGGCTCGCAGCTCGTCGCGCAGTCCGTGGTTGATGGCAAAAAATCCATCGCGCATCTCCGTTCGAAGTTGCACGATTTGCCCTTCGACGACCTCGAGGCGGCCCTCGACCGCGACCAAGCGCCCCTCTACGGCTTCGAAACGAACGGGCAAACCGCCCATTTCCGTCACTTTTTGCTCCAGGGTTTCCACGCGACTTTCCAAAGTCATCTCAGACATCGGTCACTCCTCGCTCATCGGGATTGCGAGGGGCATGCCGGGTTGGCGGACGACGCTAGCATCGTCCGGGGAAGGACGCAAACGACCCAAGAGCGGCACTTGCCCTATAATCCGCGCACCCTGCGAATCGAATGGCGCTAACTCCCGGCGCTCGGCTCGGCGTCTATGAAATTACCGGCCCGATCGGCGCGGGCGGCATGGGCGAGGTGTATCGCGCCCGCGATACGAAGCTCAATCGCGATGTCGCCATCAAGGTGCTGCCCGAAGCCTTTGCCCTCGATACCGACCGCGTCGCCCGGTTCGCACGCGAGGCACAGGTCCTGGCGTCGCTCAATCACCCCAACATCGCCGCGATCTACGGCATCGAGAAGACGGCGGGAACAGAGGTCCTGGTCCTTGAGCTCGTCGAAGGACCCACGCTCGCCGAGCGCATCGCGGAGGGCGCTCTTCCAGTCGACCAGGCGCTGCCGATCGCCATGCAGATCGCCGACGCCCTCGATGCCGCGCACGGGCTCGGCATCATCCACCGCGACCTCAAGCCGGCCAACATCAAGGTGCGCGACGACGGCACCGTCAAGGTGCTGGACTTCGGCCTCGCGAAAGCGCTGCAGGAGAACGCCAGCGCCCCCGACGTTACCCACTCTCCCACGTTGAGCCTCGCCGCCACGCGCATGGGCATGATCCTTGGCACTGCCGCGTACATGGCGCCGGAGCAGGCCAAGGGGAAGGCCGTCGACAAGCGCACCGACATCTGGGCGTTCGGCTGCGTGCTCTACGAGATGCTGACGGGCCAGATGGCATTTCCGGGCGAAGACGTCTCCGAGATTCTCGCGTCGGTGATCAAGGGCACCACGAATCTTGACCTGCTGCCTGCCGGTACGCACCCGGCGCTCCGGGCGCTCGTCGCCCGCTGCATCGAGAAGGATGTGCGGAAGCGCCGCCGCGACATCGGCGATGTCAGATACGAGCTCGAGCGCATCCAGGCCGATCCCGGCGGGACGCTGACACACCCCGCGGCCGGTGTCGCTGGTGCCCCTTCACGGCGGATGCTTCCATGGGTTGCGGCCGCCGTGGCGCTGACCGCTCTCGTCGTCGGCGCGGCCGTCTGGAGCCTGAAACCTGCGCCGCCGCAGGAATCACGCCCCGTCGCGCGCTTCAGCTACACGCTCCCGGAGAATCGGGCCTTCCGGAGCACCGGCAGACCAGTCGTGGCGATGGCTCCAGACGGCCGTCATTTTGTTCTGAATGAAGATAACGGACTGTATCTACGCTCCATGGACGGGCTGAATGCGAACCTCATTCAGGGAACCGAAATGCCCCTGACGACCCCGTTCTTCTCGCCTGACGGGCAATGGGTCGGGTTCTTTGCCGGCGATGAGCTGAAGAAGATCCCTGTCACGGGCGGCACGGCGGTGGTGCTGTGCAAAGCGACCAATCCCTTTGGCGCACACTGGGGCGCGGACGACACGATCCTGTTCGGCCAGCCCGAAGGCATCATGCGGGTGTCGGCGAACGGCGGAACCGCTGAACCGCTCATCGCCGCGGAGAAGGGCACCCAGGCACATGGGGCGCAGATGTTGCCGGGTGGCGAATGGGTGCTCTACTCCGTGGCCAGCGGCATAGTGCCAAACCGCTGGGACACCGCTGAGATCGTGGCGCAGTCGCTCACGTCGGGCGAACGGAAAGTGCTGTGGCGGGGCGGCAGCGACGCGCGGTACCTCACGACGGGACATCTGATCTATGCGCTGGGCGATGCCTTGTTGGCCCTTCCGTTCGATCTCGAACGTGTGCAGGTCACGGGCGGTCCGGTACCACTGGTTGATGGCCTTCAGCGGGCGACGAACCCGTCGCAGCAAACCGCCACGGCGCATTACGGCGTCTCCGATGGCGGGACTCTCCTGTATGCCGTGGGAGCGTCGACCGCCTCGCAGCTGCGAACCCTGGCCTGGGTCGATCGGAGCGGCCGCGAAGAAGCCATCCCCGCTCCGCCGCGAGCGTATGTGTCACCGCGGATTTCCCCTGACGGCACGCAAGTGGCGCTCGACGTGCGCGATCAGGAAAATGACATCTGGGTCTGGAGCCTTGCGCGCGCCACGCTGACGCGCCTGACGTTCGATTCCGGCCTGGATCGGTACCCGGTGTGGACGCCGGACGGACGGCGGGTCGTCTTTTCCTCGGCTCGCGATGGCGCCGGTCCTGGCAGCCTGTTCTGGCAGGCAGCGGATGGAACCGGCGTGGCGGAGCAATTAACCACAAGCCAGAGAGTGCAGTTCCCCTGGTCGATATCCGCCGACGGAACCCAACTGGCGCTCGAGGAACAGGGGCGTCCCAGTACCGGCACTGACGTCCTCGTCCTCGCCCTGGCGGGGGAGCGGAGGGTGAGGCCCCTCGTCGCCACGACCTTCACGGAGAGCAGCGCCGAACTTTCGCGTGACAGCCGATGGCTGGCCTATCAGTCGAACGAGTCTGGCCGGAGTGAGGTGTACGTGCGACCATTCCCGGGAGTCGATGGGGGCCGATGGCAGGTGTCCACAGGAGGTGGGGCGGATCCGCTGTGGGCGCCGAACAGCCGGGAGCTGTTTTATGTCGATGTCGAAGGGCGGATCGTGGCGGCGTCCATCCAGCCCGGCCCCGGCTTCGTCGCAGGGAATCCCAGGGTCATTGTCGACGGCCCCTTTACAACGACCATTCCCGGACTCGGCGGCCGGATGTACGACGTGTCGCCCGACGGGCAGCGCTTCCTGATGGTCAAAACTGTCGAGGGCGCCGGGCAGCAGGCCCCGCGGCCACAAGTCATCGTCGTGCAGAACTGGTTCGACGAGCTGACGCGCCTCGCGCCGCGGCCCTAGTTCCTGACGTATTTCCTGAGCGCCGCGCCGCCGACTGCGCCGGTCGGTCCCCCGGTCAGCGAGCCGTAGACATTGCCCTGCGCATCGACGGCGACGCCTTCCTGCGTGCCGTCCGGCTTGTCGGGGATGAATGCGGTCACCTTCCCGTCCTTCACGCTGCCGACCCGGATGCCCTTGGTGAAACCGGGATTCGTCTTCTCGTCCGACTGGTGGTCGGCGATGTACAGCATGTCGCTGCGGATGAAGATGCCGCTCGGCCGGCCGAACTGCTTCCACTCCGCGATGAACTTCCCGTCCTGATCGAAGATCTGGACCCGGTTGTTGCCGCGGTCGGCGACGAACAGACGTCCCTGCGAGTCCATCGCAATCCCGTGCGGCGTCTCGAAATCGCCGGGGCCCGTGCCGCGCTTGCCCCACGTCTTGATGAACTTCCCGTCCTTCGTGAACTTCAGCATGCGCGCGTTCGTCATCCCGCCGTGGCCGTCACCGATGAAGATGCTTCCGTCCGGCGTGACGAAGACCGCCGACGGCGCGTTGAAGACGTCGAGCCCCTCGCCCGCGACTCCCTTCTTACCGAGCGTCATGAGCACCCGCCCGTCGGGCGTCATCTTCACGACCTGGTGACCCTCCTGGTCGGTCACCCAGACGTTGCCGTCGCGGTCGATATGAATCCCATGCGGGCGGACGAACAGGTTCGCGCCCAAACTGGCGGCCAGCTTCCCTGAGGCGTCGAACTTCAGGACCGGCGCGACCGTCGATCCGATGCAGTTGTTCCCGCCGCATCGCTCGAACGCCCAGACGGTCGAGCCGTCACGGTCGATCGTGATACCGGCGGTCGACCCGACGACGCGGCCGGCCGGCATCTGGAAGTGGTTGTCGGTGGTTCTGTACGGATTGCCCTGGCCTGAGACGGCCGTGGACAGGAGCACGACGGCACAGACGGCGGCGGCATTCGGCTTCGGCATCCGCGAAGTATACCCGCCTACGCGGCCTGGGACTCGCGCTTGTTGGCGACCCTTTCGGAAACTCTGCCGGCCAGCTTCCGCGACGTGGTCCGGAAGAACTGCCGCAGCACCAGGTCCTCGTCCGTGAACGCCGTCGTCATCCGCCGCAGCGCGAGCGGCTCGACGCGGCAGTCGGCTTCGGGCGGCGGGGGCGGCTGCGGCGACAGCACTTCCGTGAACCGCTGCGGGTAGGACGGAAACGCGCGGAACGTCACGCCACCCACGCCGCCGAACCGCTCGACGAGGCTGTCGAAGTCGTGCGCGAGGAAGCTCGCGACCTCCGGGTCCGGCTTCGAGTCGAGGTACTGGCGCACCATCCGCACGACATCCTCGAAAAACCGGTTGCCGTGACAGTTGGCGGAACAGGTGCCGTCCGCTTTTTCCATGCGGCGGATGCCCGGCCGCGCCGGATCGATGTGATACAGCTCGTGCACGATCGTGTCGAGCTTCGCGATCCAGTCGGGCTGCCCCCCGTACTGCTCCGACTTGCGCGTGCGCGCGAGCCGCTGGTCGCAGAAGCGCGGCAGCGCGAACGAGATCATGTAGTCGATCGGCTGCGTCCCCACCTGCACCGCCGGCGACTTCGTCACGAACCACTCGGAACGGCGCGTGAGCCGTCCCGTCCTCCGATCGCGCCAGTAGCGGTACCCCGGTTCGCTCGGCGGCAGGCAGATGCAGTGGCAGGTGGCGTACGCGCCTTCCGCCGCGGTCCGGCCCGGCCGCGCGAACACGAGGACCTTCGTCATGTCAATGAACGACAGCGTGGGGACGCGCTCCACAAGGTCGGTCATGAGCAGAGACAGGCGCTCCGTGTAATTGATCATCGCGCGGGTGGCCGGCGACTACGGCTGCGCTGCATCGGGCGGGCTCACGTCGGCCGGGGGCGCGTCGATCACGAACTCTTCGCCGGCGTCCAGCCCGGGCAGAGGCGCGATCCCCGCGTCTGACGGCGCAAGGATGTCTTCCGGCGCACCTTCAGGCGCGGCCGCAGCCGGCGCCGGTGGCGGCGGCGTGACGTCGCCCATCCGCCGGAGAATGATCTTCTGGCGGGCAGCCAGTCGGGCGGTCGGCTGCCGGGGATTCAGGACGCGCGGATTGATGATGGCGCCGGCGAGCAGCGCCGCCTGATCGCGGCTCACCGCCGACGCCGGCGTCCCGAAATAGGCGCGCGACGCCGCCTCCACGCCCCAGATGCCGTCGCCCCACTCGATCACGTTCAGGTAGATCTCGAAGATGCGCGCCTTCGGCAGCGCGGCCTCGAGGCGCCGCGCGATGATCAGCTCCCGGAGCTTGCGCAGCGGATCGCGCGAGGGCGACAGGTACAGGTTCTTCGCGAGCTGCTGCGTGATCGTGCTGGCCCCGCGAACCGCACGCCCCTGCTCCCAGTTCACGCGTATCGATTCGCGGAGCTGTTCCAGGTCCACGCCCTCGTGGTCCCAGAATGCCGAGTCCTCGGCCACGAGCACCGCGCGCTTCAACTGGTTCGAGATGCGGGAATAGGGCACCCAGCGCTGGACGTGGCGGACCGTCCGTCCCTCACGCGCCGCTTCGGCGGCGCGCAGCTGCATCCAGGCGGTGTTGGTCGGATTGGTGGCCGCCAGGACGCGCACGTCCGGCAGGGTGAGATAGACGTAGACGACGATCCAGAAGCCGATCGCGGCGGTGACGGCGAGCGCGCGAACAATACGCCTGCGCAGCTTCACACTCCCAACTCCCAAACGGCCAACTCCCAACTATCCGGCGACCACGATCTTGATCCTCGCCCCCACCGCCGGCTGCGACCCTGGCGCCATCTTGTTCATGACCGCGAGTGTGGCCGGCGTGACGCCGCCACCCGATCGCTCGGCGATAGATTGCCACGTGTCGCCCGCCCGCACCACATGGAAGTCCACGCGGCTCGGACGGATGTCCTCCGCCTCGGCCGCCGACAGCGTGCGGAAGGATCGAATCGCCGACGTGAACGCGCGATCGGCCTGCGGGAATGTATCGACATCGGTCAACCCGACGATCAGGTAGACGCTGCCGTCATGCCTGATGTGCGCCGCCCGCGCGCCGACGGCGCCCAGTTCCTCGACCTGTCCCTGATACGAGCCGATGTACGCCTCGAGCCCGTTGATCGTCGTCCGCTCCCCCTGCACCGCGCGGAACCCCGCCTCCCGCATGTGGGCGACCGCGATGTCCTGGATATTCCCGCCCGCCGGTTTTTCAATGACCTCGAGCATCATGTAGACCTCGGCGCCTGGCGCTTTCGCCACCACCTGCTGCGGGCTGTTCTCGATCTCCCACATGGCCGGGAAGTCGACGCGGAACCGGAGCACCGGATGGAGGAACGTGCTGCCGCGCGCAATGCCCTGATCCGGGTTGTCGCCATAGACGATCCCGTCGATGCGCTGCAGGAACGGATCGCGATTCGTCGCATACGACGCCCCCGGGGCCTTCAGCCGCTGCACCACCGGCTCGATCTCGCCGACGCGCGAGAGCGGATCCGGATGCGTTGACAGCCAGTTCGGGACGCCGCGCCGATCGCCAGCCGCCTCGTCGAGCCGGCCGAGCGTCGAGAGAAACGCCGGCACGCCAGCCGGGTCCCATCCCAGGCTCGACTCGTACCTCGCGCCCAGCCCGTCCGCCTGCAGTTCGTCGTCTCTGCCGTATTTGAGGAACAGCACGCCAAGCGCCTGCCCGGCGAGATCGCCAAACGGCCGCGCCGCCGGCACGAAGATGCCGAGCGCGAGGAGGCCCACCTGGCCGGTGATCTGCTGCGTGTACTGCTGCGCTGAATGGCGCGCGGTGACGTGGCCGATCTCGTGGCCGATGACGCCGGCCAGCTCGGCTTCGCTGTCGAGAAACGGCATGATGCCGCGCGTGATGTAGATGCCCCCGCCCGGCACCGCGAACGCGTTGACGGCTGGGACGTCGACGATGGTGAAGCGCCAGGGGAGATGAGACCGCTCGGAAACCTTCGCGATCTTCCAGCCGATCTCGCTCACATAGCGCTGCAGATCGGGGTCGTTGTAGACGCCCATCTCTTCTTTGATCTGCGGGTCGGAGTCGTTCGCGATCGAGATCTCCTGCGCCTCGCTCATGAAATTGAGCTCGCGGCGCCCGGTGACGGGATTGGTGGCGCAGGCCGCGAGAATGGCGACGAGAAGCAGCGGAACGAGAATGCGCTTCATCGTTATCGCGCGACCGGCTCGAGCAGCCCCAGCGCGTCGAGCTGCGTGCGGATCCCGCCGGTGTCCGCCGCCGCGAGCGGACGCAGCGGCGGCCGCGGCACGCCGCCCGTGTATCCCATCAGATTGAGCGCCGCCTTCAGCCCGGGGACGCCGCGCTGCGCGTCGCCGATGGCGCGGGCGAGCGGGAGCAGCTTCTGCTGGAGCGCGCGCGCCTCGTCTACGCGGCCGTCGCGCACGAGCCGGTGCAGCTCCACGCAGGCGTCAGGCGCCAGCGCGGCGAGCGCCAGGATCGCGCCGTCACATCCGGCGAGGAGCGCCGCGAACATCGACGAGGCGGAGCCGGCGAGAATCACGAAATCATCGGGCGTGCGCGCGACGAAGTCGCCGATCTGCACGATGTCGCTCCCCGACTCCTTCATCCCCTGGATGTTCGGATGCTGCGCCAGCGCGGCAACCGCGTCCGGCAGCATGTTGACGCCGGTGTACATCGTCACGTTATAGAGGAACACCGGGATGGGCGACGCGTCGGCCACCTCCGTGTAGTGGCGGACGAAGGTCGGGGTCGTCATCTGGAGCTTGAAGAAGGACGGCGTGCGGACGAGCGCGACATCGGCGCCCAGCTTCGCCGCGCGCTTCGTGGCCGCGATCGTTGCCTTCGTCGATTCGCGGCCCGTGCCGACAATCATCGGCCGGTTCTTCGGCATCCCGGCCCGCACGATCTCGATGACGCGGTCCGCCTCGGCGTCTTCGAGCTGCGGCGCCTCGCCGTTCGACCCGAGCACCACGAGCCCCGTGAGCGGCGTCGTCATCCAGCGCGCGACGTTGGACTTCAGCCCCTGCTCATCAAGCGTGTCGCCGCTCGTGAACGGGGTGACGATCGGGGTGTAGATGCCAGCGAACTTTTTCATGAACCTATTATCGAACAGAGAACACCGAACGCCGAACACCGAACACCGAACCGAACCTGAACACGAACAGAGCACCTAGAACAGAGAAGTGTGAACGTCAGGCTCCCCCTGCACCACCAGATTGACGCCGAGCACGACGACAAAGATGGCGGCCGCCGGCGCCAGCATCCAGGGCGCGTCGGCCACGAGCGACATGTTCGCGGCGTCCTGCAGCATCGTGCCCCACGTCGGCACGCTGTCGGGAAATCCGAGTCCGACGTACGAGAGCGTCGCCTCGGCCAGGATGAACGCGGGCAGCAGGAGCGTTGCCTGCACGGCGAGGTAACCGGCGGCCGCCGGCAGCAGGTGGCGCGACAGCAGCCGCCAGCGCGTGGCGCCAAGCGCGATACCGGCGGCGATGTACTCGCGCTCCCGTTCCGACGCGACGATCGTGCGCATGCCGCGCGCGACGATCGGCCAGCCGACCAGCGCGAAGATCAGCGTGAGCAGCGCGAACACCGTGGCCGGCGGCAGGACGAGCGGCATCACCGCGCGCAGCGCCAGCGCCACGTAGATGGCCGGCAGCACCAGCACGAAGTCGGTGAGCCGCGACAGCACCTCGTCCACCAGCCCCCCGGCAAACCCGGCGGCGCCGCCGATGAGTGCGCCAAGCAGCAGCGCGATCGCCGTCGCCACCAGCGCCAGCGCCAGCGATGCGCGCGCCCCGTACAGCAGCCGCGAGAAGGTGTCGCGCCCGAACGCATCGGCGCCGAGCAGCAGCAGCGGACCGCCGCCGGATTCGGGAACGGTCACCAGCCGGCCGTCTGTAAACCAGTGCAACGACACCGGCTGGTTCAGATCATCCTCGAACCGCCGGTTCAGGCGGCTCACCATCCGCTGCGCGTAGGCGTATCCACCGGGCGGTGCGTACAGCCGATCCGGGAAGCTTCGGTCCGGAGAATTGGGCGCGAGCCAGGGCGCGCCGACCGCGGCGAGTCCTACGAGCCAAAGCAAACACTGTCCCGCCCGCCTCATGTTCGGGCCTGCCCCGCCTTCGCGACGCCGGCGTCGCGAAGGCGCGGGTCGGCAGCCGCCAGCAGCAGATCACCAATCACGCTGCCCGCCGCCAGAAAGAGACCGCCCATCGCCGCGCATCCGGCCACAAGGTAGATGTCGCGCGCCCGGAGCGCCTCGTACATCAGCCGGCCCAGCCCGGGCCACGCCGTGACGAACTCCACGACGAACGACCCCGAGAGCAGCGCGCCGATCGCCAGGCCGTAGATGCCGCAGATCGGCCGCACCGACGCGCGCCATGCGTGGCGCAGGACGACGTCGCGCGGCGAGAGTCCGCGCGCCACGGCCGCCAGCGCGAACGGCTGCCGGAGCGTCTCCGACATCGACTGCGACTGGAGCCGCTCGAACGTCGCCGCAATCGGCAGCGCGAGCGCCAGCGCCGGGAGCGGCAGGTGCGCGGCCACGTCGAACAGCCACGCCGGCCAGTCGAGCGACGAGGCATTGACCGACGTCATGCCGCCCGCCGGAAACCAGCGCGTGACCGCGGCCAGAAAGACCAGAAGAAGCGACGTCAGGAGCGGGGGGATTGAGAGGAAGACGAGCGACACGCCGCGGATCACGCCCGCCAGGAGCCCCTGCCGGCTGCCAGAGATCACGCCAAGCGGAATCCCTATGACAGTGGCGGCGACGAGCGCGACGACCGCCAGCACCGCGGTGTTGGCGGCCGCCCGAACGACGAGCCCGCGGACGGGACGGTTGTAGAGAAACGAGTCGCCGAACTCGAAGCGGACGGCGCGGGAGAGCCACACCCCCAACTGGCCGAGCGGCGTGCGATCCAGATCGAAGCGTGCGCGGGTGCCGGCAATTTCACTGGCGCTGGCAAACGGGCCGAGCTGCGCCGTGACGTCGCCAGGCGCCAGCCGCGCCAGCAGGAGCGAGGCCGACGACACGACCACGACAAGCAGCACCGCAAACGCGATTCGCCTTGCGACGAAATTAAGCAACTGTCGTAGTGTCCGGCATGATCGTGGAGGCCGGCTTCAGCCGGCTGTCTATTCACTCACACTCAGACTATCCGCATTCCACAGCACGGGCGGCCGCTGCACCGACGGCACCACCCCCTGCAGCCGCGCGCTGTGCGCGAAATACATCCGCGGCGCCGCGAAGTAGAGCACCGGCAGGTTCTCGGCCACGATCTGCTGCACCAGCATGAACTGCTGCCGCCGCCGCCCGGCGTCGATCGACGCCGACTGCTCCAGCATCAGCGTGTCGATCCGCCGCTCCCACTCGGTGCCGGGCACCCTCTGCGACATGTTCCAGAGGTGCGCCGACCCGGAGCTGAGCCAGAAATCCATGTTCCCGGCCGGGTCGAGATCCGTGGCCACCGGCCGGAAGTAGATGGCGTCGTAATCGCACGCGAGCATCCGCTGGATCATCGCGCCGAATTCGAGCGGCGCAATGTCGAGCGCGATCCCGATCCTCGCCAGCTCCTCGCGCAGCACCTGCGTCCCCCGCTCGTACCAGCCAATCCCCTGCTGCGTGATGACGGTGAAGCGCGCCTCGGTGCCGTTGGCGTCCTCCACCACGCCGTTCCCGTTCCGATCCTCGAGGCCGAGGCCCGCCAGCAGCGCGCGCGCGCGGGCGTCGTCATGGAAATAGCGCGGCACGTCGGGCGAAAACCAGAGATCGTTGCCCGGCGTGATTGGTCCCCACACAGGCACCGCCGCACCAAGAAACACCGTTTCCGCGAACATCTCGCGGTCCACCGCGTGCGAGATGGCCTGCCGGAATTCGGGGCGCGACACGAAGGCGAATCGCGGGTCCTTCCCTTTCACCTCCGGCTTCAGGCAGAACCAGAACGCATCCGCATCCGGCCCGACGCCCAGCTCGATGAGGCGCAGCGTCCCCTGCTCTTCCGCCCGGCGCACCGGCACGTAGTCTTCCGGCCGCAGCTCGCTGTTGCTGAGGTCCGTCTCCCCCGACTGCAGGCGCAGCAGCTCCGCGTTCTGCTCGGGGACAATCTCGAGGACGATGCGATCGAGGTACGGCAAGGGCTCGCCGTCAACGCCTTCGCGCCAGTAGCGCTGGTTGCGCTCGAGAATGACCCGCTGCCCCGGCTGATACTCGCGGACGACGAACGGCCCGGTGCCCACCATTTCCGCCGGCGGCGTCGCGCTCGTCCACGCCATGCCGAACGTGCCGGCGGCGAGCGCCGCGCCGAGCTTGTGCTTCGGCAGGATCGGCAGGCCGTCGAGCAGCCGCAGCCCCGGACCGGACGGCGCCGCGAACGTCAGGACGACCGTCTGCGGATCCGGCGCGGCGGCGCGGATGCGCAGTCCTCCGGCCAGCAGCGTTTCGGCCAGCACGCTTTCCACCTTCGGGTCGTACGCCGCCTGCAGCGTAAACAGCACATCGGCCGCGGTGAAGGGAGTGCCGTCGGACCAGGTGACGCCCGGGCGCAGGTGCAGCGTGTGGACGCGGCCGTCGGCGCTCGACTCCCAGGATTCGGCCAGCCACGGCTCCAGTTCGAACGTGGCGCGGTTGATGCGCACCAGGCGGCCCTGCGTGAGCATCGTCAGCGTTTCGGTGGTGAGGTCGCGGGCGACGAGACGGTTAAAGGATCGAGGTTCGGCGCGGATGGAGGCGACGATCTGCCCGCCGCGGCGGGCGGCCGAGGCGGCCGGGGGGGCGCCCGGGCGCCCCCGGATGACAAAGAAGATGGCCCCCAGCAGCGCCAGGGAGACCCCCAAACCGACCAGACGGGACTTCTTAACGATCAGTTTCCTGTTACCCCGGTCAATTTATTGGCCACTTCTGCAAAGCGTGCAGATTTCAACACATTGCCGTGCAGTTTGCACACTGATGCAGGGGTGAGCCCCCGGAGCCAGCGGCCAATCCACTGGCTACCTGCCTCTCGCGCCGCTCTTCCCTCCCGGTCGCCAAACGAGCCTAAACGCTTACCGCTGAACCGTTTGCACGTCTGCACCCCATGAACCTCGGAATTGGCACTGCCCCTGCGATAGGGAAAGGCCTGGAGGCAACGTTCTTGACCAGCACCGGCAGCACTGAATCGTCCACGCTTCTCTCTCATCCCGACACGCCGAACGACGTGTACCTGGGGCGGAGCGTCTCGATCGACAAGGCGGCGGAGCTCCTGCGGCTGTCGCGCCGGACCGTTTACTACCGGATCCGCGACGGCCGGCTGCAGACAATCCGCTCGATCGGCGGCTCGCAGCGCGTGCTCGTGGAGTCGCTCTACGCCTCCGGATTCAAGCCGCAGCCGTTTTCGGCGTCGGCATCGGCTGCCACGTTCGCCCTTCGCTCCCTCAGGTCGTAACCATGCTGATTCGCGTCGTCTGCCTGCTCGCGGCCCTCTCGTTCCTGGCGAACGACGCGTGGGCGGCCGGGCGCACGCGTGTCTCGCGCGACATTTCCCAGCGTCTCACCAGCAGCGCCATCGAGCCGACCTGCGTGATCCTGCCGGGCACGCAGTCGCAGGTGGATCGCCTGGCGGCGCGCCATGGCCTTCGCGTCCACAAGCGGACTGGCTCCGGGGCGGTGGTCGAAGTGCCGGCGGGCGGCCTCGGCGCGCTGACGGCTGACGCGCGGCTGGATGCGGCGTCGGGCAACTACACGCTGCGCGCGCGGATGGACGTGACGGTGACGGCGATTGGCGCCGACCAGGTGTGGGAAGACGGCTGGGCGGACGGCCAGGAAGGCGTCCGGGGCGAAGGCATTGGCGTGGCGGTGATCGACACCGGCGTGGCCGAAGTGCCCGAGTTGCGCGGCCGGATTGTCGTCTCGGTGGACTTCACGGCGACGTCGAGAAACCAGGGGCAGCGGTTCCGGCGCACCTCCGAGGACTGCGGCACGGCGGCGGGTGTGCGGTCGCGGCCGGGCGACGCCAACGGCCACGGCACGCACGTGGCGGGGATCATCGCGGCGGACGGCGCGCTCAAGGGTGTGGCGCCGGCGGCGCACATCATCAACCTCAGGGTGCTCGACGGGAACGGCGAGGGCTACGCCAGCGACGTGATTGAAGCGATCGACTGGGCGATTGCGAACCGCGAGCGCTACAAGATTCGCGTCCTCAATCTCTCGCTGGGTGGCCCGGTGCTGCAGCGGTGCGCGGACGACCCTGTGTGCCAGGCCGTCGAGCGCGCGTATCGCGCGGGCCTCGTGGTGGTCGCGTCGGCGGGCAACCTCGGGAAGGACGAGGCCGGGACCGAGGTGTTTGGCCGCATCACGGTGCCGGGCAACTCTCCGTTCGCGATCACGGTGGGCGCGCTCAACACCAAGCAGACGGCGCAGCGGAGCGACGACGTCATCACGACCTACAGCTCGCGGGGCCCGACGGCGTATGACGGGCTGGTGAAGCCGGACCTTGTCGCGCCTGGCAACAAGATTCTCGGTCTGCTCGCGCCCGGTGCGGTGCTCGCGACGGAGCATCCTGAGCTCGTCATCGACACGACGGAAGGCCGGCGGCTGCAACTGTCAGGCACGAGCATGGCTGCCGCGGTGGCTTCTGGTGGCGTAGCACTGCTTTTAGAGCGTCGCAACCTTTCTCCGCTTGACGCCCGAGTGTTACTCCAACTCAGCGCGGAAGGATTGCAATGGACGAGCATCCTGCAACGTGGCGCGGGCAGCCTGAATCTAATTGCTGCGTTCTATCTCCTTGGCGGGGATGAGGACTTAAGCGTAACGACGATCGCGGGTGAATCAGTCACCGCTGGCGGAACGGTGTTTGGGGCAAGAGAGCTCTGGGGCGATGCCGTTCTCTGGGGCGACGCCGTTCTCTGGGGCGACGCCGTTCTCTGGGGCGACGCCGTTCTCTGGGGCGATGCCGTTCTCTGGGGCGATGCCGTTCTCTGGGGCGATGCCGTTCTCTGGGGCGATGCCGTTCTCTGGGGCGATTGAGCCATGCAGCTCAAACTCACTTAAGAAGGAGGCGAAATGCGCAGATTAATTATTTGGGGCGAATAGTTCGATAAGACGTGCGGCCACCTCAGGCCCATTAAGGATGAAGCAAACCCCGCCGGCACAACGAGGACAGCTCTATTTAGCTGCTGTCATTGCAGCCGGAATTGCGGTCGCCGCAGTATCTGTAATTCACCTGTTCGCTGAACCTGTTCCGCAAGGCTGGCTGGTTCTCGCCGCTCTCACAACCCTGACTGGAACGTTCACGGTTCGCGTACCAGCTATCTCCGCACGCCTTTCGGTGTCCGACGCATTCGTATTCGCGTCCGTTCTTCTGTTCGGCCCTCCAACAGCGACGGTAATCGTGGCGCTTGATTGCCTCGTCATGACCTTTTGGGGAAGGCGAACCAGACTTCAGTCGCTGTTCAATTTGTCCGCAACGGCACTTGCCATCTGGATCGCAGCCAATGCGTTCTACTGGTTGACTAGCATCCAGCCTGGTCAAGAAGGACTGATCGTTACTGACTTGATTGGGCCGCTATTTGTTCTCGCAGCACTCTATTTTCTGATTAATACAAGCCTCGTAGCGATAGCGTTGGGCTATGAGCGAGGCGTGAATCCGTGGACGTTGTGGCGTGAGCATTTTCCTTGGTTCAGCCTCAACTACTTCGGCGGTGTTTCAGTGGCGGCATTGTTGGTGGCCTATACGCGCTCGATCGATCTCGCAACCGTCAGTATCATTCTGCCGCTTCTCGTAATTTCCTATCTAACCTATCGCTCGTCCTTCGGACGCCTGCAAGATGCGCAGCGGCACGTCGACCAAGTTAACGAACTCTATATGTCGACCATTGAAGCGTTGGCAATGGCTGTTGACGCGAAAGACCAAATCACGCACGGCCATATTCGGCGGGTTCAAGTCTATGCAGTGGAATTAGCGAAGCGGCTCGGCGTCAAGGACGACAGGCAACTAAAGGCAATCGCCACTGCAGCTCTTCTACACGACATGGGGAAGTTGGCGATTCCAGAACACATCTTAAACAAACCTGGGAAGCTATCAGTCGCTGAATTCGAAAAGATGAAGAAACATGCGGACATAGGCGCGGACCTACTGTCCTCAGTAAAGTTTCCGTACCCCGTCGTCCCTATTGTTCGTCATCATCACGAGCACTGGAACGGCGGCGGATATCCATCTGGAATCGCGGGCACAGATATCCCTTTGGGTGCTCGAATCCTCTCGGTGGTGGACTGCTTTGATGCGTTGACGTCAGACCGGCCGTACCGTCCACGTCTCGAACCAAGTGAAGCATTTGAGATAATTCGCAAAGGCCGGGGCTCCGCATACGATCCGCTCGTTGTTGACACCTTCATCTCCAGCTATGGGGCGGTCGCTCCCCTAGCACAGCAGGCCGGGCAAGACGCACGAAGCCTAATCAACGCATCTCTTGCCGACTCTCCGCTATTGTCCGAACCGTTGACCCAAATCCGTGCAAATGCATCCGGTTCGGCCCTGTTAGAAGCATGCGCAAGACACATGGGAGAGGCGAATTCAATCAAATCTGCCTTTCAGGTCGCGTCCAACGCATTGCGTCAACTTACCCCTGCCACGGTATATGCGCTGTTTGAGTACGTGGACGAGGCGGATATTTTGAGCTGCGTGGCGACGGCAGGCGATGAAGAACGACTACTGGAAGGTCTGACGGTTAGGGTTGGGGAGCGAATCACGGGATGGGTGGCGGCGAATCTGACAACGGCTCTGAATTCCGACGCATCGCTAGACCTATTTCAAATTGCAACTGTTTTCAGTCCCCCGCTTCGCAGCACGCTCAGCACACCCGTGCTATCCGGCGGACGCTTGGTGGCGGTGCTAACTGCCTACTCGCCAAGAAGCGAGACTTTCGACCAAGAGCACCGATACGCGCTCGAATACATCGCATCGGCAATTCAAACGCAGTTCACTTCACGTCGTAACTACGCTGCTTCCGCGGTTATTCGCTTCCCGAATCAGAAACATTGATCGACTTGCGAGGGCGACATCATGCGCCTCACGAACGACGTTGCGGCAGATCTCTTCCATCGGGGCGAATTCCTTGAGCTCATCGAGAAATCCGGCCGCGATTTCAAGGAACGTAGCATTCTAGAACCGGGACACCGAGCGATTCTTGCCACTGCGCTGGCCATCGTATCCCGAACGCATGAAGCGATTGAACTCGCGGAATTAGATCGCGTTCCGCCGTCTCGCGCGAACACCCGATCCCAAGCAGAGTCGGCGATGGCGATGGCGCATTGGCGCATTGGCGACGCGCCCACCGCTATTCGTCACGCGCAAGCGGCGCTGCATCTTGGGCAGGAGTCTGGAGACCATCAACGAACAGCATGGGCGCACCTCCAACTATTTCGGATGTTGATTGAGAGTGGCGACCTTTCCAAGGTAGTGGCTGCCTTACCTGACGTACGTCGCACGGTTTCACGCGCAGGTGTTCCTCAGGCAACGGCTTACCTTCATTCATGTGTCGCCGTATTGGAAGGCCAGACCGGACGACTAGATGAAGCGCGACGCCACACTCATATTGCGGAGTCCTTTCTGCAAAGGTCCCCCAATATCCATCTGACAGCAACGTCGCTTCAGAATCTCGGGTGTATGGCGGTGATCAGCGGTGACTTCGCGACCGCCACTGAACTCCTCAAGACAGCGAAACAGATGACTCGGCGGAGTGGTGACGTTCAAACGGCGATTGTCGCTGCTGTGAATCTCGGTCATGTCCAATTATTGACGGGCGATTTCTCCAAAGCGAAAGCAACCTTCGACTCGATCATTGAGGACGAATCGATTAAGACGATCACCAAACTGGCTGCCGCCGGCGGCTTAGCGCGTTTGCATCTTGCGTTAGGCGAATTGGATAACTGTGAGCGGGCGCTGGGTTTGATTTCTGGCCACGTCCGCGAGCGTCAAGAACTCGCGTATCTATTCCATGTCCGTTGGGATGCACCGACGCAGGCTCGCGTCCTGCTAAGGCGTGGGTGTCTGGTAGAGGCGATCGAGTGGCTCTCGCTCTCGGAACGCCGGTACCAATCTCTCGGCGACCTTCCACTCAACGCAACGTTGCATCTAATTCATGCGGAGGTTGCCGCAAAGACTGGCGACCTATCTGGGGCAGCGGGCCGGATAATTTGCGCGAACGAACTGGACATTACTCAGAGCAGTGAGTTGCAGGCTCATTACTACTACACAGGCGCATTAATCCTTGAGAACCTGAGCCCAGTCATCGCGGCGCACATGAAACAGCGGGCGGATAGGATTTGGGCCGCGCAACACATCGTGTCGCCGCGAATGGAAATGGGCGAATGCTGTTCTGGTGCAATCGCAACCGCTGAAAGGGCATCCGGATATCCCTCGGATGAGCACGTGGCTTGTGTTACCAGTTCCTTGGCTTCGTTTGGCGATCTGGCGCATAGGCCCAGGCTACTGGCTGATGAAATCGTGGCGGTCCTCAGGGCCCTGAACTGTGCCGTGAACCCCAAGGTATTGGATACCCGTGAGACGGCCGAACTGCCTAGGTCTTCAGTAAACAGCATCGTCATCCATGTCGGTATCGAGGGGCCGAGGCGAGTTAGCGTCGTTTGCGGGATCCCAGACCACCCGAAGGACGCGATCGCCCTTGCGGATGTCGTAAGGCTTAGTCGTGCTGCAGTCGAACTTGAAGAAGCGCGCGCCGACGAGCGCAATCGAGCAGCCCTCTGGCCGGCGCCACCGATCGAAGAGCAGGCGGGAGCCCTGTTCCTGGCTGAGGACATGAAAACGCTGTTGGCTACCGCGCGCCGTATCGCGCCGACCACAGTACCCGTCCTCATCACAGGGGAGACCGGCACCGGCAAGGAAGTCCTGGCCCGCACGATTCACGCGTATTCGGCCCGCGCGAAAGCGACATTCCTTCCCTTCAACTGCAGCAGCACACCGAAGGACATGCTGGATTCGCAGTTGTTCGGCCATCGGAAAGGGTCGTTCACCGGCGCGATGGACAACTTTCCAGGTGTCATTCGGGCCGCGGCCGGCGGCACCTTGTTCCTCGACGAGATCGGCGAAACCACGCTCGATGTCCAGCCGAAGCTCCTGCGCTTCCTGGACTCCAGTGAAGTTCATCCGATCGGTGAAGCACAACCTGTCAAAACCGACGTCCGTGTCATTGCGGCGACAAACGCGGACCTGGACACGCTCGTGGCCGAGGGTCGATTCCGCGAGGATCTCTTCTACCGTCTGAATATCGTGCGTCTTCACGTGCCGCCGCTGCGCGAGCGGCGAGTGGAAATTCCGACACTCGCCCATCACTATCTGCAGAAGCACGCGCAGGAGTACAGCAAGGGGAATCTGAGACTCGCGGAAGAAACGATGGAGTATCTCGTGCTCTATCGCTGGCCGGGCAACGTCAGGCAACTGGCAAACGAGATGCGCCGCCTGGCCGCGCTTGCGGAAAACGACGCCGTCCTGATGCCGGAGCATCTGTCGCCGGATATCGCCGCGTCGCGCAAGACGGTCCCCGCGTCCGAACGAACCCTCGAGCCGACCGAGATCGTCGTGCGGATCGACCAACCGCTCTCAGCCGCCATTCAGCATGTCGAGCGCGCCATGATCCAGCACGCGATACGACTGACCGGCGGCCACATGGAGGACACGGCGGCGCTGCTGGGCGTGTCGCGAAAAGGCCTGTACCTGAAGCGGGTCCGCTACGGTCTTGAGCCGCCGGAGGGGACTGCCGCGGGCGAGGTCGAAAAGGCTTGATGGGCGCTCCGCCAGGCCGTGTCGGGCACGGCAGTGGCCTATGAGCTGGATGGCACGGTCGGCGTGGACACCGGACGTTTCGGACAGCCCGCCTTCGGACCGATGATGCTCGCCAGCGGTGAGATCGGACTGGCGATCGCCCGCTCGATCAGCGGCGCCCCGGAATCACCAGGTCGCCGCCCACCTCCACCGTCGCCGACGCCGGTACGCGGATGACGCCGATGTTGTTCTCGATGCTGATCGTCGTGCCGAACGGCTCCGAGTATGTCTGAATCAGCCCCAGGATCTCCCGCGCCTTCCCGGGCGCCGGCGTCATCGGCACGTGCTCCCGCGACCAGGGCCGCCGGTTGAGCCCGATGTCCACCGGGTAGATGCGGATCTCCACGAGCCGGCCGTCCTGGTACGTCGTGTGCGCGATATACGCGATGGAGTTGCTCTCGTCGCTGAAGAAGTTGGCCCGCTGCGATTCCGTCAGCTCGGTCCGCGTCATCCCGTGCGGGTCCACCACCGAATCGAGGCCGCGCGTGAGATCGGCGCCGATGTTCCCCTGGTTGTAGAAAATCGGCCGCCCCTTGTAGATCTCAATCCCCTGCACCGTGTGCACCCCCGACCCGACGTACATGTCGAGGCCGTTGTCGATCAGCGTGTGCAGCAGCGGCCGCAGGTAGTCGGCCGGATAGTTGTTGTGGGAGTAGGCCTGGAAGAGCGAGCGGTTGAGATGGTCGTGCATGTGGAACATCACGAAGTCCGAAATCTCCTTCGCGTTCCGCACCGCCAGCACCAGCGCCTGCTCGTCGCCCCGGTTCAGCTCGTGACGGATGTCGCCCGGCTTCTCCGCGACGATGTAGTTCTGCCCCAGCCACCGCATGCGGCCGGCAGGCAGCGCGGGCGGGAGCGCCGACGGCAGCACGACGTCCGCCTCGGTCCGCCGCGCGAGGATCGAGGCTTCCATCGCCTTGAGGTTGTTGAACTGCTCCTGCGTCACCGTGTTCCAGATGGTGACGCCGAGCGGATTCACGCCCTGCGCCGTGTTGGTCGCGCGCGGCCCGCACAGGTTGTCGCCCGGGCAGGCGTGAAGAAACGCCACCAGCCCCTCGGGGACTTCCTGGAACGCGGGACGCCGGGCGGTGGTGAGATCGCGGCCGGCGCCGGCCATCCTGATCCCGTATTTGTTCAAGGCCTCGGTCGCCACCTGCAGATCCGGCGAGCCGCCAAACTCGCCCGGCGCCAGGAAGTCGAACGACAGGTCGTTCATCGCCGCCGCGGTCTGGTCCGGATCGAAGCCGGTTCCGCCTTCGAGATTGCCGACGGTGATGTCGGCGCTGCGCAGGACGTCGCGCAGCGCGGCGCTCATCCGCTTCGCCACCGGCGACCTCCAGAACATGTCGCCGGTCGACGCCACCGTAAAGGTGCCGGTCGTCTTGTTCTTCAGCTCCTGGCGCAGGTCCCGGCCGGGGGTCTCAGGGCCCGGCACCGGGCGGAACGGCGGGCCGGCCGGATAGACGGGGTTCTGGGCCGCCGCACCCGCGGCGAGAAGGCACGCGCAGAGAAAGCCGGCGGCGCCGATGATTCTCATGTGTCGCTCCCCGGCCTGGAGATGGTGACGGCAGGCCGCGGCGAATTATAGCGAGGTTGACTCGCCGGGAACGCGGCCGGCGCGGGCGAGGACTACAGACCCAGCGCGCGGCGGGCGGCAATCTGCGCGCGGCGGCGGCGCCTGTGGATCGCGTCGAGCCGCTGCTGCAGCGGCAACTGCACCTGGACCGCCCGGGCCGCTTCCTGGCGGCGGCTCACCTCCAGCCGGAAACACTCGAAGCAGAGCGTCCGCGGACGGTCAACCTGCGGGTCGTCGTGCTGGGTCCTGAATCCATACCGCGCCTCTCGGCCGTGGCAGGACTGACACAGAATCGTTCCAGAGCGGCGGTCGGACGGGCGCCGCAGCTCCGGGGTCTGCGAGGGCTTCCTGGTGACCCGGCGATCCGGTTCGTAAAGCGCGAGCTGAGCGGCCATGCATGTCCTCCACCATCAGCCTATGCATGCGCTGTGACAGACTAGGTCTATCGCTGGCCGGGCGACGTCAGGCAGTTGGCAAACGAGATGCGCCGTCTGGCCGCACTGGCGGAGACCGACGCGGTGCTCATGCCGGAGCACTTGTCACCGGCCATCTCCGCATCCCGCAAGGCCGTCCCCGCGTCGGAGCGAACCCTCGAACCAACTGAAATCGTCGTTCGGGTCGACCAGCCACTGCCGGCCGCCGTTCAGCATCTCGAGCGCGCCATGATCCAGCACGCCATGCGGCTGACCGGCGGTCGCATGGAGGAAACCGCCACGCTCCTCGGCCTGTCGCGAAAGGGCCTCTATCTGAAGCGCGTGCGGTACGGTCTTGAGCCCCCCGAAGGGCACTCTGGCCGGCGAAGTTGAAGTGGCGTGATCCGATGATGCTGGCGCACGGTGAAACTGAGGTCAGAGTCGCGAGGTGCGGGGTGCGACCCGGGTCATCCGGCTTCAGCGGTGCACATCGCGTCCGCCGCGCCCCCACCCGTCCTCCACGTCCATCACCAGGCAGCTCGCTTCCCGCAGGATCGATCGGTACAGGCCGCGGAGCGAAAGAGCAATCAGATCCGGCTCAGGCGTGAGCGTGCCCTTCGGAGTGCCCGCGCCGAGCGCTCAGCTGCAGCGTTGCTACGCTATCGACCCCAGTCTTCAATCTGAAGCCCGGGCACCCGTGTCATGTGCCCGACGTCGGCGGTCACCAGGACGGCGCCGATCGCCAGGGCATGGGCCGCAATGGCCGCATCGAAATCTTCTATTGGAGTCCCACGCCGTTCGAGCGCCGCCTTGATGCGTCCGTACGCCTGGCTCACCGCATCGGTCCATTCCACTCGTGGAAGCTCCGAGCACACCAGATCGAACCGCTCCTGGAGCGCCGTCCGCCGCTTCGACCGCGGCAGCCGCTCAATACCGAACGCGATCTCCGCGAGGACGGGTTGGGGAACCGCGATGCTGGCCGGGACGCTCGCCGCCAATCGTTCAACGACGATCGAATGTCCCTTCATGAGAGCAGAGACGGCATTGGTGTCCAGGACGTAGGTCACAGATCACGCGGCGGTCTGGAACGGCGAGCCCCGGTGACATCCGCCAGGAGTTCATCGACAGCAGACGTCAGTTCCTGGTCCGCGTGACGCAGCTTGTCCAGAAACTCCGGCGCCCAGTCGGAACGATCGCTGACGGCCCGCTCCAGCGCTCGAATGATCAGACGATTCCTGCTGAGGCCAAGCGCCTTCGCGCGGCGATCGACCGATTGCAGCAACGCCAGCGGGATGTGTACCGTGGTCGGCATGAATACATTGACGAATATACCACGCCGGTTTGCGCCGGCTACAGGCCCAGGGCCCGGCGCGCGGCAATCTGCGCGCGGCGGCGGCGCCTGTGGATCGCGTCGAGCCGCTGCTGCAGCGGCAGCTCCGCCTGGATGGCCCGGGCCGCTTCCTGGCGCCGGCTCACCTCCAGCCGGAAACACTCGAAGCAGAGCGTCCGCGGACGGTCAACCTGCGGGTCGTCGTGCTGGGTCCTGAATCCATACCGCGCCTCGCGGCCGTGGCAGGACTGACACAGAATCGTTCCAGAGCGGCGGTCGGACGGGCGCCGCAGCTCCGGGGTCTCCGAGGGCTCCCTGGTGACCCGGCGATCCGGTTCGTAAAGCGCGAGCTGAGCGGCCATGCATGTCCTCCACCATCAGCCTATGCATGCGCTGTGACAGACTAGGTCACGGGACGAAGACCGCACCCCGCCGACATGCCAGCCGCCGACATCGACGCCCTTTTTCGACTGACCCCGGAAAAATTCACCGCCGCCCGGAACAATCTCGCGGCCCATCTCAAGGACGCAGGCCAGCCGGACGAAGCGGCACACGTCAGAGGGCTGTCGAAACCCCCGGTGTCCGCCTGGGTGGTCAACCAGCTCTTCTGGCGCCACAGAAGACCGTTCGCTCGCCTGATGACCGCCGGCGCCGGGCTCCGCAAGGCGCAGACATCACAGCTCCGGGGCAAGGGAGGCGACCTGCGCGGGCCGCTCGAAGCGCGCCGCCAGGCACTCGGCGAGCTGTCGAAGGAGGCCGCGACACTCCTTCGCGGGGCAGGCCACGCGGCCTCTCCTGACCTGATGCGCAAAGTCACCACGACGCTCGAGGCGCTTGCCGCCTACGCGAACCACCCCTCGGCGCCGCGGGCGGGCCGGCTCACCGCCGACCTCGATGCGCCCGGCTTCGAGGCGCTCGCCGCACTCATTCCCCGGCAGCCGGCCCAGGCCGGCGGCAAGCGGCGCGACGAGCCGTCCCGGGTGATCCCGTTCGCGCGGAAACAGGCACCGGCGCGTCCAAAGAATCCCGAAGCGCGGAAGAAACAGGAAGAGGCCGACCGCAAGGCGCGGCTGGCAGCGGCCGCCGCCGCCATCCAGGCCGCCGAGCGGTCGCTGGCCGCGGCGCGCAAGGCCGCCGCCCGCGCCGAGGCCGCGCTCAGGAAGGCCGCCGCGCGCACCAAGGAGGCCGAGCGCGAGAAGGAGGCCGTCGGCGCGCGCTATGAAAAGCTGACCGCCGACGCCGACAAGGCGCGGCAGGCTGCCCGGAAGGTGGCGGCCGTCGCCGAGGATGCCGCGCAGGCCGTGGAGGATGCGGAGCGGGCGCTGGAGCAGGCTCGCGAGACTAAAGCGACGCTCGCCTTGGGAGAATAGGCTCTGGGCTTTGGGCTCAGGGCCCTTGTGCCTTCTGACTTGTGCCTTGTGCCCTGCGCCCCTTAGTCCTCCGCCCCCACATTCATCTCCCCCGTCCATCGCTTCGCCCCCGGCACCGCCACCCCGAACTGATCCAGGATGCGCGCCACCGTGTGCTCGACGATGTCGGTGAGCGAGCGGGGGTTGGTGTAGAAGGCGGGCATCGGCGGGAGGATCACGGTCCCCATGCGCGACAGCTTGAGCATGTTCTCGAGATGAATGTCGCTGAGCGGCGCCTCGCGGACGGCGAGCAGGAGCTTCCGCCGCTCCTTCAGCACCACGTCAGCGGCGCGGTGAATCAGACTGTCGCCGAAGCCGTGGGCGATCGCGGCCAGCGTCTTCGCGCTGCACGGGACGATCGCCATGCCGGCCGTCTCGAACGACCCGCTCGAAATGGCGGCGCCCATGTCGTTGGAGGAATAGACGGTGTGCGCGAGCGCCTCGACCTGCTCGCGTGAATAGGGCGTCTCGTGCATCAGCGTGCGCACGCCCCAGCGGCTCATGACGAGGTGCGTTTCCACACCCGCGTCGCGCAGCCCTTCGAGGAGCTTCACGCCGTAAATCACGCCGGTCGCCCCGGTCATCCCGACGATTAAACGCATAAGCCTGAAGCCTGAAGCCTGAAGCCTAGAGCCCAAAGCTTCAAGCCCGCCCACAGGCTATCATCGAACTTCGTGTTCAAGCGTCAGACCAGCGGATCGGTGATCTGCACGTCGTGCGGCGTGCTCGTCGGCGTCACCGACGACACCTGCTACAACTGCGGGCGGCGCAACCCCGGCCTCTGGGGGTTCGCGCCGATGCTGCGCGCGCTCGGCGGCGACATGGGGTTCGTCCCGTTCGTCATCGGCACCTGCGTCATCCTCTTCGCCCTCACGCTTGTCGCGTCCCAGGGCAACATCGGGATGGGCGGCCTCTTCTCCCTGTTCTCGCCGAGCCGGCAGGCGCTGTTCCTCTTCGGGGCGAGCGGCGCGGTGCCGGTGTTCGCCGCCGACCGCTGGTGGACGGTGCTGAGCGCGGGGTGGCTGCACGGCGGCGCGCTCCACATCCTGTTCAACATGATGTGGGTGCGCCAGCTCGCGCCCGCGACCGCGGATCTCTACGGCCCGGGCCGCATGGTCATCATCTACACCGCCGCGGGGATTGCCGGTTTCACGCTCAGCTCGGTCGCCGGGGAGTTCCTGCCTGACCTCTTCTTCCTGCGCGGCGGACAGTTCACCGTCGGCGCCTCGGCGTCGATCTTCGGCCTGCTCGGCGCGCTCGTCTATTACGGCCGGCGCGGCGGCAGCAGCATGGTCGGCAGCCAGGCGTTCTCGTACGCGCTCATGCTCGGCGTCTTCGGCTTCATCATGCCGGGCGTGGACAACTACGCGCACGCCGGCGGGTTCGGCGGCGGCTACCTCGCGGCGCAGCTCCTCGACCCGCTCAAGCCGGAGCGGATCGATCACATCGCCATCGCGGTCGTCTGCCTGGCCGCGTCGATCCTGTCGATCGTCTGGTCGGTCATACACGGAATGCGGTTTCTGACGTAAGTCAAAAGTCAAAGGTCAAAAGTCAAAGGTAAGAGGTCAAAAGTCAAAAGTGAGCGTCGATCCGGAGTGGGCCGGTTACTACCGCGATGAAATGGATGCCGCCTGGCTGTACCGGCGGCTGGCGTCGGTCGAGCCCAACGCCGAGCGGCGATCGATCTTCGAGCGGCTCGCCCAGTTGGAGGACGCGCACGTCGAGCGCTGGCGCGAGCTGTTTGCCGCGCAGGGCGCCGGCGTGCCGACGCACACCGTCGGGTTGCAGACGCGCCTGCTCGCCTGGACGGCGAAGCTGCTCGGCCCGGCCTCGGTGCTGCCGATCGTCGTGCGGCAGGAAACGGCCGAGGCCAGTTCGTATATGCGGCTGGCCCGCAATTCCAAGGAGCGGGCGACCCACGACGCCGCCATGACGATTGCCGCCGAATCGGCGGTCCACGCGCAGGATCTGTCGAACGCGCTCGGCCATGAGGGCGAGCCGTGGCACGGCGCCGCCGGCTCCAGCTACCTCCGGAGCGTCGTCTACGGCTTCAACGACGGCCTCACCGCCAACTTCGGGCTCGTGGCCGGCGTCATCGGCGCCGACGTCTCCCCCAACCTGATCATCGTCACCGGCGTCGCCGGCGCGCTGGCGGATGCACTGTCGATGGGCGCCAGCGGGTATCTCGCCGCGAAGAGCGAGTCGGAGGTGGCGGCGCGCCAGGTCGCGATTGAAAAAGCGGAACTGACGCTGATGCCCGACCTCGAGGAGCAGGAGCTGGCGCTCATCTTCGAGGCGAAGGGGCTGCAGCCGGACCGCGCGCGCGACGCGGCGCGGGCGATCATGAGCAACCCGGAGCAGGCGCTCAGAGTGAAGGTGCACGAAGAGCTCGGCATCCACCCGCCGGCGGTCACGCCGCTGGCCGACGGGCTCGTCACCGGCACCGCCACCGCCATCGGCGCGTTCATCCCGCTTGCCCCGTTCTTCCTGATGGAGGCGGGCACGGCCATCTGGGTCTCGCTCACGGTCAGCATGCTCGCGCATTTCGGCATCGGCGCCGCGCGCAGCGTCTTCACCGGACGCGGGCTCTTCACCAGCGGGCGCGACATGTTCCTGGTCGGCTTCGGCGTCGCAGCCATCGGCTATCTCATTGGCGCCCTGCTGATGGGGTCGTGAGTTTCGGCCCCTCGACTGCGCTCGGGACAGGCCGCGGGCGGTCAGGTGGCGGATATGGCGCACTATTTCGAGGTCCGCAATCGCCCCTCGATTCTCTCGGCCGGACTCGTGTACAACACAGTATGAGAATTGCCTTCCAGGGTGAGCCGGGCGCCTACAGCGAAGCAGCGGCGCTGACGTACTCGGCGCACGCCGAGCCGATGTCGTGCCAGACGTTCGACGAAGTATTCGACGCCGTCCTGCACAAGAAGGCGACGCACGGCATCGTGCCGATGGAAAACTCGGTCGGCGGCACCATCCACAGGAACTACGACCTGCTCGTCGATCACGACATCCCGATCACCGGCGAAGTCGAGCTCGACGTCGCCCACTGTCTCCAGGCGCTCCCGGGGACGAAGATCGAGGACATCAAAATCGTCTACTCGCACCCGCAGGCGCTGGCGCAGTGCGAGCGGTACCTCAAGGACCTCGGCGTCACGGTGGAAGCGATCTACGACACGGCCGGCGGGGCGAAGCTGGTGGCCGAGCAGAAGATCAAGGGCGCCGCGGCGCTCGCCTCGCGACGCGCCGCCGAGGTATTCGGCCTGGAAGTGCTGCAGGAAGCGGTGCAGGACTACGAATACAACATCACGCGCTTCTTCGTCATCGGCGGGACGCCGGCCACTGATGCCAACAAGACCACCATCGTGTTCGCGCTGCCGAGCACGCCCGGATCGCTCTTCAAAGCGCTCAGCGTCTTTGCGCTGCGCGACATCAATCTGAGCAAGCTGGAAAGCCGGCCGATCCGCGGCCGCCCGTGGGAATACCTGTTCTACGTGGACCTTGAAACGCGCCGGGACGACCTCGTCTGCGCGCGCGCCCTCTCGCAACTGGGAGAGTTCGCCAAGTGGGTGCGCGTCCTGGGGACCTACAAGGGGTGGGATCGGGCCAAACAGGCGCAGATCTAGACGAGATCTGGACGTCCCGGCCTGAAGGCCGGCCACGGTTTTGTCACTTGCTCTGGAGCGGACTTTTTGGAACTATGTGTCGCTCCCGCGTCAACCACACAAAGACACATGTCCGTTCGCCTGCTCGTCCCGGTCGCCATGGTCGCGGTGCTCTCGTCCGCGTGTGGCAGTACGTACAAGTCGGTCTTCTCGGTCGTCGTGGCGAACCGCGCGGCCAATGCCATCGAAGTGATGGCGAACGGGGGCCCGCTCGGGCAGGTGGCCGTCGGCCAGACCGGCACGTTCACCCTGAACCTGCCGGAGAGCAACGCAAACATCCTGTCGAACGGCGTGGCGCCGACGCCGCGCGCCGACGTGACGATGGCCGCGCGCGACGTCCGGACGAACACGATTTCCGCCACCAAGAGCCTGACGCTCTCGCAGGACACGCCCTCGTACGTCGAGTTCACGACGTCCGACTTTCCGAGCACGGGCCCGACGGTGGCCCGCTTCAACATTTCGCCGACGCAGCCGGGGATCAACCAGGCTGTCGCGTTCAACGCGTCGGCCTCCACCGCCAGCAACGGCACCTATGCGTGGGATTTCGGCGACGGCACCAACGGCACCGGCGTGACGACGACGCATCCGTATCCGCGGGCGGGGAATTTCACGGTCACGCTGACCGTCACGAGCGACAACGGTGCGGCGTCAACCGCCTCGCGCACGGTCAATGTCTCCGGCGCCCTGCAGCCGCAGGCGGCGACGTTCACGTTCTCGCCCACGAATCCGTCGATCAACCAGAGCATCCTCTTCTCGGCGCAGCGGATGGGCGCGCCCGTCCTGGACGCGCGGTTCGACTGGACCTTCGGCGACGGGACGACAGGGACCGGCGAGACCACCACGCACACGTACGGGCGCGCCGGCACCTACGCGGTGACACTGCGGGTGACCAACGCCGGCGGGCAGACGGCGGCGACGAGCCGGAACATTACGATCTCGGCGCAGCTTCCCGCGGGCTCGGCCGACTTCTCGATTTCGCCAACCGACCCTGGCCCTGACGAGGACGTCTACTTCAACGCGTCGGCCTCCACGGCCACCGCGACCTCCTTCACGTGGGACTTCGGCGACGGCGCCATGGGAACCTTAGTCCGCACGTCCCATCGGTACTCATCGGTGCGTATCTTCACGGTGACGTTGACGATCCGAAACGACCTGGGCCAGACGGCCACGACGTCGAAAACCGTGACTGTGGTGGCGCAGTCAGCCCGATGACGATGACCATGACCATGACCCGGCCCGCCGGGCGGGCGATCGCGTTCGCCTGCGCCATCGCCGCCTCTGCCGCCTCTGCCGCCGCGCCGCAGGCACAAACCGCGACTCCGGCCGCGGTCGTCCCGACCGTCGTCATCCAGTCGCAGCACCTGCGGATACAGACGCCGCGCGACATCCAGCGCGTCGCCGTCGGCGATACGGAGATCCTCTCGGCGGAGCTCGTCACCAGCCGCGAGATTCTCGTGCTGGGCCGCACCGCCGGCCGGACGACGCTGATTGTCTGGTTCGCCAACGGGTCGTCCACCGAATACCTGATGTCGGTCCAGCGGGATCTGTCGCTGCTCCAGCGCTCGCTCAAGGTGGTGCACGCCTCGATCGAGGTCGAAAGCGCGCCGGACCGCGACGCGATCGTGCTGACGGGCACGGTGCCCGACATTCTCGTCTCCCAGGCCGCCGAGGCGATGGCGCGCAACTACATGGATGCGGGGGCCGGCGGCGGACGCGGCTTCGTGCAGACGCTTGTGGCGCCGGCCGCCCCGCCCGCCCCGGGCGCGGCTCCCGCGCCCGCCTCTCCGGCCGCCGTGCAGACCGAGGGCGTCGCGACGCCGTCGAGCGCCATCATCAACCTGCTGCAGCTCGAGCGCCTGCCGCTCTCACCGGAAGCCAAGATCCAGGAGGCCATCGCCGGCATCGGCGGCCACGAGGTCACCATCCGGCGCGTGCTCCGCGGCAACCTGCGCGACGACGACCGCGACACGCTCGTCCTGGACGGCCGCGTGCCGAATCAGATTGCGCTTGTCCGCGTGCTCACCGTGGCCGCGCAGCTCTTCGCCGGCCAGGCGATTACCGCGCAGGACATCCGCGTCGTGGCCGACGAGGGGGGCGCGCTCGCGCAGATGCAGCAGGCGCAGGCGCAGACCCAGCTGGGCGGCGGCGGATCGTCGCAGTTCGGCGGCACGCGCGGCAGCCGGCTCACCAACGAGGTGCGCAACAACATCGGCCGCGCGACCGCCATTGAAGCGGCGGGAGGCCGCATCCTCTCGTTCATCGAGGTGGTCGATCTGCCCCAGGTGCGCGTCCACGTGCGGCTGGCCGAAGTGAACCGGACCAAGCTGCGCGAGCTCAACGTGAACAACGCGCTCATGCTGTCCGACTTCCGCCAGGGCTCGCTCAACCCCGCGCAGTCGGCGGCGGCCGTGCAGGGCGATCAGGCGGCGCGCGTCGGCGTGCGCGGGCCGGCGGTGCAGGAAGTGCTGTCGTTCCTGAACGGCGCGCTGATGCAGGAAATCCAGTTTTCGGGCGCGCACGCGGCGATCGACGCCGCGCTCTCGCTCCTCGAGCGCGAGGGCGTCGCCCAGACGCTCTCCTCGCCGTCGCTCACGGTGCTCTCGGGCGAAGTCGCGCAGGTCCAGATTGGCGGCGAGGTGCCCGTCCCGGCGGCGTTCGCCCCCGCCTTCGGCACCGCGGGCGCCGGCGCCGATGCGGCCACGCCCGGCGTCTTCAGCTCGGTGGAATTCATCCCCTACGGCGTGCAGCTCCAGATTCGCCCGCTCGTCGGCGAGGACGACACCATTACGCTCGACATTCAGCCGCTCGTCGTGACGCCCGATACGCTGCTCACCGACAGCATCCGCGAAGCCACGGGGACGGCGGTGGCCACCACGGCATTCCAGACGCGCGCGCTGAGAACGAGCTCGCGGCTCCAGGACGGACAGTCGCTGCTGCTCGGCGGCCTGCTGAGCAGCAATTCGGCCACCAACGTGGCGTCCACGCCGGGGCTGCGCGCCATTCCATTGCTCGGCCGGCTGTTCCGGGGCTTCAACCGGAACGACCAGGACACCGAGCTCATCATCCTGGTAAATCCCGTGATCCTGAGGACCCCGGTGCCGGACGCGGCGCTCTGGTCGTTCCCGGGGCGAGACGAGATGCTGGGGGCGCTGATGGCGGCGCCCTCGCTGGCGGAGAAGCGGTAAACTGGCCCGTCCATATACATACAGGGAGAGTCCATGAACAGACTGATACGACGGTTGAAAGAGGACAGCAGGGGCGCGGCGCTCGTCGAGTACGCGCTGATCGTCGCGGGCGTCGCGCTGATTGGCGCGGCGGTCGTGTCGGTGTTCGGCAACAAGGTGACCGACATGCTCGGCACCGCGGCGGCCATCCTGCCGGGCGCGCACGCCGAGGACAACGCCCCGATCGTGAGCGGCAAGATCATCGAGACCTCCCCGAATACCCCCGGCTTCGACCAGGGCAACTCGGCGACCGGCATCGGGCTCGACGTCAACGCCATCACGCAGGGCAACGGCAGCTCGCGGCTCGGCGAAAGCGTCGGCGGCGACGGCCAGCTCTCCTCGCTCGTCCTGGAGACCCGCACCAGATAGACGGCCACCGGCGAGTGGCCGTCCCCGGGAGCGAACCGAGGTGGTGGTGGAACGGTTGGATCGCGGTTCGGGTCGGGAACGGGGCGCCGCACTCGTCGAGTTCGCGCTCGTCTCGCTCGTGCTCTACCTGATCCTCGCAGGGGTGGTTGAGTTCGGCCGCGTGATGTTCGACGCGAACGCGCTGAACGAGGTCGCCCGCGTCGCCGCCCGCGAGCTGTCGGTCGCGCCGGTCCGCGCCGACGCGACCTTCGAGTACGCGCTCTCGTGCAACCCCGCCGAGGACGCCCTCTGCTTCGCGAACCTGCGGCAGCGCATCTTCGATCCCGCCTGCCTCGTGGTGGATCTGGCGGATCCCGCAATCGAGCCCGACCCCGACGGCTACTTCGCGGCGATGCCGGTGGTAAACCGGTCGCTGCGGCAACTGATGATTGCCGACCCCGCACAGCCGAACATCCTCCGCTATCCCGGGGCCGTGATCGAGGATGGCACCGGCGCGGCGTGCAGCGCGGTGGGACCGAGCGGACAGGCGTCGGCCACCGGACTGACGGTGGCGATTCCCGTGGTCACGGAGCGGGACGGGAGCGGTGTCGAATCGATCTCGTGGGTGCCGGTGCTGCAGGAGATCCGCGGCACCGACGACGCCGACTGCCCGCTGCGCGGACCGTTCAGCCTCGTCTACCTTGCGGCGCAGGATGCGTGCGGACCGCTCGCGGCCGATCCGCTCGACGATCGCGGCCTCGCCGCGGTCCGCGTGAACTACCCCTATCAGGCGGCAATGCTCAGCGGCTTCCGGCCCGTCACCGACGACAGCGGCGCGCCGCTGGGACCGAACGTCGGCAACTACATCACCGCCGACGACGGCAGCGTGCAGGAGAACGGCCTGCCGCCCGGGTCGCCGGTCGAGATCGGCGGGCCGATCGGTCCCTACGCCGGGCCGTATGGCCTGGGCCGCCAGTACGCCCTCGCGGGGCGCGTCGTCAGACCGTTCCGCAAGTTGATCTCCGCGCAGGCCATTTACAGACGTGAGGTCGTGGAATGAGCGCCGTCCCGCGCCGGCCGGGCCGTCCGTCGATGTTCACCTGGCGCACGATCGCCCTGTGGGTCGTCGCGGCGGCGGTCGTCATCATCGTGGCAGCCGGACTGTGGAACCTGTCGGGATTCGGAGCGGTGCCGCCTCCCTCGACCGCGGGCCTGGTGCCGGTGCTCACGCCGGCCCGGCCGATCCCCGCGTACGCCCGCATCACGCGCGATCACCTGTGGGATCCGCGCGCGGGACAGATTGCGGTGATCTTCCTGCCGCCGGCGGCGGTCACCCCCGAAATGCTCCGCGACCTGGGCGACGTGATCGGCCGCGTGCTCGAGTACGACAAGGCACCCGGATACGTCTTCACCGAGGCCGACTTCCTGCCGCCCGGCACGCGCGAGGGCATCGTCGCCGGCATTCCCGCCGGCAAGCGCGCCGTCCGCATCACGGCCGATGAAGTGGAAGGGCTGTACGGGCTCCGGATGGGCGACCGGTTCGACCTGCTCGCCACGCTGCCGATCGACGCGCGCAGCGGCGGCGGGTCCGACGCCTTCGATCTCGCGGGCGTCTACAGCGACCAGATGGCGCTCGAGGCCCGGCTCTCGAACTGGCAGAAGCAGGCCACCGTCCGCGTGATCGTCCAGAGCGGCGTGGTCGTCGAAGCGATGACCGTGCGCGGCGTGCCGACCGTCACCAGTTCGCTCACCGACGCCGGCGCCTCGCGCGTGCGCCCGGTGCAGGAAGCCGTCATCGCGATCGCGCCCTCCGAGGTCGCGCTCCTCACCGAAGCAATGGCCGTCGACGCGCGGATCATGACGGTGCCGCGTTCCGGCCGCCCCGACGATCCTCCCGACAGCACGACGCCGGCATTGCAGCCGGTCAGTCCGTTCGCGGGGTCCGGATCCGGCGAGAACGACACCGACTTTGCCGTCGTCGAAACGATCATGGGACAGCGCCGCGCCCTGACGGCGGTTCCCAGGCCCTGACGTGCTGGTCCAGGTCGCGCTCCTCGTGTTCGCGCTGTGCGCGGTGCTGTCGATGGTCATCGACGTCGGCTATGCGCGTCTCACGCAGGGGCAGCTGCAGAATGCGGCCGACGCCGCGGCCGTCGAGGGATTGCGCAGGCGGAACGCCGGCGTGCGCAACGCCGCCGGGCAGGTCGTGGACGACGCGTTCGCGAGCGATTGCCTGCGGCGCGCGGCGGCCAATCGCGTGGTGCGACGGATGTTCGATGACGATCTCGACCCGTCCAACGGCGATCCCGACTACCAGTTCGGCGCCGGACCCCTGGTCGACCTCACCGAAGGCGTGACGAGCCTGCACGCGCTCCAGACCATCAGCATTCCCGAGACGCACGCCTACAAGCCGGACCTCCAGATGAACCAGCGGAACGAGGTCTACGGCGACATGGTGAGCGGACGCTTCTGCTACACCTCCGACCCGGTGGCGTCCGAGGGGTCGGCGCACGAGGTGCTCGACATCGTGTGCACGGAGCCGCAGCGCGGCAGCGGGGCGTTCACGCGCAACGACTTCAACCCGAACGGGACCGTGCCGAACGGCCCGCCTGCCCTCTCGGAATGTCCGGCGCCCGACGACACGCTGCCCGACCCGTGGCCGCTCTCGGGCGGGTCGCTCACGGGCGTGGACAACAGCGCCTTCCTCGTGCGGCTGCGCCGGTCGAATGAGCTGCAGGAGTTCGGGGACCAGACGGAGCCGGCGGTCGCGTCGAGCGGTCCTGCGCTGCCGCTCATTCCTGGCAAGGGCGCGGCGATTTACGGGGACGACGAGGATTCCGAGTATTCGGTGCGGCGCGACGGCCTCACGGTGCGGGCGACCGCGATCGCGGGCGCACGGCCGGCGCTGCACGTCGGCCTGCCGGTCGCGAACCCGGCGCGGGCAGGCGTCACGCCGTTCGCGCTGGCCGACACCTTCGTCCAGACGCTGGCGGCCGCACGCCAGGTCACCATCAACCCGGCCACCGGCGTCATCTGCACGGGAACCGCGTGCATCGCCACGACTCCCGCGGCCAGCCAGGTGGGCCGGTTCGTCGACAACCTGATCGACCCGACGCGGGCGCGCTGGCGCCTGGTGACCACGGTGGGCCAGCCGCTGCCGGCGGCATTCGCGCTCAACTGCGCGCTGACCGGCACGATCAGCGGCTACGGCCCGGTCTACTCGGCCATCGGGAACGCCGCGCTCCGGATCATCGGCTTCAGCCGGATCACGCTTGCGCCGGACACGGCCCGTCCCGGCAACGCCTGCGCAAAGGTCGTGACGCGCGGACCGTCCGCCGTCGCGCCCGCCAACGCCACGGCGGCGCTCCCCGGCGGCCTGCCGCTGCCCGTCACCGTGCAGGCGGCCGCGGTACGCGAACTGATGAACAAGCATCTGCAGCGCGCCGGGACCGCCGTGTACGCGCCGGTGCTCGTCCCCGCCATCGTCCGGTAGCCACAGATGGCGTCAGCGCGCGACGGCGTCGATCGGACCCTGCGGGCGCTGCTCGTGTCGGCGGACCGCACGCTGGAGGACGAATTCCTCAGTGCGCTCGCGCGGGCGGATCGACAGGGAGCCGTCCACGCCGTCGACAACTACGCGGAAGCGGTTGACCAGGCGCGGCGGCGGCAGCCCAACTTCGTGCTGATCGCGGTCGACCGTCCGGCCGCCGACGTCGCCGCGCTGTCGCGCGAGCTGCGGGAGGTCGTGCCGGGCGCGGGGATTGCCGCGGCGCTGAGCCCGGGGAGCGTCGAACAGGATCCGTCCGGGAACGCGACGATCATCGAGCTGCTTCGCGCGCAGGTGCAGGATTTCGTGCAGCGGCCGCTCTCGGCCACCGAACTGCGGGACGTCCTCGGCCGCCTCTCATCCCGTGCGACGGGCGCCACCGGCGCCGACGCGGCGGCGCAGGGACGGGTCGTCTCGTTCGTGAGCAACAAGGGCGGCGCCGGCAAGTCGACGCTCGCGGTGAACGTCGCGTGCGCGCTGGCGATGCGGTACCCGGACGACGTACTGCTGATCGACACGTCGCTGCAGCTGGGAATGTGCGCGATGCTCCTCGACGTGCAGCCGACCACGAGCATCGTGGACGCCATCCGCGAGCGCGACCGGCTGGATCGTACGCTCCTGCGCCACCTCGCGCTGCGGCATGGGACCGGGCTTCGGCTGCTGGCGGCGCCGACCGACGCGCTCGAGGCGGCGGAAGTGAGCGACGAGGCCGTCGCGCGGATCATCAACCTGGCGGCACGGTCGTTCTCCTACGTGATCGTGGACACGTTCCCGCTGCTCGACAGCCTGCTGATGGCGATTCTCGACCTGAGCGACCTCGCCTTCGTGGTCGCGCAGGGCACCGCCCCGGCGGTCGCGGGCATCGCGCGGCTGCTGCCGGTGCTGGACGGCCTCGGGCTGCCCGCGTCGCGGCAGCGGCTGGTGCTCAACTACAACTACCCGCCGTTTGTCGGAAACCTGCAGCCGTCGGATATCGCCACTCGCCTCAACCGCACGATCGACTACGTCGTGCCGTACGACAAGCGCGTCCTGCAGTCGGCGAACACGGGCGTACCGCCGATCATTCACGCGCGGGGGTGGCACCGGTTCAGCCGCACGATGAACCAGATGGCCGAGGATCTCCTGGAAGCGGCCGCGGGGGCCCAGGCTGACGCACAGAGGGAGACGGCATGAGCGACCGCCGCGACGACGCTCCCCCGAACCAGGGCTTCGACCGCCGCCGGCTGCTGCGGCCGCTGTCAACGGATGCCGCCGCCAGACTTCGAACGGTCGTCTCGAGGGGCGGCCGTCCCGCCGGGCCTGAATCGGAACCGGCCGCGAAGGCCGGCAAGCCCGGGCGCGCGAACTACCTTGCGGTCAAGGCGGCGCTGCACGAGCGGCTGCTCGACGAGATCGGCGAGCGCGGCCTGCTCGAATCCGAGGGCGCCGATGTGGCGGCCGCCGTGCGGGACTTCGCCGAACGGGCGATCGCGTCCGAAGACATCGCGCTCAACGACGCCGAGCGGCTGCGGCTGGCCGAGGAACTCACCGACGAGACGATCGGCATGGGCCCGCTGGCCCCGCTCCTGGCCGACCCGGCGGTGAGCGACATCCTGGTGAATGCGCCCGACAAGGTGTACGTGGAGCGCTTCGGCCGGCTCGAGAAGACCGAGGTGCGGTTCCGCGATGCCGAGCACATCATCCGGGTGATCGAGCGCATCGCGGCGCGCATCGGCCGCCGGATCGACGCGTCGTCGCCGATGGCCGACCTGCGGCTCCCGGACGGCAGCCGTGTGAACGCGACGCTGCCGCCGGCGACGATCGACGGCCCGACGCTGTCGATCCGCCGCTTCGGCCGGCAGCGGCTGCGGCGCGACGACATCCTGAAGATCGGCACGCTCTCGCCGCAGATGATGGAGTTCCTGATGATCGCGGTGCGCGCGCGCCGCAACATCCTCATCTCCGGCGGCACCGGCGCCGGCAAGTCGACGCTGCTGGGCGCGCTGGCCGAGGCGATCCCGGACTACGAGCGCATCGTGACCATCGAAGACACCGCGGAGCTGCAGCTCGATCAGGAGCACCTGGTGCGCATGGAAACGCGGCCGGCGAACCTCGAGGGCCGGGGACGCATCGACGCGCGCGACCTCGTGATCAACGCGCTCCGCATGCGCCCCGACCGCATCATCGTCGGCGAAGTCCGCGGCGGCGAGGCGCTCGACATGCTGCAGGCGATGAACACCGGCCACGACGGCGGCATGTGTACCGTCCATGCCAACTCATCCCGCGATGCCCTGTCGCGGCTCGAAACGATGGTGCTGCTGGCGGGGACCGAGCTGCCGTCGCGCGCGGTCCGCGAGCAGATTGTCTCGGCCATCCACCTGGTGGTCCAGGTGAAGCGGTACGAAGATGGCGTGCGCCGGATCGAAACCATCTCGGAAATCACGGGGCTCGAGAGTTCGACGCCCCTGATGCAGGAGCTGTACGTGTTCAAGCGGCGCGGCAAGCAGAACCGCCGCGTCATGGGGTACTTCACGGCCACCGGCGTGGTGTCGCGGATGATCGACGACCTGCGTGACGAGGGCGTCCAGATCTCGGCGTCGCTCTTCCAGCCAACGGAGGAGGCCGACGCGTGACCGCGTCCCTCCTGCTGCTGGCGGGAAGCAGCGTGCTGCTGGTGCTGTGGCGCTGGTACCACGCGCGCGCCGTCGCGCTCGCACGGCTCGAGGCGCTCCTCCGGAAGCCCGAGGCGGAGGTCCAGACCAGTCCCGTCCGGCGCAGAATCCCGATCTTCCCGGCGGGGTATCCGCTCGCCGCGCCCGGTGTGGCCGTGGGCGTGACGACGCTGCTCTGGATGCTCACGCCGCTGCCGCTGCAGGTCGCCGTGGCCGCCGGCCTGCTCCTCGGCGTGTTCACGTACCTCGTGGAGGAACACCGGCGCGGGCAGCAGTCCGCGCTCATCGAGAACCAGCTCGCCGCCGCGATCGATCTGATGGTGGGGTCGCTTCGCGCGGGCGCCAGCCTGCTCGCCGCGTTCGAGTCGGCGCTCGAGGAAATCAACGCGCCGCTCCGGCCGTACGTGCAGGAAGTCGCCGGACGGATCCGGCTCGGCGATGACCCGCGATCGGCGGTCAGCGACCTCCAGGTGCACGTCCCGCTCGAAACGTTCCGCCTGTTCGCGACGTCGCTCGCCGTGCACTGGGAAGTCGGCGGCAGCCTGGCGACGACGCTCTCGACCGTGGGACGAACGGTCCGCGATCGCACCGAACTCTCCCGTCGCGTGCGCGCCCAGGGCGTCGAGTCGAACGCCTCCGTCGCCGTCGTGCTGGGAATCGCGTACGCCCTCGGCTTCCTGATGTGGCGGACGAATCCCGACCGCCTCGAGGCCTTCGTCGCGACAGGGGCCGGCACGATGCTCGTCGCCGGCGCGATTACGCTGCAGGCCATCGGCCTGCTCTGGATGTCGCGGCTGAGCCGGAGCCAGTTCTGACGTGATGATGGCGATCCTCCTCGTCTCGCTTGGCCTTGGAGCGCTGGCCGCAATCGCGATCGCCGCGCGCGACTGGGGCCTGCGACAGCGCGCCCTCGAGCGGTTGCGTGCCGACGCCGCGCCTGGCGCCGGCGGCGGGGCTGCCGAATCGCAGGAAGCGAGCAGCGCGCTGGCGCTCTGGCTGATCCGGGCCGGGTACCGCCGGCCCAACGCCCCGGCCGTGTTCCTCGCGGCGACGGCCGGCGGCATCGCGATTGGCGTGGCCGTCAGTCAGGTCTACCGGATTCTGCTCGTGCCGACGCTGGTGGACCGCGTGGCCGCGGTGCCGGGCAGCACGGGTGACGTGCTGGCGGCGCTGCTCCTGGGCGGTCCATGGATCCTGCTGTTCGTGCTGGGTTTCACGCCCGCGATGGTCGTCCGCTCGGCGCATCGGGCGCGTGCGCGAGGGATCGAACAGGACCTGCCGCTCGCGCTCGAACTCTTCGCCACGATGGCGGAAGCGGGACTCGGATTCGATGCGGCGCTCGGAAAGATCGTGCGCGTCGAAGGGCGCAGTCGCGCGCTCGCCTCGGAGTTCATCACGTTCCAGCACGACCTGCTGGCCGGCATCCCGCGCGCCCAGGCGCTGCGCAAGCTGGCGCGGCGCGTCAACGTCGCGTCGCTGACCGGCTTCACCTCGGCGCTCATCCAGGCGGAGCAGGTCGGCGCGAGCATCTCGGAGACGCTGCAGCACCAGGCGGACGACCTCCGCGAGCGGCGCCGCGAAGACGCCCTGCTCCAGGCGCAGGCGCTGCCGGTGAAGCTCGTGTTCCCCCTCGTCATCTGCTTCCTGCCGGGTATCTTCGTCTCGACGCTGGCGCCGGTGATCTACCAGATGATCCAGGTCGCCGACAGCGTCGTCCGGACTCCATGATGAATCACGCCTACCGACTGTCCGCCGCGGCTACCCTCGCCATGCTCGTCGCCGGCTGTGCGGGGCGCCCAACCCTCATCCAGCAGCAGCAGTGCTACGACGCCGACGCGCAGCTCGCGCGGGTCCTGCGGGAACTGGACACGCGGCGCGCGAACGGCTGCAGCGCGGGAAGGGGCGATGACTGCCTGCGCGCGCGGGCGGCGGTGGAACGGCAGCTCGTCGTCTGCCAGGCGCACGTGCCGACGATGATGGCCAATGCCGTGCTGGCGTACGACGAGGGGCGGACGGTCATCGCGCAGCAGCTGCTCGATCAGACCCTGTCGCAGGCCCGCACCCGGCCGGACGCCGCCGTGTTGCGCTCGCAGATCGCCATCGAAGAAGGCAACCTCCCCTTCGCGCGGCGCCTGCTCGAGCAGCACCTGAAGCTCGTGCCCGACCACGCCGGCCTTCACGAGGCGTACGGGGCGCTGCTCTACCTCGTCGGCCAGATGGCGGACGCCCGGCGGCAGCTGGAGACGGCGCGCGCGCTGGGTGCGCCCGGCTGGCGGGTCGCCTATCACCTCGGCCTCATCGCCGAGGCGCTCGCGTTTCCCGACGAAGCCCGGAAGCACTACACCGAGGCGATTGAGGGGAATCCCGGCTGGCAGCCCGCGCAGTCACGCCTCAGGGCCCTGCGCCTCACACCCGCGCCATAGGGAAAGGGTGAAGCAAGTGTGAAGTTGGAAGTGTGAAGTTGGAAGTAAGTTGGAAGTCGGCACGTGCCTAGCTGTTTGGGACTTTCCTGATGCGGTTCGTGTTCTCGCGTGCCGTTCGAAGGGCGGCGGCGAAGATCCTGGTTAACTGACTCGCCTCTTCGATCAGTTCAGCGTCGTGGCGGATGCGGCCGTCCCGGAAGTACTCCAACCAGTCGAGACACTCGTCGGCTTCCTCGCAGACAATCCCGAGCTTCGATTGAAATTCAGCCCGTGACCGGCCCTTCCTCGCGGCCGCCACGTGGCAATTTCGAACCGCCTTCCACTTCCGAACTTCTGAACTTCTGAACTTACTTTACACTTCCCACTTTGCACTTCTCACTTGTGGATGCCCCCGCTGACCCGCGGATCGCCGACTATCGCAACATCCCTGATCCGCAGCTCGTGCGCGATCGCGGGCTGTTCATCGCCGAGGGCCGGCTCGTCGTCCGCCGCCTGCTCACCGAGAGCACGCTGACCGCGAAGTCCGTGCTCGTCACGGAGCCGGCGCGGCAGGCGCTGTCGGACGCGCTCGAGTCGCGACCGGACGTACAGGTCTTCGTGGGGACGCCAGCCGTCATCAACGGCATCACCGGTTTCAACGTCCATCGCGGCTGCCTGGCGGTCGGCGAGCGGCCAGAGGCGCGCGAGTGGCAGGAGCTCGCCCGCGGCGCGCGTCTCGTCGTGCTGCTCGAGCGCGTGGCGAACGCCGACAACGTCGGCGCCGTCTTCCGGAACGCCGCCGCGTTCGGCGCCGATGCGGTGCTGCTGGACGAGGCGACGACCGATCCGCTGTATCGGAAGGCGATCCGGACGTCGATGGGGGCCGCGCTGGTGATGCCGTTCGGGCGCATCGCGTCGGTGCCCGACGTGCTGGACGAGCTCCATGAGGCAGGATTCGCCACGGTGGCCATGACGCCGTCGCCCTCCGCGCTTCCCCTGCCGTCGGTCGTCGAGGCGTCGGCGGGCCGGCCCGTGGCGATCGTGCTCGGCCACGAGGGCGAAGGGCTCACCGGGACGACGCTCGAGGCCTGTGAGTTCCACGCGCGCATCCCGACCTCGTCCGACGTTGACTCCATCAACGTCGCCACCGCGTCGGCCGTTGCGCTGTACGAGTTCAACGGCGGCAGCCTATAATCGGGCCGGCTCGACGGGCCGGCTGAAGCCGGCCCCCACGTCCAGGAGGACTACATGGCTGCTACGTTCGCCCGAAGTGCGGTTGCGGCGCTGGTGCTCGGTTTCGTGGTGGTCTCTCAGCCGCCGGCGGCGGCGCAGGGTGGCAATGGCGGCGCGCAGTGGGTGACGACCTGGCATACCGCCGTCGTGCCTCGGGCGGCCATGCCTCCGCAGCAGGGCCAGGGACAGCCGCCCCTCAACTTCAACAACCAGACGCTCCGGCAGATCGTCCACGTCAGCCTCGGCGGGGATCGGATCCGCGTCGTGCTGAGCAACGCGTTCGGCACGGAGCCATTGATGGTCGGCGCGGCCGGCGTGGCGCTGCGGCAGAAGGACGCGGTCATCGCGGCCGGGTCGAGCCGTCCGCTCACGTTCGACGGCCGCCGCTCCGTCAGCATCCCTCCCGGAGCGGTGATGCTGAGCGACGCAGTTGCGCTCGCGGTGCCGAATCTCGCGGACGTCGTCGTCGACGTCCACATCCCGGGCAACACCGGTGAGGGGATGTCCCCGCTCACGACCCACGGGAACGCGCGGCAAACCAGCTACGTCTCCACCGCCGGCAACCACGTCGGCGCCGCCGAGCTGCCCGTCGCAACCACGATGCCGGGATGGTTCTTCCTGACGCGCGTCGAAGTGGCGGCCACGGGTCCTGCCGGCGTGATTGCGGGCCTGGGCGATTCGATTACCGAGGGCAACGGCTCGACGCCCGATACCAACGGCCGCTGGCCGGACTACCTGGCGAAGCGGCTGATGGCGCGGACGGGACCGAAGTTCGGATTCGCCAACGGCGGCATCGGCGGCAACCGCGTCCTGAGCGGCGGCACGCCGAACGCGCTCGCCCGCTTCGACCGCGACGTGCTGGCGCAGCCGGGCGTCACGCACGTCGTCTTCACCGAAGGGATCAACGACCTCCGCATCACCGCGCAGAACCCCAACTCGATTCCGCTGGCCGACCTGATTGCCGGCCACAAGCAGGTCGTCGAGCGGGCGCGTGCGGCCGGCTTGAGGATCTACGGCGGGACGCTGGTGCCGTACGAGGGCACCATGGGCTGGACGAAGGAGACCGAAGAGATCCGGGTGGCGCTGAACACCTGGATCAAGACCAGCAAGGCGTACGACGCGGTGATCGACTTCGATGCCGCCGTCCGCGATCCCGCGCAGCCGTCGCGCATCCTGGCGAAATTCGACTCAGGCGATCACCTCCACCCGAACAACGCGGGGTACGAGGCGATGGCGAACGCGGTCGACCTGGCGCTCTTCACGGTAGGCGCGCGAACCACAGGAACCCGTTGAACCCATTGAACGCCTGAACTCGTACTTTTGACTTTTGACTTTTGACTTCTCCCCCGGACGTCGTCGGCGTCGGCGCTAATTCCGTCGACTACGTCTATTGCCTCCCGCAATTCCCGCAGCCCGATAGCGCAGCCGCCAAGCTGCGCATCGGGCGCCATCTCGTCTCCCCCGGCGGCCAGACGACCACCGCGCTCTGCACCTGCGCCGCCATGGGGCTCCGCACCGCCTATATCGGCACCCTCAGCAGCGACACGAACGGTGGCCGCATGCGCGAGGAGCTCACCAGGCGTGGCGTCGACATCTCGCACGCGACGATCCGCGACGGCACGAGTCCGTATGCCGTCATCCTGATCGACGAGCGCGAGGGCGAGCGGGTCGTCCTGTGGGACCGCGACCCCGCGATGCGGCTCGAACCTCACAACATCGACGCGGCCACGATCCGCAGTGCGCGGCTGCTGCACGTGGACGACGTGGATGAAGACGCCGCGATCTACGCGGCGACGATTGGCCGCGAGGCGGGGATTCCGGTCACGAGCGATATCGAGAAGGTTGGCGCGCGGACCGGTGAGCTCGTCGCGGCGGTGACGATCCCGATCTTCGCGGAGCATGTGCTGGAGGAGCTGACGGGCGAGAAGGATTTCGAAAAGGGTTTGAGGAAAATCAAATCCGACTGGGCGTGCGTGACGCTGGGCGCGCGCGGGGCGATGCTGCTGGCGGGCGACGCCATCTATTCAGCGCCGGGCTATACGGTGGATGTCGTCGACACGACGGGAGCGGGCGACGTCTTTCGCGGCGGGTTCATCACATCGCTGCTTCGCGGCGACGGGCCCGAAGAGATTCTGCGGTTCGCGAACGCGGCAGCCGCCGTCAGCTGCTCACGGCTTGGGGCGATTGCGAGCGTCCCGACGCTCGCCGAGATTCGCACACTCCAGGCACCCCAGGAACTCTAGGCACCCCAGGAACTATCGTTTCAGCAACAGAAACCCGAGCGGCGGGACGGTCAGCGTAATGGACTGTTCGAAGCCGTGCGACGGGATCGGCTCGGACGGCACCCCGCTGCCGTTCCCCACGTTGCTGCCGCCGTATCCCGCGCCATCGCTGTTGAGCAGCTCGCGGTACCAGCCGCTCGCCGGCACACCGATCCGATAGCCGGGGCGCGGCACCGGCGTGAAGTTCGTCAGCATCACGGTGAAGTCGTCCGGATGCCGCGACCGGCGGACCATGGAGACGACGCTGTTGTCGTGGTCGTTGCACTCGATCCAGCTGAAGCCGATTTCATCGAAGTCGACCTCGTGGAGCGACCGCTCGCGCTGGTAGGTGTGGTTCAGGTCGCGCACCCAGCGCCGCAGGCCTTCGTGCATCGGGTCGTCGAGCAGGTGCCAGTCGAGGCTCCCGTCGTAGTTCCACTCGCGCCACTGGCCGAACTCGCTCCCCATGAACATCAGCTTCTTGCCCGGATGCCCGTACATGAAGCCGTAGAGCGCGCGCAGGTTGGCGTGCTTCTGCCACAGGTCGCCCGGCATCTTCTCGAGCATCGCGCGCTTGCCGTGGACGACTTCGTCGTGGGAGAACGGCAGGATGAAATTCTCGGTGAACGCGTAGAGCATGGAGAAGGTGATCTGGCCGTGATGCCAGCGGCGGTGGATCGGATTCTCCTCGGCGTACGTGAGGATGTCGTGCATCCACCCCATGTTCCACTTGTAGGTGAAGCCGAGGCCGCCGGTATAGACCGGCCGGCTGACCGCGGGCCAGGCCGTCGATTCCTCCGCCACGGTGATCGTCCCCGGCGCGCGTCCGTGCGTCACGGTGTTGAGGTGCCGCAGGAACGACACGGCGCCGATGTTCTCGCGGCCGCCGTACTGATTGGGGATCCACTCCCCGGCCTTGCGCGAGTAGTCAAGATAGAGCATCGAGGCCACCGCGTCGACCCGCAGTCCGTCGAGGTGAAACTCCTCGAGCCAGAAGAGCGCGTTGCTCGTCAGGAAGCCGCGAACCTCGTTGCGGCCGTAATTGAAGATCAGCGTGCCCCAGTCGTGGTGCTCTCCCTGCCGCGGATCCTCGTGCTCGAAGAGCGCCGTCCCGTCGAAGCGCGCCAGGCCGTGCTCGTCCTTGGGGAAGTGCCCCGGCACCCAGTCGAGGATCACGCCAATGCCGTGGCGGTGGCACTCGTCGACGAAAAAGCGGAGGTCGTCCGGGGTGCCGAAGCGACTCGTCGGCGCGAAGAAGCCGATCACCTGATAGCCCCACGAGCCCGCGAACGGGTGCTCCATGATCGGCATCAGCTCGATGTGCGTGTAGCCCATCTCGCGCACGTACGGCACGAGCGTCTCGGCCAGCTCGCGATACGTCAGCGATCGGCCGCCGTCGTCCGGCACGCGCTTCCACGACGCGAGGTGCACTTCGTACACGGCCATCGGCCGGTCGTGCCACCCGCCGAGTGACTCGCGGTCCTTCAGCCACGGGCCGTCGCGCCATTGATAGCGCCCGTCGGTCCAGATGACGGATGCGGTTTTCGGCGGCACCTCGAAGCGGCGCGCGAAGGGGTCCACCTTCTGCAGCAGGTGTCCGGCAGGCGTGCGCACTTCGTACTTGTAGTTGTCGCCGTCGCCGAGATCGGGGATGAAGATCTCCCACACGCCCGACGGAATCAGCTTCCGCATCGGATGCACGCGGCCGTCCCAGCGGTTGAAGTCGCCGATCACGCTCACGCGCTGCGCGTTGGGCGCCCAGACGGCGAAGTGCACGCCGGTCGTGGTGCCGACGGTCGTGCGATGCGATCCGAGCTTCTCCCACACGCGATAGTGGGTGCCCTCGGCAAACAGGTGCAGGTCGAAGTCGGTGAGGATCTGTCCGAAGCGGTAGGGGTCGCCGGCGTCGCGGGTCGCACTGCCCTCCCGCAGCCGGAACCAGTAGTCGAACGCGTCCGGCGTGCCGTCAAACGGCACCTTCGTCTCGAAGATGCCGTCGCCGCGCTGCTGCATGCCGAACACGCGCTCGCGCGTGACGAGCTGCACCTCCGACGCCGCCGGCTGCAGCGTCCGGATGAGGAGCGCCGGACGCCCGTCCACGACGACGCGGTGCGGGCCGAGGACGCCGAACGGATTGTCGCTCGTGCCGGCGGCGAGGGCGTCGAGCACCTCGTCGGCCGGCGCGCGCTGAGAAGCGCTCATCGCCTGCATGATATCCTCCGGGGACGGTTCGAGTTCAAAGGAGTTCCATGTGAGCGGCGTCTACGCGAAGTTCGAGACCAGTGAGGGAACATTTACGGCCAGGCTGTTCGACGAACAGGCGCCGAAGACCGTTGAGAATTTCGTGGGACTTGCCGAGGGCACCAAGACCTGGACGGACCCCCGCAACAACAAGAAGGTCACCGGGCAGCCCTACTACGACAGCGTCATCTTTCATCGCGTCATCGACGGCTTCATGATCCAGAGCGGCGACCCGCTCGGACAGGGCATCGGCGGTCCGGGCTACAGCTTCGCCGACGAGTTCTCCCCGCAGCTCCGGCACAACAAGGCGGGGATCCTCTCGATGGCGAACAGCGGCCCGAACAGCAACGGGGGACAATTCTTCATCACGCTCGGACCCACGCCGCACCTCGACGATCGCCACTCAGTGTTCGGTGAAGTCACCGAGGGGCTCGACGTCGTCAGGAAGATCGGCAGCACGAAGATCGGTGCCCGAGACCGTCCCGTCACGGACATCGTCATTCGAAAGGTCACGATCGAGCGACGGTAGCCCGTCCGCCAGCGCGGACACGGCGGCGGCTTCGCGCAAAAAACGCCTGAAATCCGGCCCAGCCACGTCGGCATGACCGTTGCGACGGGAACTCGCAGAGTGCGAGGAGGCCTGTCCATGCGAATCCGCCACGCTGCAGTTGCGCTGCTCTTTCTGTGTGCTGCTGTCCTTCTCACCGCCGACGTTGCGAGCGCTCAACGGCGTGGCGGCCGAGGCATCCGCCCGATGCCCGGGCGCGTGGTCGTCCTGCGCGCGTACTACGGGCCGCTCTTCTACGACCCGTGGTTCAACCCCTACGGCTACGGGTACGGCTGGTATCCGCCGTACGCCCACGGTCCGGGCTACGAGCCCGGCGCCGCGCTTCGCATCCAGGCCGAGCCGCGTGAGACCGAGGTCTTCGTCGATGGCTACTACGCGGGAAGCGTGGACGACTTCGACGGCTTCTTCCAGCGCCTGCATCTCGAGCCGGGCGAACACGAGGTGACGCTCTACCTCGCGGGACACCGCACGGCGCGCCAGAGCGTCTACCTGCAGCCCGGACGAACGTTCCGCATCCACCACACGATGGACGCGCTGCCCGCCGGGTCGCCGCCGGAGCCGCGTCCCATTTCAGCGCCCGTCGTTCGCCGCGGTATCCACGAGTCACCGCGTCGCGACGTGGAGGCTCCGCCGGTGCCCGCATCCTCAGCCGAGGCGGGCACAATCGCCATTCGCGTGCAGCCCGCAGGCGCCGACATCTTCATCGACGGCGAACAGTGGGAGGGGCCCGGCGCCGACGAGCAACTCGTGGTACAGGTGGCACCGGGCGCGCACCGTATTGACATCCGCCGCGACGGCTATCGCGGCTACTCCGCCGATGTCGATGTCCGCGCCGGCGACACCTCGCCGCTCAACGTCAGCCTCTCACGGCAATAGGCAGGCCTTTCGTGATACCGTGACAGTGCTTTCCTGAGCGCCGCTCGTGACCCGTCCGCGGCCATCTCTCATCAAAGCTTCGTCACACGTCATAACCGCAAGTCACGAGTCGATTCGCGGAGCAAGGGTGTCCCTCATGATCGCGCGCCGTCCATACGACTCGAACGCCTATGAATTCGTGATGATCGCCTCGCAGCGCGCGCACCAGTTGATGGCGGGATGCATCCCGACGCTCGCCGGCGCGCACAAGGCCACGACGATGGCGCAGATGGAAGTCGCGGCGGGTAATATTGCCCGTGTGCCAGCCGCCTCAGCCGCTGTTGACGGCGCTCTTCTCGTAGAGGTCTGAGCCGCCACGCGCAGCGGATAACGATGCGCGGCGGTTACCAACGTGAGACACCTCACTCGCCTGACCGCCGCTCGTGCCATGACGCTGGCACTGGCCGCCGCCCTCGCCGTCGCGCTGGCATCGGCGGCCGCCGCGCCGCCTGCGAGCGCACAGACCGACGGCGCGATGGCGACGCTCGACGAAGCGCACCGCCTGTTCTACATCGGCCAGTACGAAGCCGCGACCGCACTCGCGTTGTCCGTACGCGAAGCCGATCCGAAGAACCTCCTCGCGTACGAGCTCCGGAGCTCGTCGCTCCATTTTCAGATCCGGCGCGCGCTCGGCGCGTCCGACGATCGCGATCGCGCATGGAAGGCCTGCGCGTCCTGCCCTGCGCTGATGACGGCATTCCTCGAGGAAACGAAGCTCGGACGAGCGGCCGCCCGCGAACGGCTCATGCAGCATCCCTCCGATCCCGAGGGGATGTTCTTCCTCGGCAAGCTCGACCTGAACTATGTGTGGCTGCAGCTCTCGACGCTCGGCCGCAAGACCGGGTGGGGCGAATACTGGGAAGGGCGCAAGACGCTCGACGCGCTGCTGAAGATGGACCCGGCGCACGTCCGCGGCCGCGTCGCCCGGGCCTGGATCGACTACATCGTGGCGACGAAGGTGCCGCGCGGCGTCCGCTGGCTCGTCGGCGGCGGCAACAAGAAGCGCGGGCTCGACGTCGTCCGCGAAGCATCGCGCGAGGATGCCCCGCCGTTCGTGCAGGCCGAGGCGAGGTTCGCGCTGTGGGACATGCAGATCCGCGAGAAGCGGGTGCCGGAAGCGATCGCCACCGCCCGGGCGCTGATGCGTGAGTTTCCGGAGAACCGGGAGGTGACCAAGTTCCTCTCGACCCACGACCTTCAGACCAGCCGATAACGCGACGTCCCGGCGGCGCTCTCTCCCGCGATTCTCCCGAACACTGTTCCAATCGTCATCCCGATGCCCGCGATATAGCCGCGCGTCAGGATGTTGCCCGCCATGATCTCGCCGGCGGCGTAGATGTTCTTCGCGCGATCGCCGTTCGAGAGAATCACGCGCGCGCGGTCGTCGACCTTCACGCCCAGATAGGTGAACGTGATGCCGGGGCGGAGCGGGTATCCCCAGAACGGCGGGGTATCGATGCGCTGGGCCCAGTGCGACTTGGCCGGCGTGAGCCCATCGGTCCGGCAGTCGTCGAGCGCGCGGTGGTCGAACGTGCCTGGGCGGACGGCGGCGTTGAACGAGGCGACGGTCGCCTCCAGCGGATCGGCCGCGAGCCCGAGCCCCGCTGCCAGCTCGCGGAGTGACGACGCCACGATCGGCGGAAAGACCGACGGCATGAACGTGCCGAGCGCCTTGGCGTCGACAATCGAGTACGCGATCTGGTCCGGCTGGCGGGCGATCAGCTTTCCCCAGATAGCGTAGCGCTTCGGCCACGCGTCTTCGCCCTCATCGTAAAAGCGCTGCGCGTCGCGGTTGACGACGATGCCGAAGGGGAGCGAGTCGAGACGAGTCACGATGCCGCCGTCGAAGCGGGGCGCGCGGGCGTCGACCGCAATCGCGTGACAATCGTGCGGGTCGCCCACCGGCTGCGCGCCGGCGTCCAGCAGGAACCTGATCAGCGCACCCCTGTTGTACGGCGTACCGCGGATGATGAAGTTGTCCGCCGCGGGACCCCAGATCTCCCGCAGCCAGTCGACGTTCGCCTCGAATCCTCCGGCCGCGACGACAACCGCCTTTGCGTCGAGACGCTCCGTGCGGTCGCCGACGCGAACCATGGCGCCCTTGAACTCACCGGCCTGGATGTCGAGCGCCGTCACTTCGGCGTCGTACCGCACGTCGATGCCGGCGCGCTCAGCCGCGGCGTAATAGCTGTTCATCAGCGCCTTGCCGCCGCCGAGGAAGAAGGCGTTGGTGCGCGAGAGGTGGAGCGTGCCGCTCAGCGAGGGCTGGAACCTGGCACCGAATGATCCCATCCAGCCCGGGCACGATGCCGAGCGGTCGACGAGCAGCCGTGCGAGCGGTCCGTCGGTCTCGTTCGCGGTCACCCGCATCAGGTCCGCGAGGAATTCGTCTTCCGAATACGACTCGGTCAGCACGTCGGTCGGCGCGCCGTGCGCGCAGCGCAGGTTGCGGGTGTGCCGGCTGTTGCCGCCGCGGAAGTCGCGCGGGGCGCCTTCGAGGACAATGACGCTGGCACCCTTCTGGCGAGCGGTCAGGGCTGCACACAACCCCGCGTTACCACCGCCTATGACAAGAACGTCGAACTTCATCGGCGGGTCCGCGGCTCGCCTGTATCCACGCTCACCGCGGCACCCGCCCTACGTACGAGGAAGCGGGGTCCCAGCAGAACGAGCGCGGCCACGACGAGGAGCACCGCCGATAGCGGGCGCGTGACGAACACGGACGGATCGCCCTCGCTGATGGCCATCGCGCGGCGGAAATGCTGCTCGGAGAGCGGGCCGAGAATCAGGCCGAGCACCGCAGGCACCAGCGGAAAGTCCTTCACGCGCATGGCGCAGCCGACGGCGCCGACCAGGTACAGCAGGACGAGATCGAGCATCGAGCGGTTGAGCGTGTAGGCGCCGAGCGAGGCGAGCACGAGAATGCCGCCGAAGAGCAGCGGCCGCGGCACGAGCATCACGCGCGCCCAGACGCCCGCGAGCGGCAGGTTGAGAATCAGCAGCATCACGTTGCCGATGTAGAGGCTCGCGATGAGCGTCCACACGAGATCCGGCCGCGTGGAAAAGAGCAGGGGCCCCGGCTGCAACCCGTACTGCTGAAACGCGGCGAGCATGACCGCCGCTGTCGCAGACGAAGGCAGTCCGAGCGTGAGGAGCGGCACGAGCACGCCGGTCGCGGCCGCGTTGTTCGCCGCTTCGGGGCCGGCCACGCCTTCAATGGCCCCCTTGCCGAATTGCTCCGGGTGGTCGCTGAGGCGCTTCTCGACGAGATACGACAGGAACGTCGGGATCACGGTCCCGCCCGCCGGCAGCACGCCGAGCGGAAACCCGATCGCCGTCCCGCGCAGCCACGGCTTCCACGAGCGCCGCCATTCCTCGCGGCTCATGCCCGTGAAGTCGTGGAGCGTCACCGCCTCGAACCGCTGCCGCCCGTAGTTCCACGCCTGGTACAGCGTCTCGCCGACCGCGAAGAGTCCGATGACGAGGATCACGACATCGATCCCGTCGAGGAGCTGTGGGATGCCGAACGAAAAGCGGGCGTCGCCGCTGAGCGGATCGATCCCGATGAGGCCGAGCGCCAGCCCCATGAACAGGCTGAAGAGTCCGCGCGTCAGCGATGTGCCGAGCAGCGCCGACACCGCCGTGAACGCCAGAATGGTCAGCGCGAAATATTCGGCCGGCCCGAACCGCAGCGCGACCGACGCCATCATCGGCGCGAAGAAGGTCAGCAGGATGGCGGCCAGCGTGCCCGCGACGAACGACCCCACCGCCGCCGTCGTGAGCGCGGCGGCGCCCCTCCCCTGCTTCGCCATCATGTGGCCGTCGATGGCGGTCGCGATCGACCCGGTCTCTCCAGGCGTATTCAGCAGGATGCTCGTCGTCGATCCGCCGTACATCGCGCCGTAGTAGATGCCGGCGAACATGATGAACGCGCTCGTCGGTTCGAGATTGAACGTGACCGGCAGGAGCACCGCGACGGTCAGCGCCGGCCCGATGCCAGGCAGCACGCCGACCGCGGTGCCGAGCGTGACGCCGACCAGCGCCCAGCCGAGATGCGGCAGGGTGAGCGCGCCGGCGAACCCGTCCCTCAGCGCGGCGAGAATCTCGAACATCCGTGAATCAGATCAGGCCGGCCAGGACGCCGGCGGGGAGCTGCAGCTCGAGCACACGGCCAAAGAGCAGAAACGCGCCCACCGACACCGCGACGGCGAACAGCGCGTCGCGAACGGGATGGTGCGGATCGAACGCGCGGGCGACGAACCAGAACAGCGCGGCCGAGGCGATGATGAACCCGCCGGTCTCGGCGAGGAGCAGGTTCAGGAGAACACCGGCGGCGATGAGGGCGACGGGACGCCAGTGGGTCATGGCCGGCGCGTTAGTCGGCGGGTCGGCCGCTCGATAGACGGCGTCTCGCGTCCGGATCCGCCCTACGTACGACAAGACACCGAACACCGCGAGGCCTCCGAGGATGAGGGCCGGGTACGCCATGCCGGCGTTCAGCGACGACACGTCATCCTCGTCGCCCCCGAACTGGGTGAGGATGTTCTGGACGCGGCGCTCTTCGCTGGCCACGAACCTGAGGAACTCCGGACCGGTGAGGTAGCGATCGATCCAGCGGTACTTCGCAAGCGCCGCCTGCCATTCCGCCGACGCGGCCAGCGACGCGACCGCGCCTTCCAGGCGTTGACGGTCGGCGGCGCTGAGGCCGGGCGGGCCGACGACCGACCGCCAGTTTTCGAACTCGACGTCCACCCCCTGCTCGCGCAGCGTCGGAATGTCGAGCCCCGGCAGCCGCTCCGCGCTCGAGATCGCCAGCGCACGGACCGTCCCGGCTTCTATCTGGGGGGCGAACTCGGCCAGGCCGTTGATCCCGACCGAGACCTGTCCCCCGAGAATCGCCGACAGCGATTCCCCACCGCCGGAAAACGCAATGTAGTTCACGCGGCGCGGCGCGACCCCCACCGCGTCGGCGATGAGACCCGCGAGAATCTGGTCGCTGCCGCCCGCCGACCCGCCGCCCCACGAAATCGCCTCAGGCCGCTCCCTGAACGCGCGGACGAAATCCTCCATCGTCCTGAACGGCGAGTTCGTCGGCACGGTGAGGACTTCGTACTCGCCCGTCAGCCGCGCAATGGGGGTGACGTTGGCGAACGTGACGACGGATTTCTGCGTGACGATCGCGCCGAGCATGATGAGGCCGTTGACCATGACCGCATCGCCGTTGCCCCGCTCGGCGCCGATGAATCGCGCAAGGCCGATGAGCCCAGCGGCCCCTGGAATGTTTTCGACAGAGACGGTCCGTGCCAGCCCGGTCTGCTGGACGACCTGCTGCATGACACGAGCGGTCTGGTCCCACCCGCCACCCGGTGCAGCGGGGGCGATGATCCGGAATTGATCGTAGGTCTGGGCGCTCGCGGCGGTGGAGAGCAGCACCGCGATCAGGACAAGTGCCGGGATCCGGGATGCGGCATCCGGGATCCGGGACGCGGGATCCGGGATCCGGATCAGGGTGCGGCGCACGCGAAGTTCCCGGCCTGGTCGATGCTGCCGGTTCCCCTGTATTTCGCGAGCTGCGGATACGGGCACAGCGGGCGCGTGCGCGTGACGCGGCCGTCCTCGACTCTCGAGGCGGTGATGGCGCCAGGGGTCCGCCCGTGCTCACGCCACTGTTCGAGCGCCGCGAGCATGTCGAACTCGTTGGGGCCGCTGCCGCCGCCGCAGTGCCCCATGCCCGGCACCATGTACAGCTTCACCGCGCTCTCCACCTGCCGGCCCATCGTCGACACGAGCTTCGCGTAGTAGTCGACCGACGAGCGTGGCGGAATGTTCTGATCTTCCCACCCGTGATAGACGAGCATCCGGCCGCCGCGGCTCACGAACGGAGAGAGATCCGTGGACATCGCCGCGAGCACGCCGTTATCCGCCTTGCGCGCCACGTCCAGATGCCTCGCGACGTCGAGCTGCCGGTAGTCCCACGCCGGATCCTGGAAGACGATGAAGCGAAGCAGGTCGTTGTACATGGGGTGAGGCGTATTCCCCGAGACCGATCCCCACTGCATCTCGCTCCCGGGCTCGAGGCCGGTCGAAATCTCCCTGCCGCGCGCGTCACGGACCGGCGCGTAGATCATCCGCGCCGCCGCGACCTGTGGCGCCGTCAGGCAGCTCGCATTGTCGGCAGGTGCCTGTCCCGCGGAGCCCGTCGCGGAGGCGGGGCACGCCAGCACTCCGGGATCGAACGTGCAGGCCGTCGGGTCGCCGATGAGGCCGTCCTTCAGTCCATCCTTCGCGTCGCAGGCATTCAGCGCCGCCTGCCGGATGGCGGGGTACTTGTTCGCGGGAATGAAGCTCTCGGGCGTCTTGTGCGTCGCCTGGATCATCTGCACGGTCTGGAACGCCGCGTCCGTGCGGTTGTAGCCGGGCGCGCCCGCCACGATGCCGTCGAAGTCGGCCGGATAGCGCTGCGCCTCCATGAACGCCTGGCGGCCGCCGCCGGAGCAGCCGTTGAAGTACGAGAAGCGCGGCGCCGCGCCGTAGAGCGCCTGCACCGCCGCCTTCCCCTGTACCGCGGTCTCGTGCACCGAGCGGTAGCCGAAGTCGATCAGCTTCTCGGGATGGCCCATCGCGAAGCTCGCGTCCGCGCCGGTGTGTCCGGTGTCGGTCGACGCGGCGGCGTAGCCGCGTTTCAGCGCATCGGTGAGCGCGGCGTACTGGATCGATCCGCCCCACGCGCCGTTGCCGACCGCGAGGAACTTGCCGTTCCATCCCGTGAGCGGAAGCCAGACTTCGGACTTGATGTCGGAATCTGACGAGGGCCTGATGGTGAGCGCGACGCGGCAGGTCGCCGGCAGTCCTCCGTCCGCGGCCTTGACCGTGGCGGCGGTCACTATAGTGTTCGGGAGCCTCAACGATGCCAGCCGCTCACAGGCGGCGGGGGCCGCCGGCGCTTCCTGAGCCGCAGCCGGCGACGCGAAGAGGATGAACCCGATAACCACGGTAATTCTCATGCGCCGATTCTAAGCCCAAGCCCCGAATCCCAATAATCGGGCGGTGAATCCCGGTCGGGACGTCCCGGCGCGTTTGCACTATACTCACGCCGCCCCTTACGGTTGAACCGGAAGTCGGAGGAACCCACATGAGACGGCGTTCCCCATGCGTTCGGGTCCTGCTTGCGCTGGCGTTGCTGGTCCTGCCGTCGGAAGAGATATTCGCGCAATCCACCACTGGTGAGACCGGGCTGTCCCCGCGGCAGCTGATGATCCGCCTGACGAGCGCCGCCGGTACTGGCACTGGCGTGGCCAACATCGGCGAAGTGATCGCCGACCTCATCGGGCTCGACGTCTCCACGGCGCCGCTCGGCTCCTCCGCGGGGGGATTCACCTTCACGTTCGACCCGCTCACTCGATCCTTCCGTCGCGCCGCGCCGTCATTCGGCCCGATGTTCGGCGAACGCGCGATTACATCTGGTGAAGGACGGGCGAATTTCGGGATCAACTTCATCCGGACCAGTTACGACACACTCGACGGCGTCGACCTGCGGGACGGCTCGCTGTCCACGGCTGTCATGTACGCGGGATCGACACCGCTGTACAGCGGAACCGTCGACTTGGATGCCGCGACAAGTACGGTCGTGTTCTTTGGGAATATCGCGCTGAACGAATGGTTCGATCTTGGCCTGGCGGTTCCCCACGTCCGGCTTGAAATGACCGGCCGCCACCAAATCGGGGACGAAGTCACCACAGGGGCGGCGTCCGCCTCCGGCATGGGCGATGTGGCGGTGCGGGCAAAGATACGCGCCTATTCGCGCGGGCAGGGCGGCATTGCGCTGGGCATCGACGCGCGCCTTCCCACGGGGGATAAGGAAGCCCTGCTGGGTGCGGGCATCGCGCGGACCTTGGTCAGCGGCATCTGGTCCGGAACATTCGGCCGGCTCGTCCCGCATGTGTCCACCGGCTTCGAGTACTGGAGCGGTCACTTCGAGGTCTACGACCCGCTGGAGCGGTCGGTGGTCGACGCGGGACGACATGCCATGGCCTACACCGCCGGTGTCGAATGGGTGGCCAGCGATCGGCTCACCGTCAACGCGGAGCTGGTGGGACGACGCATCGCCGACGGCGGCCGCCTTTCATACCGCTCGCTGCCTTTCCGCGGCAACCCGTTCGGAATCACGTCTGCGTCAATCGCCTCCATTGAGCCGCGTGGCCTGACACAGGGGGCAGCGGCGGCTGGTATCAAGTGGAACTTTGCCGGGTCGGCATTGCTGACCGCGAGCCTCCTGACGCCAATCGATGACAGCGGACTTCGTGACCGATTGACGCCGATCGTCGGGCTGGATTGGGGATTCTGATGGCCGCCAGAAGCGTGGCGATCGCGATTGTGCTGGCCTCGAGCGCCGCGCTGCCAGGGGTCGCCTTTGCACAGCTCGACCAGCCGTCATGGGGCCTTACGGGCGGCTTCGCGCCGCTCTGGAAGGTGCCGACTCAGCTCGGTGAAGTCCTCGACGCCCAGACGCTGAACATCAAGGGCCAGGAGTTCCGTATCGGCCTGATCCGTGGTACCACGCTCGGGGATGAATGGGGCGTGACGCTGGTCCACAAGCGGCTGTCCAAGGAATCCGTCGTCGCCGTGCGCCAGAGCAACGACGTCATCTCGGTCGTCACCGACGATGCCGAACTGCTCGGAGTGGAGGTCCACCGGTTCTTCTCGTTTGTGCGCGCGGGCCGTGCGCAGATTGGCCTGAACGTCGGCGGCGGCGTCGCGCAGATGCGTGGATTCGTCACCGGTTCGATCGATCCGGGCAACGGAACCTCGATCCGCGCACCGATCGGCTTCTCCGAGCTATTTGAGCTCGTCGGACAGAAGATCGAGATCTTTCCATTGGCCAGGGCGGAAGTTGCAGTGGCAGCGATGGTGGGAGACCGCGTCAAGGTACGCGTCGGCAGCGGCTTTAACATGCCGGGCATCCAGCTCGCCAGCGTATCGGTATCGTGGCTCCTCGGCAACGACCGGTAGCAGTCGGCAGGAATATGAAGACAGGCCATTACACGCAGCCGGGATCAGTTGCGGTGGCGCTCGCCTGGGCAGTAAGCATCGCGGCGTGCAGCCCTGGAACGCTGCCCGGCTCTCCAAGCCGCATCGAGTTCGGAGGGGGAGGAGGCCGCTACAACGGCACGATCTCGTACCAACGGACTGGCGGCGACTTCCTGATCAACGAAGCGCAGCAATCGATGTCCCTGTCGCTGGTGCTGGCAGCCGCCGATCAGTTTACGGCGCAGTTCCAGACATCGGGCGGCAGCGCGGGCAGTCTGCAGGGACTGCTGTCAGGGGCGCTGAACAACGGCACGTTCGAGGCGACGCTGCTCGTCACCCAGCCTGCGGACAGTCCTGGCGCCAGCGCCGGCCTGCTCACGCAGGCCATCGTCCGTCCCCGCGCCGTGGTCACCTGCGACGGACGCGGCCAGGCGACCGGCAGCTTCTCCGGGCCAGACGTCGCCTGGGTCGTCGGCGCGGTCAACTACTCGAATTGCCGGTTGGTCACCAGTTCCCAGGCGCGGGCCACGGCAACCAGCCCGATTCCGCAGATCAATACCGCGAGAGCGACCGTTGTGATCACGATCCTGCCGGGGGCCACCGTCCGGCCAGGCACCTGCGAGAACGGCGCACGCGGGTATCAGTTCACGATCGAGGTCGCCGAAACCAGCGGCGTCGCCGTGACGCTGGATGAAACGATCACCGTCGAAGAACGGCGCGGGGGACAGGCGGTCAGCGTCCGGCGGGAGGACAACCCGCTGACAAGGCTGGGGGCCGGCGAAAGGCGCCGCTATTCGGCCTGCAGCCCGTCCTCGGGACTCTCCGGGACGTATCAGGCCTTCTTCACCGGGCATGACGCTCACGGCAACGCGCTCCGCTTCTCATCGCCCCTCGTGACCCTCCTCCCCTGATGTAGCAGGGCGCTCAATCGATGCTTCCGGTTCGCTCGATGAACCAGGCGTCACCACGTTTACGTAGGATGAACACGTCCCGCTGCCCAGCAACCTGCGGGCGCTGACCGGTCCTCACCGTGCAGGCGTACGTGGCGGTCACATTGACCTGCGCAACGGCGGGATCGTTCGGGTTCAGCAGAAACTCCTCGTTGTCGAAGGTCACGTCGTAAGCGCGACAGTCGCGGAACGAGCGCTCAATGCGCTGCCTGGCCTCGCGCTGGAGCGTTGGATAGATCAGCTGCAGCGCATCGATGTCGCGGTCGCGGTAGGCGGCCTGAAAGCGGCCCAGCGCCGCCACGATGCCGGCGCGTTCCCGGTCCAACGGGCGGGCGGTCACGACGACCGGCGAGGCCGCTGCCGGTGCGACAGAGGGAGGGGATGACTGACTGCGCCTGGCCAGGGCGTCAATCGCCGCCTGCTGGAAGGCGTCCCGGGCCATCAACGCCTGGAGACCGGCTTCGACGTACGCCGAGCGCTGGCGGAACGCCACGGCGCGAGTTCTTGCATCGTTCGCGATACGTAGCGTGTCGCCGGCGAATTCTGCGGCGCTTCGCGCCGACGCGTTCTTCTCCGCCGACTCCATCGCGTCGAAGGCCGCGCTCGCGACGCGGTCCGCGATGGCGCTGATACTCGGGTCTCGGAATCCTGCTGGATTGCTCGCGAGCAGATCGAGTGCGCCTGGCAGGTCGCCGCTCGAATACATTGTCCGTACGCGGGCGAGCAGATCCTGCAGGCCGGTCGCGGCACCAGTCGTGTCCGGAGGAGCACTCGCGAGAGCCGGTCGATCGGCCGGCACAGGTGGTGGCGCGCTGGCGGTGACCGCCCGCGACGCCGCCGGAGCCTCCCGCTCGGGGCCGCGCCCAGGGACCGGCGTCAGGGCGTCCGAGACTGCCGTACCAGCCGGACGTGCGGACGCGGCATCCGCAGGTTCAGTGCGCGGGCCCGCCGCCACGGAGGGCAATGGGATCTCAGTTGATCCCGCGCCAGATGGCGCGGGTATGGTGAGGCCGGTGGTGACCGCCTCTGCGGTCGTGTCTGCCGCGCCGTTGGGCGAGGTCAGCCAGGGGACCGCCGCGAGCACACCGGCGACCACGGCTCCTGCCAGACCCGCGAGGAGCAGCACCCGTGACCGGCGGGACGTCAGCCCGGTCCCGGCGGCTGGCGCGTGCCCCAGGTCGATCGTCGCTTCCCGGATGCTGACGGCGCTGCCGGCCGGCGTGAGCCGCCCGGAGGCGAGCTGCTCCGCTCGCTTCAGCATCTGGCTGGCGGTCTGGTTACTCGGGTCGACCGCGAGCACCTGCCGGAGCAGACGCAGCGCAGCGGTCGCGTTGCCGCTGTCGAGCTGGAGGCCTGCATCGGCCAGACGCTGATAAATCGACAGGTCTCTGTCCAGACGCGGTTGATGCCGCAAACCCAGGGGATCGGCCCCGCCGGTCCTGACGGCCGATGGGCGGCCCGTGGAAGGCCGCGCCGACTGTCCGTCGCGAACGACCACGGTTTCGAGACTTGTGTCGGCGGGCAGAGCGCGCTCGACGTCCGCGAGCGCCTCACGCATCTCCGCCAGGTTCGCGAAGCGACTGTCAGGATTCTTCGCCAGCGCCCGCGCGAGCACGCGCTCGAGATCGATGGGCACGCCAGTGCAGAGGTCCTGCAGCGGAGGCGGGGCCTCGAACGGCAGGCGATGCAGCAGGCCGTCCTGCACCCCCCCTCCAAACGCCTGCTTATAGCAAAGGAGTTCGTACGCGACGGCGCCGACCGCAAAGATGTCGCTGCGCTGGTCGACGGGGCGGCCGAGCATCTGCTCGGGCGACATGTAATTCAACGTCCCGATCATGACGCCGTCGCGCGTCACGCCCGAGCCCTCGATGCGGGCGATGCCGAAATCGAGGATGCGGATGACGCCGTGCCGGTCCACCATCAGGTTGGCCGGCTTGACGTCTCGATGAACGATGCCGGCGCGATGGGCGAAATGCAGGCCGGCGCAGATCTGGTCGATATACGACAGCCGCTCCGAGAGCGTCAGCGGCGGCTGCCGCCGGATGACGTCGGCCAGCGACTCGCCGTCGACGAACTCCATCGCGATGAATGGTTGGTGATCGTGCTGTCCACTGGCGTAGACGGTGATGATATTGGGATGCCGAAGCGCCGCGGCCGAGCGAGCCTCGCGAAAAAACCGCTCGAGCAACTCCGGGTCGTGGACCTGATCGCGGAGGACCTTGATCGCAACGGGCCGCTCCAGCTCGGCATCCCGTCCCAGATAGACCGTCCCCATCCCGCCCTGCCCCAGGACGCGAACGACGTCGAAGCCGCCAATGCGTGAGGGAATTTCTGGCACGGACCCCGCCGTTGGGAGCGCATTATAGCCCGGCGGTTCCTCGGACAGGCGGCCCAGAACACGTCCCATGCCGGCGGCCGCCGGCAACCGCAAGTCAAAGGTCAAAAGTCAAAGAGTCAAAGGTGAAGGAAGGACTTCCTCACTTACTCTTGACTCTTGACTTTTGCCTTTTGCCCTTTTCCCTTTTGCCTTTCGTCTACCAGGTCAGCCGGACGGCCAGCTCGCCTTCCTGCCGCGGCTGGATGCCGAGGATCTGTCCGAAGGCATTCGACAGCGCGTTGGTCTGGCGGCCCACACCGATGCCGCCGCGGTTGATGTTGCCGAAGGCGTTGAACAGCTGGCCGATGAGCTCCACGCGTCCGACGCCCAGCTGCATCGCCTTGCTGACGCGCAGATCGAAGCGCTGATAGTTGTCGCTCTGGATCTGCGACTCGGCGATGGCCGCGAGGTTGCGGCTCGCGCGGAAGGCATTGACGAACCCGAGGAACTCGCCCCTGTCCATCCGGTTGCCGTCGCCCTTCTTGGTGCCCGGCACGTAGTCGTTGTTCCGGTTGCCGTCGAGATCCACGCCGGCGCTCGCGGTGAACGGCCGCTCTGTCCGGTACGTCCAGACGCCGCCAGCCGTCACGCTCCATGGCAGCACGATGGCGCCGCTCGCCACGATGGCGTGGCGGCGGTCGGCCAGGCCGTAGCCTTCATCGAGCTCCGGCTTGTAGACGTTGTTGATGTTGCCGGTCGACGTCCCGCCGAACGAGTTATCGACGAC
>CAXNKG010000014.1:0-61750 GCA_964202965.1 Vicinamibacterales bacterium
GGCGGCGTCATCGGGCTGGGAATCACCAAAGACGACAGCGTCTGGGTGTATCACCGGCCGACCGACCTCACGAGCCTGGAGCTCGAAGCCGAGGTCGGTGTCTCGGACTGCTGCGTGCGCCCCCCCTCGATGATCCATATCGGCAAGGACGGGAGCGTGCTCGGCTCGTTCGACGCGCCGCAGGGGCACGGCATGGACGTCGACGACCGTGGCTTCGCGTACCTCGGGCAGGACACCGTCCGAAAGTACGACACGCGAACGGGCACGCTCGTGGGCGAGATTCCCCGCATCCCGGAACGCGTCGGCGGTGGACCGAACCAGCCGGCGAGGATCGCGCCGCGTGTACCCGGGCAGGGAGGCCCCGCGCCGATTGCGCGTTTCCTGCTGCCGCCGAACGGACCGGGGTATAACCCGGTCGCGCTGGAGGCCGCAGAGATGAAGTCGCTGGCGGGCTTCTACGCGAAGTACCCGCCGTCCACGCCGATGATGGTCGGCACCACCGAGGAGGTACGTGTGGACGAGGCGCACAACGAGATCTTCGTCGCCGAGAACTATCTTGGCGGGCGCGTGCTCGTGTTCGACCTCGACACACTGCAGTTCAAGCGCGGCTGGGGCGCCTACGGGCACGCGCTGGCCGACATCTCGACCGATCCCGCCGACCACCAGTGGGTGGGCAGCACGCCGCCCAGGGAGTTCCAGTCGCACCTGACCGTGGGCGTCTCGCGCGACGGATTCGTGTATGCCGCGGACCGGGCGGCGGAGCGCGTGCAGGTGTTCACCAGAGAAGGAAGGTTCGTGAGGGAGTTCGTCGTCGCGCCCTCAGGGACCACGCGTGACGAGCGCACCGGCAGCCGTGGCGCGGCGGGAGGCGTGACGTTCTCTGCCGACAGGGAGCAGAAGTACCTCTACGTCTCGGACATGAAGAACAACACGATCTGGTTCCTCAACCGTGCCGACGGGACAGTCCTCGGCCGCTACGGGAGCATGGGGGACAACGGCGGGCTGTTCTTCGGCCTGGAACTGGCGGCGACCGACTCCCGCGGCTACATCTACACGGGCGAGGTGTTCTCTGGTCTACGCGTGCAGCGGCTGGTTCCCTCCGACAGTCCGAGGGGCAAGCTCCTCGATCAGTTGTCGCGGCTGGCGCCATAGAGCACCGTCAGGATCTCCTCCCCGTACGTCTCACGCCGCCAGGGACCGAGGTCGACGATGAGCGTCAACTCGCCATGAGTACGGGGGGCGCGGCGGGCGAGATCCCAGAGCGCGGTGCGCGGCAGGATGACATCCGACTCTACGCCGCGCGCCCTCGCCCGCTCCTTGCGCCATGTGTGCAGCCGGTCGTATCGATCGCGCACCTCGTCCGGCTCGCGGTTGACCTCAGGCGCGTGCCGGGCCGGGGCGTGGAGGCCCTGCTGGACCGCCCGCAGTACTCCCTCCGCATGCCGATGAAGCTGTTCCGGCGTCATGCCGGGCACGCTCTGTAGATCTTCGACGCGCTCCGGGGCGCGGCGCGTAAGTTCCATGAGCGTCTCTTCTCCCATCACCTTGAAAAGGGGGCGGTCCATGCGCTCGGCCTCCTGTTCGCGATATGCAAACAGTGCCTCGAGGACAGCGGCCCGCGCGGGCGACAGGTCTCGCGCGCCCTTGACGCGCCAGAACGCCGGCGGGGCTGGGGCCGCGTCGTCCGAGTCGGCACGCAGGCGCGCCAGACGCACGAATTCCTCCTCCGCCTCCGGCCAGCGGCCGGACCCGGTCAACGCCTGAAACTGCTGATCGCGCAACGCCAGGAGATAGTGCGTGTCGAGCCGCGCGTAGTCCAGCTGCTCCGGCGTCAGGGGGCGGCGTTTCCAGTCGGCACGCTGGTACTTCTTGCTCATCTTCACGCCGAAGTGGGTGTCGAGAATCGCGGCCAGGCCAACCTGCGGCCAGCCGAGCGAGCGCGCGGCGCTCATCGTGTCGAAGATGTTCGCGAACTCGAAGTGGAAGTCGCGCCTGAGGCCGACGATGTCGCCTTCGGCGGCGTGAAGCACCTTCTGCTGGCCGGGATTGGCGAAGAAGGGCGCGAGCGAACTCAGATCCGGAAGCCTGATCGGATCGACGATGTAATCGGTGGCGAGGGTGGAGAACTGGATGAGGCACACCTGCTCGCGGTAGGCGTGAAGGCTATTGGATTCGGTATCGACGGCCACGACCGGGTCGAGGGCCAGCGCGCGAACAAGCCGATCGAGGCTGTCCGTGTCGGCAACGAGGACGAACGGCGACAACGACAACGCGCACATACGTCGTGAGGGCGACGCGTTACGCGTCCGGAGATGCCTGCTCCAGCATCCGATGGACGAGCGCTTTCTTCTGGGCCTGAAATTCTTCGTCGGTCAGGAGACCCTGCGAGGACCGGTCGGCAAGCGCGCCGAGCTGGGACATGAAGTCGGCATGGGATGGCTCGGCGGTCACGGGCTCCGATGCAGACACGGCGGTAAGCGCCGCCCGCGTGTGCTCGCGCCTCTTCACGAGATACGCCGGGAAGGCTGCAATCCAGCACAGCAGGCATGCAAAGAACCACCCGATTGGTCCCATGTTGAAGAAGCCCCTGGTTGTACCTTTCTTGATACCGATGCTCCTGGCATCAATAAGCACCCAGAGGCTTGTGCCACACACGATGGACAACGGTAGCAGCTCGATCATGCGCCTCGGCGAATCCCCTCAATCTTGACGTCCCGCTCGGACGCGAGGCGCTCGCGTTCGCGCCGGAACTGCCGGCCAACCTCGTCGCGTTCCGCGGGGTCGGCGTTCAGCAGGCTGTTCATCGCGGACTGCTGCAGGATCTCCTGTTCGGCGATCTTCGAGTCGTAGAAGCTCCGCACCTCGGCGATGGCCGCCTTCTGCAGGTCGGTCATCGGCTGTGTCGTGACGCCGTCCTCCGCATCTTTCTTCCGGAGACGCTCCATCGCCAGCTCGAACGAAGACTTCGGCCCGCCGTCATCAGCCACACACTCAGCTTACTTGTCCCTGGGTCTCAGGTGTGTGGCCGGCTCGTTGTGGGCGGACACTGTCGCGACCTGCTGTTTCTCGCGCTGACTCTCGACCGGTCGTGACTGCGCCCGCAGCGCGGCGATGGCGGCGCGAGCCCCCCGATCGAGCCCGCGCTTCACGTCGATGGCGCTGGCGCCCGCGGCAATGTTGCAGATGATCGGCTTCGTCCGCCGTCGTCCGCTATCCGCGCGTGTGCATGAACCATCCGACGCCGAATCCGATCAGCCCGCCACACACCCCGGCGACCACCGCCGCGCCGATGGCGCGACGAGGATGACGGCTGATCGTCACTTCCGCTCCACTGACAGCGTCCGCAGCGGCGTGACGAGCGCTGTCGACCACGCGGCGCGCGTGGCGCAGGTGCTCCTCGATCGACTCCATTGTCGGCCACCGGCATGGCTCGACCGTCTTCTCCGCTTGAGTGATGGCCATAACTCACCTCGACAGAATGGGCAATCCCCCTGCGTACCTCGCGCAGGGGATCGCCGTTGTCACACACCGGTTCTTAGCCGTCATGTACGGGTGAACTACAATCTTCATGCCCTCCCGTGGAGGCGCTACGCGTTGAGGCGGCGCGCGTACACGGGCGTCTCGCCTGGGTGCAGCGCTTCTGCCAGGCAAAAAACTCACAGGCGCACGGGAAGAATTCCACGCCGCCGAGCCATCTCGACAGCGCTGCCACATTGGTCCGCGGTGTGCATCGGGATGGAGCGTGGGAGACAGGGCGCTTCATCGCACGCTCCGCGCATCCGTTGGCGTCTGGACCAGGGCGATGCCACCATTCCGCGCCGACGCGGAAGGACGCCACCGGGAAGGGATTCCCGCCTTTCTCCGACACGCCAGCCTCGCGAACCTGCTGAGCACGCCCATCGTCTATTCGCTCTGCGTCCCGCTGCTGCTTCTGGATCTATGGACCACCGTGTACCAATGGGTCTGCTTTCCGATGTACGGGATCGCGCGAGTGCGCCGACGATCGCACTTCACCATCGATCGCCATCGGCTGCCCTACCTGAACCCGATTGAGAAACTGCACTGCCTCTACTGCAGCTATGCGACGGGGCTCCTGTCGTATGTGATGGAGGTCACGGCTCGCACTGAACAGTACTGGTGCCCCATCAGGCACGCGGGCGTCACCGCGTTCCCACACGAGCGTCATCAGGTCTTCGCCGACTACGGCGACGGCGCCGCGTATCGCCGCGGGTTTCCCGCCCTCCGGCAACAACTCGCCCCGCCGACGACCGGAGCGCGACCGTGTCCCGGGACATCACCCGCATCCTCGTCCCGACGGACGTCGGTTCGCACGCTGAACGCGCCTTCTCTTCCGGCGCGGGAACAGAGGCGGCCGCGGACAATTTCACGCAGCGGCCGACGTTTCCTCGCCGCAACCGCCGCCCCCCTGCTGTCGTGGGCTCCCGGAATGTCGAGATCCAGCTGTGTGAACCGTGCTCCGCCGGCGTGGCCGGCTTCCCTCAGAAGACGTGCGGACAGCACTGGTCGCATCAGCGTGTGGCGTAAGCGGTGCATTGGAGAACCCGCATACGGGACGCTGCGGGTCGCCGCTCTCGCCGCGCTGGCCGATATGTGACAGGAGACCTCGATGACACTCATCCCCGTGCAGGTTGCATTTCGTGGCCTCTCGCCCTCGGACGCACTCGACGCCGACATCCGCGAACGCGCCGCGTGGCTGGAACGGTTCTATGCCGGCATCGTGCGATGCCGTGTGCTCGTCGAAGTGCCGCACCGGCATCGTCAGGGTGGGCGGCACTTTCATGTCCGTCTTGAAGTGACGGTACCGGGCGGCTCGCCGATCGTCGTGAGTCACGCGCCCTCGCGGCATGGAGCGCTGAAGGGCGTGGAGGACGAGGAGGCACGCAAGGAGACAGAGATCGAGAGCGTGCAGCGCTACGCGCGCGTCGCGGTGCGCGAGGCGTTCGACGCGATGCGGCGCCGGCTTGAGGACTTCGCGCGGGAGCAGCGTGGAGCGGTCAAGCGGCACGAAACGACGGAGCACGAACCAGCAAGGGAGGGTTCGTCGTGACGACGCACGAATCACTCAGCCATGGCCTGCGTGGTGAGCGATAACGGCACGACGGGTTGTGTCCGGACCTTGGCGCTAGCGGGCACAGGGTGCCGCGCCTGAGCCCCGTGGCCGGCGCCCACAATATTCCCCAGCGACGATGGACTATTCCGTGCCGGCGCGGAGGGGTCCACGGTGACAGCTCTACGAGCCAGGCGCCTTGATCGCGGACAACAGGACTTCCTGTGTCGGCTCATACGAAATCATCGGCGAGTGCCGCAGGATCTGCCCCAGGGCCGCCAGTTCCTGCGCAGAATCGACAGGAACCTGCACCTCTTTGTTGTTGACGAAGTGTAGGTAGACCGACCCTGTGTTCTTCTGTATGTTCCAGGTCAACGCGTATCCGTTTACCGGCAACTGCATCGTTTCCTCCCCTTTTCCACGTCCGCGCTCGTTCGTTCGGCCGGTCCATATCCTCCCGTCGCACGGCCGCAACCGGGCAGATCGGTGCAGGCGTCATGCCATCTGCCGCGTTTCGGGCGCCGTTGCGAGTGGTCATGATGTTGCAGTCGAGGCGACAAGACGATTCAGTCATCGCGAGGTCCAGCAGGTATGGGCTGTTGCCGATCCAGGGTTGCCACATCGAAGATGCCGGGGTGAATGTGACGCTTGGTGCCGGCATCACCCGCCGCCAATGCGTTCGACTCCTGGGCACGCTGGCGCTCCCGCTCCTGGCCCCTGCTCAGGCCCTTACGCAAGGGCGCCAGTGGCGCATCACGGGCTATGACATTCCGGAACTGAAGAGCTTCGATCAGACCGTTGAGGAGTACATGCGCGCCCGGAGTATCCGGTCGGGTGCCCTCGCCGTGACGCGCAACGGCAGGCTCGTGCTGGCGCACGGCTACTCCTGGGACAACAGAGCCGACGCGTCCGTCCAGCCGACGTCGTTGTTCCGGATCGCGAGCCTGACCAAGCCGCTCACCGCCACCGTCATCCTGCGGCATATCCAGGACGGCTCTCTCGATCTGGCCACCCCGATCACGTCGCTGCTGACGCTGACTCCGCCCTCGGGACGCCAACGGGATCCCCGATTCGATCAGATCACCGTCCTGCACCTGCTTCAGCACCTGGGAGGCTGGGACCGGGATCGGACGTTCGACCCGATGTTCTATGACGCCACGATCAGCCGCGCGCTGAATGTGGCGCTGCCCATCGACGTGAATCAGATCGTCACGTACATGGCGGGCCAATCGGTCGCCTACCCTCCGGGAACCGCGTACTACTACTCCAACTTTGGATACGCGCTCCTGGGCCGCATCATCGAGCGCGTCAGCGGGTTGACGTACGAGGCGGCAGTGCGCGGCACGCTGCTCCAGCCTCTTCGTCTCGACCGTTCGCGACTCGGCCGGACGCTCGCGGAACTCAAGGCGGAGGGCGAAGTCACTTACGAGTCCATCTACACCGCCACGACGGTCATGAACGCGTCCGGCTCCCGCGTGCCCGCGCAATACGGGGGCTTTAATCTCGAGAACATGGATGCGCATGGGGCGTGGCTGGCCTCGGCCGTCGATCTGGCTCGCTTTGCTGCGTCGTTCGACGATCCCGCCAGCAGCCCCGTGCTCTCACCCTCGTCCATCGAACGGATGTTTGCCGCGCCGGCCACCGGTCTCCAATCCGGCGGGTGGTACTACGGCTGCGGCTGGCAGGTGCGTCCGTTCAGCGGCGGGCGCCGGACGACGTGGCATACGGGCAGTCTCACCGGTACGACATCGCTGCTGGTCCGGCGCTGGGATGGACTGGATTGGGTGGTGCTGTTCAATCAGCGTGACGATCCGGGGGACCCGGCCTCGTCACACTATCTGGCCATCGACGGCAGCCTGCACACGGCGGCCGACGCCGTTCAGCGCTGGCCGACACACGACCTCTTCGAGGAATACCTGCCTCCGGTCGCCGCCCCAGCAGAGGCAGTGACGTGACGAACGGTGCGCCGACCGTCAGCCCATATGCACATCAGTGTTCACATCGGCCTGGGAGAGTGAGGAAAGAATGGAGGCGCCGTCCGGATTTGAACCGGAGATGGAGGTTTTGCAGACCTCTGCCTTACCACTTGGCGACGGCGCCGATCAGACTGAGCAGGTGGGAAAAGTTGGAGCGGGAAACGGGATTCGAACCCGCGACTTCGACCTTGGCAAGGTCGCACTCTACCACTGAGTTATTCCCGCTCGCGACGAACCTTCATCATACCGTAGCCGATCCAGCCCATCAACCCGGCCGGGCATCACGAAGGACCTCGGCGGCCTCTTCCGGCGACGTCGGATTCAGATAGAACCCGGTCGCCCACTCGAACCCGGCCACCTTGGTGAGCTTCGGGATGATCTCCACGTGCCAGTGGTAATAATCCCCCGCCGCTTCCGCCACCGGCGCGCTGTGAATCAGCAGATTGTACGGCGGCATCCGCAGCGTCTTGTTCATGCGCCGCAGGATGTCGCCCAGCATCCGCGCGAGCGAGGCGTATTCGTGGCGGGGCGCGTCCTCGAACTGCGCCTGGTGGCGCCGGGGCAGGATCCATGTCTCGAACGGAAACCGCGGCGCATAGGGCGCGACGGCGACCATGTCGGCATTCTCCGCAATCAGCCGCCGCTTGTCGGCTGTCTCCTGCCGCAGGATGTCGCAGAAGACGCACCGCTCCTTCGTCATGTAATGCGTGCGCGCACCGTCCACTTCATCGCGCACTTCGCGCGGCACGATTGGCAGGGCGATCAGCTGGGTATGCGAATGATCGACCGACGCGCCGGCCGCCGCGCCATGGTTCTTGAAAATGATCATGTAGCGGAAGCGCCGATCCTTCTTCAGGTCCTGCACCCGCTCGCGGCACGCCCACAGCACCTGCTCCACCGCCGACTCGTCGAGCGTGGCCAGCGAGTCTTCGTGGCGCGGCGACTCGACGATCACCTCGTGCGCGCCGATGCCGTTCATCTTGTCGAAGAGTCCCTCGCCTTCGCGGTCGAGCGTGCCTTCGACGCGCAGCACGGGGAACTGGTTCGGAATCACGCGCAGGGACCAGCCGGATGTGTCGGGGCCACTGCCGTTGCGCCCAAAGGCCAGCAGCTCTTTCGGCGTCATCTCCTCGTGGCCCGCGCAGAAGGGACAGGAGGCGCTGGACGCCGGCTGCACCGACTCGAGCAGGAAGTCGCCGGGGCGCTTCCGGTGGTCGGTGGAAATAATCACCCAGCGTCCGGTGACGGGGTCCTTGCGAAGTTCGCTCATGCGGTAAATGCGTGCGTAATCACTTCGATCGTTGGCGCCTCGCCGTTGAACTCAATCGTCACCACGTCGAACCGGCACTCGGCGTCGAGCCAGCCGCGGCGTGCCAGAAAATCGGTCGCCATCTTCGCCACCCGCCGCTGCTTGAACGCGGTGACCGCGGCCGCGGCGCCGCCGAACCGATCGTCCCGCCGCGCCTTCACTTCGACGAACACAATCGCCTGGCGATCGCGCGCGATGATGTCGATTTCGCCGTGCCGGGTGCGATAGCGCCGGGCCAGAACGTCGTACCCCAGGCGCCGCAGCTCGCGGCACGCGAGGTCTTCGCCCATTTTACCGAGAGATTGCCGGCGATCGACGGCCATTGCCGCCGATACAAGGCAGGTTACGCGCCAATCGCGCCCAGCGCGCCATCGAGAATCCCGACCGCCGTGTCGGCCTCCGCCGTCGTCAACACGAGCGGCGGCGACAGCCGGATCGCGTTGCGGCCCGCGCCGAGCACCAGCAGGCCGCGGCGGAAACACTCCTGCACGAGCGCGTTGCGCTCCCGGTCCGCCCGCTCCTTCGTCTGACGGTCGCGCACGAGCTCGATCCCGATCATCAACCCGCGCCCTCGAATGTCACCGACGATCGGGTGCTTCGACATCAAATCCTTGAGCCCCGCCATCAGATGCGCACCGACGGTTTCGGCATTCCGTACGAGCGATGCCAGAAGCAGGCCGATCGTCGCCAGCGCCGCCGCGCAGGCCACCGGGTTGCCCCCGAACGTGCTCGCATGCGACCCGGGCGGCCACGACATCACGTCGGCACGCGCGGTGGCCACCCCAAGCGGGAGGCCCGAGGCAATCCCTTTCGCCATCGTGACGATATCGGGCTCGACGCCGGTGTGCTCCACCGCGAACATGCGTCCCGTGCGGCCCATCCCCGACTGCACCTCATCCACGATCAGCAGGATGCCGTGCGTCGTCGCCATCTCCCGGAGCTGTTGCAGAAACGCGGACGGTGGAACGATGTAGCCCCCCTCGCCCTGAATGGGCTCGACGATGACCGCGGCCACTTCGTCCGGCGAGACCAGGTGAACAAAGAGCTGCTGCTCGATGAACCGGATGGATTCCGCCGCGCAGGCATCGAGCGAGCCGGCATAGCGGTACGGATCGGGATACGGCGCGTGGAAGACGCCGGGCATGAGCGGAAAAAAGCCCCTGCGCTGCGTCACCTTGCTGGCCGTGAGCGAGAGCGACCCCATCGAGCGGCCGTGAAACGCCCCGTGGAACGCGATGATGTTCTGCCGCTTCGTGTAGTAGCGCGCCAGTTTGAGGGCCGCCTCGTTCGCTTCGGTTCCGGAATTCCCGAAGAACGACCGGTGCGGACCCTGCATCGGCGCGATCGACGACAGCTCCTCCGCCAGGCGCACTTGCGGCTCGTAATAGAAGTCGGTGCCCGACATGTGCAGGAACTGCTTCGCCTGATCGACGATGGCCTGGACGACGTCGGGATGGGAGTGCCCGGTGGCGGCGACGGCGATGCCGGCGGTGCAGTCGAGAAAAAGATTGCCGTCGACGTCTTCGACGGTCGCGCCCTCGCCGCGTGCGATGACCAGCGGATAGTCGCGCGTATACGACGGCGACACGACCTTTCCGTCGCGCTCGATGATGGCCTTCGCCTTCGGACCGGGGAGACTCGTCCGGATCAGCGGGACGGTCATTTCTTCTTCCACCGCGTGCCGCCGGGGTTGTCCTCGAGCAGCACTCCGCGGTCGGCCAGCTCGTGGCGAATGCGGTCGGCCGCGGCAAAGTCGCGGCGCTGGCGCGCAGCCTGACGATCCTGCATCGCCTTCTCGATCTCCTCGACCGGGATCGGCGGCTGCGCGTCCTCGGCCTGGCGGAGGCTGATGACGCCGAGCACACGATCGAACTCGTCGAACAGCACGCGGACGGCGGCGGCATCCGCGGCCGACACCTCCTGCGCGTCGATCGCGGCGTTCACATCCCGGACCAGGTCGAAGATCGCCGCCAGCGCGGCCGCGGTGTTCAGGTCGGACTCGAGGGCGGTGCGGAAATCGTGGCGGGCACGGGTGACGAATTCAGCGACCTTGGTTGGCGGATCCGCCGTCCGACCCGAACCAGTCTCCGGCGGAATCCGCCCTACTTCTGCCAATCGGGCGAGGAAATCCACGAAGCGACGGAGCGCCTCCTCCGCCTGATCCATGCCGGCCCAGGTGAAGTTGAGCTGCTTGCGATAGTGCGATGAGAGGAGGAGGTATCGAAGCGCCGACGGGCGGTGGCCGCGCGCGGCGATCTCGGACAGCGTGTACACGTTTCCGAGCGATTTCGACATCTTCTCGCCCTCGACGAAGAGATGGGCGACGTGCACCCAGACGCGCGCGAACGGCTGCTTCGTGGCGCCCTCGCTCTGTGCGATCTCGTTCTCGTGATGCGGGACGATCAGGTCGATGCCGCCGGCATGAATGTCGATCGGCGATTCGCCGAGCAGCCGCAACGACATCGCCGAGCACTCGATGTGCCACCCCGGCCGGCCGGGACCCGTGCCGAAGTCCCACGACGGCTCGCCCTCGCGCTGGCTCTTCCAGAGCACGAAGTCGCGCGGATCGTCCTTTGAATATTCGTCGACGTCGACGCTCGTGCCGTCCTTCATCCCTTCGCGGTCGAGCCGCGCCAGCCGTCCGTACTCCGGAAAGCTCGCGATGCGGAAATAGATCGATCCGTCGCGCCGGTAGGTATGTCCGTGCTGCTCGAGCGCGAGGATCATCTCGCCCATCGCGCGCAGGTTGGCCTCGTCGGTCGCCCGCGGCGTCTCCTCCGGTGTCTCAATGCCGAGGGCCGCCGAGTCCTCCCGAAAGACGCGGATCCACTGTTCGGTGTGGTCGCGAAGCGGCACGCCGGCCTCGCGGGCGCCGGCAATGGTCTTGTCGTCGACATCGGTATAGTTCACGGCCTGGCGGACACCGTACCCCCCGACATGTTTCAGCGCGCGGCGGAGCACGTCAACGCACACAAACGTGCGGAAGTTCCCGATGTGGGCCCGCGCGTAGACGGTCGGCCCGCAGGCGTACATGCGAACGGTGTTATCGGACGACGGTACAAAGTCCTCGTCCTGCCGAGTAAGGGTATTGAACAGACGGATCATACGAACCTGAACACGAACCGAGCAGAGAGAACACAGAAGAGTGAACGAGAGGTCTTCATACCGACAGTCGGGAGAACAGACGCTCCGCCTGGCGGCAGTCGGCGTCGATCTGCGCCTTGAGCGCATCGACGTCCTCGAACCGGCGTTCGTCGCGCAGCCGCTGGACGAACCCGAGCGAGACCGTGCGGCCGTAGAGGTCACCGCAGTACTGCAGGACGTGGGTCTCGATGGCGGACACGGCAAGGTCCCCGAACGTCGGGTTCACACCGATGCTGGTGACCGCGGCATGCACCATCCCCTCGACGAGCAGCGTCGTCGCGTAAACGCCGCACGGCGGAATCAGCTCGTTCGCCGTCCGGAGATTGGCGGTCGGATACCCGAGCTCGCGGCCCCGGTGCTTGCCTTCCACGACGATCCCCGACAGCACGTAGGGGTGCCCCAGCAGGGCGCCCGCCTCATCGACGCGTCCTTCGGTGACGAGGCGGCGAATGCGGGTGCTGCTGACCACGAACTCCTTGTAGCGCACCGGATCGATCTTCTCCGCGCGAAACCCGTAGCGCTGGCCGAGCGTCCGGAGCAGCGAAAAGCTCCCGCTCCGGTCGCGGCCGAAGAGAAAATTGGCGCCCACCCAGACCTCGGCGACGCGCAGCCAGTCGACCAGCACGTTCCGGACGAAGGTCTCCGGCTCCCACTGCGACATCTCCCGGGTAAACCGCACGACGGCGACGGTGTGAACGCCGGCACGGTCCAGCGCGTCGAGCCGTTGATCGATCGTCATGAGCAGCGGGGGGGCTTTGTCGGGCCTGACGATGCGCGGAGGATGGGGGTCGAAGGTCATGACCATCGGCGTGCCGCCATGCTCGGCGGCGCCGCGCCTGACACGCTCGACGATCTTCAGATGTCCGCGATGCAGCCCGTCGAAGTTGCCGAGTGCGAGGACGGGGTGCACGACCCACGGCGGCCGCGCGTCATCGGGAAAATACAGGACCTCCATACCGCTACGACGTCAGGTCCACGTCGAGCACGAGGCCATCATATGCGAGTTCCATCCCCGCAGGCAGGCGCGCATTCGTCGCGGCATAGCCGAGATCATGCGCCATGTGCGTGAAGTACGCGCGCCGCGGCGCGATCCGTGTCACGGCCTCCACGGCCTCGTCGATGCTGAAATGCGTGGGGTGCTTCCTGTCGCGCAGGGCGTCGATGACGAGCGTGTCGACGCCGGCGACAAGCGCCCACGAGGGGTCCGGGAGCGCGCTGCAGTCGGTGAGATACGCGAACCGTCCGAACCGGAATCCCAGGATCGGCGTATCGCCGTGCCACAACGGAATCGGAATCACGTGTACGCCGGCGACGTCGAACGGACCGTCGATGACGCGGGCGTCGATCTGGGGAATCCCTCCACCTTTACGCGGCAGGCCGTCGAAGGCATAGTAAAACGTGCGGCGAATCGACGCCCAGACGCCGGCGTCGGCGTAGCACGGTATCGGTCCGCCCTGCATGGCGTTGAAGCGCCGGATCTCGTCGAGGCCGAGGATGTGATCCGCGTGGCTGTGCGTGAACAGGATCGCGTCGACCCGCGTCACGCCGTACGTCAACGCCTGCTGCCGGAGATCGGGCGACGTATCGACGAGGATGCCACGCACCCCGGGAACCCCAGGAACCCCAGGAACCCCAGGAACCTCAAGATAAATCGACGGCCGGAGCCGCTTGTCGCGCGGGTCCGTCGACTGGCAGACGGGGCACGCGCATCCGATGGCCGGGACGCCGCTCGAGGTGCCCGACCCCAGAAACGTGACACGCGCCCTCAAGCAGAGTGCCTAGGGTGCCTAGGGTGCCGGGTACCTAAAAGCACTCTACGCACTTCAGGAACCTCAGGAACTTCAGGAACATCAGGAACATCAGGAACATCAAGCACCCTACGGCAGGATGATGCGCGACGGCTCGTCGGGCTGGGACGCCTGTCCCTTCCCCGCCGCGTCAACCCAGCGCAGGCGCAGCTCGTACAGGATCTGATCGAGCAACTGCCGCTCTTCCGCGGTCAAGTTCCCGCGCGTCTTCTGCTCGAGGAGCGAGAGGATGTCGATCATCTGCTGCGCGGCCGGCAGGCTGGATCGGCCGGTCTGGCCGGTGACCGGGTCGGGAATATCGCCGAAGTGGACCGCCGCGGTATGCGCCAGCGACAACACGAATGCGGCAAAGCTGAGTGCGGAGTCCTGATCGTCGTGCGAGTGCTGTTCGTCGGTCATCCTCCGTAAAGTAGCATACGAGCCGGAGTCATCATGGCTGAGACCGCCGGCGTCCGCTTCGACAGACTTGTAGAGATCATGCGCCGGCTGCGCGCACCCGGCGGCTGCCCGTGGGACCGCGAGCAGACGCTCGCGTCGCTGCGGCCGTTCGTGCTCGAGGAAACCTATGAGGTGCTCGAGGCCATCGAGAGCGGCGCGCCCGGGGACCTGTGCGAGGAGCTCGGCGATTTCCTCTTCGAGGCCGTGTTCCTGGCCCGGATCAGCGAAGAGGCCGGCGACTTCTCCATTGCCGACGCCATTCAGTCCATCTGCGACAAACTCGTGCGCCGCCATCCGCACGTCTTCGCGCGGCAGGACGGCGACTCATCCATGACGAGCGGTCAGGTGCTCGAGCGGTGGGAAACGATCAAGGCGCGGGAGCGCGTGTCACGGGGCACGGACGCGGCGCGGCCGAAGACGACGCTCAGCGGCGTCCCGAGGACACTGCCGGCACTGCTCCGCGCCTACGAGATCAGCGCGCGGGCGGCCACTGTCGGCTTCGACTGGGCGAGGCCCGGGGATGTGCTCGACAAGATCGAAGAGGAAGTCGCCGAGGTGCGCACGGAGGTTGAATCGGGAGCGACGGACGACCTGTCGCGCGCGGAGGAAGAGATGGGTGATCTGCTCTTCGCGATCGCCAACCTGTCGCGGAAGCTCGGGATCGAGCCGGAGGCGGCGCTGCGCCGCGCGAACGAGAAGTTCACGGGACGCTTCGATGCGCTCGAGCACGCGTTCGCGGCCCAGGGACGATCGCTGCAGGAGGCAACGCTCGAAGAGATGGAAGCGGAGTGGCAGCGCGTGAAGCAGACCGCCTGATGTCGCCTGACGCGAAGCCCAGTACCTCCTCCGCCACCCGCGAGACCCATTACCTCCTCCACAAACCGGCTCCGCTGGCACCTGACTCCGCCTACTGACGCTGGTCTACGGTTTGTTCCGGAGGTAATGGGTCTCGCGGCCGTCAAAAGTTTTCGCGCGGACGCTGTTCCTTTCGACTTCGACGACGATCTGGCCGTCGCGGTCGGTTCTGTAGACCGTCGCGCCGACCTCTTCGAGACGCTGCAGTACTTCTGGTGCAGGGTGGCCGAAGGTGTTGCCTCGGCCGCAGCTGATGATCGCGATCTGGGGACGCCAGGCGTCGAGGAACGCCTGCGACGTGGATGTGCGACTGCCGTGGTGGCCGACCTTGAGGATGCGGATCGGCGCGGGCTGCAAGAGCGGGATGATCTCGCGTTCGACGGCTGTGCCGACGTCGCCCATCAGGAGGATCGACACATCGCGATAGCGGACATCCAGCACAACCGAGTCGTCATTCCTCACGCGCGGGCGCTCCCAGTCCGGGGCAGCCGGATGCAGGACCCGCACCTCGACCTCCCCGAATCGCAGCAGGTCCCCACGGCGCCGCTCTTCGACACGCGCTCCTGTGGCCGTCGCGCGGTCGAGCACGGCCGCGAGGCCCGGATAGGCCGGCACTGGAATGCCGTGCCACACGGCTCCCGGCTCGAAGTCACCGAACACTGCGGCAGCGCCGCCGATATGGTCCGGGTCGCCATGGGTCAGCACGACTCGATCGAGCCGGCGCAGACCGCGTGCCCAGAGCGCCGGCGCCAGGACACGAGCCCCGATATCGAACGCGGTGCTGCCGAACGGCGTGCCGCCGGCATCCACGAGCAGCGTCGATCGATTGGGAAACTGCAGGAGGGTCGAGTCGCCCTGGCCCACGTCGAAGGCGACGAGCCGCAGCCGCGCCGGCTCGCGGGCGGTTCGCAGCCAGGACGCCGGCTGGCCCGTGACGATGGCCGCCGCGGACGCGGTCAACACGGCTATCGCCGCGATCCGCCTCGGCCCGCGCGCCAGCAGGCTCGCGGCCAGGCTGCCGTAGTAGCACGCCATCAGCGCGATGTGAGGCGGGGGCACCCGGACCGACAGCCACGGAGCGATCTCCACCAGCCGCGCGCTCTCGAGGAGCGCCGCTGTCGCCCAGTGCGCGACCCACCCGGCAGGCGCCGCAATCGTGTCGATTCGATCGAAGACGGCCACCACCATGCCGCTCACCTGCACCACCACCATGAGCGGCACCGCCCCCAGATTGAGCAGCAGTCCGGCGGCCGTGACCCGGGAGAACGTGGCTGCGCTGATCGGCAGCAGCGCCAGCTCCGCGGCCGCCGATGCCGCCAGCGATGCCAGGAGCCAGCGCGAAGCGCCGGAACCGGGCGCTCCGGCAGCCACCCGCCGCGCGCCCTCGATCAGCGCCGCCGCCGCGCCGAACGTCAGCACAAAGCCGGCGTCGCGCACGTCGAGCGGATGCGCCGCCACGATGGCCACGGCGGCACACGCCATCGCCTGCCAGGGCGGCGTGCGGTGATCGAGCACCCGCGCGGCGAGATAGACGGCCGCCATGACCGTGGCCCGCCAGACTGACGCGCCCGTCGTCACGATCTGGGCGTAGGCGATCAGCACGACGATGGTCAGGAGCGCGGCAGGCCGGCCGGTAACCCCGCAGATCAGCAGGAGGCCGAGGGTGAGGCCCGCGAGAATCGCGATGTTGCCGCCGGAGATGGCGATGATGTGATACGTGCCGGCGCGCTGCAGGCGTTCACGGGTGTCGTCCGGCAATGCGCTGCGATCGCCGATGAGGATTGCCGTGACGACAGCCTCGGTGACGGCGTCGTAGAGCCCCACGCGGGCGTGTACGCTCCGGCGGACGTACGCACGGACGTCCGCGGCTGCCTCCGCGAGCACGCTTCCCTGCTGCCGCACCTCGACGAGGAGCGCGCTCTTCACCGACCCGAACAACGTCGTTCCGTCCAGCGCGAGCCGCCGCTCGACATCCGGGACGCCCTCGTTCAGATAGACGGCGGGCCTGCGGAAGGTGGCGGACATCTCGACCGTCCGCCCCGCGCGCCAGCGCTCAACCGACGCCGCCGCGGCCTGTCCGCCGACCGAGAACGCCACGCCTCCATCCACCGGCACCCACGTCCCCTCGCGCCACAGCGCCACGACGCGCGCCCGCAGCGTCGTGACCTCGGGTCCGCGCGCCGCATCGTCGAGGAGCACGCCGCGGACGCGCATGGGATCGTGCCGGAGGCCGGCGCCGGCCCTGTCGAGCGCGAAGCCGCCCGGCGTCTGGTCGAGCACGGCCCGCAGCGGCGTGGCCAGCGCCGCGTGACGGGCCTCGGCGGCAAGCGCCATCCCGGCGGCGCCGAACCCCACGAGGACGGCGCCGAATGTGAGGACGGTTGCGCGCCGGTGAAATGCCAGCCAGCCGGCTATGAGGAAGGCGACGCCGAGAAACGCGAGCGATGGAGCGTGCCCGCATGCGACGCCTGTCGCCGCACCAGTAACAAAGGCCACACCCGGCAGCACGCCGACGACGCGCATGCCGCCGTTCGATGCAAGACCGCGGACGAGCGTGCGCGGCCGGCGTGCAACGACTTAGCACGCAATCCGGCAGAAACGGCCGTCAGCCCGTGCCGACTCGATAGCAATTTCGTCATCCTTTTCGATTGTCGCGGCGGAGCAGATGTGGAAGAACGCTCGGCTGGATCCGCTAGCTCCGCGGACCTGACAAGGTCCGCCCTGCGGCATCAGCGCACCGCGTAGTACCCGCGCCGCGCACGAGTGACGTGCGCGGCACGCCTCTCACTTCTGTACTTTTGACTTTTGACTTTTGACTTACGCCTCGGCCTTGACCCCCGCGTAATAGTCCTGCAGCGACCGCACCGACAGCGCCTGCGACCGGAGCGCCTTGATGGCACTCACCGCGGCCGACGCCCCCGTGAGCGTCGTGATGCACGGCACCTGCGCCATCGTCGCGGCGCGGCGGACCGAGAGGTCGTCGAAGAACGAGTCGCGCCCGAGCGGCGTGTTGATGACCATGTCAATCTTGCGGTTGACGATCTGATCCGCGACGTTCGGCCGGCCCTCGTTGACCTTGAACATGACTTCGACGTCCAGGCCATGCGCCCGCAGGAACGCCGCCGTGCCGCGCGTGGCGGCCAGCGCGAACCCCAGCTGCGAGAGGTCCCGCGCGATCGGCAGCACGGTCTTCTTGTCGCTGTTGTTGACGCTGATGAAGACGCGGCCCTTTTCCGGCAGCTGCTGTCCTGCGCCCATCATCGCCTTGGTGAACGCGGCGCCGAAGCTGTCCGCGCCGCCCATCACTTCGCCGGTCGACTTCATTTCCGGGCCGAGGATCGTGTCGACGCCTGGAAACCTCACCCAGGGGAACACCGGACTCTTCACGAAGACGCCGTGCGCCTCGAGGTCCTCCGTCAGCCCCAGCTCGGCGAGCGATTTCCCGGCCGCCACCCGCGCCGCCATCTTCGCCAGCGGCACGCCGGTCGCCTTCGAGATGTAGGGGACGGTGCGCGACGACCGTGGATTCACTTCCAGCACGTAGACGGTGTCGTCCTTGAGCGCGTACTGGATGTTCATCAGGCCGATGACCTTGAGCGCCCGCCCGATGCGGCGCGTGTAGTCGCGGATCGTGACAAGGTGGCGCTCGGCCACCATGAACGGCGGCACCACGCACGAGCTGTCGCCCGAATGAATCCCGGCCTGCTCGATGTGCTCCATGATGCCGCCGATGACGACGGCGCCCGAGGCATCCGCAACGGCGTCCACGTCGAACTCGAACGCGTCCTCCAGGAACCGGTCGATCAGCACCGGCCGGTCGTGCGACACGTCCACCGCGCCGATCATGTAGCGGTCGAGCGCGCCCGCATCGAACACGATGGCCATGCCGCGCCCGCCGAGGACGTACGAGGGGCGCACGACGACGGGATACCCGATGCGGTCGGCCGCCTCCCGCGCTTCCTCGCGCGAGATCGCCGTTCCGCTCTCGGGCTGCGGCACGCCAAGGTCCCACAGCAGTTGCGAGAAGCGCCGGCGGTCCTCGGCGAGGTCGATGGAATCGGGCGAGGTGCCGAGAATATCGACGCCCGCCTCCTGGAGGGCCAGCGCCAGTTTCAGCGGCGTCTGCCCCCCGAACTGAACGACGCACGAGACGGCGCCGCCGCCAAGGCGCTCCTTCTCGATGACGGCCATCACGTCCTCGAACGTCAGCGGCTCGAAGTACAGGCGGTCGGCCGTGTCGTAGTCGGTCGAGACGGTTTCAGGATTGCAGTTCACCATCACGGTCTCGAACCCTTCCTCGCGGAAGCCGAAGACCGCGTGACAGCAGCAGTAGTCGAACTCGATGCCCTGCCCGATGCGGTTGGGCCCGCTGCCGAGAATGATGACCTTCTTCGTCGCCGTCGGGTTCGACTCGCAGACCTCCTCGTAGGTCCCGTACATGTACGGCGTGAACGATTCGAACTCGGCCGCGCAGGTGTCGATGCGCTTGTACGTGGCGCTGAGCGCGAGCTCGGCGCGGCGCTGCCGGACCACGTCTTCCCCGATCCCATGGATGGCACCGATCTCGGCATCGCTGAAGCCGCTGCGTTTCAGCGTGCGCAGCAGGTCTGGCGAGGTATCGCGGAACTCGCCCAGCGCCGCCATCTTGCGGAGCTCTTCGATCTCCGCAAACTGCTCGAGGAACCAGGGATCAATCTTCGTGAGCTCGTGCAGCGTCTCGACGCTCCAGCCGCGGCGCAGCGCGCGGAAGAGCGCCCACATGCGGCGGTCGTTCGGGACGACGAGCCGCCTGCGCAGCGAGCTCTCGTCCTCGGCATCGTCGGAGACGTCATCCGGGCCGGAGGGGAAGAGGCTCCCGGACCTGCCGATTTCGAGCGAGCGGACCGCCTTGAGAAACGACTCCTTGAACGTCCGGCCGATGGCCATCGCCTCCCCCACCGACTTCATCTGCGTCGTCAGGGTGCGATCGGCCTGCGGGAACTTCTCGAAGTTCCACCGCGGGAATTTGGTGACGATGTAGTCGATGGTCGGCTCGAACGACGCCGGCGTCAGCCGCGTGATGTCGTTCGGGATTTCGTCGAGGTGATAGCCGAGGGCGAGCTTGGCGGCAATCTTCGCAATCGGGAAGCCGGTGGCCTTGGAGGCGAGCGCGGACGACCGCGACACGCGCGGGTTCATCTCGATCGCGACGATGCGGCCGTCCGCGGGATTGATCGCGAACTGGATGTTCGACCCGCCGGTCTCCACGCCGATGCGGCGGATGATGCGGCGCGCCATGTCGCGCATCCGCTGGTATTCCTTGTCGGTCAGCGTGAGCGCCGGTGCGACGGTGATGCTGTCACCCGTGTGCACGCCCATCGGATCAATGTTCTCGATCGAGCAGATGACGACGAAGTTGTCGGCGACGTCGCGCATCACCTCGAGCTCGAATTCCTTCCAGCCGATGACCGATTCTTCGACCAGGATTTCGTGGACGGGGCTCAGGTCAATTCCGCGGCCCGCCAGCTCGCGGAACTCTTCGATGTTGTAGGCGATGCCGCCGCCGACGCCGCCCATCGTGAACGACGGACGGATGATCGCCGGGAAGCCGGTCTCCTCCACAATCCGCAGCGCCTCCTCGATCGACTTGGCCACGCCGCTCTCGGGCACCTCGACGCCGATTTCGCCCATCGCGTTGCGGAAGAGCAGCCGATCCTCAGCCACCTTGATGGCCTCGATCGACGCGCCAATCAGGCGGACGTTGTACTTCTCCAGCGTGCCGCGCTCGGCGAGCGCGACGGCCAGGTTGAGCGCCGTCTGGCCGCCGACGGTCGGCAGCACCGCGTCGGGACGCTCCTTGGCAATGATGGCCTCGGCCATCTCCGGCGTCAGCGGCTCCACGTAGGTCCGATCCGCCATCTCCGGGTCGGTCATGATCGTGGCGGGATTGCTGTTGATCAGGATCACCTCGAGGCCCTCGGCGCGCAGCGCCTTGCACGCCTGGGTGCCCGAGTAGTCGAACTCGCACGCCTGGCCGATGACGATGGGCCCGGCGCCTATGACGAGAACCCGCTTGATGTCGGTTCTTTTTGGCACTGCTTACTGCCTACTGCCCACTGCCCACTGTCTACTTCTTCTCCATCGACTCGAGAAACTGCTCGAAGAGATAGTCGGCGTCGTGCGGGCCGGGCGAGGCTTCGGGATGATACTGCACCGAAAACATCGGCTTGGACGTGTGGCGGAAGCCTTCGACCGTGCCGTCGTACAAATTCAGGTGCGTCACCCGGACGTCCGACGGCAGCGACCCCGGGTCGACCGCGAACCCGTGGTTCTGCGAGGTGATCTCCACCTTGCCGGACGACAGATCCTTGACCGGGTGATTCGCGCCGCGGTGCCCGAATTTCAGCTTGAACGTGCCGCCGCCGACGGCGAGGCCCAGAATCTGGTGGCCCAGGCAGATGCCGAACATCGGACGCTCCGCGTCCACCAGTTCCTTCACGTGCGCGATCGCGTAATGCAGCGCGGCAGGGTCGCCCGGCCCGTTGCTCAGGAAGACGCCGTCCGGGTCAATCGCGAGCAGGTCGTGCGCGGGCGCCGAGGCCGGGAAGACATGGACATCGCAGCCGTAGGCGTCGAGCCGGCGCAGGATGTTCCACTTCACGCCGAAGTCATAGGCGGCGACACGCAGGCGCCGCGAGGCCTTCCGGCCCGGGGCGATGCCGAACGCCGCATGGTCCGCGTTCCCTTCCGCCGTCGCCACGTCGCGCCAGCGGTACGGACTGGCGCACGTCACGCCCCGCACCAGATCCGCGCCTTCCATCTTCGGGATCGCCCGCGCGTTCTCCACCAGCTGGTCGGGATCCACCTGGCCTGTCGCGATCACCCCGCGCATGACACCGGCCGACCGGAGCACACGCGTCAGGGCGCGTGTGTCAATGTCCGCGATGGCCACGATGTTGTGGCGCGTGAGGTAGTCGCGGAGCGTCCCGTCCGCGCGCCAGTTGCTGGCGAGCGGCGACGCCTCGCGCATGACGAACCCGGCGACGTGCGGCGACAGTGATTCCTCGTCGCCCGCGGCCACGCCGTAATTGCCGATGTGCGGCGCCGTCATCGTGACGATCTGTCCCGCATAGGACGGATCGGTGAGGACTTCCTGATAGCCGGTCATGCTCGTGTTGAACACGACTTCGCCCGACGTCGCGCCCTGCGCGCCGGCGGCCACGCCGCGGTACCAGGTGCCGTCTTCGAGTGCAAGGATGGCGTTCATGCGGGATCGGGGATCCGGGAACCGGGATGCGTGATCACGAGTTTCATGATCATAAGGGATCCGCAGCCCCACCCCGGACCCCGGATCCCGGATCCCCGATCCCGGATCCCCTTTTCTTGACACCGTGCGCGACGCTCTGCGACAGTACCATCCGGTGTTCCCACCAGCAGGTTCGGCGGGTACGAGCAGCGGTGTTCCCGTCGAGATTCGCCGCCTCCCCTGGGTCAAGCGTCTTGCGGCCGACTACGCGTTCGACTACGCGCGGGTCGCGGACTTCTTCACAGGCAATCCCGCGGAGTCATCCGCGTGGCGGGACGCGATCGCGCGGACGCAGCGCCATCCGCGGCAGCACGGCGCCATTGCCGATGTGCTGCGGGCGCAGCAGACGCGGCGTGGCGCCCCCGCCGAAGCCATGGCGGCCGCGGAGCGGCTCCGCGATCCCGACACGGTTGCCGTCGTCACCGGCCAGCAGGCCGGCCTCTTCGGCGGTCCGCTGTTCACGCTGCTGAAGGCGATCACGGCGCTGCGGCTGGCGCAGCGCGTCACTGCGGAGCAGGGCGTGCCGGCGGTCGCGGTCTTCTGGATCGACGCTGAGGACCACGACTGGGACGAAGTGAAGTCGTGCGGAGTGCTGGACGCCGCGATGGCGCTGGCCGAGATCACGCTTCCGGCGCTGCCCGGCGCCGGCGACGGCCCGGTCGCCCGCGTGCGCCTGGATGCGGCGGCGGCCGCGACGGTCGACCAGCTGGCGGCGCTCCTTGCGCCCACTGAATTCACGCCGCGGTTGCTGGACGACCTGCGCGCCGCGTACGCGCCGGGGACCGGCATGGCGGAGGCGTTCGGCCGCTGGATGGAGACGGTGCTGGGCCTGCACGGCCTGGTCGTCTTTGACGCGTCGGACCCGGCCGCCAAGCCGCTGGCGGCGCCGCTCTTCGCACGCGAAATCGAGCAGGCCGGCGCCACGTCACGCCTGGCGTCCGAGACGGGCGCCGCGCTCGTGGCCAGGGGGTATCACGCGCAGGTGGCGCCGCAGGCGGATCACACAGCGCTCTTTCACGTCGATGGGGTGCGCACCGGCATCACCGTCGCCGGGGCACACGCGCACCTCGACCGCGTCCGCGCGCAGCCGGCCGAGTTCAGTCCAAACGTACTGCTGCGGCCGCTCGTGCAGGACACGCTGTTCCCGACGGTCTGTTATGTGGCCGGCCCCAACGAGCTGGCGTATCTCGCCCAGCTTCGTCCGGTCTACGCCGCGTTCGGCCTGCCGATGCCGCTCATGTGCCAGCGCTCGACCGCCACGATCCTCGACTCGAACGCGATGCGCTTCCTGGCGCGGCACGCCCTGCCGCTCGAATCGCTGCGCGCGCAGGACGAAGCCGTCTTGAACCAGCTGCTTGAGGCGCAGATTCCCGCGGCCGTGACCGGCTCGATGGACGACGCGGTACGGGCGGTGGAGGAGCGGATGGAGGCGCTGGCGCAGGCGGTCGCCGGCCTTGATGCCACGCTCGACGGCGCGGCCCGCTCCACGGCCGGGCGGATGCAGGACGACCTGAAGAAGCTGCACGGCAAGATCATCCAGGCCGCCAAGCGGAAGGACGAGACGCTCCGGCGTCAGTTCCACCACGCCCGCGCGCAGGCGTTTCCGGGCGGGCATCCGCAGGAGCGCGCGCTCGGGTTCGTCCACTTTCTCAACAAGTACGGTCCCACCCTGATCGATCGCCTGAGCGAGGAACTGCCGCTCGATCAGCGTCATCACTGGATCATCGCGCTGTGACGGCGGCGCGTCTCAGGACTCGAGGCTCGAGGCCCACGGCGCGATGGCGCCGGGTCGCCCTCGCGGGGTCCGTGGCGCTGGCGCTCGTTGCCACCGGCGCGCTGGGCTACTACTACATCTCCTTCTCGCGCCTCATCGACGAGCGGCTGTACGGCGAGCGCGAGCGGACGCTGCCGCGCGTCTACGCGCGGCCGGTGACGCTGCGGCAGGGACAGGCGTTCACCGAGCAGGAGCTGATGGCACGGCTCAACGACCTGGGGTACGCGCAGCGCCCGCGCGCGGATGCGCCGGGCGAATTCACCGCCGAGCGCGGGATGGTGACGGTCCGGCCCCGCACGAGCGATCTGGGCGACGCCCCGATCCGGGTCACGATCGCGAAGGGCATCCAGCGGATCGATCGCGGCGGCCGTACGCCCGTGGAGTCCGTCCAGCTCGACGCGCCGCTCCTCACCGCGCTCATGACGAGCGGCGGACGCGAGAAGCGGCGCCGCGTGCCGCTCTCCACGATTCCCGCCTACATGCAGCAGGCGGTCCTCGCCATCGAAGACCAGGGGTTCTACTCGCACCCGGGCATCAACCCGTTTCGCATTCTCGCGGCGGCCGTCACGAACATCTTCGGCGACAGCCCGAACCTCGTCGGCTACAGCACGATCACGCAGCAGCTCGCGCGGATGTTCTTCCTGGCCGACCAGTTCAACGCCGAGCTCACCGCCGGCGAGCGGTCCTACGGGCGAAAGATGCGCGAGGCGCTGATGTCGCTCGTCCTCGAGCGGCGGGCCTCCAAGGACGAGATTCTCGAGCTGTATCTCAACGACATCTATCTCGGGCAGCGAGGCTCGTTCGCGATCCATGGCGTGGCGGAATCCGCGCGCCTCTTCTTCGGCAAGGACGTCGCCAACCTGTCGCTCGCCGAGGCGGCGCTCATCGCCGGTGTCATCCAGAATCCGGGCGGCCGGTCGCCGTTCGCGCAGCCGGAGCGCGCGGTCGAGCGGCGCAACGTGGTGCTGCGGGCGATGGCCGCCGAGGGGTACGTCACCCCCGAGACCGCCGCGCGGGCGTCGCGCACGCCGCTCCGCGTCGTGGCCCGTGCCGTCGACAACGAGGCGCCCTACTTCGTCGACATGGTGGGCGCACAGGTCGCCCAGGCGTTTCCGGGCGTGACGGCGCAGGCCGGTCAGGTGGACGTCTACACGACGCTCGACTTGAACCTGCAGCGCGCGGCGCTGGACGCCGTCCGGGACGGCCTCGCGAACGTCGACCGCCTCCTCGCGCGCCGCCGGCGTCCTGAGCGGGCGCAGGCGGCCCTCATCGCCGTCGACCCGCGGACCGGCGAGATCCTCGCCATGGTCGGGGGCCGGTCGTATAACCAGTCGCAGTACAACCGGGCCATCGACGCACGCCGCCAGCCCGGCTCGGTGTTCAAGCCGTTCGTCTTCCTGGCGGCGTTTGAGCTGGCCGCCGAGGAGGGGCGCACGGACCTCTCGCCAGCCTCGCTGACCGTGGACGAGCCCGCCTCCTTCTCGTTCGACGACCAGGTCTGGGAGCCGAGGAACTACGACGAGTATGACGGCGAGATCACCTGGCGCCGCGCGCTGGCGATGTCGCGCAACCTCGGCACGGTCCGCGTGGGCGAGACGATTGGGTTCGATCAGATCGCCAGCACCTGGCGGCGGGTCGGCGTCGGGGCGCCTCCGAAGGCGGTGCCGGCCATCACGCTCGGCGTCTTCGAGCTCTCACCGCTCGAAGTAGCGCAGGCCTACACGCTCTTCGTCAACGGGGGCCGCGTGCGTCCGCTGACATCGATCGCCCACGTGACGACCTCGAACGGCGACCTCCGGGCCAAGGCGTCGGCGCCCCGGCGCGCGGCGCGCGAGGACACCGCGTATCTGGTCACGAACATGATGCGCAGCGTCATCAACGAGGGGACCGCGGCGGGCATTCGCGGCGCCGGCTTCACGCTCGACGCCGCCGGTAAAACGGGCACGACAAACGACCTGCGCGATGCCTGGTTCGTCGGCTTCACGCCCGAACTCCTCACCGTCGTCTGGGTCGGCTACGACAATAACCAGCCGCTGTCGCTCACGGGCACGCAGGCGGCGCTGCCGATGTGGACCCAGTTCATGCGCACCGCGCTTGCCGGCCGCCCGAGCATCCCGTTCGAGGTCCCGAGCGGCGTGACATTCGCCGAGATCGATCGCGACACCGGCAAGCTCGCGCTGCCCACCTGCCCACGCGTCTACAGCGAGTCGTTCCTCGCCGGGTACGAGCCGCGCGACTACTGCGAGATTCACCGCTGGTAGAACTGCCCGTTCACGCTTCTGACTTCTTCCTTCTTGGTTCGTGTTCAGGTTCGGTTCGAGATTCGGGGGTTCCAGGTTCGAGGGTTCGACGTTCGGCCCTTGATGCCATTCGACGTTCGCGCGCGCGGCGTGCATTCCGGAGTGCTTCCGGCGATTGGAGGTACTCCATCAAGCCAGTCACCTCCCCCAGTGCCGATTCCGCCAGCGCGTGGTATTCCTCTCGACATGCTTCGGTGATGTAGCCCTTGTCGACGGCGTCGAGCAGGTGGTTGTGCGACTCCATCAGCGATGCGCGTGCCATCACCAGAAAGCGGGCGAAGTCGGTGGGATTGAATCGCCCGAACCCTTCGGCGACATGCGCGGGAGGTCCTTTGACGGACTTCTCCAACTGGATGCGTCGATCAAGGTCGCGCGCCAGTGGGGGCTTTCTTCGATCAGCCGGTAGACGCGCTTTTTGTAAACGTTGCACGCCTGCCACGCGCGAAGGTCTGTAAAACGCTGGACTCCCATGCCGGCTGCCCGAGCAGACCGGATGCCACACGACCGACGGCCTAAATGCCGCCGGCTGCCGAGGAAAGTACGCAAAACCTGCCTGAGGCCAAGCGACAAACGCAGGCCGGAACTCCGAACTCCGAACTCCGAACCGCGAACCGAACCTGAACACGAACCAAGCAGTCAGAAGGCAGAAGGTTGAACGGCAGGTTCTATAATCGAGTGAGTGAATCAGGAAGTCTTTTCCGCCCTCAACGACGCGCTCCAGCGCGGCGAGGAGGTGGCGCTCGTGACGATTGTCGCGTCGACCGGCTCCACGCCCCAGCGCGTGGGGGCGAAGATGCTCGTCTATGCCGACGGACGCACGGTCGGGACGATTGGCGGCGGCTGCTACGAGAACGAGTCGTTCTGGAAGGCGCGCGAGGCGATCAAGAGCCGCACGCCGGTCACCATGAAGTTCGACCTGAATGACGACTTCGCCCAGGAAACGGGGCTCGTCTGCGGAGGGCAGATGGAAGTGTTCATCGAGCCGGTCGAGCCGTCGCCCGAGCTGTACGTCTTCGGCGCGGGCCACGTCGGCTACTTCGTCGCGAAGATGGGCCACGAGGTCGGCTTCCGGGTCCACGTCATCGACGACCGCGAGAAGTTCGCCAATACGGAGCGCTTCGGCGACGGCATCGAGGTCGTCGTCGATGACATCCCGACATGGCTGGGGTCGCACCACCTGCCCCTCTCGTCGTATGCGGTGATTGTCACGCGCGGGCACACTCACGACCTCGACGCCATGCGGTCGCTCTCGGCGCGGCGGCTCCGCTACCTGGGGCTCATCGGCAGCAAGGCCAAGGTCAGGCGCATCTTCGACGCCCTGCTGGAGGAAGGAATGCTGGCCGAAGCGCTCAGGGCCGTTCACGCCCCGATCGGGCTCGACATCGGCGCCATCACCCCCCAGGAAATCGCCGTCAGCATCGTGGCCGAGCTGATTGCCGTGAAACACGGCAAGATCACCGAGCCGAACGTCCCCGCGGTCAGCATGCGGTGGGACGGCGCGCTAGCCAAACGCTAGAGGAGCGCCGGGGCCACGACTCGATGGCACGTCACTCGTCGCGGCACCGGCCGACGTACCAACGTCCAGCCGCCTGCCCCGTGCGTAGCGCGGGGTATAATTGAGGGACGCCCTAAGCAACTGACACACAATGGGTTCCACCTACGAGCTCACCGAACGATCGCGCGTGCTGCTGGCGACGCTCGTCCGCGAATATATCGACACGGGCGAGCCGGTACCGTCGCAGCTCGTCGCCCGCCGCTGCCGGCTCGGCGTCTCTCCGGCCACGGTGCGGAACGTCCTCGCGCAGCTGGAGGATGGCGGCTACGTCCATCAGCCCCATACGTCCTCCGGCCGGGTGCCGACCGACCGCGGGTACCGGGTCCTCGTGGACATGCTCCTCGAGGGGCGGCGCCCGACCCGTCCGTCGGCGGCCGTTGAGACCCGGCTGCGCGAACAGGCGGAGCGCTCGCCGCTCTTCGACCAGCTCCTCGTCAGCGCCTCGCACCTCGTGTCGCGCGCGGCGCGCCACGTCGGCTTCGCGCTCCTCGAAGGCTCCTCGGCCGTGCTGCAGCGGATCGACTTCGTTCCGCTCGGCGGCTCCCGCGTGCTCGTGGTGGTCGTGTCGCGCGGCCATCAGATTGCCCAGAAGGTGGTCGATGCCGGCGAAGAATTGCGCCAGGACGATCTCGCGCAGGCCGGCACCTACCTCAACACCGAATTCGCGGGGCTGCCCCTGACGGAGGTGCGCGCCGCCGTGCTGGCGCGGCTCGAGCAGGAGCGGACGCTCTACGATCAGCTGCTCGCCCGCGCGCTGCGGCTGGCCCATTCGACGCTCGCCGATATCCCGGCGCAGCAGACGTTCCATGTGGAAGGCGCCGCGGCGCTGCTCGGCTCCGAAGCCCATCCCGGCTTCTCGCTCCCCACGCTCCGTGCGCTCCTTGAGATGATGGAAGAAAAGAGCCGCATGGTGCACCTCCTCAACCAGTACATCGACGGCCCGGGGCTGACGATCGTGATTGGCAACGAACACACGTCGCCGGACCTGCGCTCATTCAGCCTGATCGCCTCGACGCAGGTGGACGGGACGAGCACGCGTACCGTGGGCGTCATCGGGCCGACGCGCATGCGCTACTCCCGCGCGATTGCGCTCGTGGACGGCACGGCGCAGGCGATGTCGCGGGTCCTCCGCGACGCCAACTGACGAGACGATGGCGAATCCCTTCGATGAGGACGAGATGACGCGCGGCGCCGGCGAAGCCGTGGCCGACGATCAGGATCCGCAGCCGGTCGACCGGTCTGCCACGGCTCCCGATGCCGCTTCAGACCCCATCGCCACGCTGCTGCAGGAAAAGGCCGCGCTCCAGGACCGGCTCCTGCGGCTGGCGGCGGAGTTCGAGAACTACCGCAAGCGCGTGGACCGCGATCGACGCGACCAGGCGGACGCCGCCGTCGCCGGCGCCGTCGAGGACATCCTCCCGATTATCGACAACCTCGAGCGCGCGCTGGAGGCGCCGGCCGGGAGCCACCCCGACGTCTACCGGAAGGGCGTCGAGCTGATTCATCAGCAGATGGCCGAGCTGCTCCGGAAACGCGGCGTCACGCCCCTCGAGAGCGTCGGCACCGCGTTCGATCCCAACATTCACCAGGCCGTGGCCCACGAGGTCAGCAGCACCCACCCGGAAGGCGACGTGATGGAGGAGTTCCGCCGGGGCTACACGCTCGGCGATCGGCTGCTGCGGCCGGCGATGGTCAAGGTGGCGAAGGCGTGAGCAAGCGCGATTACTACGAGGTGCTCGGCGTGGCGCGCGGCGCAGCCGAGGCGGACATCAAGAGCGCGTACCGCAAGCTGGCCTTCCAGCATCATCCCGACCGAAATCCGGGCAAGAAAGAGGCCGAGGAGAAATTCAAGGAAGCGGCGGAAGCGTACGCCGTCCTCGCCGACGCCGACAAGCGGCGCATGTACGACCGCTTCGGGCACGCCGGCCTCGGTGGCGCGGCCGCGGGCGGCTTCGACCCGACCGTCTTCAACGGGTTCGAGGACATCCTCGGCGGCCTTGGTGACATGTTCGGCTTCGGCGACATGTTCGGCGGCGCGCGCCGGCGCGGTCCGCAGCGGGGCGCCGACCTGCGGTACGACCTGGAGATCACGTTCGAGGAGGCCGCCGCCGGCACCGAAACGTCGGTGCAGATTCCACGGCAGGAAGCCTGCGAGACCTGCAAGGGCACCGGCGCGGCCGAGGGCTCCAAGCCGACGACATGCCCACAGTGCCAGGGGCGCGGGCAGATTCGCATTCAGCAGGGGCCGTTCATGCTGGCGCGCACCTGCGGCTACTGCCGCGGCACCGGCTCGGTCATCTCGACGCCCTGCGCCACATGCCGCGGCGCCGGCCGCGTGGAGAAAGAGCGCAAGCTGACCGTCCGCGTGCCGGCCGGCATCGCGACCGGACAGCGGCTTCGTCTGACCGGCGAAGGCGAAGCCGGTCCCTCAGGCGGCCCGGCCGGCGACTTGTACGTCGTCATTCACGTGCAGGAACATGGGTTCTTCCAGCGGGACGGCAACGACCTCTACTGCGAAATTCCGGTGAACTTCCCCACCGTGGCGCTCGGTGGCGAGATCGCGATCCCGACGCTCGACGGCACCGAGCCGTTCAAGGTGCCCGAAGGCACCGAAAGCGGCAGCACGTTCCGCGTGCGGGGCAAGGGCATGCCTGACGTGAGCGGACGTGGACGCGGGGACCTGCTGGTGACGATCAAGGTCGTCACCCCGGCCAGGCTGACGAAAGATCAGAAGAAGCTGCTGCAGCAGCTGGCGGCGTCGCTGCCGGCGGAACAGTTCGAGCCGACGCCGCGGGCCGACCAGGAGGACAAGGGCCTCTTCGACCGGGTGAAGGACATCTTCGGCTGAAGGCAATGAGAAGCTGGCCTGCTCTGGACATCAGCGCACCACAGACCGCCGGGTTGTTCGAGGCGGCCCTGATGGACTACAAGATAGCCGCGGTCGACGAGTCGTCGCGCCCCGGCACATGGCGGGTCTTCTTTCACAACGACGGGGACCGCAAGGCCGCGGCACAGGCGCTCGGCCTGCAGTTCCCCGAACTGGTCATGCGATCGGTCGACGTACCTGACGAGGACTGGGTGGAAAAATCACAGGCGGCGCTGAAAGCCGTGCAGATAGGCAACACGATCGTGGCGCCGCCGTGGGACGTGCCGCACACGGGAAAGCTCCCCCTGCTGTCTGGCGAGGCGGGGGGCGCGGCGGGTCTGCGCCGGCCGCTCGTCGTCGTCATCAAGCCGTCCACCGGCTTCGGCACCGGCCACCACGCCACGACGAATCTGTGCCTGACCGCTCTGCAGCAGATCGATCTGCAGGGGTGCCGTGTCGTCGACGTCGGCACCGGCTCCGGCCTGCTGGCGATTGCCGCGAGCCGGCTCGGCGCGGCGCACGTGCTGGGCATCGACGACGATCCCAACGCCTTCCGTGCCGCGCAGGAAAACCTCACCCTGAATCGAGGCGCGGACGTCTCGCTGCGGCTCGTGGATGTCCGCTCGATTGCGATCGAGCCGTTCGACGTCGTGCTGGCCAACCTGACCGGCACACTGCTGCGCGACGCGGCGGCGCGGCTGAAAGACCTGGCGGGGGCCGGCGCGCGCATGGTGCTCAGCGGCTTCACGCGCGACGAAGAATCCGACGTGCTGTCCGCCTATCCTGAACTGACCGTCACCACTCGCACGGAGCAGGACGAATGGGTTTGCGTTACGCTGCAGCGCTGACGCGGCTGTCGCTCGCGGTTCTTCTCACCCTTCTCCTCTGGCCGGCCGCACCGGCCGCCGAGCGCATGGGCTATGCGCCGGAGGAGTTTGCCGCCCGCCGCCAGCGTCTCGCCGGACTGCTCCAGCGCGGCACGCTCGTCCTGTTCGGAGAGACCGCGCCCGCGCCGGGCCTCCGTTTCCGCCAGGACAACGACTTCTTCTACCTCACCGGCAACGAGTCGCTGAACGCCGTGCTCGTCATGGATGCGGGCACGCGCGACGCGCACCTGTTCATGCCGAAGATGACGCCAGGCCAGATCCGGTACGAGGGCCCCAACTGGCTGGAAGAGCCCGACGCGGCCGCGAAGTACGGGTTCGCGTCGATACAGCCGCTCACCGCGCTGCCGGAGTTCCTGGCGCGACGCCGGGGCGTTGCGGGCGCCGACGCGGTCTGGACGCGCCTGTCGGAACGCGACACGGTCAACAACGGCCGCACGGACGAGGCGATCAACACCGCCCGCCGTCTCACCAATCCCTTTGCGCAGCATCCGACCGAAGACGCGCTGCGCGTGGCCGCGCTGCGGGAGAAGTTTCCCTATTACACAGTGCAGGACCTCGTCCCCCATCTCGATCGGCTTCGGCTCATCAAGACGCCGCGCGAAATCGAGATCCTCCGCTACAACGGCCGCATCAGCGCGGAGGCGCTGCAGCGCGCGATCCAGGCGACGGCGCCAGGCACGTTCGAATACGAACTCGAGGCCGAAGCGACCCACTGGCTGCTCAAGCACGGGATGCAGGGCGCGGCCTACCCCGCCATTGTCGGGTCCGGACCGATGGGGAACCGGTGGCATTACGAGGACAACGGCCGCCGGCTCAACGCGGGCGAGCTCGTGGTGATGGATTACGCGGGGTCCCTCGACTACCTGACCGTCGACATTACGCGGACGTGGCCGGTCTCAGGCCGCTTCACCGACGCGCAGCTCAAGGCCTATCAGACGACCCTCGAGGCGCAGAAGGCGATCATTGCGGCGATTCGTCCTGGTGTGACCCGTGACACGGTGCGGCGCATTGCTGAGGACATCTTCCGGAAGAACGGCTTCGATCCGCGCTACGCCTACGTCGGCCATTACGTGGGCCTGTCGGTCCACGATGTGGGCAACTGGAATCTCCCCTTCGAAGCCGGCATGGTGATGGCGATCGAGCCGATCATCGACATCCCCGACCAGCAGCTGCATATCCGCGTCGAGGACACGATCCTGGTGACGCCGACCGGTGCGGAGATCCTCAGCACCGGCCTCCCGAAAGAAGTCGAGCCGCTCCTCGCGCTGATCAAGCGCTAGGAATATCGCGCCATCATTTCGTCGGGCTGCGGAATCACGCCGAAGCCGAACTTCTCGTAGAGACCGTGCGCGTCGCGCGTCCGCAGCATCATGAGGCGGATGCCCTGCAGCTGCGGGTGCTCCACCATCGCCTGCACGATCGCCTTGCCGACGCCGCGACCCTGGAATTCCGGAAACACGATGATGTCCGCGAGATATGCGAACGTCGTGCAATCCGTGATCACGCGTCCAAATCCCACCTGAAGGCCTTGCTGGTACGCGCCGAAGTTGAGGGAGTTCTTAATAGAGGCCTCGACGACGGCACGGGGGCGTCCGGTGGCCCAGTACGAACTGCTCAAATGCCGATGGACGAGATCAATGTCCAAGCGACTGGGATCGGTCGAAACCTCAATGTCACTGAATGTCATCACGTACCCCTGAGAGACACGCGGAATCGTAACAGCCCGTCGCTCCGTGGGGCGGCCGGGCAGGCGTGTCGGCGAGCCGCCGACCTGCGCGGCATGCCGAGGAGCGTCAGGGGTGAAGTCGAGCGAAGCGATTCTCCGCGCGTCTTCCGCCAGCCGGCTGGATGCTCAGGCCGGTCGTTGCTGGGTTCGCGAGGCGAGCCTGGCAAGGCTCGCCCCACGAAGTCCGTCTTACACGCCTCCGTAATTCCGCTACACGCTCGCGCGGGCCGTCGTTTACTGATGCGCTGTGCGCGGCAGCACGGCCGCAATGGCGGCGCCGGCGAGGCCGCCGTGCACGAACTCGAGAACAGGATCGACCATCGTCCTCGTCAGGTTGGCGACGTTCGTCGTCCCGTAAATCACGAAGTCCGCCGTCACCCACACGAGACACCCGACGATTCCGCCGATCAGCGCACCGCGGCCGATCGTCAGCGACCCTGCCTGGTTCCCGAGCGCGACGACAATCAGCGCGGCGTATGCGAGACTCGCCACCGCAATCGCCCACTGCAGGAACGGCTCCCGCACGACGCCTGACGCCGATCCGACGTTCGTCGCATAGAAACTCCCGAAGGCCAATTCAAAGATGAGGTATCCGGTGAAGAACAGCACGATCCCGCCGACGATAGTCCCAGTCGCAAATCGCTTAGCGTCCATCTAATCCCCCTTTGGAGGAAACGGGTTACCGCCTACTTCAAGAGCTCCGCCACTTTCGCGACGCCCGCCCTCGCGCAGCTGTCGTCGATGTCGAGCGTCGATCCGGCGCTGCCGACCGCGCCGATGGTGTCGGTGCCGACCTGAATCGGAATACCGCCGCTGAGCGCCAGGATGTCGTGCAGGTCGCGCTGCGCGGCGCGGGCGGGATCGCTGAGCGTGCGCTCCTGGAATTCTTTCGTGGGGACACGGAACATCCGCGCCGTGTAGGCCTTGCGACGCGCCATCTCCAGCATCTGCGACGTCGCCTGTTCGTTCCGCAGCAGCACGAGAACGTCGCCCGCCCGATCGACGACCGCCGCGGCGGTGTTGTAGCCCTTCGCCTTGCACTCCGCGAGCGTCGCCTCGGCAATCGCCTGCGCCATCCCGAGGGACAGGCTCCGCTGCATCACGACACCCTGCGCGTGTGCGCCCGACGTTATCGCCGCAACGCCCGCAACCATCAGCAGCATGCTCCGCATCAGACCTCCATCTCGTAACGTGCCACGTAGTACGGACCGACCTGCCGGTCGCTGTGATACCGGAATCCAAAGCGCTCATACATCGCGCGCAGCCGCGTGCGGCCGTCGTCGCAGTCGAGGCGCAACCGGGTCCGCCCCACGGCTCTCGTCCGCGCGGCCGCCCACGACATCAGCGCCGTCGAGACGCCCTGCCCCGCCCACCGCCGCCGGACCGCGAGCCGATGGATGTAGGCGCTCTCATCCGGCGGCACGTCCGGCCAGAACTCGGCGTCGGACAGCTGGAACCTGACCGTTCCGATCGCCACCCCCTCGATTTCCGCGAGGAACATCATGCCGCTCGCGATGTCCGCGCCAATGCGGCCCGCCGACAGCTCGTCGTCCACCCACATCGGGATGCCGAACTGCGCCGCCCACTCGTCCGCCTCGACCAGAATGGCGCGAACGGTCGCGAGATCGCCGGCTGACGCCCGGCGAACGGTGATCGTCCGTGCGCCTGACAATCGCCCCGGATCCTATACCGCCACGGACCGAATCCCACATAATCGGCGGCGTGGTCTCCCGATTTTTCGCTCCCCACGCTGCCCAGCCGGGCGACATCACCAGCTTGCCGGGCGACGAGGCGCAGCACCTGGCGCGGGTCCTGCGCCTGAAGACCGGCGCGCCGGTGCGCATCTTCAACGGACGCGGACTGGAATTCGATGCGGTGGTCGCATCGGTCGCGAAGGGCCGGGCCACCGTGACGGTGGGACCCGCCCGTGCGCCGGCACCGGAAGCGGGGGTGGCGGTTACCCTCGCACAGGCGGTCCTCAAGAGCGACAAGATGGACGATGTGGTGCGGGATGCGGTGATGATGGGCGCCGCCGCCATCCAGCCGATGGTCACGGCGCGGTCCGAGGTGACGCTGGCCACGGTGTCGCGACGCGGACGCATCGAGCGCTGGGAACGGGTCGCGATTGCCGCGGCGAAGCAGTCAGGCCGCGCCACGGTTCCCGCCATTTTCGAGCCGCGCACCTTTCCAGACCTCATGGCGGCTCTGGGTCACCTGGAACTGCCAGGCCCCGGCCTCATGCTCGTCGAACCCGCCGCGGCCAGCGGCACGTTGACGCTCGGCGACATGACCGACCCGCCGCCGCGGGAAACGACGATCGTGATCGGACCTGAAGGCGGATGGGACCCGGAGGAGCTCGACCGCGGCGCCGCGGCCTGCCGACTGGTGACGCTCGGCGGACGCACCATTCGCGCCGACGCCATGGCGATCGTCGCGCTCGCCGCACTCTTCGCGCACTGGAAAGAGTTTTAGACGCGTATAATCCGTCTGCGTGTTCTTCCGCGATCAGGTCATCGGCAAGTACCGCATCCTGTCTCCCCTCGGCAGCGGCGGCTTCGGCGCCGTGTACCTCGCGCAGGACACCTGGATCGACAAGAAGGTCGCCCTCAAGGTTCCGCACAAGCAGAACGTCGACTTCAGCGAGATGCTGAAGGAGCCGCGGCTGCTCGCGTCGATGAGCCATCCGAACATCGTGACGGTGCTCACCGCCGAAAAACAGGACGACACGTTCTTCATCGTCATGGAGTACGTCACCGGCGAGACGCTCGAGTCGATCATCATCCGCGAAGGCGCGCTCGACCTGACCCGCACCCTCGACTTCACCTGCCAGATGTGCAACGCCGTCGATCACGCGCATCGCGCCGGGGTCCTGCACCGCGACCTGCGTCCCGGCAATATGCTCGTCTCCGACACCGGCATGCTCAAGGTGACCGACTTCGGCACGTCGCGCATCCTGGAGATCGCCGCGCACGGCACGACGGTCATCGGCAGCCCGCCCTATATGGCGCCGGAGCAGTTCCACGGCAAGGCCACCTTCGCGAGCGACGTCTACTCCATCGGCGTCACGATGTACCAGATGATGACCGGCGACCTGCCGTACCAGACGCCGGCACCCGCCGACCTCGACCGGCTGATGCGGGGAGAGCTGGTGCAGTCGCCCCGGACGAAGAACCGGAGCATCCCGACCGGCATCAGCAACATCGTCCTCAAGGCGCTCCAGGCGGATCCGGCGAAGCGGTATCAGCGCGCGGGAGACCTGCTGCAGGACGTGCTGGCGGCCCGCGGGACCACGGCCCGCAAGGCGGCGCCGCGGCACGCCGCCGCTGGCAGGTCGTCTGCCGCCACGGTGACACCGCCCCCGCGTGCAACGCCGAGAAATGAAGAGAATGTCGCAGACATCCAGTCCCGCCTGAAGGCCCGGGAGACGCCCCAGCCCCGTTTCTGCTGGCACTGCCGGAAGCCGCTCCACGCCCGCGCCGACCGCTGCCCTTTCTGTAGCGAGAACCAGTAGGGCTCCTGGGGCGCCTGGGGTGCCTGAAGTTCCTGGAGTGCCTAAAGTTCCTAGGGTTCGTGGGGTTCCTGGGGTTCGCGAATAGAACCCCGTACTCCCGGAACTTTAGGAACTCTAGGAACTCCAGGAACTCCAGAAACACCTAGGCACCCCAGGAACCCCAGGAACTCCAGGAACTTCAGGCACCCTATCCGGTAGGATCTAGGGGAACGACAGGAGTTCGCCATGGCTTTTCCCGGCACAGGCAAGATCTGGATGAACGGCACGTTCGTGGACTGGCAGGACGCCAGGATCCACGTGGCGTCGCATGTCATCCATTACGGCAGCGGCGTCTTCGAAGGGGCGCGCTGCTACGACACGCCACGCGGCCCCGCGTGCTTCCGTCTCGATCCGCACATGCGGCGGCTCATGGAGTCCGCCAAGATCTACCGGATGGAGGTGCCGTTCACACAGGCGCAGCTGACCGACGCGGTTCTGGAGACGATCCAAGTCAACGGCTTCCGGGCGTGCTACATCCGCCCGCTGATCTACCGCGGCTACGAGTCGCTGGGCGTCCATGCCGGGGGCTGCCCGATCGACGTCGCCATCATGGTCTGGGAGTGGGGCACCTACTTCACGAAGGAAGCCATCGAGGAAGGGCTCGACGTGAAGGTCAGCACCTGGGCGCGCAACGCGCCGAACACGACGCCCGCGATGGCCAAGAGCGTGGCGAACTACGCCAACGCGCAGCTGATCAAGATGGAGGCAGTGACCGACGGCTATGCCGAAGGCATCGCCCTCGACACCAGCGGCAACATCAGCGAAGGCAGCGGCCAGAACGTCTTCGTCGTCCGCGAGGGGATCGTCTACACGCCGCCCATCGGGTCGTCCGTGCTCTGGGGCATCACGCGGGATTCGGTGATTACGGTGGCGAACGATCTGGGGTTCGAGGTGCGCGAGCAGGTGCTGCCGCGCGAGGCGCTGTATATCGCCGATGAGGTCTTCTTCGTGGGCACCGCCGTCGAAGTGACGCCAATCCGCTCCGTGGATCGGATCCCGATCGGCCAGGGCCGCCGGGGGCCGGTCACCGAGAAGATCCAGCAGCGGTTCTTCCAGATCGTCAGGGGCGAGTCGCCGGACACGCATGGCTGGCTGCAGTATGTGAAGGCGGCGGCAGGCAGTAGGCAGTAGGCAGTCAGATCATGCACGTCAACGACCTGCTGAAAATCGCCGTCGAGCGGAACGCGTCCGACCTGCACCTGAAGGCCGGCAGCTACCCCATGATGCGCGTGCGTGGGGAGCTGACGCCCATCTCGCAGGACAAGCGGCTGGACCACGACGACATGATGGCTGTTCTCGCTGCCATCCTGCCGACGGGGCTCCGCGAGCGGTTCAAGGACAGCCACGAGGTCGACCTCGCCTACAGCGTGGCCGGCCTGGGGCGCTTCCGCTGCAACGCGTTCCAGCAGCGCGGCACGATCGGCATAACGCTCCGCGTCATTCCCGTACGCGTCCAGAGCATCCAGGAGCTGTTCCTGCCACCGGTGCTCAAGAAGATCGCCACCGAAGAACGCGGACTGGTGCTCGTCACCGGCACCACCGGATCCGGCAAGAGCACCACGCTCGCCTCGATCATCGACGAGATCAACACGAATCGCACGGTCAACGTGATGACGATCGAGGATCCGATCGAGTACCTCCACCGCGACAAGCGGTCGATCATCTGCCAGCGCGAGGTGGGCACCGATACGACGTCGTTTGCCCAGGCGCTTCGCAGCGCGCTGCGGCAGGATCCGGACGTCATCCTCGTCGGCGAAATGCGGGACTTCGAGACGATCGAGACCGCGCTCCACGCGGCCGAAACCGGGCACCTCGTGTTCTCCACGCTGCACACCGTGGACGCGACCGAGACCATCAACCGCATCGTCTCGGTCTTCACGCCGCACCAGCAGCAGCAGGTCCGCCAGCAGCTTGCGAGCGTGCTCCGCGCGGTCGTCTCGCAGCGGCTCATCCCGAAGGCAGACGGCAAGGGCCGGGTGCCGGCCGTCGAAGTGATGATGGCCACGCCGTTCATCCGCGAGTGCATCGTGGACGGCGAACGGACGCAGCTGATTCGCGGGGCGATCGCGCAGGGCACCTCGCAGTACGGAATGCAGACGTTCGATCAGTCGATCTTTTCGCTGTATGAACAGGGACTGGTCGACAAGGACGAGGCGCTCCGCTGGGCGTCGAGCCCCGACGAGTTCAAGCTGCGGCTGCAGGGGATCAGCAGCACCGCCGACGCGGCGCGCGATGAAATGGCGCGATCCGCCACGGGAAGCCCCGGTCCGACGATCACCCGGGGCTTCTAGAGGGTGCTCGGGTTCATGGGTGCTCAGGTTCCGGTGCTTGGGTTCAGGGGTGCTCGGGTGCTCGGGTTCGCAGGCGGGTTCATGAGCACACGAGGTGCGGAGGCGAACTCATGAACGATCTGAGCACCTTTGCGGATGCATCCTTGAACCTGAACCTGAACCCGAACCCGAACCTGAGCACCCGAGCACCCGAGCACCCCGAGAACCCCGAGAACCGCCTTTGTGGCTGACGCGTACATCACCGGCCTGCGGATGCTCGCGCGGCGCGAGCTGAGCGAGGCGCAGGTCCGTCAGCGGCTCACCCGCAAAGAGTTTCAGCCAGACGAGATCGACGCCGCCGTCGAGCGGCTCCAGAGCGATCGTTCGCTCGACGATCGCCGGACCGCCCTCGCCTGCGCGCGCACCGAGGCGCTCGTGAACCGACGCGGACGGCTGCGCGTACTGCGGCAGGTCGAGGCGCTCGGCATCGACCGCGACATCGCCAGGACCGCCGTCGCGGAGGCGTTCGCCGACGTGGACGAAGACGCTGCACTCGAGAACGCGATCGACCGCCGGCTTCGCGGCGTCGACACGTCGCCCCCTGCCGCGGCGGCCCTTCGCCGCGTGCAGCAGTACCTGCTGCGCCAGGGGTTTGATGCCGGCAAAGTCCACTCGGCGATCCGGAAGCGATCGCGACCGACTGACTACAATAGGTCTGCATGATCGCGAACGAGATCCGCCGCTCCTTTCTCGCGTACTTCGAGCGGAACGGCCACCGCGGCGTCCCCAGTTCGCCGCTCGTCCCGCACGAGGACCCGACGCTGCTCTTCACAAACGCGGGGATGAACCAGTTCAAGGACGTCTTCCTCGGGCGCGAGACACGCGGATACACGCGAGCGACGACGGCCCAGAAGTGCATGCGGGTCAGCGGCAAGCACAACGACCTCGAAAACGTCGGCCCCTCCCTGCGGCATCACACCTTCTTCGAAATGCTCGGCAACTTCTCGTTCGGCGACTATTTCAAGAAGGACGCCATCCCGTTTGCCTGGAGGCTGCTGACCGAGGAATGGAAGCTGCCGCCGGAGGCGCTGTTCGCGACCATCTTCAGGGGCGACGCGGCCGTGCCCCGCGATGCGGAGGCCCACGAGCTCTGGTCGACGTTCCTGCCGACGACGCGCATCGGCGAGCTGGGTGCCGCCGACAACTTCTGGCAGATGGGCGACACCGGTCCGTGCGGCCGCTGTTCGGAGATCTACTACTACCGCGGACCGCAGATTCCGTGCGGTGAAGAAGCAGGCGGGCGATCGTGCCGCGGCCTCGAGTGCAGCTGCGATCGCTACATCGAAATCTGGAACAACGTGTTCATGGAGTTCGACCGGCAGGCGGACGGCGCACTGCATCCGCTCCCCGCCCCGTCCATCGATACGGGGATGGGCCTGGAGCGCATCACTGCCGTGCTGCAGGGGCACCTGTCGAACTACGACACCGATCTCTTCACGCCGCTGCTGGCCGCGATTGGCGCCCGCGCGGGCACGACCCACACAGGATCGATGTCGCCGAACGATGTCTCGATGCGCGTCGTCGCCGACCACACGCGGGCCATGACCTTCCTGATCGCGGATGGCGTCGTGCCGTCCAATGAATGGCGCGGCTACGTGCTGCGGAAGATCATGCGGCGCGCGATGCGGCACGGAAAGCGCCTTGGGGTTGCGCAGCCGTTCCTGCACACGCTCGTCGAGACGCTGGTCCGCGACTTCGGGGATGCCTACCCGGAGCTGAAGACCGGGCGCGAGGCGATCGTGCAGGTGGTACGGGCAGAAGAAGAACGCTTCAGCGCCGTCCTCGCCGAGGGCCTTCCCAAGCTCGAAGACGTCCTCGACCAGGCGGCCGCGGCGGGCGGAACGGTTCCGGGCGATGCGGCGTTCCGCCTCTACGACACGTTCGGACTGCCACGCGACTTCATCGAGGACATGGTCGAGGAGCGGAAGCTGACGCTCGACCGCGACGGTTTCGACCGCGCGATGGAAGGCCAGCGCGACAAGGCGCGGGCAAAGAGCAAGTTCGGGACGAATACTGCCGGCGAGCAGCCCGCGTGGCGGACGCGTGACGATCTCGGGACGATGGCGGACACGTTCGGGGGCTACGAGGCCACCACCCTCAAGACGCAGATCGTGGAGATGCTCGACGCGCGGCGCCAGCCGGCTGACGTGCTGAAGACGGGCGAAGAAGGATTCGTGGCGCTGTCCGATACACCGTTTTACCTGCAGGCGGGCGGCCAGGTCTCCGATACCGGCTCGGTGAGCGGCCCGAAAGGCGAGGCGCGCGTCGTCGACGTCCTCAAGGGACCGGCGACGCTCCCCCGCTTCCACGTCGTTCGGGTTTCGAGCGGACTCCTGGCGCACCGGGACCTCGTCACGGCCGACGTGGACCAGCCGCTGCGCGACGCGACACGCCGCAATCACACGGCGACGCACCTGCTGCACGCAGCCCTGCGCCAGGTGCTTGGGCCGCACGTCAAGCAGGCAGGGTCGCTCGTCGCGCCGGACCGGCTCCGGTTCGACTTCGCGCACTTCGGCCCGGTCACCCGCGACCAGCAGCTCGAGATCGAGCGCATCGTCAACGAGCAGATCGTCCGCAACACACCTGTGCAGACAGACGTGAAGAACACCCAGGACGCGATTGCCGCGGGCGCGATGGCCCTGTTCGGCGAAAAATACGGGGATCGTGTCCGTGTGGTCTCGGTACCGGGGTTCAGCGTGGAGCTGTGTGGCGGCACCCACGTGCGCGCGACAGGCGATATCGGCTTGTGTGCGATTGTGTCGGAAAGCGGCGTCGCGGCCGGCACGCGGCGAATCGAGGCAATCACGGGCCTCGAGTCCCTTCATGTCTTCCAGCGGAACCGCGATCGGATCGCCCAGCTGGCGGAGGCGCTCAACGCGAAGCCGGACGGGCTCGTGGCACGTCTGTCAGCCATGCAGGACGAGGGCAAGCGGCTCACCCGCGAGCTCCAGCAGGCGCGCATGAAGGCCGCGATGGGCGGCGAGGCGACGGCAGCCATGGACGACGCCGTCGAGGTCGCTGGAATCAAGATCGTCGCGCGCGAAGTCAGCGGGCTCGACAAGGACGGACTTCGGACGCTCGTCGATCAGCAGCGCGACCGCATTAAGAGCGGCGTGGTAATCTTGGCCGCGCCCGGCGACGGCAAGGTCACCGTTGTTGTCGGCGTGACCCCGGACCTGACCGCGAAGCTTCCCGCCGGCCAGGTCGTGAAAGAGCTCGCGCCGATTGTCGGCGGCCGCGGAGGCGGACGACCCGACTTCGCCGAAGCGGGGGGCAAAGACCTCTCCAAAATTGCCGAAATGCTTGCCGCCAGCCGGGCGGTTATTGAGAAAATCCTATCGGAGAAACGATGACAAGCAGAACAAACTCACGTGTGTTGCAGACCTTCGCCCTGTGCAGTGTCCCGTTCCTGGCCGCCTGTGGCGGCACTGAAGCGCCTCCCGCCGAGACAGCGGCGCCGGCCGAGAGTGCGGCCCACATGCCGACAGCACCCGCGGGCGGCTGGATGGTGACCGACGGCATCGCGACCCCGGAAAGCGTATACATCGACGCGGGGTCAGGCTGGATCTTCTCGTCACAGATCGACGGGGCGCCGGACGGCCGCGACGGCAACGGCCGGATCGCGCAACTCGGCGGCGATGGGCACGTCATGTCGACCACCTGGGTCACCGGGCTGAACGCCCCGAAGGGCCTCCGCAGCCACAACGGCACCCTTTGGACGGCGGACCTGGACGAAGTCATCGGGATCGACATCGCGAGCGCGACGATCACCTCGCGAACCAAGATCGAGGGCGCGATGTTCCTCAACGACATCGCAGTCGGGCCCGACGGCACCGTCTACGTGTCGGACACGTTCGGCAACAAGATCTACGCGGTGAAGGACGGCAAGGCGGCGGTGTGGGCCGAGGGTGAACAGCTCGAATGGCCGAACGGCCTCCTCGTGGACGGCAACCGGCTGCTGGTGGGTGGCTGGGCGGGCCGCGCCCCGAAGCCGGACTTCTCGACCGAGATCCCCGGCCGTCTCTTCGCGCTCGACATGGCCACGAAGCAGAAGACGCTCATCACGCCGAAGCCGTTCGCAAACATTGACGGCCTCGAGCTCGACGGCCGTGGCGGCTACATCATCAGCGACTACATGGCCGGGAAGATCTATCAGGTGACGGCGGCCGGCGAGGCGCGCGAGCTGCGCCAGTTCAAGCCGGGCGCCGCCGACATCGCGTTCGTCTCCGGCACGAACGTGCTGCTCGTCCCGCACATGAACGAGAACACGGTCGCGTCGTACGACCTGTCGGCGGAACTGAAATAGGCTCGAGGCTTCAGGCTCAAGGCTCTGGGCGCGCCAAAAGCCCTGGCCTTGAGCCCTGAACCGTGAGCCCTGCGCCTACAGCCCCGCGAGCGCGAGCAGTTCTTTCGAGTACTGTGAGCGCGCTTCACCGTAGATCGGCCGCACGGCGCCCTGGAACGCCTTCATCTGCTCGGGCGTGAGCTCGAGGATCTCTCCCCCCGCCTTCCGGATCGCCACCATCGAGTCTTCCTCTTCCTTCACATGCAGGTCGCGCTGGAAGGTGATGGCGTCCTTGATTGCCGCCCGCATCTCGTCCTGGATCTCCTTCGGCCACGCATCGAACGAGGCACGGTGCAGGAAGATCGGCCGCGACAGGTAGAAGTGGTTCGACGCGGTGTGGAACTTGTGGAAGTTGTGCACGCCATAGGTAACGGTGTTCAGGAAGGGGTTCTCCTGCGCGTCGATGGTGCCCGCCTTCACCGCCGGCACCACCTCGCTCAGATCCATGATCTTCGGCGTCGCGCCCAGGAGCTGGAAGGTCCGCTCCTGCACCTTGCTCGGCAGCACGCGGATGGTCATGCCCTTCAGGTCCGCCGGCGTCCGCACCGGCCGCAGCCGGTTCGAAATGTGGCGGAAGCCGTTCTCGAACCAGCCGAGAATCCGGAAGTCCATGTTCGCTTCAACGCGCTGGGCGAGCACCGCACCCAGCCTGCCGTCCATGGCGTCGCGCGCCGTCGCGGTGTCCTTGAACAGGAACGGCAGGTCCGCAATCCCCAGATCGTGCACGCGCTCGGTCAGGTAGCTGCTGGACTGGTACCCGAGCGTCAGGACGCCGCTCTCGACGAGCCACAGGATGTCCTCGCCGCGATAGCCGAGGTCGAGGATGTTGTAGACGTATTTGACGTCGACGCCCCCCTTGAACTTCGCGGTCAGCCGATCGCCAATCCGCTTGAGGGCCAGGCTGAAGCCGTTGTTCGCCGGGGCATAGCCGGAGAGGATCATGCGGATCGGCCGCCGCGCCACGATGGCTGGCGCCTGGTTCTGTGGAGCCGCGTCAGACGGCGAGACGCCGCCCGCCAGCGTTCCCGCACCCGCAACCGCCGTCGTCTTCAGAAAGTCTCGTCTACGCATCATGGCCTCATTCTACGCGCTGCGCCTGCTGCTGCAGCGGCATGGCGCCGTTGGTCTCATCCACCAGCGAGCGCCTGCGGACGACGCGGTGCCACCACATGAACGCGCCGGTAATGAGCATAACCGCCGGCACCAGTCCCATGACGACCCAGACGGCCTGCAGCGTCTTGCTCGGCCAGCGGCCGAAGTGGAGCCGCACCATCCACCGGAGGATCTCGTCACCAGGGCTCAGTTCGTAGTCGCGGTTCTCCGGGGGACCCCAGATCGACTCCACCACGCCGTTGAAGGGATCGGGCCACGCGAAATAGATCCCCGAGACCGCCCAGATGCCGATGAGCGCGAAGAACCAGAACCCCATGGCGCTGTGCATGTCGAAGTTCAGTTTCGGCCAGGCCGACCGCCAGGAGAACACGAAGCCCTTGCGCCACACTTTGAGCCCGCGCCACCAGAGCACCGCCCCGGTCACCCAGAGCGCCATGAGGAAAATGCTGCCCACGCCGTTCCACCACCGGCCGCGGCGACCCTCGAGCATCAGCAGGTCGTCGTGGAGGTCGGTCAGCTTGAGAAGCATCTGGGCCGACCACGGGAATGGTTCCCCCATGTCTTCCCCCGTGTATCCGTTGAAGTCGCGCTCGATCGGTTCGCCGTTGCGGGTGATGTCCACGCGTACGAGGGCGGACCGGCGCTGGGGATCGCCGACCTTTTCAATGGTGGCGCCGGGGTACAGGGCCTGCGCCGCCGCGATGAGCTGGGTCCTGGTCATGAACTCCCGCCCTTCGACGCGCGGCGCCTCGGGCCGGAACGCCCGGTCGAGCTCCCGCCGGAACACCAGGGCGCTTCCGCTGATGCTGAGCAGAACGACCCAGAGGCCGAGGGCCAGGCCAAGCCAGAGGTGAATCTGGAACGACGCGCGGCGGAGCCACACGGTCCGGGGCTTTCTGAGCCAGTTCTGCCAAAGGGTCATAGGGCGTCGAGATACTAACCCGAGAGTTAACCTCCCGGCCCTCCCGCGCCGATACATCGGGGGTCCCCAGGAGACGGAGCTGTACGGTAAACTCCGACAGCTCAGCTATTTCCAGTAATGCTCATTCGATTCCTGTTTCTCGTGGCGACCGCCGTGACCGCCTGGCCCACCCAGGCCGCCGCGCAGATCTACGCCTGGCGCGACGCCACCGGCACGCTGGTGCTGTCCGATCGCCGGCTCGACCCCGGCGCACCGACGACGACATACGCGGTTGCCGGCGCGCCGGCCGGTGCGTCCACCGTGCGCACGACGCGGCAGGCGGTGCCGGCGGCGGCCGAACGTTTCGAGCCACTGGTACGGGAGCACGCCAGACGACACGGTCTCCGGGCCGATCTGGTCCGCGCGGTCATCCAGGTGGAATCGGCCTTCGACCCCAAGGCCACCTCCCCCAAGGGGGCGATGGGGCTGATGCAGCTGATGCCGGGCACCGCCCGGGAACTGGGGGTCGTCAACGCCTACGATCCGGGCGAAAACATCCGGGGCGGGACACTCTATCTGCGGCAGCTGCTCGACCGGTATGACGGCAGTGAAGAGCTCGCGCTGGCGGCCTACAACGCCGGCTTTGCCGCGGTCGATCGGCACGGGGGCCAGGTGCCGCCCTACAGCGAGACGCAGAATTACGTGAAGAAGGTGGGCGCCGCGGCGGATCTGGTCCCCACCGCCCCGACGCGGCCCGTACGGCGGATCATCTACAAGACGATCGAAATCGTGGACGGCCGGCCCGTGGCGAGCTATACGACCGAGCGCCCGGCGTCTGGCACCTACGAGATCCTCGGGCGCTAAGGTACAATCAGGCGTTTATGGCAAAGCGAACGAAGTCGGCACTCAAGGCCAATCGGCAGAACGTCAAGCGGCGCGAACACAACCGGCAGATGCGGTCGAAACTGCGCAGCGCACTCAAATCCATCCGCGCGATGCTCGACAAGAAGGACGTGGCGGGCGCGAAGACAGCGCTCAGCAAGACGGTCTCGATCGTCGACAAGATGGCGACCAAGGGCATCATCCACCGGAATACGGCGGCGCGCTACAAATCGCGGCTCTCCTCGCGCCTCACGAAGACGGCGTAAGGTTACGTAAGGTTACGTAAGGTTACGTAAGGTTACGTAAGGTTCCTAAGGTTCCTAAGGTTCCTAAAGTTCCTAAAGTTCCTAAAGTTCCTAAAGTTCCTAAAGTTCCTAGAGTTCCTAGAGTTCAAGGAGTTCAAGGAGTGCGACAGCACTTGGCACATTAGGAACCCAGGCACCCTAGGAACCCTAGGAACTCTAGGCACTCCAGGAACCCTTAGGCACTCCAGCCACTCCAGGCACCCTATCTCCCCGCACAGAGCTCGACGACAAGTCTCTCGAGGAGGATCTGCGGATCCCCTCCTGAAGATTTCAAGGCGAGGTCTGCTCGGAACACGGCGTCGATGGCCGCCCAGACGCGGGTGGACGGCAACTGCTCGGCCGCGTACCGAATCTGGCCAAGGAGCATGATCGCCGCCTGCTGCAGCGGCATATTCGCCGCTTCCAATGCCGCGTGAAGCTCGTGCATCGCCGCCCTGGCATCGCTGCGGCGGATGGCGTTGGCGATGCCGAAGTCCTGCGGAGCGTCCGGTCCGGCAGCCACGGCCTGCTTCACGTCGTCGGCCGTGATCGTCGGCTGTCCCAGCGCGTAGAGCGCGACCCGCTCAATCCCACCGCGTAATCGCACGATGTCGATCCCGACACGATGCACGAGCGCACGGACGGCGCCGGCGTCGAGCGGAATATTCATCTTCGCGGCGCGCGTCTTCACCCACCGCTCAGCATCCGCGGAATCGCCGATGGTACCGCAGTCAACGACGTTCGCCTGCTTGATGAGCAGCTTCACAAGGCGGCGCCGCGCGTCGTGCGCACCACACACAAAGATCACGGCCGCATGCGGGGGCGGGGCCTTGATGAACGTCTCGAGACGGTCCAGCGCCTCCTCCGCCGCCTTTGACTCGCGCTTCGGGACGAGCAGCTTCTCCCCCTCGAGCACGATCACCACGCGCTTTGGCGCCATCATCGGCAGCGTCGCCGCCGCCTGAATCACGTCGTCCACTTTCGCGTCCCCGCCGTACAGGCGGTCCACATTGAAGGCGCGCAGGCCCTCGTCCACCATGTCGGCAAGCTCGCCGGCGACAGCCGACTTCTCGGCATCGTCATCGCCGACCAGCATGTAGAGGGGATCGAGCGCCTCCGCAGCGATCTGCTTGCGGAGCGCTGCAGGGGTGAGCTGGGGCAACTAGAACGCTTCCAGAATGGCCGTCGCCACGGTGCGCGCGACGTCGTCGGAAATGCGGTCGAAGGAGCTGCGCTCCTGGCTCAGGAACGTCGCGGCGTCCACTTCGACGTTGCTGCGGATGCCGAGCTCGTATTCCTCACGGAACACCAGCGCGGCGTTCGACCAGAGGACCTTGCTGGTGCGCGAATCGGTGAATTCCACGCTCATCGTGAGCGTGAACTGATAGCGGGACGCCAGCTGCTGCTCCGTGAAGCCGACCGGCTGCACGGTGATCGACCGGACGGTCCCGGTGACGACCGCGTCCGCGCCCTCCGGGTTCGCGATGACGGTATACCGGCCGCGCCCGATGAACTCGGTCCGGATCTTTTCGGTCAGGATCTGTTCGACTTGAAAGAAGGTGCTCTGATTCGCCAGCTGCGGAACGCCGACAATGCGGATGTAGTCCGGCAGGAACGACCCACGGCCCGCCAGCGCATAGCCGCAGCCCGATGTCGCCACGACCAGCAGGACGAACACGCACCGAAGCACTCCAGGCACTTTAGGAACCTCAGGCACCCTAGGAACCCTATTCAACCACGATCGAGACGAGCCGTCCGTTGGGCACGACGATTTTTTTTACCGTCTTGCCGGCCAGATGCGGCGCGACGGCGGCATCCGCCTGGGCGAGCCGCTTCACGTCCTCTTCGGACGTCCCGGCCGGAACGGTCAGGCGGCCGCGCAGCTTGCCGTTCACCTGGACCGGTACCACGATTTCCTCCGCCTGCGCGACGGCCGGGTCGAACTCCGGCCACGCCGCCCCCGTGAGAGTCGAGGGATGCCCGAGCCGCTCCCACATTTCCTCCGAGGTGTGCGGAGCGAACGGCGACAGCATCCGGACCAGCGCCTCGATGGTCTCGCGGACGACGCGGATGGCCTCCGGGCGCTCGACGACGCCGGCGCGGGCGACGTCCTCGTCGACCCTCCGCGTGGGAGCGCCGGTGACCGTCTGTTCTGAAAATGCGTACAGCTCGTTCACCAGCTCCATCATGGCGGAGACCGCCGTATTGAGCTGCTGCCGCTCTTCGATGTCGGTGGTGACCCGTTTGATCGTCTCGTGGGTCTTGCGGCGCAGCGCCCGTTCCGCCGGATTCAGCGTCTGGACGTCAGCCGCGCCGCCGATCCCCTCGCCGCTGATGGTTTCGCACCAGTGATCGACAATGCGCCACACACGGGCGAGAAACCGCCAGCTCCCTTCGAGGCCCGCGTCGGTCCACTCGATTTCCTTCTCCGGCGGGGCGACGAACATCACATACAGCCGCAGGGCATCCGCGCCGTACTTCTCCATCATGGCGTCCGGGTCGACGACATTCCCCTTCGACTTCGACATCACCGCGCCATCCTTGAGCACCATGCCCTGGGTGAGGAGGTGCGTGAACGGCTCGTCGTGACTGACCAGGCCCAGGTCGCGGAAGACGCGCGCGAAGAACCTTGAATAGATCAGGTGAAGAATCGCGTGCTCGACGCCGCCGACGTAGAAGTCGACGGGCAGCCAGTACTTCACCTTCGCCGGATCGAACGGCTGCGCGGCGTTCCGGGGGTCGGCGAACCGGTAGAAGTACCAGGACGAGTCGACGAACGTATCCATCGTGTCCGTCTCGCGGCGGGCCGGGCCTCCGCAGGTCGGACACGCCACATTGACGAATTCATGGACCTGCGCGAGAGGCGAACTCCCCTTGCCGGTGAACTGCGTCACCTTCGGCAGCACCACCGGCAGCTGATCGTCGGGGACCGGCACGATGCCGTCCTTCTCGCAGTAGACGATCGGGATCGGCGTACCCCAGTACCGCTGGCGCGAGATGCCCCAGTCTTTCAGGCGGAACTGGACGGTCCCCTCGCCGATGCCGCGTTCCTTCGCCGCCCCAATCATCCGTGTCTGTGCGTCTTCAGACGGCAGGCCCGAATATTCGCCGGAGTCGACGAGCGTCCCGTAAGCGGCGGCGGCTTCCGTCAGCGCGTCAGCGGCGAACGGCGCGCCGTCCGGCGTGACGACGACGCGGATCGGCAGATTGAACTTCCTGGCGAACTCGAAGTCGCGCTGATCGTGCGCGGGCACCGCCATGACGGCGCCGGTGCCGTACTCGCCAAGCACGAAGTTGGCCACCCAGATGGGGACCGGCTGCTTCGTAAAGGGATTGATGGCGCGGGCGCCCGTGTCGAATCCCTGTTTCTCGACATCGCCGCTCACGCGCGCCGCACGGTCCTGCAGCCGGAACGCCTGCGCCTGCTCCTTGAATGAGGCCGGGTCGGATGTGCGATCGGCAAACACCGCCACGAGCGGATGCTCCGGGCCAAGCAGCACGAACGTGGCGCCGTAGATCGTGTCGATGCGCGTCGTAAAGACTTCGATGACCCCCGGATCCCCGAGTCCCGGCGCCGTCTCGATCGGAAACTTCACGCGCGCGCCTTCCGACCGCCCGATCCAGTTCTGCTGCATCGTCAGAACCATGTCGGGCCACTTCGTCAGCGCCTTCGTCGCCTCGAGGAGTTCGTCCGCATAGGCGGTAACCCGGAAACACCACTGTTCCAGGTCGCGCGTCTCGACGGGCGACGCGCAGCGCCAGCATTTGCCGTCGACAACCTGTTCATTCGCCAGGACCGTGCTGTCGCTCGGGCACCAGTTGACGGACGAGCGGCGGCGATAGGCCAGCCCCTTCTCGAACATCCGGATGAAGAGCCACTGGTTCCACTTGTAGTACTCGGCGTCGCAGGTGGCCAGCTCGCGCTCCCAGGCGTAGCTGATGCCGAGCCGCTGGAGCTGCCCCTTCATGTGCGCGATGTTGCCGCGCGTGGAGTCTTCGGGATGGACGCCGTTCTTGATGGCGGCGTTCTCGGCAGGCAGGCCGAACGCGTCCCACCCGAACGGATGGAGCACGTTGTACCCGCGCATCCGCTTCACACGCGCGAGGACGTCGCCGATGCTGTAGTTGCGGACGTGGCCCATGTGGGCGTGCCCGGACGGGTACGCGAACATTTCGAGGCAGTAGAACTTCGGCTTCGACGGATCTTCCGTCGTCTCAAAGACGCGCGCCGCGGCCCATCGCTGCTGCCACTTCTTGTCGAGGTCCTGCGGACGGTAATCCATGAGGCTCTGGGCTCTGGGCTCTGGGCTTTAGGAAGGAAGCACCTAAAGCCTCAAGCCCAGAGCCTAAAGCCCAGTTTATATCGTCCAGTACTTGCTCAGATGGCGGCGCGCGGCGGCGAGAGACGACTCGGCACGGCTGGTATCACCGGTGGGAGCGGGCGGCAGCGACGCCGAGCCGTCGAGCACGCCGACGGTCGCGCGCAGCGATCCGGCGAGCGCCTTCAGATCGTAGCCACCTTCGGTGACGGCGACGACCCGGCCGTCGCAGCAGAGGTCAGCGGCCGCGCAGATTTTCGACGTGAGCCGGGCGAACTGGCTGGTGCTCACGCGCATCCCGCCCAGCGGATCGTCCTCGTGGGCGTCGAAGCCGGCCGACAGCAGGATGAGCTCGGGACGGAACCGCTCGATGACCGACGTGGCCACGTCGTACAGCCGCTCGAAGTCGGCGTCCGTGCCGCCCGCATCGACGGGAAAGTTGACGGTGAATCCCGCGCCGGTGCCGCGGCCGGTCTCATCCGCCGCCCCCGTCCCCGGGTAGAACGGGTACTGATGCGACGAGAGAAACAGTACCGACGGGTCGTCGTAGAACGCCCACTGCGTCCCGTTGCCGTGGTGCACGTCGTAATCGACGATGGCGACGCGCGACACACCTCGGGCGCGTGCGTACGCGGCGCCAATGGCGATGTTGTTGAACAGGCAGAACCCCATGGCGCGGTTGCGCTCGGCGTGGTGTCCGGGCGGCCGCACCATGGCCAGGGCGCGTGCGCCGCGCCCACCCCCGAGCACATGATCGACCCCGGAGATCACGGCCCCGGCCGCCAGCAGGGCGACATCGTACGTATCCGGCGACGTGTAGGTGTCGGGGTCGAGGGCGACGGCGCGGCCGGCTGTCTCCCTGATGGTGCCGACATAGGCCGGATCATGGACGCGCGCAAGGTCCTCCAGGGTGGCAGGGCGCGGCTGCTCCACGCGGCCGCCGCTCCGCCGGAACTCCGCGGCGACCACCTGCATCACTTCCGCGCGCTCGATCCGTTCGGGATGCCCCGGCGGCATCAGGTGGTCGGCAAAGCGATCGGAGGTGAAGATCGTCAGAGGCACGCGAGCAAGTCCTCCAGGTTATCGGAGGCGATGACGAGCCGGTTGCGCGTCGCCAGATAGCTGAACGTGATGTTGACCTTGGCGTCCGCGATCCGCCGGAAGATGCCGGCTGCCGATCCCGGCCGATCCTCGACCGGGACCAGCGCGACCTGCTCTTCCCGCACGACGCGGAAGCCGGCCGCCTCGAGCGCATGCCGCGTTGCCCCGGCGTCCGTCGTCAGGACGTGCACGACCCCGCCCACCTCGGCATGGCCTTCGAGGTTGATGCCGGCGACGCTGAGCGCCGTGACCGCTCTGGAAAGCATGCCCGGACGATCTTCGGGAAGCGTCACGGCGAGGTCGGTCGCGAGGTGTGCCATCTGCGGTTCTCCCATCGGACTCCGGATCATAGACGCGCACCGAGAATCTGCGCTAGAGTTCGCGATCATGAGCAAAACTGGACGCAACGACCTGTGCGAGTGCGGGAGCGGCCGGAAATTCAAGAAGTGCCACGGCGCGAAGGCGGCTTCAGCGGCCAGCGGCAACGTGATGCTGGTACTGGTCGGCGTGGCAATTCTCGCTGCGATTGCCGTGGGTATTGTGTCGTTCACGGGCGAAGGGGCGGCTGGAACGACACGCGTCTGGTCCACGGAGCACGGCCATTATCACGACGCATCGGGAACGGCGGTTCCTTAAAACGACGCCGATTCTCAGGACCATCACTTTCGCGGCGTTGCTGACCCTGGGTGCCTGGTCCGCGACGGCCGCGGCCCAGGCCTCCTTCGGCCGGCTCGCCGGGACCGTCTTCGACAATACGGGCGGCGTGCTCCCGGGCGCCCTCGTCACGTTGAAGAGCGAGCTCACGGGCCAGACGCACACCACACACACGACTGAGACCGGCGCGTTCCTGTTTCCCCAGGTGCAGCCGGGACGCTACACCGTCACGATGGGCCTGGCCGGGTTCACGACTGCGGAATTCACGCAGGTCGAGGTGAACGTGGGCGCAGAGCGGTCACTGACCGCGCGGCTCGATGTGAGTCCGCTGTCGGAGACGGTCATCGTGAGCGCCGGCGGCACGCCGGTCCAGACCACAACGCCGGAAGTGTCGCAGACGGTCGTGGAGCGCCAGATCGTCGATCTGCCGCTCGATGGCCGCAATCCGATCGAGTTGATCAGGCTCCAGGCGGGCGTGCCCGGAATTCTCAACCGCACGACGACGGCCATCAACGGGGGGCGTCCGACCTGGACGCAGGTGACACTGGACGGCATCAACGTCCAGGACAATTACATCCGGCGGAACGCGCTCGACTTCGTGCCCAATCGGCCCACCTCGGAGACGGTTGCGGAACTGACGATCGTGACGGCCGTACAGGGCGCGGACGCCGCTGGCGGCGCGACGGCGGTACGGATGATCACGCCGTCCGGCACGAACCGTTTTCGCGGCGACGTCTTCGGATTCAATCGCGCCAATCGCCGCGCCTCGAATTCGTTTTTCAACGAGCGCGCTGGCCTGCCCACCCCCGACTTCAGGCGCAACGAATTCGGCGGTACGCTCGGAGGGCCGGTCGTGCACAACACGCTCTTCTTCTTCGCGTATTACGAAGGGCTTCGCCAGCGGAGCGACGTGGCGCAGAACACCGTGATCCCGGCGCACGATGACCTGGTGCAGGGCAGCTTCCGCTACATCGGAGCCGACGGGCAGATCCGGGCGGTCAACGTGTTGCAGCTCTCGGGATTGCCGCTCGATGCTGCGGTCCGGCGCGACATCCTGTCGCAGGTGCCGGCCGCATCGAATGTGAATAACTTCGACGCCGGCAACTCCGCCGAGGGCCGTCGGCTGAATACCGCCGGCTACCGCTTCCTCCAGCGCCAGCTGACGTCGCGGAACCAGGGGGGCCTGCGCCTCGACTACGGGCCGACGCCGGCCCACCGCTTCGAGATGAACTATGCGTGGTTTCGTGAGCGGGACGACCGAGGGGACCTCGATGCGATCCACGCTCGGCCCGTCGTGTTCACCGACTCCACGGTCCAGCGGTACGTCGGCGCATGGCGCTGGAGCCGGCCGACATTCACCAACGAACTGCGCGGCGGGGGCAATCTGGCGCCGGCGGCCTTCGAAAGCACCGAGACCTACGGCACCGCGATTTTTTCGCTGCCCCTGATCACGGACCGCGTCGTGTCGTTCCAGCCGCAGGGGCGCGACACCAGGACCTTCCAGTACAGCGACGTCGGATCGTGGATCGCCGGCAATCACGAGCTCCAGTTTGGCGGACATCTGCAGCAGGTGCGGGTCAGCCCGTATGGCTTCGGTGGACGGTTCCCGGACGTGGCGTTCGGGTTCAGCGCCGCGGCGCCGCCTGCGGTGCAGCTGTCGGCCGCACAGTTCGCGGGGGGCATCAGCGCCGCCGATCTCGCATCGGCGAATGCCTGGCTCTCGTTCCTGTCCGGCACGATTGGCGCAGTCGGCCAGACATTTCAGGTGCGGGACCGGTCGTCCGGCTTCGTGGGGGGTATGCCAACCAGCCGGAATTACAGCCTCGATAACTCCGCCCTGTTTCTACAGGACAACTGGCGGTGGAAATCGAACGTCACCCTGCGGGCTGGTCTGAAGTGGGAGTATTACAGTCCGCTGCGGGAGGACGACAATCTGGCGCTGCTGCCGGCCCTGGATGGACGCCCGGTGCGCGATGTGCTCCTCGATCCCAACGGACGCGTCACGTTCGTGAACGGCGGGTTCTACGGCAAGGACCTCGACAACCTCGGACCGACCATCGGCGTGGCGTGGGATCCCTTCAAGGATGGGCGCACGGCCGTGCGCGGCGGCTACTCGCTGACATTCGTGAACGAGGAAACGATCGGCGTCGCGACCAACGCGGCACGCGGGAACGCCGGCCTGCAAACCAGTGTGGAGCTGACGAACCTCTACACGACGCTCGCGAACGGGGTGCCGGCGCTGCCGACGCCCGCCTTCGCGAACGTGCGCACCTACGCGGACCAGTTGGGGGTCTCGCTGACGTCGGCCGCATTCGGCATCGACCCCCACATCAGGCAGCCGCGCGTCCACCAGGCCAGCGCGGGCATCACGCGGGCACTGCCCTGGTCACTGGCGGCCGAAGCACGGTATGTCGGGACGTTCGGCCGCGGCCTGTGGCGCGGGATCGACCTGAACCAGACCAACCCACGCGGCCCGTTTCAGGACGACTTCCTGCGCGCCAGGGCCAACGGATTTCTGGCGCTGGGGGCGACTGGGGCCTTCAACCCGGCCTTCAACCCCGCGATTGCCGGCAGCCAGCCGCTCACCGTCATTCCGGCACTGGGTGGCGGCTTTCTGAACGCCGCCGTCGTCCGGACCCTGATTCAGACGGGGCAGGTGGCGGCGCTCGCGGACCTGTACACCACGAGCGCGGGACCGGCGGTCGCCGCGCAGGCGCGCCGGATGTTCCTCGCGAATCCTGGCATCTATGTCGCCGACCTCGTCCACAACGGCGGCTTTACCAACTACAACGCGCTGCAGCTCGAGTTACGCCGCCCGTTGCGGGACGGCGTGATCGCGCAGGCGAACTACACGTTCGCGCACACGCGATCCAATTCCGACGGCACGTCGGAGATCAGATTCGAGCCGTTCCTCGACAACGCGCGGCCCGACCTCGACGAGGGACGCTCGCCCTTCCACGTAACGCACGTCGTTAACGCCAACGCGATCGTGGAGCTGCCGTTTGGCCTGGGCAAGCGATGGCTGAACCGGGAGGGGCTCATGAATCGTCTGCTGGGTGGCTGGCAGGCCAGCACGATCGTGCACTGGCAGAGCGGATCGCCGATCTCTATTCTGGCGCGCAGGGGCACCTTCAACCGCACGGGACGGTCGTCCCGTCAGACCGCGCGGACGACGCTGAGCGCCGGAGCCCTCAGGAAGCTGCTGGGTGTTCGCGAGGCGAACGGCAACATCTACTGGATCGATCCCAGCGTTATCGACCCGGCCACCGGCCGCGCCGTGGGCGCAGATACCCTGACCGCCGTGCCTGGGTTCGCCGGACAGGTGTTCTTCAATCCGATGGCGGGAGAAGTGGGAGGCCTGGAAATCCTGTCCGCGGATGGTCCGTCCCAGTTCGTCCTCGACCTGTCTCTCCAGAAACGGGTCGACGTCTGGCGTCAGATGGGACTGCGGGTCCGTGCGGACTTCCTGAATCTTCTGAACACCGTCAACTTCTACGTCGCCGACGACGACATCAACAGCACGAGCTTTGGACAGATCACAGACACGAATACGGCCCCGCGCGTTCTGCAGTTTGTCCTGAAGCTCGATTTCTGACGGACGTCAGGGCGTGTTCGGGCCGTTCGCGAGCTCCAGCGCGCGACGTTCGAGCGCGTGCAACCGTCGCTCGAGATCGAGGCGCCGTTCTTCGAGATCCGCGCCAGACGCGTCCGCCGGGACGTGCATCGGCTCCCCCACCACCAGCGCCACCGTGCTGAACGGCTTCGGGATCTGTGTGCGGTCCCAGCTGCGGAGCGACCAGGAGCTCGACGCCTCCAGATGAAACGGCATCAGGGGGTTGCCGGTCGTGCGCGCCAGCCAGATGGCGCCCGGCTGCGCGACGCGCGCGGGCCCGCGGGGGCCGTCGAGCGTGAAGCCAGCCGCCTTCCCCGCTTCCATGTCACGCACCAGCTGCAGCATCGCCTTCCGCGCGCCGCGTGAGGTCGATCCGCGCGCCGTGCCGTACCCGAACCGCTCGATGATCCGCGCGATCCATTCGCCGTCGAAGTTTTCGCTGGTGATGACGACAATGCCGCGGCGCCGGAAGTAGTAGGTCGCGGAGAGAATCCGCCCGTGCCAGAAGGCCATGACCGGCTGCCGGCCCGCGGCCTGGATGGCCTCGAAGTGGTGGAATCCCTCCACGCGCCAGCGCAGCGTGTGTCCGAGCAGGTTGATGACCTGATAGCCCACGGCCGCGATCGCCGCAGCCTGAAGCCGCTTGAAGGGGGACGATCTCCAATCAGACAAAATGGGGTCGGGGGTCATTTTAAGAGGACGCTCGCTAGCACGGGACGAAGTGTCCACCTTAAATGACCCCCGACCCCATTATTCATTCACATTCCGTTGTATTGAGGGCCCCCGCCGCCCTCGGGCGGCACCCAGGTGATCACCGCGTACGGATCCATGATGTCGCACGTCTTGCAGTGTACGCAGTTGGAGGCATTGATCTGCAGGCGCGGGCCCGCAGGTTCGCGGACGATCTCATAGACGTTGGCCGGACAGAAGCGCGTGCACGGGTGGCCGTACTCGGGACCGCAGATCGCGCTGCAGACGTCGGTGTGCACGAGCAGGTGCGACGGCTGATCCTCGTCGTGCGCCGCACCGGAATAATGGACACCGGTCACCTTGTCGAAGGTGAGCCGCCGATCGACGGCCGTCTGGTTGCTCGGGGTCAGCGCCGTCAGCCGCGTGCCGTAATACCCGGTGAGCGTCTGCATCCGCTCGTGTCCCGGCTCGCCGTGTACCACGTCCTCGACCCAGCGCCCGCGGGTGAGGACAGCCAGCCCCGCGAAGGCGAGGCCGGCGAGCAGTCCGTACCCGAATGCCTGGTGGACGTTGCGGACCGGATACAGCTCGGCGCGCACCGGACTGGCGTCGATCTTCCGCTGGTATCGCGCGAGCGAGGCGGCCGACGTGTCCCCGGCGCGAATCGCCTCGAACGCGCTTTCCGCCGCCAGCATGCCCGTGCGCATCGCGAGGTGAATCCCCTTGAGGCGCATCGAATTGAGGAAACCGCCGGCATCGCCGGCGATCAGCGCGCCGTCCAGATACGGCTGCGGGACGGTGTTCCACCCGCCCTCGGGCAGCGCCTTGGCGCCGTAGCGCACCATCTGCCCTCCCTCGAGGAGCCTGGCGACGAGCGGATGCTGCTTGAAACGGTTGAAGGCCATATGCGGGTCGAGCAGCGGGTCCTTGTAGTCGAGGCCGACGACAAACCCGAGCGAGACCCGGCCTTCCGGCATGGCGTAGATGAAGCCGCCGCCGAATTCGTCCTGCCGCAGCGGGTAGCCGAGCGAGTGGATGACGGTGCCGGGCTCCAGCCGTCCCGCCGGGACGTCCCACAGTTCCTTGATGCCGAGGGCAAACTGCTCCGGCTGCCGTCCGCGGGCAAGCTGGAAGGTGCGCAGCAGCTCCTTCGTGAGGTTGCCCCGTACGCCGTCGCAGAAGATCGTGACCTTCGCCGTGATATCCACGCCCGGCTCGAACGTCGGCTTCGGCTGGCCGTACTTGTCGATGCCGCGGTCGCCGGTCCGCACGCCAATCACCCGCCCGCCGTCGGTGAGCACCGTCTGGCCGGCAAACCCGCCGAAAAAGTCGATGCCCTGTCCTTCCGCCTGCCCGGCCAGCCAGCGGACGAACGCGTTGAGCGAAATGATGTAGTTGCCGTGGTTGCGCAGCGGCGGCGGAATGATGGGCAGCCGGTAGCTGCTCGACTGAGCCAGGAAGTAGACGCGATCACGTTCGACGGGCGCCGCCAGGGGCGCGCCTCGTTCCGCGAAATCGGGGATCAGGTCGCGAAGGGTGGAGGGGTCGAGCACCGCGCCCGACAGCATATGCGCGCCGGCGTCACGGGCTTTCTCGAGGACCGCAATCGAGAGCGGGTCACCGCCCTCCTGCTGCTGAAGCTGCGCGAGTCGAATCGCGGCGGACAGGCCTGCCGGGCCGCCCCCGACGATCAGGACATCGACCTCGAGGGTCTCGCGGGTCACGCCTTCTCGAGCTCGGCCACCATCGCAGGCACGATCTCAAAGAGATCCCCGACAATGCCGTAGTCCGCGACCTCAAAAATCGGCGCGTCGGCGTCCTTGTTGATCGCGACGATCGTGCGCGACCCTTTCATGCCGACGAGGTGCTGAATGGCGCCGGAAATCCCGAGCGCGACGTAGAGCTTCGGCGCCACCGTCTGGCCGGAGCTGCCGATCTGCCGCTCCATCGGCAGCCAGCCGCTGTCGCAGATCGGCCGCGACGCCGCAATCTCGGCCCCCAGCGCCTTCGCCAGCGCCTCCGCCACCGGCAGCTGCTCCTTCGACTTGATGCCGCGCCCGACTGCCACGATCCTCGCCGCCTGACTCAGGTCCACGGCGCGCGCCGCCTCCTGGAACGGCTCCTCTGGGGCCTGGCGGATGGCGGATGCGTCAATCGTCACCGCAATCGGCGTGATGGTGGACGGGCCTCCTCCGCGCTGGAGCTGATCGGCACGGAACGCCCCGATCTGAAACGTCACGAAGCAGGGACCGCCGCCGACAGGCTTCACTTCGGCGGCCAGCTTCCCCTGGAACATCGGTCGCATGAATGTCGGGGCATCCGCGGCTCCAGCAATCGCCGTGGCATCAGTGATGAGCGGGGCGTTCAGCCGCGTGGCAAGCGCCGGGACGAAATCGCGGGCCTGATACGTGTGCGCGAGCACGACGAATCGTGGCGACTGTAACTGGATCACCTGTGCGAGTGCGGCGACGTAGCCGTCAGGCGCGTACGACACGAGCGCGGGATGAGCAACCGTCAGCACCTCCCCGACACCGGCCGCCGCCAGCTCCTGCGCGGCCGCGGCCGCGTCTCCGGCAATCGCCACGGTCATGGACGACACGCCGGCGCGCTTCGCCAGCTGCTGGGCCGCGACGAGCGCCTCCCATGTGGCGCGATTGAGCTCGCCGCCCCGCTGTTCCGCAATGACGAGAATCACAAGGCCCGCGCCTCTTCGCGGAGGCGCCGCACGAGCTCTTTCGCCGCCTCGGCGGCGGACCCGCCGATGATCTGCGTCTGCTTGGCGCGCGACGGCAGCGACAGCGCGACAATCTGCTGCCCCGCCTGCAGGCCCGCCGGAAGCGCGACCTTCCGGATCTCCTTCTTCTTCGCTGCCATGATCCCTTTGAGCGTAGCGTAGCGCAGCTGGTTGATGCCGCTCTGGATGGTCAGGAGCGCGGGCAGCGGCATCGCAATCCACTGGAACCAGCCGCCTTCGAGCTCGCGCTTCACGCGGAGTGCTCCACCCTCGATCTGCACTTCCATGATGATCGTGGAATGCGGGATGCCAAGCCGCTCGGCAAGGACGACGCCCGTCTGCCCGTGGCCCTGGTCGTCCGACTGGAGACCGGTGAGTACGAGATCGAATTTCTCATCCGCCATCGCGGCCGCCATCGCCGCGGCCGTCACAGAGGCATCGGCTGACGACAGCGATTCGTCCTCGACGTGCAGCGCCCGGTCGGCGCCGCGCGCGAGCGCCTCCCGCAGGACCTGCTGCACGCGCGTCGGACCGGCCGAACAGACCACCACCTCGCCGCCATGCTTCTCGCGGAGCCGCAGGGACTCCTCGAGCGCATAGGCGTCAGGCTCGTTCATCTCGTAGCTGACATCCTGCTCGCGGATCCAGGCCTTGTCGTCGCGCAGGCGCGGCTGCCATTCGCGCGCCGGGACCTGCTTGATGCAGACGGCGATCTTCATGGGAGGGCTTTGGGCTTTGGGCTCAAGGCTCGACGCCCTGAACCCGGGCCCTGAGCCATGAGCCCCAAGCCTTACGCCTCATAGCGTTTGAACAGCAGGGCCGCGTTCGTGCCGCCGAAGCCGAACGAGTTCGACAGCGCGTACTTGATGGGAAGCGTGCGGCTCTTGTGCGGCACGTAATCGAGGTCGCACCCCTCATCGGGGTGGTCCAGGTTGATCGTCGGAGGCACCGTCTGGTGGTAGATGGCCAGCGCCGAAATCCCCGCCTCCAGGCCGCCGGCGGCGCCCAGGAGGTGGCCGGTCATCGACTTGGTCGACGACACCGAGAGCTTGTAGGCGTGATCGCCGAAGCACCGCTTGATGGCGAGCGTCTCGAGGCGATCGTTGTGGGGCGTCGAGGTGCCGTGGGCGTTGATGTAGTCGACATCCTCCGGCTTGACGCCGGCCTTCTCGATCGCCAGCTGCATGACGCGAACCGCGCCTTCGCCGTCTTCCGACGGCGCCGTGATGTGGAACGCATCGGCGGACATCCCGTAGCCGACCAGCTCGGCGTAAATCTTCGCGCCGCGCTGAGTGGCCTGCTCGAGCTCCTCCAGCACGACGATGCCGGAGCCCTCGCCGATGATGAACCCGTCGCGATCCTTGTCGAACGGGCGGCTGGCCTTCGCGGGGTCGTCGTTCCGGGTGGACAGCGCGCGCAGCGCCGCGAATCCGCCGACACCCATCGGCGTGATCGCCGCCTCGGACCCGCCGGCAATCATCGCGTCCGCGTCGCCGCGCCGGATGACCTCGAAGGCATCGCCAATCGCGTGCGCCGACGCCGAGCAGGCCGTGCAGGTGGCCGAGTTGGGACCCTTCGCGCCGAAGCGGATCGAGACCTGGCCGGCGGCCAGGTTGATGATCGCGGAGGGGATGAAGAACGGAGAAATCTTGCGCGGCCCGCCCTCGAGCAGCGCCTTGTGCTCGCGCTCGATCGTCGTGAACCCGCCGATCCCCGACGCGATGAAGACGCCGGTGCGCGGCGCCCGCTCGGGCGTGACGGCGAGCTTCGAATCGTCCATCGCGAACTGCGCGGCCGCGATGGCGTACTGGATGAAGATGTCGATCTTCTTGACGTCCTTCTTCTCGACAAACTGCAGCGGGTCGAACCCCCGGACCTCCGCGGCAATCTGTGCCGCGTAGCCGGTGGTATCGAACTTCGTGATCCGCCCGACGCCGCTCGTGCCGGCCAGCAGCGCCGTCCAGTTGGCGCTGGTGCCGATGCCGAGCGACGACACCAGGCCGATGCCGGTGATGACAACCCGCCTGGGCAATCGGCCTGCCTTACTTCTTTCCCTTGGCGTGCGAGTCGATGTACTCGATCGCTTCCTTCACGCGCGTGATCTTCTCGGCGTCTTCGTCCGGAATCTCGATCCCGAACTCTTCCTCAAACGCCATGACGAGCTCCACCGTGTCCAAAGAATCGGCGCCGAGATCGTCGACGAAGGACGCGTCCGGGGTCACTTCTTCCTCATCCACGCCAAG